>NZ_CP049258.1:5950022-6567168 GCF_011046735.1 Nordella sp. HKS 07 | reverse complement strand
TGATGAAACCATAATGCGTCGTGCCGCAGCGAAGGCCTATCTCCCAGGAGATCGGGCGGTTGCCGGCCTTGAGACAGGAGGTGACGAGCGAGATGGCGCCGCCGGTCATGCCGGATAGTTCGCGCAGGAAAGGTTCGAGCAAAGCGCACATCAAGGGCTGGCTGTAGAGACCGCGCTCCGCCAGCCAGCGTCGCTTATGGGTGATAGCCTCCGCGATGGCGCGATCCATCAGGCTCCCGGGCGGCAGTGTCCCGAATTCGACCGGTCCCATGGCCTCGAGGGATTTCCGGATCTTGCCGCGCCGCTTGCGCTGCTCGCGGCTGTAGCGCCTGTCATAGTCGGCCTCGGTCGGATAGGCGGCGAGGTCAAGAAATGGCGCCTCACCGGTTTCGCCGGCGCGGTGGAAATGGTCGCGCAGAAACGGGAGGACCGCGGCGTCGGCGCGCACGTGGCGCAGGCGCAGGCTGTCGATGCCGTTGACCCTGCGCAGCAGCTCAACGGCCCCCCGACACCAGGGCCCGGCGTCGATTCCGGGCGCAACCACGATGTCGCCATATTGAGCGAAGGGGTCGGACAGCCAGCGCAGGAGCGTGAAGGGTCCTTTGCGCACTTTCATGAGGGGCCACAGGAAGACGAGGGCGCCATCCTGATAGCCAGTGACGACGCAGGGCTCGATGCCATGTTCCGGCTTGGCATAGTGGCGTGACCAGGCCAGACACCAATCCGCGCTCTGGAACACGTTGTGGGAGAGGGCTGCTTTCGCATGCAGGCGACGCCAGTCCTCGGCAAGCCCTTCGATCGCGGGCATATCCGCCGCAAGCGAGATTTGACCCTTCAGCGGAATAACCGGGGCCAACGGGGACGGGCGGTCGATGGCCACATCCTGGGCGAAGGCCGTAAGCCCAGTTTCCCTCTGAGGTTGCATGCGAATCCTGACCTGTTGTGCGAGACGCGCACAGTCGCAGCAAATCACTGCAACTTGATTGCCAGGATGCCATCGAACATTAAAAAAAGTTTAGACAGGAACTCCTTTGGGTAAAAAAGGCGGTCCGGGCACCGGAATGTGCCGAAACGGACCGCCCTGTCGCCGTCACTTATTGCTGTTTTGAGCTATCGTCATCATCCTTGCGGTCTTTCCGGTCCCCGTCACGGCGCTTGAGTTCCATGCCTTTGCGGCGGTCGTCCTTGCTGATCACCCCGTCGCCATTGCGATCCCGATTTGCGACAAAACGGGATAGCGGCTCCTTGTATTCCTCAAGGGTCACTACGGCGTCACCGTTGGGATCGAGCTTCTGGAACGCGCGGACCATTTCGACCCGGTGGGCTTCCATCCACAGCGCCTCGAATTCCTGGAGGCTCAGCGTGCCATTTTTGTCGACGTCGAACTTGGCAAACCACTCAGCCCGGTTGGTATCGATCTCCTCCTGACTCACCTTACCGTCCTTATTGGCGTCGTAGCGTTCCATGAAGTTCCTCATCATACCGCCATTGCCATGGCGGCCACGCCACCCGTCGCCGCCTTCATCGGCCGAAGCGATATTGGAAAGGGCGCCGGCGCCAATAGCGGTTATCGCGAGGGCGGCGAGAGCGAGCATCGCTTTGCTGGGCATTCTGATTGATCTCCTGAGTTGCGGGATGGACTCAAGACGAATGGACATCGGCCGTTCCGTCGCCGAATACTCCGATCACAAACAGTTCATTCAATCGGTCTGACGATCGTGATCCAAAGCGTGATGGCTTCGGGACGAGCAGCCCTCGCGCTTTATCTTTTTGTTTGCGCATGGTCTTTTTCGGAAAACCGCTTCGCATGGTCGGGTCAAGCCCGACCACAAGCTTTCCGGATCATGCTCGCGCGGGATGCGAAAAAGTGGGCACCGGTTTTTCGCTAGAATCCCGCGCTAACATATAAGAAGCGATCACGTTTATGAGTTTGGATTGATTCAATCCAAACTCATCGTGATCTAGTGCGTAAGTTCCCGCATGGCCTTGTCGAGTCCATCGAGCGTCAACGGAAACATGCGGCCCGTGAAGAGGCGGCGGATGAGATCGGTCGAAGCCGAATAGCCCCAGTGCTTCTCCGGCGAGGGATTGAGCCAGATCACCTTGGGATAGATGTGGGCTACCCGCTGCAGCCACGTCATGCCGGGCTCATCATTGTAATGTTCGACCGAGCCGCCGGGATGAGTGAGCTCGTAAGGCGACATGGCGGCATCGCCAATGAAGATTACTTTGTAATCCGACGGGTAAGTATGCAGCACCTGCCAGGTATCCAGCGGATCGTCATGGCGGCGGCGGTTGCTGCGCCATACCCGCTCGTAGAGGCAGTTGTGGAAGTAGAAATACTCCATGTGCTTGAACTCGGCGCGCGCCGCCGAGAACAGCTCCTCGCACAGGCGGATGAACGGGTCCATCGAGCCGCCGACATCGAAGAACAGAAGCACCTTCACCGTATTGCGGCGCTCCGGCACGAGTTTGAGATCGAGATAGCCTTTATTGGCGGTCGAGCGAATCGTGCCGTCGAGATCGAGCTCCTCGGGCGCACCCTCGCGCGCGAATTTGCGCAGGCGTCGGAGCGCCATCTTGATGTTGCGCGTGCCGAGCTCGACCGTGTCGTCGAGATCCTTGTATTCGCGGCGGTCCCACACCTTGACGGCGCGGTTGTTGCGATTTGTGTCCTGGCCGATGCGCACGCCTTCGGGATTGTAGCCGTAGGCGCCGAAAGGCGACGTACCGGCGGTGCCGATCCACTTATTGCCGCCCTGATGGCGGCCTTTCTGCTCGGCGAGGCGCTTCTTCAGTTCCTCCATGATCCGGTCCCAGCCGCCCAGGGCCTCGATGAGTTTCTTCTCCTCTTCGGTCAGGAACTTCTCAGTCAACTTGCGCAGCCATTCCTCCGGGATCTCGGCGAGGAGCGCATCGGCCGAAGCTTCGAGGCCCTTGAAGACGTGGCCGAAGACGCGGTCGAACTTGTCCAGATTGCGCTCGTCCTTCACCAGAGCGGCGCGCGACAAATAATAAAAGTCCTCGACCGCAAAGCGGGCAAGCCCCGCATCCATTGCTTCCATGAGAGTGAGATATTCCTTGAGCGTGACGGGCACGCCGGAAGCTTTGAGCTCATGGAAGAAAGTCAAAAACATGGTTCGTGGCTAATACAGGGTCTCTAATTCGATATGCTTGCCTCGAATGCTCAGAGAAGGACTTCGTGGAGCCGGCTTCACAGTCTGGTCGAGGCCCACCGATTTTACCAGGCGCGTGAAGACAGGATCGAATTTCAACGATACGCCGTCTACGAAGAGAGGGCCGTCCATCAATTTCGCCTTTTCCTGCACTTCAATCAAAGCCGGAAAGCCGGGTCTTGCGAGATAGGCAGTGCGGCTATCCTCCATGGATTTCAGGCTGTTGAGATGCAGGAGCCAGCCCGATCGGGATATCGAGCCCAGAAACCCGTTGAGGTCCAAGACGTCGATAGCCAGATGGTGTAGCCCGGGCCCCCGTTTTTGCAAGGCTCTCCGGTAGGAACCAGTATCTCTCGCCTCCATCAGGAGGAGCGCGTTTCGTTCATTGCCTTGAACGTAGATTTCCCGAGTTTCCGGGAAGACCTCTTCTTCTCCGATCTCAAACCCGATCTGCCGAAAATGATCGGCAGCCTTGAGAATGGAAGGAACAAGAACGGCGACGTGGCTGGGCGAGCAAATCATAGACAATCCCTAGTACCATATCCCCATGCGGTGCCAGTGAATGCGCGGATTGCGGATCGGCGGGACGAGTGACGGGCCGGGCACGGGCCGGGTGGCGGTGAGTGCTATCTGCGTGTCGGGCTCGCCGGCGAGTGCCAGAAGCCGCGCCACTCTGTCCGCAGTCACAGGATGGGTGCGGAGCAGCGACGGATTAGGCACGCGCCCGGCCGGGAACAAGCCTTCCCAGACGCGACCCTGCCGGCGCTCCAGAGTCTCGAGCGCGGAAGCAAGGCCGGCCGGATCGCCGGTCAAGGCGGCGCCGTCCAGATCGGCGTCATATTCGCGGGTGCGCGACAGACCGAGCTGAAGGAGGCCGCCCAATGTGGGCGCGAAGATCAGGAGCAGGAGTCCGATCCAGGGGATATCGATCCCGGCACCGAAGAGCGCCGGTATGCCGATCAGGCCAAGGATGGACATCGAGCTGGTGATGCGCGTCAATACATCCGCAAGCGCCATCACCCGGAGATCGCCCGATTTGATATGCGAGGTCTCATGGGCGAGGATGCCGGCGAGCTGGCGCATGGTCATCGCGCGGATCAGGCCGTCGGTGACGGCGATCGCCGAATCCTGCGGCGTGCCGACGGCGAAGGCGTTGAGCATCTTGCTCGGCACGTAATAGAGCTGCGGGATTGACGGCAGGTCGGCGCGCCGCGCCAGCTCGCGCACCACATGATGGATGTCGGGCAGTTCGTCCGGCGACAGAGCGCGCGCCTTGTAGAGACCTAGCACCATCTTCGGCGACACGCGTCCCATCGTCCACAGACCGAAAGCGCCGAGGATCGCTGCCCAGACAAGGCCGGTCGGGCCGAGCACCGTCCAGGCGATGGCGGCGACCAGGAGAGCCGATCCGCCGACCAGAATGACCGTGTGCAACGCGTTGCGTAGATCGTGGCTGCGCTGCATCGCAAGGTTAAGACGTGGGCGTGGCATTGTCTTTGTCTTTGGGCTCACCGCCAAAGTTCAACAGTTCGCGGGCCAGGCTCGTCAGCGTCTCCTTGGCCTCGGCCTCCTGCGGAATGGGGCGGCAGACATCGCGGGCGGCGAGGCCGATACGCGCGGTGAGGATACCATTGACCGCGCCTTCGCCAAAACGCGCCGACAGGCGGCCGATCAGGCCCTTGCCGACGACATGCTGAATGAGGTTGTCGGACAGTGCAAGGCCGCCGGTGACCGCCAGATGACCGATGACCATGCGGGCGAGCTTGAGGGTGGCGAGTGTCGAGGGGCGACCGCCATAAAGCGTGGCGATCTCGCGCAGCATGCGCAAATTCTGGGCGGCGACGAAGAGAATATCGAAGGCCGCGGCCGGCGTCACCGCCGTGAGCAGGGTCACGCGGCGGCTGCGGCGGGCGATGATGCGATGCGTCTCGGCGTCGAACCCGCTCACCAGATCGCGATCGGCGAGCCGGATGCGGTCCTTGGCGTCCATGACGTCGCTCTCATGCTCGGCGAGAACCTTCAGACCCCAGGAAGCATCGTGCCGGCCGCGATAGACGGATCTGAGCGCCGCGATCACGCGCTTCGCCGCTTCGTCATCGTCGTGATTGAGGGCGCGCGCCGCATCGGCCTGGACATGCTCGATGCGGTTGAGGCGCAGCAGGCCCCAGATCTCACGGATGATGATGGCGAGCACAGCGAGCGCGGCCACGCCGGCAAGGCCGGCGCCGAGCCAGCCCAGATAGACGGAGCGTTGGAAGAGCTGCTCGATGAGGTTGGAGGCCGAAAGCCCGGCCCAGAGCACGAACAGTCCGAACAGCGCCGAGATGAGGAGCGAGCCCCATTTCAGGCCGCGCGAGGAGGGCAGCGGCGCGGGCGGCACCACGACCAGTTCCTGGCCGCCTGGGTCCTCATCGAACTTGATCTTGCCATGAATGGCGCGCGGCGCCCGGCGCACCTTTTCGGGGCGCGGAGCGGGATCGATGCGGAAGGCCTGCGGCCTGCGGTGATCGTCACTCATCTAAAGCGATCTCCCAACAGGAATTCGAGCGTGCGATCGAGGCGAATATGAGGAAAGCTCTTGCCTACTGTCAAAGGCGGGCGGAATTTTACGAAACGCAGCGCGCCTTCGAGACCACCGCGCAAGGCCTCCTCGGGATTGGCCGGCAGATCGCCGGGGAAGATCGCCACTTCGGTCTCGCCCTCGAATGTTTCCTTGCCGATCGTCTCACCTTTTTGCGGGATGCCGACGATGCAGGCGAGGTCCTCGCCCTTCTGGCGCAGCGTCGCCTCACGCGTGGCGCGTATGGCGGCGAGCGCCGCGATGTCGATACCGGCTCCCGAATACTCGGCGCGCGCTGCGGCGTCCTTCACGATGAGCTCCAGGATCGCCTCGAGGCGGTCGTGGCTCGAATGATGAATGAGATCGGCCTTGGCGGCAGCGAAAACGATGCGGTCGATGCGGCGACCGACGAGCGCCGATGTCCAGCTGTTGGCGCCCTGGCGAAATGCCGCGAGCACATCGATGAGGGCTTTCTGCAGATCGCGCATGGCATCGGCGCCGGCATTGAGCGCGGTCAAGGCGTCGACGAGGATGATCTGGCGATCGAGGCGGGCGAAATGGCCGAAGAAGAACGGCTTCACCACCTTTGCCACATAGGAGTCGTAGCGCCGTGCCATCAATGCGCCGAGCGAGCCGCGCGGGAAGGCGGCGTCGGGCGTCACATCGAGCGGCGAGAAAGTGAGAAGGGGCGAGCCCGCGAGATCGCCCGGCATCAGGAAACGGCCCGGCGGCAGTGACGACAGGGAGACGTCGCTGCCGCGACCGCGGGCAAGATAGGAGGTGAAGAGCTCCGCCGCCTTCTGGGCCTGCCGCTCCTCGGCGGGCTTCGAAGGATCGAGCGCCGACAGCAGGCCATGCCAATCATGCGCCAATGCGAGCCGCGGCGGCAGCCGGCTCGAAGCCACGGTATGTGCCGACCATTCCTGATAGGTGAGACCGAGCAAAGGCAGATCGAGCAGCCATTCGCCGGGATAATCGACGATGTCGATATGGAGACGGTCGCGGCCGAGATTGCGGGCCACGAAGCCTTGCGGCGTGTAATCGAGAGTGAGGCGCAGCTGGCTGATGCGGCGGGTGCTTTCCGGCCAGCGCCGCTCATCGGCGGTCAAGGCCGCGAGATGGTCTTCATAGGCGAAGCGCGGCAGGTCGTCGTCGGGCTGCGGCTCGAGATAGGCGCGGGTGATGCGGCCCTGCGCCTGCGCATCGAAAAGGGGAAGCCGTGTCTGGTTGAGGAGCGCGTGGACGAACGCGGTGATGAAGACAGTCTTGCCGGCGCGCGCGAGGCCGGTGACGCCGAGGCGCAAAGTGGGCGTGGCGAGACCCGACGCAAAGTCCTTGAGGCCGCCCGCCGCGATGCGCGCGCTGTCGATGAGGGAAGTCCGTTTCAATGCGTCATGGTCCAGATTTGCCCCATAGTTGGGGGCATGAGCCGCCGGACGCAAGGGCTAAGTTGTTGCTTCCTTTACGAGATCGCGCGGCCGGACGAAGGCGGAAAGCGTGCCCTTACCGTCCTCGATATCCTTCCATTCCTTTGCGTCGAAGCTGATTTCGACCAAAGCGCCGGTCGGATATTTCTCGGCAAGGCGTTTGCGCAATTTGGCGTCGCCCTTGCCGACGAGGCGCTGGGCGAGGCGCTCGATCGAAGGATTGTGGCCGACAACGAGGACCGTCTTGGCGCTGTCGGCCTTGGCGCGCACGGTGTCGAGAATGCGCCCGCCATTGCCGAAGTCATAGAGCCCGTCCTCCATCAGAAGACGGGGCGCGCTGCGCAGCTGGGCGGAAGCCAGCTTCCATGTCTCGCGGGCCCGGCGTGCCGGCGAGCAGAGGACCAGATCGGGATTGAGTTTATGCTCGCGCATGAAGCGGCCGATCAACGGCGCGGATTTCTGACCGCGTGTATTGAGCGGGCGGTCGTGATCGTCGAGGCCGGGATCGGTCCAGCTCGATTTGGCGTGCCTAAGCAGAAGGAGGCGAAGCATGGCGGGACGAAGTATAGCGCCTTTGTGACAGGTGAGCGACAGCGATCAGGATAGCGCGGGATGCGAAAAAGTGGACACCGGTTTTTCGCGACAATCCCGCGCTTACTAAAGGAGTCGATCTAGGGCGCCGATGACGCGCAGCACCTCGTAGCAGGCCCCGAAAGAATGATAGTCGGTCTTGCCGGCGGGGCTCTTGATGTCGCTCAGCTTGCGGCCGTCCGGCGCCAGGATGCGATACCAGCAGCCAAAATCGTGATCGACGAAGTGACGCCAGCTATAGGCCCATAGCCGGTCGTAATCCTGCCAATAGCGTTCCTTCCCGGTCCTGACCGCCAGGGCCGCGGCGGCGGCCAAGGTCTCGCACTGCACCCAGTGATATTTGTCGAGATCATAGAGACGATCATCCGGACCGTAGCTGTAATGCATTCCGCCATGCGCGATGTCGGTGCTCTTTGCCAAGGCCGTTTCATAGAGATGCATCGCCGTCGGCAGCATCCAGTCCTGTGCGCGATGGCGTTCCAACACCATCAAGAGCTTCGTCCATTCGGTCATGTGGCCCGGTTGATAGCCGTAGGGGCGGAAGAGATGGCGCGGATTGTCCTTGTTGTATTCCCAGTCGACCGACCACGTCTTGTCATAATGCTCCCACACGACGCCCTGCGCCTGGCGTGGAAGCTCGGCGCAGATGCGTCTGGCCAGCGTCTCGGCCCGGTCGAGATATTTGACATCACCCGTCGCTTCATAGGCGGCAAGCATGGCCTCGGTCATATGCATATTGGCGTTCTGGCCGCGATAGGGAGAGACCGTCTTCCAATCGCGGCTGATCTCGTCCTTGTAGAGCTGGTGTTCCTCTTCCCAGAAGCGCTGCTCGATAAGGGCAAAGGTCTCCTCGACCTTGTCGCGCTTGCCTGCGATCCCTGCCTTCAGTCCCATCGCATAAGCGAGAAGTACGAAGGCGTGGCCATAGCAATGCTTGGTCGCGTCATTGGGGCTGCGGCGCGTCATGGTCCAGAAATAGCCGCCATGATCGGGGTCGCGATGCGCCTCGCTCAGATAGTCGAGGCCATGCGCGGCGGCCGCCTTGAAATCGGCGCGGCCGAAAAGTCCGGCGGCGAGCGAGAAGTTGAAGATGAAGCGGGTGGTCGAGACGATATGCTGGTTCACCCGGTCGGTGATGAAGCCGTCATCGCGGTATTCGTTGTAGTAACCGCCATCCACCTGGTTGAGGCAGATCGGATAATAGAAATCCATGATCTCGCGCATATGGGCGAGCAGGAAGTCAGGTGAGCGGAAATCGGGGAGGGGCGTCATCGCGCGGTCTCCCCGATGCTCACTTGCCGATATCGGCGAGCGAGAAAGGCGTTGTCTGATAGACCTCGTTGATCCAGTTGCCGAACAGGAGGTGAGCGTGGCTGCGCCAGCGGTTCTCCGGCACGGCATGGGGATCGTTGCCCGGATAATAGTTCTTCGGCAGCTCGATCGGCTTGTTGGCCTTCACGTCGCGCCAATATTCCTCGCCGAGCGAGGCCGAGTCATATTCGACATGGTTGAACATGTAGAGCGAGCGACAGGCCTTGTCCTCGATCATGCAGAGGCCGGCCTCGTCCGACTCCATCAGTATTTCGAGGCCGCTGTCCTTCGGGATGTCGGCGCGGCGGTTCTCGGTCCAGCGCGAGACCGGAATCGAGAAATCATCGGAGAAACCGCGCAAATAGGGCGACGCCGGTTTCAGGTTCTTATGGCGGTAGACGCCGAAGCGCTTCTGCCCCAAAGCGTGCTTGGGCACGCCGTGGAAATGATAGAGGCCGGCCTGGGCACCCCAGCAGATATGGAAGCTCGAATGGACATTGGTCTGCGTCCAGTCGAAGATGCGCCGCAGCTCGTCCCAATAGGTGACGTCGGTGAATTCGAGAAGCTCGATGGGCGCGCCGGTAATGATGAAGCCGTCGAACTTCTCCGTCTTCACATCCTCCCAGTCGCGGTAGAAAGCGAGGATATGGTCGTTGGGCGTGTTCTTCGGCACGTGATGCGTCATCTTGATGAGCGTCATCTCGACCTGCAGCGGCGTGGCGCCGACCAGACGGGCGAATTGCGTCTCGGTCTTGATCTTGTTCGGCATGAGATTGAGCAGGCCGATGCGCAAGGCGCGGATGTCCTGGCGGGCGGCGGTCTCCTCGCTCATCACCATGACACCCTCTTGCTCGAGGGTGGCGCGGGCCGGCAGGTCGTTCGGGATCTTGATGGGCATGGTCAGTGCTTGTCGATCGCGTGCGACACGAGATCGAGGAAGTCCTCTTCTGTCTTCACTTTGGGTACGTCTTCCATCTTCACCGTGTAGCCGAAATTGCGGGCGATGGCCTGGTAGAGCGGAATGCGGTGATGGAGCAGCTGCTCGAAGCCCCAGACGGCGAAACCGTCGGGATCGACCTCGCAATCCTCGCCTATCGAATTGATATTCTTGTACTCGGCCCACTTCTCGTCGAGGAAACGCGGCTGGTAATACATGGGCTTGGGCGCCTTGCGGAAACGCTCGACCAGCATGCGGGCATGCGCCGGGGTGCCTTCGATATAGAGAAGGAGTGTATTGTCGGCGAGGCACTGCAGGACCGGATCGCTGAAATCCTCAGGGTCCACCACCTCGCACAGGCTGCCGCCCGAGTCGCAGACGAAGTGGCTGTATCCATAGATCTCGCGCGAGCGCTCGATGAAGGAAGGCACGTCCTTGAGCGCGTGGATCTCGCCTTCGCGGTGCTGGGCCTGGCGCTTCTTGTATTCGGCGAAGTCGATGCCGCCCCTTTCGGGGTTGCCGGGCTTGCCGAGATAGGTCGAGAGCGGCTCCAGATTCTGGAAGGTGATGTTGGAGGATATGTAGATCGAATCCGATCGCAGGAGGTCGCGCAGGAAGGGGACCTTCATCGCCTCGCGCTTGAAATTGTCGACGATATGCTCTCCCATGTAGCGGGTGCCGATCCGGTAATCGACCGAATAATGGAACCAGTCGCGGTCCTGCAGGAGATCGGCAAGCGTCGTCTTGCCGACGCCGGACATGCCGAAGACGGTCACGGCCTTGTTCGGCCAACTCCGGAACTCCCTGCTGGTCTTGAAACGCATCGGTCACCCTCTAGAGCCATTCCCGACGGGAAGGACTCGAATACATATGGTCTGGAGCGCTTCCTTATCGCCAAAGTCGAGCAACTCTGGCGGGAAGCGCTCTAGCGCGTGATCAGGAAAAGTGGCTACCGGTTTTCCGTCCGATCACGCGCCAAAACTAAAGATTGCGATCACGTACATCACTTCAGGCCGACCCGGCCTGAAGTGATCGTGATCCAAGTGGAAGCGGTCTCAATAGCTTAAGGGAGGGGGCGGGAGCAACGGCTCTCGCAACAGGGCGGAATTGCGTAATATGACGGGGAAGCCGAAGATTCGGGGGGGACCATGACGCAGAGATCCGCCGAGACCTGGTATGAGGCGACAGCGCCTGGCCGCGAGGCTCAGGCCGCGCCGCGCGGCGTCATTGCCGCCGATGTCTGCGTCATCGGGGGCGGGCTGGCCGGCCTCACCACCGCCATGGAGGTGCAGCGGCGCGGCCGGATCGCCGTCCTGCTCGAGGCCAAGCGCATCGCCTGGGGCGCTTCCGGGCGCAATGGCGGCTTCGTCGGCAACGGCTTCGCGCTCGGCGTCGAGGAGATCATCGAGCGGGTGGGTCTGCGGAACGCCCAGGCGCTCTACCGGCTTTCGGCGCATGGCACCGAATATGTCCGGCGCGAAGTGGCGCGCCTCGACCAGACCATCCGTATGGGCGACGGGATCATGGTGGCGCAGCGCACCGATGATCCCTTGGGCGCGCGCCGCCGTCTCGACATGATGCTGCGCGATTTCAGTGAGGGACTCGAGCTCCTGTCGACCGAGCAGACCCGCATGCTGCTCCAGTCGGAGCGCTACTTCCAGAGCCTCAAGAACCCACACAGCTTTCTCATCCATCCGATACGCTATGCGCGGGCTTTCGCCGACGATGCGCAACATAGCGGCGTCATGATCCATGAGAACTCACCGGCGCTCGAGGTGCGCAAGGCGAAGGGCGGTTTCGTCGTGCGGACCGCCCATGCCGAGATCCATGCTCCCCATGTCGTCCATTGCGTGTCCTCCCTCGATAGGCGGATCAACCGGACCATTGGCCGCGCTGTCCTGCCGATCGCCACCTATGTGGCGGTGACCGAGCCCTTGGAGCAGGACGCGATCCGCACGCGCTGCGGTGTCGGCGACATGCGCCGCGCCGGCGACTATTACCGGCTCATTTCCGACAAACGGCTTCTGTGGGGCGGGCGCATCACCACCCGGGTCAGCGAGCCGGCGCGTCTGGCGGAAATGCTGAAACGCGACATGCTGTCGGTCTTCCCGCAGCTCGGCGATCCCAGGATCGATTATGCCTGGTCCGGCCTCATGGGCTATGCGTTGCACAAGATGCCGCTGATCGGACGCGCCGTCGACGGGCAATGGTTCGCCACCGCCTTCGGCGGTCATGGTCTGAACACCACCGCCATGGCGGGGATCCTGATGGCACGCGCCATCGCCGATCGCGACGACGAATATCGCCGGTTCGCGCCTTTCGCGCCCAAATGGGCGGGCGGACCATTCGGGCGCATCGGCGTCCAGGCGAGCTATTGGCATATGCAATTGCGCGACGCGCTCGACGAGCGGGCCGACCGCAAGAAGCGCGCGATGCGCGAGTGAGGAGGCGAACATGGCCGCGAGCGAGGAGTGGATTGACATTGGTTCGGCGAGCGAGCTTGGACAACAGACGCTTAAGCCCATCGAGGCGGGCGCGGTCAAGATCGCGCTCTCCTGCGTCAATGGCGCCTTCGGCGCCGTGCACAATGCCTGCAACCATGTCGGCGGGCCGCTGGGCGAAGGTGCGCTCGACGGCGACTATATCGTCTGCCCGTGGCATCAATGGAAATTCCACCGGGTGAGCGGGCTGGGCGAGCCCGGTTTCGAGGAAGACCGCGTGCCGGCCTTTCCGGTGAAGGTCGAGAATGGCCGCGTGCTTCTGCAGCTCAAGCCGACGAAGCGCCAGAAGAAGCCGCATGAGCCGCATCCCCTGGCGCGGCCGATCCGGCGCGCCGATGGGCCGATCCGTGTCGCCGGCATCTCGACCACGGCCATGGACAAGGGAGCACCGCGCTATTCGGGCTCGGACGATCTTCTCGGGATTGCGCTCAAGGGGGCCGAGGCGCAGGGCTGCGAGACGCAGCTCATCAAGCTCAACGATCTCAAATTCCGCGCCTGCGAGGGCTATTATTCGAAAGCGGCGCATGCCTGCACCTGGCCGTGCTCAATCACCCAGATGCGCCCCAAGGATGAGCTCACGCCCGTCTACGAGGCGCTGGTCCATTGGGCCGATGCGGTGATCATCGCGACCCCGATCCGCTGGGGGCAGGCGAGCTCGCTCTATTTCCGCATGGCGGAGCGTATGAACTGCATCCAGAACCAGGTCACCACGCATAATCGCGTGCTGATCCGCAACAAGGTGGCGTCCTTCATCATCGTCGGCGGCCAGGACAATGTACAGGGCGTCGCCGGCCAGATGCTCGGCTTCTTCGCCGAGCTCGGCTTCCACTTTCCACAATTTCCCTATATCGCGCATTCGCGCGGCTGGGCGGCGGAGGACATGGAGCGCAATGTCGCTGAAGTCCGCACGTCGGAGGAACTGCACAAGGGGGCGGCCGATCTCGCGGAGCGCACCGTGGCCCTGGCGCGCAGGCTGCTCGACACCGAACCCGCCGAACGGATCGTGCGGGGCGGGCGCAAGGCGCATGCTTTGGATTAGAACCGCAATTTCCCTGCTCGGTCGAGCAGGGAAATTGCGCGTTTCGCGTCAGGTGGCGAATTTCAAGCCGATGATGCCGGCTACGATGACAGCGATGCTGATCAGTCTCGCTAGAGCATTTTCATAGTTGATGGCGATAGCCAGCGGCGCGGATATAGTTTTCGCACTCTTTCGGTGTGAAGGTGTTGAGAGTGCGGGCGATAGCCTGGATGAGGGTTTCGAGAGTACGGGCAGCTTCCTTTCGCAGGTGTGATTTGAACTTGGCGATTGCCTGCTCGATGGGGTTGAGATCGGGTGAGTAAGGGGGCAGGTAACGCAGAGCAGCACCGGCGGCTTCGATCGCATCCTTGATGCCGGGAACCTTGTGGCTGGCGAGATTGTCCATGATGACGATGTCGCCGGTTGAGAGTGTGGGCGCAAGGATCTGTTCGACATAGGCGCGGAAGCACTCGCCATCCATCGGACCATCGAAGACGGCAGGTGCGGTGATACCGTCGCATCTGAGAGCGGCGACGAAGGTTATCGTTTTCCAATGTCCCCACGGGACTTTGCACAGCAGGCGCTGTCCGCGGGGAGCGCGGCCATAGCGGCGTGCCATGTTAGTTTGAGCGCCGGTCTCATCGATGAAGACAAGGCGCGCCGCGTTTAGATCGCTCTGAGCCTCGTGCCAGGCTCGGCGCGCTTCGGCGATGTCTTCGCGCTCCTGCTCGGTGGCGCGTTGTGTCTTTTTTTGAGCGGCAGCTTCAACTGCTTGAGAGCATTCCAAAGGCAACCAACACTGACCTCGATACCATGCTCAGCCAGTAAGAAGGTCCGGATCTCCGCTAGCGTGGCATCACAGTTCTCACTCACATGCTGGCGTAGAACTTCATGATGGCCCTTGAGCTTGGGCTGGGGACCACCAGCCCACGGCAGCGCTGTCGTCATTCCGCTGGTCCGACGCCGGATCAGAATCTTATAGACGTAGGACACATCGACATGAAACAGCTCAGCCACCGCGCCGGGCTTCAGCCCGCCGTCAACCGCCGCCAACACGCGATCACGTAAATCCTGGGAATAGGGCTTGCCCATGGGGTCCTCGTGCCGAATCAACCACAAGAACAAGGAATCAGAAAACCCTCCCCCTGAGAATCCCCCAGATTCCATCAATCACGAAAACGCTCTAGGTTGGCTGAATCGCCAAACAGATAAATGCCCAGCACGGCGGTACCGACGGCCCCGACGCCGGTCCATATCGCATAGGCGGTGCCGACGGGCAGTGTCTTGAGTGCCAGCCCCAGGAACGCGAAGCTGACGATGATGCACGAGACAGTCAGCACAGTTGGAATAGGCTTGGTGAAGCCTTCCGTGTATTTGAGCCCGATCGCCCAGCCGATCTCGAGCACACCGGCAATGAAAAGATAAATCCAGGCCATGTGAAACCTCTGCTTCTCTGCAGGGGTCGTCCCATGCACATAATTTTGGAAAGGCGAGGCCGTCCTCGCGCCGGCTATATAGGTAAACAGCGCTGCCAGATCAAGCGCGCCAGAACGGTTTCTTGATCTCGTTCAAGGCTTCCTCGAGACTGAGACCGATATCCTTGACGAGGTAGTCGCCAAGCTCGATCTGCCGCCCGAGATCACGACGGTAGCGGCGGCGGGCGATCCATGCGCCCATCGTGTTCTGCATCTTACCCTCCTGTTTCCGCGAGTCTTTCACCACCTCCAGATAGTTCCGCTTTAAAGTGAATTCAAAGCAAGCTATCTGGGGGTAAGGCCCAGGAAAACTAAGGCTTACCATCATGCGCCTGCCATCCCTCAATGCCTTGCGCGCCTTCGAGGCGGCGGCGCGTCACCAGAGCTTCGCGCGCGCCGCCGCTGAGCTCCACGTCACCGAGGGCGCGGTCAGCCGCCATGTCAAGCTGCTCGAGGAGGAGCTCGGCCTGCCGCTCTTCATCCGCCGGCCGCGCCAGGTCGAGCTCACCGAGCATGGCCGCAAATTGCTCCCGACCCTGACGCGTGCCTTCAAGTCAATCGCCCAGGGCTTCGCCGATGTCGCGGCCGAGGCCCCGAAGCTCAGGCTCCTGAGCCAGCCGAGCTTCTCCATCCGCTGGCTGATCCCGAGACTCGATCGCTTCCGGGCCAGCCATCCCGGAATCACGGTCAATATCACGACCGGCCTCTATGAATGGCCGGAGGCGATCGGCGGCGGCTATGATCTCGTCTTCGGCTGCGGCCCGGATTGTCCCGAGGGCTTCGAGGCGATGTTCGTCGTACCCGCCACGATGACGCCGGTGTGTTCGCCGCGCCTGCTCAAGGGCCGCAGCATCGGCGCACCCGGCGATCTCGCAGGCTTCAATCTGCTCCACACCACGCCTGACCGCCGCGACTGGAAGATCTGGCTGGAGGAGTTTTCGGTGGGCGATGTCGATGCGATGAGCGGCGAGACCTTCCCGGTCCTCGATATGGCGATCCAGGCTGCGGTAATGGGGCAGGGCGTCGCCATGGGCGAGCTCACCTTGCTCGGCCATGAGATGGCGAGCGGCGAGCTCGTCTGTCCGCTTCCCGATATGGCGCTGCGCCGCGCCTCCGAGGACTATTACGTCTATGGTCCTGCAGTGCGCTGGAACAAGCCGCGGGTGCAAGCGTTCCGGAAATGGCTCGAAGCGACAGCGAAGGATTAGAGCGTGATGCGTTTAGTTCGGCCTATCACCCTCACCCTGAGGTGGCCGCGAAGCGGCCCTCGAAGGGTCGCTTCATCCTGATGGATGCTTCGAGGCTCTCCCGGCAAAGCCGGGAGCGCACCTCAGCATGAGGGTGCTTTGAGAAAGGCGATTCCTTCTAAGCTCACCACGCGCTAACTCTTCGCACCCGCGGCCGCGAGGAGCTTTGCGATGTCGCGATAACCCATCTTCTCGGCATGCTTGAGCGGCGTGACGCCGTCCTTGTCGGCGAGATTCACATCGGCGCCGGCCTCGATGAGGAGCTTGACGATCTCGACATGCGTAGGTCCCCCATCCGAGAGGATGATGGCCTCGAGCAGCGCCGTCCAGCCGAGGCGGTTGACATGATCGATGGCGACACCCGCCTTGATCAGCTCACGGATGACCTCGATGTGGCCGCGTTCGGCGGCGGGGATGAGGCCGGTGCCGCCGAAGCGGTTGACGCTCTTGAGGTCGGCGCCCGCCTTGAGGGTCATGCGCAGGATCTCGATTTGGCCGGCGGCCGAGGCATAGAGATAGGGCGAATCCTGGATATTGTCCTTGGCGTTCACATCGGCGCCGGCGGCGATGAGCGCGCGCGTGGCATCGATCGCATTGGCATGGGTGGCGGCGAGAAGGGCGGTGCGCTCGGCCTGGTCGCGGGCATCGACGCGCGCCCCCGCTTTGAGAAGGGCCTCGATGCGCGCCACGTCGTTTTTGGCGGCGGCCTGGTGGAGTTCGGGTTCGGATGCCATTGATATAGCCGTCATTGTTGTTGCGAATATCAGCAGGGTAAAAAGCCGCGTGACGGCTCGGAATACGCGCATGGGATCTTGCTCCTTCGCGCCGGCACTGTGAGCAAGATTGTGGCGATAAACGATATCTGCGTAGGCCCGGTCAAGTGATTGTGATCTGATAGTCAGTTTCCGAGTTCATCTTCCCTCGCGTCTCGCCATGAAGGCCAGCTTCTCGAACAGCGACACGTCCTGCTCGTTCTTCAGAAGCGCGCCATGGAGAGGCGGGATCAACTTGCGCGGGTCGCGCTCGCGCAGGGTCTCAGGCGTCACATCCTCATTGAGGAGAAGCTTGATCCAGTCGAGCAGCTCGGAGGTCGACGGCTTCTTCTTGAGGCCGGGTACGTCGCGGATGTCGTAGAAGATGTTGAGCGCCTCATGGACGAGCTTGCCCTTGAGGCCGGGGAAATGCACATCGACAATGGCCTGCATCGTCTCGCGCTCGGGGAATTTGATGTAGTGAAAGAAGCAGCGACGCAGGAAGGCGTCAGGCAATTCCTTCTCGTTGTTCGATGTGATGATGACGATAGGGCGTTGCTGGGCGAGAATAGTCTCGCCCGTCTCGTAGACGAAGAATTCCATGCGATCGAGCTCCTGGAGGAGATCGTTGGGGAATTCGATATCGGCCTTGTCGATCTCGTCGATGAGAAGCACCGGTCGCGGCTGGTGGGTGAAGGCATCCCAGAGTTTCCCGCGCTTGATGTAGTTGTGGATGTCATGGACGCGCTCGTCGCCCAGCTGCGAATCGCGCAGGCGACCCACCGCGTCATATTCATAGAGCCCCTGCTGCGCCTTGGTCGTCGACTTGATGTGCCATTCGATGAGGGGGATCTGCAGCGCTTTGGCGACTTCCCGGGCCAGCACCGTCTTGCCGGTGCCGGGCTCGCCCTTGACGAGGAGGGGGCGCTCCAGGACGATCGCCGCGTTCACCGCCATGGTCAGATCGCCGGTCGCGACATAGTCCTTGGTGCCTTCGAAGCGCATGGAACTCCCTTTATCCGCCGCGGAAGGTCATAGATCACGATGAGTTTGGATTGAGTCAATCCAAACTCATAAACGTGATCGATTTTTATATGTTAGCGCGGGATTCTCGCGAAAAACCGGTGCCCACTTTTTCGCATCCCGCGCTGACGCCTCGCTCCCGCATCTGCAAAGGCACGGTCTTTGCAAGGGTGTCACAATATTCGGGCAAATGGCCCGAATTGGGAAAAAGCGTTCCGAATCATGGTGATGGAACGGTGGGAATTGGCGTGTGATCAGCCCCTCTTTGGCTATTGTCGAAGCAGGCCCGGATCGCTATAAGCCCGCCGCACCAAGCAATGCAGTCGATCTTGTGAGGCCGGAGATGGCGGTTGAAGTCGAAGAAGACTACAAACCAAGAGAAGACGAACCGTTCATGAACGAACGGCAGCGGGAATACTTTCGGGTCAAGCTGCTCAACTGGAAAGAGGATATCCTGAAGGAAAGCCGCGAGACGCTGGCGCATCTGCAGGATGACAATAATATCCTCCCGGATCTGGCCGACCGGGCCTCGACCGAGACCGATCGCTCCCTGGAACTCAGGACCCGCGACCGTCAGCGCAAGCTCATCTCCAAGATCGACGCGGCGCTGAAGCGCATCGAAGACGGCACCTATGGATATTGCGAGGAAACCGGCGAACCGATCAGCCTGCGCCGGCTCGACGCCCGCCCTATCGCCACCTTGTCGATCGAGGCGCAAGAACGCCATGAGCGGCGCGAGCGGGTCTATCGCGATGATTGATTGCGGGCGGCGATCCGCGTAGTTTGCCCGGTATGAGCTGCAGGCAATTCGCCCGACACGGCTATCATCACGGAAACCTCAAGGAGGCGCTGATCGCGGCGGCACGCCGGCTCATCGCCGAACATGGGCCGCAGGGCTTCACCCTCAACGAGGCCTCGCGCACCGCAGGCGTCAGCCCCAGCGCCCCCTACCGCCATTTTCGGGACCGCCATGCCCTCATCGAGGCGACCGCCGAGGAGGGCTTCAAGCTGTTCCGCGAGAGGCTGCTCGCCGCCACCGAGGGCGTCTCATCGCCCTATGAGGCGCTCGCGCGCATGGGGTCGGCCTATTATACTTTCGCGCTGGAGGAGCCTGGTTTCTATCAGGCGATGTTCTCTTCCGGCCTGCCGGCGGTCGGCGCTTCGGTGACGGAAGCGGGTGAGCGGGCCTTCGCCGTGCTCGAGGACGCGGTGCGCCGCCTGGGTGCCAGGGAACATCAGGTGCGCGAGCTCACCATCAAGATCTGGGCGCTCACTCACGGCATGACCGGCCTCATCACGTCATCGGCCATTTCGTCCGAGGAGGCGGGCCGGCTCGCCTGCAGCGCCGTCGAGGCGCTGCTCAAGGATGGCGGCATCGCCGTGCCGGCGCGGACGGTTGATCCGGCGCCCGCGCGCGCCGATAGCTCACCCGTTTCATGAGCAGAGGGCGGCAAGTGCCGCCATAGGCTCAATAATCCCAGACCCTTATTTTTCTTGCCTCACTTCGTAACGTCAGTCCAGATCGCCGTATAAAGCTTCTGGATCTCGGGCGGGCAGGTGTGCATGAAAGTGCCGCCGCTCGCGAATTTGGCCGGTATGTCGACTTCCGGGGCGCCGATCATGTCGGCCGGCATATAGGCTTCCGATCCCTTGATGCCATTGCCATAGCGCGCGAAGGCCGAAATCATCGCGGCATTCTCGGGCGCCATGATGAAATTCTGGAAGAGCTTGGCGTTTTCGGGATTCTTCGCGTCCTTGAGCACCGAGACATTGTCCATCCAGATCGGATAGCCTTCCTTCGGATAGCCATAGACCAGCTTGTCATTCTGCAGGCGCGCGCGGAATGACCAGCCGTTCCAGTTGACGCCGGCCGCTATGTCTTCCTTCGCGTATTTCTCGGCATTGGCATAATCCATCGAAATCCAATAGGGCTTGGCCGCGATCAGCTTGTCGCGGACCTTCTTGAGGATCTCCTTGTCGCTGGTGCAGGGCTCGCCGCCGACATAACCACCGCCAGATGCATGACATCCATCATCTCGGGCACGACATTGACCTTGCCCCGGAGTTCCTCGGGCGGATCCATGAATATCGCCGAGGTATTGGGATCGCCCTTGTAATACTTGGTGTTGACGAGGACGCCGGTCGTCCCCCATTGCCACGGCACGGTGTAGTGGCGACCGGGATCGAAATAGACATCGACCCAGCGCGGGTCCATGTTCTTGAAATTCGGCATCTGGTCGGGGCGGGTTTCAAGCAGCAGCCCCTCCTTGATCCAGATCGGAATGAACTGCGCAGAGGGCACCACAATGTCAAAGCCGTGCCCGCCGACGCGAATCTTGGCGAGCGCGGTATCGTTCGAATCATAGTCGGTGACCGTGACCTTGACGTTGTAGGTCTGTTCGAACTTCTTGATGAGTTCGGGATTGGTGTAGTCGCCCCAATTGTAGATATTGAGCTCGCCATCGGCCAAGGCCGAACTCCACGACGCCATCAGCCCGAGGCCGAAGACGCAGGCCCTCGAAATCCACTTCATGATGCTTCCTCCATGTCAGCCCTTACGGGCTCTTGTTTTGAAACTTACCCCCATTCACTCATAAATAATAAGGCCGTCGGGCCTCTTGCGCCCGACAGCCGCTGCACGCGTATCTTGGCCCGACGGGTTAGACCCGGTCGTCGGGGCCGTAGTCACGGTCCGGATTGCGCAATTGCGGGTCACCGCGCTCGACGGTGCGCAGCACCGGACGCTTTTCGCCGAAGACCGGCGGACGCGGCGCGGCACGCATTGTGACCGGGTCCTCGACCGGGGCCCGCGGCGCGCTGCGACCGGCATCGGCGCGCAGCGGCGGGCGGGCGAAGCCCTCGTCGTAGTCGCGGTCGAAGGCCAGGGGAATCCCGGACTCGATCACCACTTCCTGGGCGCCGCCAATGAGCACGAGATGCTCAACATCGTCGCGGCGCACAAGAACGAGGCGACGGTCCTTATCGATCTCATAATACTCGCTGATGCCAAGTCTGGCGCCTTTGCCGCCGCGCACGCGACCGCCCAAAGCGCGGATGACGACGAACAGCAGCACGAGTACCGCAAGCACGATCAGAGCCCCCACGATATAGCTCCAATATGCCGTCCAGAATTCCATTTACGCCTCCTGCTAGAAACGCCGTGGCGGTATCCTATCATGAATGATGGGGGCAGGGGCCAGCGAATATTCGCCCTGTACTTAAGGCCTGCGGCTTCGGATTCCCGAATGATTCAAATCGCCTATACTGAGACGATTCGCGGGATGGGGAAGTTGCGGCGACGATGACTGACGCCGGAAGCAAGCAGACGGAGGTCAAGGCCGGGCCAATGGGCGCCACCCGCAAGGGCTGGCCGCTTTTGTCGTTGTTCCTGGCCATCCTCCTGGCCGTGGCCTGCGCCGCTATCGCCTGGAAACTGAGGGCAAGCGTGCCGGCCTGGCTGCTGGTCGCGGGCGCCGTCTTGGCCTTTCTCGGGCTCGTGGTGCTCTTCGGCTATCTCGCCGGCATCGTCCATATCGGCCCCTCCGACCGCAACCAGGCCTTTTTCAATGGCTTGGTAGACGCGCTGGGCGATGCGTGCGTCGTTACCGATCAACGTGGCCGCGCCGTTTATGGCAATGCCGCCTATCTGAAGTTCGTCTCGGCGGCGGGCCTTACCCGCCTCGTCGGCATCGAGAATCTCTATGCCGGCTATCCCGACCTTGCCCAGAATATCTACCGCCTGTCGCAATCGGTACGGGAAAAGCGGGCGGCCAGCGAGGAGATCCGCCTGAATGCCGGTTCCTCCGCCCCAGGCGCCAAGCCCGACCGGCCGGTCTGGATCAGGATCAGCGTCGCGCCCATCGAGGCGCCGGGCAGCCCCGGCCACGCGCTGTGGCGTCATCAGGATATCAGCGCCGACCGCGCCAAGCAGGAAGCGGCTTTCACGCATCTCCAGTATATCATCAACTATCTCGATCAGGCGCCGGCCGGCTTCTTCTCGGCCGATGCGGAAGGCCGCATAGCCTATATCAACGCCACGCTGGCCGAGTGGCTTGGGCTCGATCTCGAAGCGACGACCGGCGGTGCCTTGACCCTCAAGGATGTCGTGTCGGAAGCCGGCGAGAAGCTCCTGACCCGCATCGCGCCCTCGGGCCAGGCGACGCTCACGGAAGCCTTTGACATTGACCTTATCGCGCGCGACGGGAGGAGCGTCCCGGCGCGTATCATCCACCGCACCGGTCATGACCAGGACGGAAGGCTGCAGCCGTCGCGCAGCCTGGTCCTGCCGCAGCCGCCCAAGGGAGCGGAAGCGGGCGCCAGCCAGCTGTCCGACGCGCGGCTGTCACGCTTCTTCAATACTGCTCCCATCGGCATCGCCGAGCTCGACAGCCGCGGCATCATCCGCAACGCCAATCTCGCCTTTCTGGCGCTCTCGCCCGAGGCCAAGCGCGGTGCCGCGCTCGAGAGCCTGGTGGCGCCGGCGCAAATCGGCCTGGTGAAGGAGGCGCTCTCGGCCGTCGGCGGGGTGGGGCCCAAATCCACCCATGTGGACGTATCGGTGATCAGCGATCCGCCGCGCTCCGTGCAGTTCATGATCGCGAGCCACAGCGAGGCGGAGGCGAGCTTCCTCGTCTTCGCGCTCGATATGACGGAGAACAAGTCGCTCGAAGTGCAGGTGGCGCAGGGCCAGAAGATGCAGGCGATCGGCCAGCTCGCCGGCGGCGTCGCGCACGACTTCAACAACGTGCTCACCGCCATCATCGGCTTCTCGGATCTGCTGCTCGCCAAGCACCGGCCGACCGATCCGGCCTTCGCGGACATCATGAACATCAAGCAGAATGCCAACCGCGCCGCCAATCTGGTGCGCCAGCTGCTGGCCTTCTCGCGGCGCCAGACCTTGCGTCCTGATGTACTCTCCCTCACCGACGTGATCGCCGATCTCGGCAATCTGCTCGGCCGGCTATTGGGCGAGAAGGTCGAGCTCAAGGTGGTGCACGGGCGCGATCTCGGCATGGTCAAGGTCGACGTGAACCAGTTCGAGCAGGTGATCATCAATCTCGCCGTCAATGCGCGCGATGCGATGCCCAATGGCGGCACGCTGACGGTGCGCACGTCGAATGCGGCGGTCAGCGCGCTGCAAACAGGCGGTCTGGCGCTGCCGCCGGGCGACTATGTGGTATGCGAGGTTCAAGACACCGGCACCGGGATCCCCAAGGAAATCGTCGACAAGATCTGGGAGCCGTTCTTCTCCACCAAGGATGTCGGCAAGGGCACCGGGCTTGGGCTCTCGACCGTCTATGGCATCATCAAGCAGACGGGCGGTTTCATCTTCTGCGACAGCGTGGTGGGCAAGGGCACCGTCTTCCGCATCTATCTGCCGCGCCATTATCCGCTGGCCGCCGCCGTCGAAGAGACGCGCGAGGAGAAGCCCGAGGCCAAGCGGGCCGACCATACCGGCAAGGGCACGGTGCTCCTGGTCGAGGACGAGGATGCGGTGCGCGCCTTCGCCTCGCGGGCACTCGCCTCACGCGGCTATACGGTGCTCGAGGCCGCATCGGGCGAGGAGGCGCTGGCCATCGTCGCCGAGAAGGGCGGTGAGATCAGTCTCGTCATCTCCGACGTGGTGATGCCTGAGATGGACGGGCCGACGCTGCTCAAGGAATTGCGCAAGCGCGGCGTCATGATCAAGATCATCTTCATATCGGGCTATGCCGAGGATGCCTTCGAGAAGAACCTCGAAGGCGAGGAAGATTTCGCTTTCCTGCCCAAGCCTTTCTCGCTTAAGCAGCTTGCCGAAGCGGTCAAGACGGTGATGGGGAGCTAGGGTTTTTCACATGTTCAAGCCATTGCGCGCTTTGGCGCAGGATCTCGACATCGGAGCCGTAACGGCGCAGGCGCTGGTCGAAACCGCGCTGGCGCGCATTCAGGATCCTTCCGGCGAAGGCGCCCGGGCCTTTCTCAGCGTCGATGGCGCCGCGGCGCTCGAGCAGGCGCAATTCTATGACCGGCAGCGCAAGGCAGGCCGGCCGGTGCCGCCCTTCGCCGGCATTCCGATCGGCGTCAAGGACCTGTTCGACCTCAAAGGACAGGTGACGCGGGCGGGCTCGGCGGTGCTCAACAATGCCCCGCAGGCGAAGGCGGACGCTCCCGCGATCTCCCGCCTCAAGGCGCAGGGCTTCATCGCCGTCGGGCGCAACAACATGACAGAGTTCGCCTATTCGGGCGTCGGCCTCAACCCGCATTACGGCACGCCGCGCTCACCCTATGACCGCAAGACCGGGCGCATTCCGGGCGGCTCGTCCTCGGGGGCGGGCGTCGCCGTCGCCGACGGCATGGTGCCGCTCGCCATCGGCACGGATACCGGTGGGTCGTGCCGCATTCCCGCTTCCTATAACGGCGTCGTCGGCTACAAGCCCTCGACCGGGCGTATCCCGACAGACGGCGCCTATCCCTTGTCTAAGACGCTCGACAGCATCGGGCCCTTGGCGCGCACGGTCGACTGCTGTGCGCTCGCCGATGCGGCCCTTGCCGGTGATTGGGACGGTCATATCGCGACGCCCAGGCATGAATTGCGTTTCGCTTTGCCGCGCAGCTATTTCGCCGACACGATCGACGAGACGGTCACGGCCGACTTCGCGCGCGCGGTGGCCGATCTGCGCAGGGCCGGCATCCTGATCGAGGAAGTGACGCTGGATGAACTGGCGCAACTGCCGGCGCTCAACGCCAAGGGCGGCATATCCGCCGTCGAGGCCATCCTGCATCACCGCGCCCAGATCGCCGAAGTGGGGGCGGGCTACGATCAGCGGGTGCGCCGGCGCATCGAATCGGGCGCGCAGATCTCGGCGCCCGATTATGTCGAGATCCTCACCATGCGGCGGCAGCTCATCGGCCGGTTCAACCGGGCGATGACCGGCTTCGACGCGCTGGTGATGCCGACCACCTGCAATGTGGCGCCGCCGATCTCGGCGCTCGAGCGCGACGAGGAGTATCTGCGCCTCAATTTCCTGTCCTTGCGCAACACCTTCACCGGCAACTTCCTCGACTGCTGCGGCATCTCTCTGCCGATGCACCGGGAGGGCGAGGCGCCGACCGGCTTCATGCTGATGGCGCCGCATGGTCAGGACCAGCAGATCTTCGCCGCGGCGCGCGCGGTGGAGAAGGTGCTGGCGGGGCGGGGATAGCACCAGGCCGCCGTTACTCCCGCGGTCTCGGCAACTCGACGCGCACGACGAAGCCTTGGGCGTCGTTGATCAGCCTGATATCGCCGCCATGGCCGAGGATCACATCGCGCGCGATGGTCAGCCCCAGGCCCGTACCGCCGGTCTGGCGATTGCGCGAGGCTTCGAGCCGTTGGAAGGGGGCGAAAGCGCGCTCGGCCTGGTCGGCCGGTATGCCGGGCCCGTTGTCGCGGACGTCGATGATGAGGGAGGCCGTCGTGTCGGTGAGCGACAGCTTGACTTCTCCGCCATATTTGCAGCCATTGTCGATGAGGTTGGTGAATGCCCGTTTCAGTGCCACCGGGCGACAGGATAGTTGCGCGTGATCGGGCCCCTCATAGGCCACCTTGTGTCCGTCATCGCTGAAATTATCGGATATGCTGATGAGAAGGCTCGCGACATCGACGACGCTGTGGGGCTCGCGGTGGATGTCGTCGCTCATGAAGGCGAGCGAGGTTGAAACCATCGTCTCCATGTCGGAAATGTCGGAGAGGATCTGGGTGCGCTGGGCCTTGTCCTTCACGCATTCGGCATAAAGCCTGAGCCTGGTCAGGGGCGTGCGCAGGTCGTGCGAGATGGCGGCAAGCATCTGCATGCGCTCGTCGACGAATTTCTTGAGGCGCGCCTGCATC
The DNA here is from genome assembly GCF_011046735.1 of Nordella sp. HKS 07. Classification (NCBI taxonomy): domain Bacteria; kingdom Pseudomonadati; phylum Pseudomonadota; class Alphaproteobacteria; order Hyphomicrobiales; genus Nordella; species Nordella sp. HKS 07. The sequence goes on along the minus strand of NZ_CP049258.1, from coordinate 6,541,301 downwards.
TCGTTGAAGGTGCCGGCGATCGCCGCATATTCCGGCAGCTTCATGCCGCTGATCGGAGTCATCTCGCGCTCGCGGCCGAGCCGCTCCGCCGCGGCGGCGAGCTGGGTGACAGGCTTGACGATACTGCGCGCCATCCAGATCGAAAAGGCGGCGACGAAGAAGAGCGTGCCGACGAGACCCAATATGTTGCGCAAATAATGCAGGGACGAAACGCCGGTTTCGTTCGGGCCGATCAGGAGCCAGCTGCCGTCGCGAAGACGCAGTCCGATGCGCAGATCCGCGACGACGAGGCTGTCGCGCGAGATGAGAGTCTCGGTGTCCATGGCGGTCGGGATTTCGGTGATGACCGCGACATTGGTTTTGACCGCCTGCTCCTTGAAGTCCTCGGTCTTGACGAGGATGTCAGCGGCTGGAAGGCCGAGCTTGCCCACCAGCGCGCTCTTCACCTCGCGCTCGAGCCGCGTCGGGTCGTCCTGCGCATAATCGGGCGCAACGCCCGTCAGGTCGAATGTCAGCCACCGGGTCAGTCCCGAGCCGGTGAGGGCGGCGAAGCGGTCGCCCGCGGGCACCGCCTCGGCGATATTCCTGGCATCCCGGCTGGCCTCAGCCAGCCAGGCCTGGTCGACAATCAGATAGCCGGGCGGCGGAAACACATAGAAGAGCAGGGTCTCGAGGCTCTGCACCGCGACCGTCGTGGCGACGATGAGGATCGCAAGCCTGGGCGCCAGCCTGAGCCTGGACCAGAGGGGCAGCTTCATGGCGTCACGGGGGCGCCGGCGGCGGTGACGGCCGCGGTGAAGAAATAGCCGCCATTGCGCACCGTCTTGATGAGGGTCGGTGCATTCGGATCGCCCTCGATCTTGCGGCGCAGCCGGCTCACCTGGACATCGATGCTGCGGTCGAAGGCGAGGCTGACGCGGCCGCGCGCCAGATCGAGCAACTGGTCGCGGTTGAGGACGCGCTGCGGGTGTTCGACAAAGGCGACCAGGAGATCGAACTCGCCGGTGGTCAGCTCGGTAAGCGCGCCCTGCGGCGAGAGAAGCGAGCGGCGGCTGGTGTCGAGCGTCCAGCCGGCAAACTGATAGACGGCGCTGGCGAGACGCTGCGTGGCCAGTGGCTGGCCGTTGGCGCGGCGCAGCAAAGCGCGGATGCGGGCCAAGAGCTCGCGCGGATTGAACGGCTTCGTCACATAGTCGTCGGCGCCGAGCTCGAGGCCGACGATGCGGTCGGTCTCGCTGTTGCGCGCGGTCAGCAGGATGAGGGGCATGGCGCTGGTGTTGCGAAGTTTTCGGCACAAAGTGAAGCCGTCCTCGCCCGGCATCATCACATCGAGCACGATGACGTCGAAGCGGCCGGCTTCCATGGTCCTGAACATGTGTTCGCCGTCCGACGCCTGGGTCACCCGCATGCCGTGTTCGCCGAGGAAGCGCGCCAGCATGGTGCGAATCTGCTGATCGTCATCGACAATCAGAATGTGAGGCTTGGTCTGCTTTATCATGGCGCGCACCAGCTCATGAGAGCGCGGCGCGACGCCCGCTTGGTAATGTTCTGCAACATAACGAAACCCGCTCGAAACTCTCTCGTCAGGATTGCCCGCTAGACAGGCGCTACCGTTGTTCACAAGGAGCGTCCATGCCTTCCCGCATCGCCTGCAAGAAATCCCTGGCTCCAGCTGTTACCATAAATTGGCTCATAATCATGGCAAGCGCGGCGGGAATTGTAACGGGCGCCACAAATGTTCGGGCCGCGGAGGGGGCTGACACCGCGTCAAATCCGAGCAAATGGAGCGTCGTGATCGGCGGAGGCGCCGGCTATGGGCCCGATTACGAAGGCTCGGACGATTATGAATTTCAGCCTTTTCCCTTCGCCTCCATCGTGTATGACAATTTCGTCTTCATCGAAGGCACATCTGTTGGCCTGAATCTGTTGAACTATGACGGACTGGCAGCTGGGCCGCTCGCGCGCTATGGCGGCGGACGCGATGAGGACGACAACAACGCGCTGGACGGGCTGGGCGATATCGATGGCGCGATCGAGCTTGGCGGCTTCCTCAAATACGAGCTCGGCATCTGGTCGGCGGCGCTGACCGTGACCCAGGATGTCGGCGGTGGCCATGAGGGCATGGTGGCCGAGATGGCGACCGGGGTGGCGGTACCGCTTTCGGAAACGCTGAGTTCGAGCGTCGAGGCCTCGGCCAGTTGGGCGGACAGCACCTATATGGACAGTTATTTCGGCGTTTCGCGCACGCAATCGGCGAAGAGCGGGCATAGTCGTTACGCGGCCGACTCCGGTTTCAAGGATGTCGGCATCGCGCTCGGGCTCAATTACATGATCAGCGAGGCGGTCGGCGTTTCCGGGCTCGTCCAGTATACGCGTCTGGTGGGTGATGCCGCCGACAGCCCGATCGTCGAGGACAAGGGCTCGGCCGACCAGTTCTTCACCGGAATGTTCCTCACCTACCGCTTCCGGTAAGGCCATTTCAGACTAGCGTGCTGAAACGCGAAGTTCGTGATATCAGGCGGCTGCACCGACAGGAACTTCGCGTTCAAAAGCACACTAGAATCATTAGGTTTTCTAGTGTCCTTCCGAATCCGAAGTTCGCTCGGAAGGTCCTGCTGGCTGTGGCGAACTTCGGATTCGGGACACTAGCTTGCGCCAACCTGTCTAAATTTTAACTTGACCCTTGCGAATCATATTTGTTTGGGGCAGTGTTTCAATCTGCGCACAGGTGGGATCCGGGGGCGACACTACAGCGGCGACAGGTGATGACCTGCGCCGGGGAGCGGTACTACTCGTGACGCAAGAGCGGCAATCGCAGGATTGCCGCTTTTTGCGTTCTTGGGTGAAACAACCCGGGATGAAACATCCCGTGGTGAATCATCCCGTGTTCTATTGCTGTCCTGGCAAGGCGGGGTGGTATAAAGCGAAAGCAACTGCCGCCTGAAGCGAAGAAAATTCCTATTTGCCGTGCGACGCGAAAGCGTGTCGAAAGAAATCTTACCTCGCCAGCACAGGAGGAAGAGATGTTCCTGAAGACCATCGCGGAAGAGGAGGCGACCGGCCAGGTCGCCGAGATCTATGAAAAGCAGAAGGCGCAGAACGGCTTCGTGATGGAAGCCTCGAAGTGCTTCACGGCACGGCCGGACCTGCTGCCGATCTATACCGCCTTCATCGACAAGGTGCGGGGCGGCTTCTCGCTCGGCATGCGGGAATGGCGGCTCATCACGCTCATCGCCGCCAAGGAAGTGCCGTCCACCTACTGCTCCTATGTCTACAGCAAGCTCCTGATCGACGATTTGGGTTCGAAGGAGAATGTGCTGGCGGCGCAGCGCGACTTCCGCTCCGCCGGCCTCTCGCCCAAGGACGTCGAGATGCTGGCCTATGCCCGCAAGGTCGCGCGCAACGCTTCCGACATCGGCCAGGCCGACATCGACCGGTTGCGCCAGACGGGCTTCAGCGACCAGCAGATCTGCGACATCGCGCTGTGCGCGGCGTTCCGCTGCTTCGTGGCGCGTTTCTTCGATGCGACGGGGGCGGGGCCCGAAGCGGTGTTCTTCGACAGCGACGAGGAATTCCCGCGCCGCGATGACGGTGGGGCGGCGGTATTGACGAGGGATTACGGTGATGGGGTGGACTGGACTACACGCCTTGAGCGAGACATGCTAATCTCGATTGCAGTGGCGCGCGTTGGCGATGCCTCTTGAGGCGGCGCTAGAAGCGATCCGCAAAGAGATTTGGAAACCCGGGCAGACATTGCCCAAGCTGCGCCATGCAATCGCGCTGATCCTGCGAGGGTTGAAACGCTAAGGTGCGCCAATGAAGAGCGCTTTCATCATCGCCGGACTGATTGGCGCAACATTGATTTTGGTGGTCCACCCTGCAAGTGCCAGGATTTGTGGCTGCACCTCCCACCTTGGTGTGTGGAGCTGCTATTCTTCAGTGATGTGGTGCTCAGATCAATGCCGAGATACATACAAGTTTTATTCTGATCGAGCGTCATGCGTCAAAGGCCGCCCCCAGTCCAAGAAGCCCGCTCAAAAAGCGACCCGGACCAAGAAAAAACCTGAGTAAGTTGAACGCGCGGTCGAGGCGGTCGTCGACGCGCCGGATGGCACGAGCGTCACGAACTTGCAGGAACTGGCCGAGAAGGCCTGGCGGTAGGTGAACAAGACGGGTCACCCTCGGCGGGGTGACGGTGCGGGTGCGAAGCTTTGGTCGCCGCTGAGCCGTCAGGAACGGCGCATCTTGTTTGAGTAAAGTGGAAGGTTGAAGCTAGCACGACTGTAGGCGAGGATCTTCATCACGCGAAGGAGACAGTCTAGCGGCGCGGGGACCGGATCATCTCCTGGGGGATTTCGGTGACAGTGCATTCAATTGGAGATTTCGGTGACAGTGCATTCAATTGCCAATTACGCCGTATCGGCGCGGCCGAGACCGAAACTCCGGACATCTATTAAGTGCACTGTCACCGAAACCGTGACCAATGTCCGCGACATGTGGCGGACTTTACGCCTTTCTATGCGTCCCCCGGCCAACGTTTGAAAGCCAGGATCCACAGAAAGAGGAGTGCTACAAAGGGGATGAGCACGAGAATGGCAAACGGCGCCGGGATGCCAGCGCGAGGGAGGATCTTCCAGAATGGAACAACTATGACTGCGACGACTATAAAAACAAGAAGCCAATGCCAAATGCTTAGTTGTTCCACTGCTCTCTCCCTAATTACCGATGGTTGTGTTGATTGTGCAATAATGCCTACCGTCGCGGCATTTCCCGCTGCTGTCAAGTTAGTCGACGAATGAGAAAGAGGGGCATTGTTTCGCTAAATGGCGATTGGTATTTCGGTATTTCGTATTTCGGTGACAGTGCATTCAACTACGCCGTTTCGGCTCGCCGAACTATTGAATGCACTGTCACCGAAACCTGTCACCGAAACTCCGAAACTCCCGAACTATTGAATGCACTGTCACCGAAACTCCCTGTCACCGAAACTCCATATTGAATGCATTGTCATTGAAACTCCACGACGAATGAGAAAGAGGGGCTTTGTATTTCGGTGACAGTGCATTTAATTGGCGTGTTGTAGTTTTGATGCAGTACGCTTCAATTGACCGTATTTCGGTGACAGTGCATTTAATTGATGTGTTGTAGTTTTCGTATTTCGGTGACAGTGCATTTAATTGGCGTGTTGTAGTTTTGATGCAGTACGCTTCAATTGACCGGTGTGCATTACCGAGTTTAGTCTGCGATCCATGGCCCGCCTCGCCCGTGTCGTCGTCCCCGGTTTGCCGCACCATGTGACTCAGCGCGGCAATGGCCGCCAGCAAACCTTCTTCGGCGATGCGGATTACGCGCTCTATCGCGATTTCCTGGCCGAAAGCCTGAAAGCCGCTTGCGTCGCCTGCTGGGCATGGGTGCTGATGCCCAACCATGTTCATCTGATCCTGGCGCCCTCCGATGAGGACGGCTTGCGGCGTGCGCTGGCGCCTGTTCATCGGCGCCACGCCGGAGTCATCCACTCCAGACGCAAACGCAGCGGCCATTTCTGGCAGGGCCGCTTCGGCTGCGCCGTGATGGACGAGGACCATCTTGCGGCGGCGCTCGTCTATGTGATGCTCAATCCGGTCAGGGCGCGGCTTGCGGGGCGGGCGCAAGACTGGCGGTGGTCGAGTGCGCGCGCCTATTTAAGATGCGCCGCGGACGGACTCACGCAGACGCGGCCGGTGCTGGAGCGATTTCCCGATATGGGTGAAATGCTGAAGCGGGAAGCGGATGCGGACGCCATGATCAGGCTTAGGACCGCTGAGACAATCGGGCGGCCCCTGGGCGATCCAGCCTTCCTCCGGCGGATCGAGCGTAGGACAGGGCGAGATCTCATGCCTGGCAAACGTGGGCCAAAGTCGAAGCAGCGCACTGGCGATTAAGTGCACTGTCACCGAAATCCCATGTCACCGAAATCCAGGCGATTAAGTGCACTGTCACCGAAATCCTTTGTTTCGCTAAATGGCGATTGGTGTTTCGGTATTTCGTATTTCGGTGACAGTGCATTCAACTACGCCGTTTCGCGTATTTCGGTGACAGTGCATTCAACTACGCCGTTTCGGCTCGCCGAACTATTGAATGCACTGTCACCGAAACCTCCAAGAGGAAGAATCTCTTTGGTCAGACTTCGTTTCTACGATGAAGACGTGCCTTTGTTCGCGGTACTGAAAGCCGACTCTGCGGAAATGGAGAAAGCGGTGCTGATAACGACCGCTTGGCCAGCTTAGATACTCGGTGCAGATTTACAATAGCGGCGGTCACCTGACAGTTGCTGCTTATTGAGCGTGGGCTGGTCAGCATGAGAGCGCGGGCCTTCTAACCTCTGCCCACAAGGGGCAATTCGGTGGCAATTCGGTGACAGTGCATTCAACTACGCCGGTTCGGTGCGCCGAACTATTGAATGCACTGTCACCGAAACTCACGTTCTGTGATGGGCCGCACGTCTTTGAATTGGCTTTGAGCGGCAAGCGCCCATTACTCGATAAACATGCTCAAAGGGCGATCATAGTTCCGTTTCCAACTGCAACAACAATGGAATTGGAAGTCAGTACTATCGGCACTTCTCATGTATTGAACAGAACTTTCGACAAAAACTCGATATTTGTTGAGTTCGTTCCCGGCACAAGAGGAAGAATCTCTTTGGTCAGACTTCGTTTCTACGATGAAGACGTGCCTTTGTTCGCGGTACTGAAAGCCGACTCTGCGGAAATGGAGAAAGCGGTGCTGATAACGACCGCTTGGCCAGCTTAGATACTCGGTGCAGATTTACAATAGCGGTGGTCACCTGACAGTTGCTGCTTATTGAGCGTGGGCTGGTCAGCATGAGAGCGCGGGCCTTCTAACCTCTGCCCACAAGGGGCAATTCGGTGGCAATTCGGTGACAGTGCATTCAACTACGCCGGTTCGGTGCGCCGAACTATTGAATGCACTGTCACCGAAACTCGAACTATTGAATGCACTGTCACCGAAACTCCTGTCACCGAAACTCACGAAGCCATGGCGCGGCACGCGGGTCTGCGGCACTTGAAGGCAAGCAGGTTGCCGCCCCCCACCGTAAGCGCGGTCTATGGCTCGACCCAGGAGCCGCGGCGCAGATGTCTCAGGACTCTCGAGATGGATCAGATTTGTGCGGCGCGTCGCTCCGGGGGCGGCAAGCCCTTCGATAGTTCAACCCAGCGCAGGTGGAACCCGATATACGAAGGATCGACATGTCGTCACGTAAATTAGCGCTGAATGGCCGCCTCACGGGCGGCCATAACGAATGGGCAAGCGGCCACTCTCAACACGAGAATGGCTACTTCCCCGCCTTGACCGCTTCCTCGCGGATCTGGCTCAGCGTGCGGGCAGGGGTGATCGCCTCGGGATCGACGATGCAGTGCAGGATCGCAGGCTTGCCCGACTGGACGGCACGCTCGAAGGCCGGCGCGAAGTCTTCCGTCGTCTCGACCCGCTCGCCATGGCCGCCGAAGGCCTTGGCATAAGCGGCGAAGTCGGGGTTCTTCAACACGGTGGCCGAGACGCGGCCCGGATATTCGCGTTCCTGATGCATGCGGATGGTGCCGTACATCGAGTTGTCGAGCACGATCACGATGAGCGGAATGCCATATTGCACGGCGGTGGCGAATTCCTGGCCGTTCATCATGAAGCAGCCGTCGCCGGCGAAAGCGACGACGGGGCTGTCGGGGCACTGGCGCTTCGCCATCACGGCGGCGGGCACGCCATAACCCATCGAGCCCGAGGTCGGCGCCACTTGCGTGCCGAGCTTGCGGAAGCGGTAGTAGCGATGCACCCAGATGGCGTAATTGCCGGCGCCGTTGGTGATGATCGCCTCAGCGGGCAGGCGCTCGCGCAGCCACTTCATCGCCTCGCCATACTGGAATTTGCCGGGAAGCTTCGCCGGCTTGTCGGTCCAGTCGAGGAAGTCCTGGTGGGCCTGACGCGTGGCTTCCGCCCATGGGCGGTCATTGGGTTGCGCCAGATCGGCCAGCGCCGCGCAGAACGCGTTGGGCGAGGCCTGGATGGCGAGGGCGGGCTGATAGACGCGGCCCAGCTCCTCCGCCCCCGGATGAATATGGACGAGGGTCTGGCGCGGATTGGGGATGTCGATGAGCGAGTAGGAGGAGGACGGCATTTCCGACATGCGGGCGCCCAGGAGCACCAGGAGATCGGCCTCCTTGACGCGCGCCGCCAGCCTGGGGTTCGGCCCGATGCCGACATCGCCGACATAATTGGGATGATCGGACGGGAAAAGATGGGCGCGGCGGAAGGAGGTGGTGATGCCGACGCCGAACTTCTCTGCAAAGCCGATGAGCGATTTCTGCGCCTCGGCACTCCAGCGCGAGCCGCCGAGGATGAAGAGCGGCTTCTTCGCGTCGCGCAGCAAGTTGGCAAAGCGGCTCATGTCCTGCGGCGCCGGCGCGGATTCTGCCGGTATCACCTTGGGGGCGTCGGCGACGTCCGCCATCTCGACCAGCACGTCTTCCGGAAGGGCGATGACGACCGGGCCCGGGCGGCCCTGGCAGGCGACGCGGAAGGCGCGCGCCACCAGCTCCGGCAGGCGGGCGGCGCTGTCCACTTCCACCACCCATTTCGCCATCGAGCCGAAGAAAGCCTTGTAGTCGACTTCCTGGAAGGCCTCGCGCTCGCGCATGGCGCGCTCGACCTGGCCGATGAACAGGATCATCGGGGTCGAATCCTGGGCGGCGATATGGATGCCGTGACTGGCATTGGTGGCGCCGGGGCCGCGGGTGACGAAGCAGATGCCGGGCCTGCCGGTGAGCTTGCCATAGGCTTCCGCCATCATCGCGGCACCACCCTCGTTGCGGCAGACCAGCACGTCGATGCTCGCGTCGTGCAAGGCATCGAGCACGGCCAGATAGCTTTCGCCCGGCACGCAGGCGAGCCGTTCGACGCCCTGAACCAGCAACTGGTCGACCAGGATCTGGCCGCCGCTTCTCTTCGTCATGTCAGTTTCCCCGGCAATCTCTTTGATTTGCGCATCGGATTTATCCGAAAACCGCTGCGCACTTTTCGGTCCGATGCTTTAGATATCAAACTTCACGCCCTGCGCCAGAGGCAGCGCATGGCCGAAATTGATGGCGCTGGTGACGCGCCGCATATAGGCCTTCCAGGCGTCGGAGCCGGATTCGCGGCCGCCGCCGGTTTCCTTCTCGCCGCCAAAGGCGCCGCCGATTTCGGCGCCGGAGGAGCCCATATTCACATTCGCCAGGCCGCAATCGGAGCCCGACGCCGAGAGGAAGCGCTCGGATTCACGCAGATCCGTGGTGAAGATCGCCGAGGACAGGCCCTGCGGCACGCCATTATGGAGAGCCAGCGCCTCGTCGAAATTCTCATAGCGCATCACATAGAGAATGGGCGCGAAGGTCTCGGCGAGGACAGGGCCGGTCTGGGCCGGCATCTCGACCAGTGCGGGGGCGACATAATAGGCATCGTCGCCGCCCGGGCCTTTCACGCGCTTGCCGCCATGCACTTTGCCGCCGGCGGCGGCAGCCGCCGCGAGCGCTTTCTGCATCGCATCGTAGCTGCGCCTGTCGATGAGCGGGCCGACGAGGGTGGAGGCCTGCATCGGATTGCCGATCGCCACCGTTTCATAGACCTTCTTCAGGCGCGGCACGAAACTGTCATAGACGCTCGCCTGCACGATGATGCGGCGCAGCGACGTGCAGCGCTGGCCGGCGGTGCCGATGGCGGCGAAAGCCGTGGCGCGCAGAGCGAGATCGAGATCGGCCGACGGACAGAGGATGGCGGCGTTGTTGCCGCCGAGCTCCAGAATGGCGCGGCCGAAGCGGCGGGCGAGGCGCTCGCCGACGATGCGGCCCATGCCGGTAGAGCCGGTGGCCGAAACCAGGGGCACGCGCGGGTCATCGACCAGCGCTTCGCCGACATCGCGCCCGCCAATGAGCAGGGTAACGAGATCGGCCGGGACATTGTCCATCCGCGCGGCGGCGCGGCGGAACAGGGCCACCGTGGCCATGGCGGTCAGCGGCGTCTTCTCGGACGGCTTCCAGATCACCGGATTGCCACAGACCAAAGCGAGAGCCGCGTTCCAGGACCAGACCGCGACGGGGAAATTGAAGGCAGTGATGACGCCGGTGGGGCCAAGCGGATGCCACTGCTCCATGAGGCGGTGATCGGCGCGCTCACTCACCATGGTGAGGCCGTAGAGCTGGCGCGACAGGCCGACGGCGAAATCGCAGATGTCGATCATCTCCTGCACTTCGCCCAAGCCCTCGGACAGGATCTTGCCGGTCTCGATGGTGACGAGGCGGCCCAGGCCTTCCTTGGCGGCGCGCAGCTCATTGCCGAGCTGGCGGATCAACTCGCCGCGCACCGGGGCAGGGACGAGGCGCCATGTGCGGAAGGCTTCCGCCGAACGGCCGATCGCCGCCTTGGCTTCCGCCGCATCGGCGAAGCGGACGCGGGCGATGACTTCGCCCGTAATCGGCGAGTGGATTTCGGTATTGCCGGCGGTGAGGCTATCGGCAGGCAGACCCAGTTCGGCAAAGAAGGCCGCGACATCGCGGCTGAGGGAAGTCGGGGCTTCAGGCTTGTTCATCATGCGCTCCAAGTGACCGGCGCTTCTTCTAGAGCAAGAGCGGTGGAGCGGAAAGTGCGCTGCGGTCTCAGGATGCTCTCATGCGCAAAAGTCATAAGGTGGGGCGGCGCCCGCGAGGGTTGTTCGGTTCCGAATCGGGACTGCACGTAAAAGTGCACGGCGAGGCGGGTACCACCTGTTTGGCTCCCTGTCTCTCTGTTCGCTTTATGTTTCTTACTGCGATGGCGAGGCTCCACCGGCGTTCGCCAGATGTTTTTTGGGCGCGTGCCGGGAGTATTTCTGGAACTAAATTCGTCAGGAAGCACTGTTTTGTTCCCTTCTGTTCTTTTTCAGTTCCGGTCCCCCCCCAACGCTGCTCTATAAAAATCAATGATTTAATGTCGTGGGCGGTTCAACTTACCGCTTGCCATGAGAACAAAAAAAGTACATAGTGAAGACATCGCCGCTGACCGAGACTCATTTGCACCGGCGTAACCCTTGTGAAATAAGGAGCGCGACGATGGGGCAGGCAAATCTTAAGGTAGTCGAGAATACAGGTATGGATAAGAGCAAGGCTCTGGATGCGGCGTTGAGCCAGATCGAACGCGCTTTCGGCAAGGGTTCGATCATGAAGCTGGGCGCCACCCAGTCGCTCGATATCGCGGCGATCTCGACGGGCTCGCTTGGCCTCGATATCGCGCTTGGCATCGGCGGCCTGCCCAAGGGCCGCGTCATCGAAATCTACGGGCCTGAATCATCGGGCAAGACCACGCTCGCGCTGCAGACGGTGGCCGAGGCCCAGAAGAAGGGCGGCATCTGCGCCTTCGTCGACGCCGAACATGCGCTCGATCCGGTCTATGCTCGCAAGCTCGGCGTCAATGTCGACGATCTCCTGATTTCGCAGCCCGATACTGGCGAGCAGGCGCTCGAAATCGCCGACACGCTGGTGCGTTCCGGCGCCATCGACGTGCTGGTCGTCGATTCGGTCGCGGCCCTGACGCCGCGCGCCGAACTCGAGGGCGAAATGGGCGATTCTCTGCCGGGCCTTCAGGCCCGCCTGATGAGCCAGGCGCTGCGCAAGCTCACCGCCTCGATCTCGAAATCGAACTGCATGGTCGTCTTCATCAACCAGATCCGCATGAAGATCGGCGTCATGTTCGGCTCGCCGGAAACCACCACCGGCGGCAATGCGCTCAAATTCTACGCTTCCGTGCGCCTCGATATCCGCCGCATCGGCGCCATCAAGGAGCGTGAGGAAGTGGTCGGCAACCAGACCCGCGTCAAGGTGGTCAAGAACAAGGTGGCGCCGCCCTTCAAACAGGTCGAATTCGACATCATGTATGGCGAAGGCATCTCCAAGGTCGGCGAACTCGTCGATCTCGGCGTCACCGCCGGCATCGTCGAGAAGTCCGGCTCCTGGTACTCCTATAATGGCGAGCGCATCGGGCAGGGGCGTGAGAATGCCAAGACCTTCCTCAAGCAGAATCCCGACGTGGCCAATGCCATCGAGCAGGCGATCCGGGCCAATGCCGGCCTGATCGCGGCCAAGATCACCAACACCTCGGCTGAGGACGCCGACTGAGCTCACGGCGCCTTCAAATCAAGATTTCCGGCCTCCCCTCACATCCCCCAGGCCGGCTACTGGTGTGAGCCTCACACCGATGGCGTCCTCCTTGCCCCGGGAGGGCGCCTTTTCGGCGTGATCGGCCCGTCAAAATGCGGCCCGAGAGGCCATGTCTTTATAGACATCACCACGCGCAATCCTTAAAACAGCGCACCCCGATTTCAACTTTGGACCCATCTCATGACCGGCCTCGCGCAGATCCGCTCCACCTTCCTCGACTTCTTCCGGAAGCAGGGTCATGAGGTCGTGGCCTCCTCTCCACTCGTGCCGCGCAACGATCCGACATTGATGTTCGCCAATTCGGGCATGGTGCAGTTCAAGAACGTGTTCACCGGGGCGGAGAAACGCCCCTACAGACGCGCCACCACCGCGCAGAAATGCGTGCGTGCCGGCGGCAAGCACAACGACCTCGACAATGTCGGCTATACCGCGCGCCATCACACCTTCTTCGAGATGCTCGGCAATTTCTCCTTCGGCGATTACTTCAAGCCGGAGGCCATCGAATGGGCCTGGACGCTCGTCACCAAGGATTATGCCCTACCCAAGGACAGGTTGACCGTCACCGTTTATTCGGAGGACGACGACGCCTTCGATCTCTGGAAGAAGATCGCCGGCCTTCCCGAAAGCCGCATCATCCGCATCCCGACCTCGGACAATTTCTGGGCCATGGGCGACACCGGCCCGTGCGGACCGTGCTCGGAAATCTTCTTCGACCATGGCGACAAGATCGCGGGCGGCCCTCCGGGCTCGGCAGATGCCGATGGTGACCGCTTCATCGAGATATGGAATCTCGTCTTCATGCAGTTCGAGCAGGTGACGAAGGATGAGCGCATCACGCTGCCGAGACCCTCGATCGACACCGGCATGGGGCTCGAGCGTATCTCGGCGGTGCTGCAGGGTACGCATGACAATTACGAGACCGACCTGTTCCGCTCGCTGATCGCGACGATCGTGGAAGAAACGAATGTGCCGGCGGACGACAAATACAAGGCGTCGAACCGGGTGATCGCCGATCATTTGCGCGCGTCGTCCTTTCTCATCGCCGACGGCGTGCTGCCCTCCAATGAGGGCCGCGGCTACGTGCTGCGCCGCATCATGCGCCGCGCCATGCGCCATGCCGAGCTTCTGGGCGTCAAGGAACCGCTGATGTGGAAGCTCGTGCCCGCATTGGTGCGCGAGATGGGCGGCGCCTATCCCGAACTCGGGCGCGCCGAGGCGCTGATCGAGGAGACGCTCAAGCTCGAGGAGACGCGCTTCCGCAAGACGCTGGAACGGGGCCTGCGCATCCTCGATGACGAGTCGGCGTCTCTCGGCAAGGGCCACGTCTTTTCTGGCGAAACGGCCTTCAAGCTCTATGACACCTACGGCTTCCCGCTCGATCTCACGCAGGATGCGCTCAAGCCACGCGGCATCGCTGTCGATGTCGAGGCTTTCGACAAGGCGATGCAGAAGCAGCGCGAGGATGCGCGCCAGGCCTGGAAGGGCTCGGGCGAGGCCAAGACCGACACGATCTGGTTCGATATCCGCGAGCGCGTCGGGGCGAGCGAATTCCTCGGCTATGACACCGAGCAGGCGGAAGGCGTCGTTCAGACCGTCGTCACCGAGGGCAAGGAAGTGCCGGAGCTCAAGGCGGGAGCCAAGGGCGCGATCGTCCTCAATCAGACTCCGTTCTATGGTGAATCGGGCGGCCAGACCGGCGATCACGGTGTGATCCGCTCAGGCAGCGGCGCGCTGTTCCGCGTCACCGACACGCAGAAGCGCGTCGGCGATCTCCTGGTCCATCAGGGCGTGGTCGAGAAGGGCGCCTTCAAGCCCGGCGATGCGGTCGAGCTCGATGTCGATCATGTGCGCCGCTCCGGCAACCGCCAGCATCATTCGGCGACACATCTCCTGCATGAGGCGCTGCGCGAGACGCTCGGCTCGCATGTGGCGCAGAAGGGCTCGCTCGTCGAGCCCGATCGCCTGCGCTTCGACTTCTCGCACAACAAGGCGTTGAGCGCCGAAGAAATCGCCGCCGTCGAGGCGATGGCGAATGCGATCGTGCTGCAGAACGATCCGGTGACGACGCGGCTGATGAGCGTCGATGAGGCGATTGCCGAAGGCGCCATGGCGCTGTTCGGCGAGAAATATGGCGATGAGGTGCGTGTCGTGTCGATGGGTGTGCGGCCCGAAGGCAACCGGCGCATCTATTCGCTCGAACTGTGCGGCGGCACGCATGCGGTGCGCACCGGCGATATCGGCCTCATCAAGGTCGTCTCGGAAAGCGCCTCTGCGGCGGGCGTGCGCCGTGTCGAGGCGCTCGCCGGCGAAGCGGCCAAACGCTATCTCGACACCCAGGATAAGCGCGTCCACGCGGCGGCCTCGGTGCTGCGCGTGACGCCCGCCGATGTCGTGCCGCGCATCGAGGCGCTGCTCGATGAGCGCAAGCGGCTCGAGCGCGAGCTCGCCGAGGCCAAGAAACAGCTGGCGCTCGGCGGCGGATCGGCCAAGGGCGATGACGGCATCACCGAAGCGGGCGGCGTCAAGCTGATGGCGCGGGTGATCAAGGGTATTAACCCGAAGGACATGAAGGGCCTCGTCGATGACGGCAAGGCCAAGCTCGGGTCGGGCGTCGTGGCTCTGGTCGGTCTCAACGACGAGGGCAGAGCGGGCATCATCGTGGGCGTCACCGAGGATCTGATCAAGCGCTTCAACGCGGTCGACCTCGTGCGCATCGGCTCGGAAGTGCTGGGCGGCAAGGGCGGCGGCGGACGGCCGGACATGGCGCAGGCCGGCGGTCCCGATGCGTCCAAGGCCGAAGCGGCATTGCAGGCCATCAAGGACGCCGTCGCGGCCTGATCCATTTGAATGTATAGTCCTTTCCGCCGCGCTCCCGAGATCGCGGCCGAAAGGAAGCGTCGGATGGCGTCGGTCTCCGCCCGCCGCAGGGCGTATGAGATCATCGAGCCTGGGATCAAGCGCGACAGGCCGGCGCTATGGTTCGAACGCGCCTCGATCCTGATCATCCTGGCAAGTGTCGCGGTGGCTGTCGCCTCGACCGTCGAGGGGCTCGATCTTGGAATTCTCCGCGACCTGTATGCCGGCGAGTTCGCTTTCGGCCTGTTCTTTCTCGGCGAGTATGCGGCGCGCCTGTGGACGGCGCCCGAGCATCCGGTCTTCGGCGGCGAGAATGGTCGCGGTGTTGCGGCCTTCATGCTCAGCCCGCTGATGCTGCTGGATGCCGCCGGTCTCGTTCCGCTGTTCCTGCTGGTGGTCAGGCCGCATGCCCTGGCGCCGATCCTGATCTTCCAGGTGCTGCGCTTCTTCCGCCTGGCCCGCTATTCGCCGGCGCTCGCCACCGTCGGCAGGGTGCTTTCGAGCGAGTGGCGGCCGCTGATGGCGGCGGGCCTTATCGGGCTCGGCCTCCTGCTCGTCGCCGCGACCGGCATGTATCTGATCGAGCATGACGTGCAGCCCGTGAATTTCGGCAGCATTCCGGCCGCCATGTACTGGGCAGTCGTCACCGTCGTCACGGTAGGCTATGGCGATGTGGTTCCAATAACTCCGCTCGGCAAGCTGTTCACCGGCTTCGTTATGCTGGGCGGGCTCGTCTTCTTCGCGCTGCCGGTCGCCATCATCGCCACCGGCTTCCTGGCCGAGATCCGCCGGCGCGATTTCATCGTCAATTACGGCATGGTGGCGCGCGTTCCGGCCTTTGCCGGGCTCGACGGCGCGGCGCTGGCCGAACTCGTCAGCCTGCTCAGGGCGCGCAAGTTTCCACCCAATACGATCATCATCCGCAAGGGCGAAGAGGGCGACAGCATGTATTTCATCGCCACCGGCGAGGTCGAGGTCGTGCTGCCGCATCAAACCGTGATACTGGAGGAGGGCGACTTCTTTGGAGAAGTCGCCGTGCTCGGGCGGGTCAAGCGGACGGCGACCGTGATCGCGCGCCGGACTTGCGAGCTTCTCGTTCTCGACGCCGCCGACGTGATCAAGTTCATGGAGCAGAATCCGCGCGTCGAGACCGCACTGCGCGCGGCGATGAACGCGCGGCAACCCGCTCAGCAAAGCACACCGGCTTAGAGCGCCGAACGCTCTCATAGAATCGGGCCGGCGCTCTAACTCTTTGATATGCGCATCGGACTATCCGAAAACCGCTACTCATGGTCAGGTCAAGCCCGACCACAAGCTTTTCGGTCCGATGCTCTAATCCAGCGGCAGCGCCGTCGTCTCCTTGATCTTCTCCATCACGAAACTCGCCGAGACATCGGTGAGCGCGATGCGGGCTATGAGGCGCTTGTAAAGCTGGTCATAGCCGGCGATGTCGCTGACCACCGCCTGGAGCAGATAGTCGGTCTCGCCGGTGGTACGGTAGACGCCGATGATTTCCGGGAAATCGCGCACCGCACGGGAGAATTTCTCGAGCCATTTTTCCTCATGCTGGGCGGTGCGGATGGCGATGAAGGCGGTCAGGCCGAGGCCGAGCTTTCCCGCATCGAGCAGCGCCACGCGGCCCTTGATGACACCCGTCTCCTCGAGCTGCTTCACCCTGCGCCAGCAGGCATTGCGCGACAGATGGATGCGCTCGGCCAGCGCATCGACGGTGAGGGTAGCATCATTCTGCAGCTCGGCGAGGATGGCGCGATCGGTTTTGTCCAGCATTGTGGGATACTATCCCAAATTTTGCCTCTTCGGCAATCATAATTGGGACGAATTCCCGCAGATCTCGTGTGAATATTGGGCAATTCACCTATTCGCCCAAAGGGTCATCCATGATCATCCAGCGCTTCTTTCTCAGCCATCCGCACAAGGTCGGTGAAAGCTATTTCGAGCATATGCTGTTCGCGCTGAAATTCAGCGGCCGGCTGTTCAGGGCCTCAGCGGCGGCCTTCCTGCATGCCTTCGTGCCGTCTCTATGCGAGACGACGGCTTCGCGCTCGATCATGGACATGCATGCGGAGATCGCGGCCCGGCGCGCCCAGATGGCGAAGGCGGACAGCCATCCGATCAGCGCTCCGGCGGCCAGAGCAAATCCCGCCAAAGTCGAAGACTTTGGCGAAAAGGATTTGCTCCAACATACTTAATTGGCGCGCTTCCTTTTCGGCGCAGTGGTCTGACTTCGCCGGGAAGCGCGCTCAGTATCATGGTCAGGGTGCTGTAAGCTCCTGAGCTTCGCCATATCCTGAGGACTGCGGTAGTCCTCGGTCGCCTGGCGCGGCAGCGCGCTCAGGGATTTGAACCACGACAGTTCCGCCTCGACGCCCGACTGTTCGGTCGGGGGTGCCAGTTCCGGGGCGTCGAGTGATCCGATGGCGATTTCGTAAACGGGATCGCCGTCTTCCTTCATGTGGAGCGGCGTACCGCATTGGGCGCAGAAGCCGCGCGCCACGATGGCCGAGGAGCGGAATTCCGACGGCTGGCCGCGGCTCCAGGTGAGTTGTGCCACAGGCACGGACACCAAAGCTGCGCCCCAGCTTCCGAAGGCCTTCTGGCACATGCGGCAATGGCAGATGCCGGCCCGGCCCAAGGGACCTTCTATGCGGTAGCGCACCGCGCCGCATTGGCAGCCACCTGTGAAGACCGGTCGAGCCATGTTCGTCTCCCTTGCCGGATTACTCACTTATCAAAATGGCCTGCCAACTTTCGTCAGCAGGCCCTCGATCTTATGGCGCATAGCCTCTTCCGAAAAGTCTGCAACTTTTCGGGGCTATGATTTCCTTACGCATCGGCCGATCCGAAAAGTCTGCAACTTTTCGGGCCGATACTTAGTCAGGCCATCGCCTTCTGCAGCGCCTTGTCGACGGCGTCGATGAAGCCCTCGGTCGAGAGCCATGCCTGATCGGGGCCGACCAGAACCGCGAGGTCCTTGGTCATCTTGCCTTCCTCGATGGTCGCCACCGTCACCTTTTCCAGCGTGTCGGCGAATTTTCTGAGCGCCTCGTTGTTGTCGAGCTTGGCGCGATGGGCGAGGCCACGGCTCCAGGCGAATATCGAGGCCGTCGAATTGGTCGAGGTCTGCTTGCCCTGCTGGTGCAGGCGATAATGACGCGTCACCGTGCCGTGGGCGGCTTCAGCCTCAACCGTCTTGCCGTCCGGCGTCATCAGCACCGAGGTCATCAGGCCAAGCGAGCCGAAGCCTTGCGCCACGGTGTCGGACTGCACGTCGCCGTCATAGTTCTTGCACGCCCAGACATAGCCGCCGGTCCACTTCAGCGCCGAGGCCACCATGTCGTCGATCAGGCGGTGCTCGTAGAAGATCTTGCGCTTCTCGAACTCGGCTTTGAACTCGCTGTCATAGACTTCCTGGAAGATGTCCTTGAAGCGGCCGTCATAGACCTTGAGGATGGTGTTCTTGGTCGAGAGATAGACCGGATAGTTGCGGTTGAGGCCGTAATTCAAGGACGCGCGGGCGAATTCCTTGATCGACTCGTCGAGATTGTACATCGCCATAGCGACGCCGGATCCCGGCGCCGAGAAGACCTCATGCTCGATGGTCTTGCCATCCTCGCCGACGAATTTGATCGTGAGCTTGCCCTTGCCCGGAAACTTGAAATCGGTGGCGCGGTACTGATCGCCGAAGGCATGACGGCCGACGATGATCGGCTGGGTCCAGCCCGGCACCAGGCGCGGCACGTTGGAGCAGATGATCGGCTCGCGGAAGATGACGCCGCCCAGGATGTTGCGGATCGTGCCGTTGGGCGACTTCCACATCTGCTGCAGATTGAATTCCTTCACGCGCCCTTCGTCCGGCGTGATGGTGGCGCATTTGACGCCGACGCCATGCTTCTTGATGGCGTGGGCGGCGTCGATGGTGACCTGGTCCTTGGTCTTGTCGCGATTCTCGACGGAGAGATCGTAATATTCGAGCGGAACATCGAGATAGGGGTGGATCAGCTTCGTCTTGATGAGATCCCAGATGATGCGCGTCATTTCATCGCCATCCAGCTCGACCACCGGATTTGCGACCTTTATCTTTGCCATGGAGCCAGCCTCACACTGCGTTTCTGAAGAAGCGTGCCTATAGCAAGCAGGTGGCGCTTGAGCAAACCCCGCAGATCACACAAGCGGGGTGGCCGTTTCCTGCGCGGCGGCGCGGGTCAGCGCGGCCAGGAAGGCGGCCTGGGCCGGGCTCAGGGGACGTCCGGCGGCATGGGTCAGGAAATGGCCGGCGGCAGATTGCAGTTCGAAGTCCGACAGCCGCACCAAGGTTTTTCGGCGGAGAGCCGCATCGATCAGCGGGCGGGAGCCCAGGAGAATGCCGGCGCCGGCCTCGGCGGCACTCATGGCGGCAATGAAACTGTCGAAGCGGTAGCGCGCCACGCCGCGCGGCGGCTCGCCGGCCAGCGCGAACCAGTCGGGCCACATTTCGCGCGCGCCGCGCACTGTCAGCAGAGGCAGGCGCCGCCAGATGTCGGCCGCCTGTTTCGCGCGAGCCTTCAGCGCGCCGGGTGCCGCCACCGGTGTCAGCCTCTCGCTGGTGAGGCGATAGGCGGTGCGCCCAGGCCAGTCGCTGAGGCCGAAGCGGATATCGAAAGCCGCGTCGGTCGCCTCATAGGCGTCGGGCAGGTGCATGGTGGTGATGTCAATGCCCAGCCCATCCGTTTCGCGCTCGAGCAAAGGCAGGCGGGGGGCGAGCCATAAAGCAGCGAAGGAAATGGGCGAGAGGATCGTCATCGTCTGCCGGCTGCGCCGGCCGAACAGCTCCTGGGTGCTGCGGCCAAGGCTGGCAAAGGCCTGCTGGATATGGGGAAGATAGGCAGCGCCCTCCGCCGTCAGGGCGACGCCGCGCTGGCGGCGATGGAACAGCCTGGCGCCGAGGCGGCCTTCCAGCGCCTTGATCTGCTGGCTGACGGCGGCCTGGGTGAGGCCGAGTTCCTGGGAGGCGAGCGTGAAGCTCGCATGGCGGGCGGCGGCCTCGAAGGCTTTCAGCCAGATCAGCGGCGGGGAAAGCTCACCTTGCTCTGTCATAATTTTTCTTTAGCCAAAGCCGGAAATTCCATTGTTTGAATATTGGCAAAGGCGGGCTCAGGATGCAAGCAGGCCCATCCTTCCAGGACTTCGATATGCCGCTCAAAAACGCAACCCTCATCGACGGCGGCAAGGCCGTCGGGCTCGACTGGACATCCGGCGAATATGCCCGCTTTCATGCATTATGGCTGCGCGACAATGCGCCGGACGGTGCCACGCGCAGCGCTACCAACGGGCAGCGCCTGATCACCTTGCTCGATATTCCGGTGGAGACGAAGATCACCGCGGCCGAAATTTCCGCCGGAGGCGATCTGACGCTCACCTTCGCACCCGAAGGCAAGGCCGTCACTTATTCGGCGACGTGGCTCGCTGCTCATATCTATGACCGCAGGCCGGAGCAGAAAGCGGGCTGGCTTGCGCCTGAGATCGAGACCTGGGACGGGCGCTTGCAAGCCCGCATGCCGGTCGTCGGACATGAGGAGAGCCAGGCGGATCGCGCCGCCTTCGGCCAGTGGCTCGCAGGTGTTCGGCGCTACGGCTTCGGCCTGATGACCGGCGTGCCGCGGGCGAGCGGCGCGCTGATCGATGTCGCAAGGATGTTCGGCTATGTGCGCGAGACGAATTATGGCCAATGGTTCGAGGTGCGCGCCGAGGTCAATCCTAACAATCTCGCTTACACAAATCTTGGCCTGCAAGCCCATACCGACAATCCCTATCGCGATCCCGTACCGACGCTGCAGTTGCTCGCCTGCCTCGAGAACACGGTCGACGGCGGCGACTCGGTGGTGGTGGACGGATTCCGCGCGGCGCTGCGGCTCAGCGATGAGGATCCGAAAGGCTTCGCGCTCCTCACCCGTCATAGCGCGCGTTTCGAATATGCGGGATCGGCCGGCGTCAGGCTAAGGGCCAAGCGGCCGATGATCGAGCTCGGCCCCGACGGCGAATTGATCGCCATCCGCTTCAACAACCGTTCGGCCGCGGCCTTCACCGACATTCCCTATGACGACATGGCGGGCTTCTACGCCGCCTATCGCCGCTTCGCCGAGATCATCGAGGATCCGGCGATGGAAGTGACCTTCAAGCTCAAGCCCGGCGAGCTCTTCATCGTCGACAACACCCGCGTGCTGCATGCGCGCAAATCCTTCTCGAGTTCCGGCACGCGCTGGCTCCAGGGCTGCTATGCCGACAAGGACGGTTTGCTGTCGACGCTCGCCGCGATCGAGCATGAGCAGAAGGAGGCGGCATGAAAAGCGATCTCGCCGTCGACCGATCCACCATCGTCGCCTTCATCGCCGACATCTTCGAAAGGCGCGGTGCCGAGTCCTATCTGGGCGAGCCCGTCACCATGTCGCAGCATATGCTGCAGGGGGCGGTGCTGGCCGAGCGGGAAGGGGCTGGCGACGAGCTCGTCGCGGCCGCACTCCTGCATGACATCGGCCACTATACCAGCGAGTTCGGGCCTTACTCGCCAGACGATACCGAGGACAATCATCATGATGAGGCGGGGGCCAAGGTGCTCGAGCATTTCTTCCCGCCGGTGATCACCGAATGCGTGCGCCTGCATGTGGCGGCCAAGCGCTATCTCTGCGCCACCGATGAGACCTATTACGGCAAGCTCAGCCCGGCCTCGCGCCATACGCTCGAACTGCAGGGCGGTGCGATGAGCGCAGCGGAGGTGGCGGAATTCCGGCGCAATCCGTTTTACCAGGAAGCCGTGCGCGTCCGGCTGTGGGACGAGGGCGGCAAGGATCCCGATATGGCGACGCCGCCCTTCCGGCATTATGTGCCGGTGCTGCAGCGCGTGGTGGACAGGTATGCGGCGGGGCACGAGGCTTAAACCAATTTTCCCCCTCTCCCGCGCTTGAGCGGGAGAGGGTGGCCGAAGGCCGGGTGAGGGCACTTCAAGTCAGAGCGTCAACCTCCGGTTTCGTGGAAAGAACACCCTCATCCGCCCTTCGGGCACCTTCTCCCGCAAGCGGGAGAAGGGAAATGACGGCATCTGCTGGCGCCGAAGCCTACAGCCAATTCCCCATCAGGATGAAGGCCGACCAGAAATAGGGATGCTGGAAGCCGGGCTCGTCGGCGAGGGTATCGGCGATCGGCGTCTCGATCGTCTCGCTGGCGGAGCGCGAGGCGGTGACCTGCGTCGTGGGTTTGAGCTCGCCCTTCAGCATGGCGATCTGCGCCTTGCGCAAGGAGGTCGCCTTGTCGGCGCCCAGCGCCAGGAAGTTCTTGTAGAAGTCCGCCATCAGCAGCGAGGTCGAGCTGTCGGCGATCGGCCACAGGGTCGCCAATACCGAGGAGGCGCCGCGCTTCTGCACGACGGAGGCGAAGCTTTCGATCTCGGCTCCCGTCTGGTCGACCCCGCCCGCCGTCTCGCAGGCGGACAAGGTGAGCAAATCGAGATCGGTCAGCCGGAAGCGCTCGTCCTTGCGGAACTCGTCGAGGGAAAGGCGGCGTCCGTCGCCCAAAAGCAACACCGAATTGCTGGCATCGCCCGGCACCAGGCGGAAATGGCTCGCGACATGCAGATAGAGCGGCTTGGCTTTAAGTGCTTCGCCCATCGACTCGCTGTTGAAGCCCTCATCCATCAAGGGCTTGCCGGCGAGATAACCTTTGGTGTCGGCGCCGTCGAATACCGTCTCGAGCTCCTCGGCCACGCCGGGCAAGGCGGAGAAACCTTCATGCGGCTTGGTCACGCCAAATCCCGCCGCCTTGCCGCGCTCGCGCGGCAGTGCCTCATAGCGCGTATTGGCGGCGGTGGTGGACAGGGCGACGGCATAGTCCTCGACCAGATAGCGCTCGCCCGAATGGAGCGCCGCCAAGGGCACGTAGCGCAGCACGCCGCTCAGGTTGAACATCAGCACCTCGGCGCGCGCCGCTTTGAGTTCGGGTGCTACGGGCTTCACCAGGATATCGTAGAGACGCTGCAGATGCTGGCGCGCCTCAGGATCGCGGCCGGCGGTAGCGCTCCGGGCCTTGAAGACGAGGAAGGCCATTTCCTTGCGCCCGACCGGCACTTCCTTGTGGATGCCGGTGCGCTCGGTGGTGAGAAAGATATGGAGCGCGTCATCGAGGCTCGCGATCTGAAGCTCGACGGCGCGACCCTTCATACCCTTGAGACGCTCCTGCGTGGCGTCGACAAGGTCGAGATCGAGTCGGTTGACCTCGCGCTCGATGTCGCGATTGGCGTTCTCGACTTCGGCGAGAAGATCATCGATCACCGTCTGCTGCCGGCGGAATTGATCGGCGAGCGACTGCTCGAGTGTCGAGACGAGATGCTCTTCGTCCTTGCTCAAGCCCAGCTCGGCCTGCTTTTTCTTCAACGCCTCGATCTCCTCGGCAGCGCTGATCGGCGCTTCCACCAGCTCCATGATCTTGGCCGACAGATCGGCCTCGGTCGGGGTGAGGGCGGCACGGCCGTCGAGATTCGCGTCCTTGCTGTCGCGGCGGACGAAGTCGAACAGTTCCTGCTGTTTGATGAGGTCGAGAACCTGCTGGGCCTCCTGCAGACGGCCGGCGCCGATCAGCATGTTGGCGAGATATTCATAGAGCTCGCGGTACCGGCCGGCGAGCGCCCGGGTCAGTTCCTCCGGCAGGTTGCGGTTCTGCGAGCGGATCTCCTGATTGATGTTCACCGCCATTTTGGCGAAGGCGATGGCCGCGGTCATATCGCCCTGCTGCTTGAGCACAATGGACAGAGACCAGTAGCTCTGGCGCAGATCTTCGGGATCGGCCTGCTTGTTGACATTGCGGATGCGCAACGCCCGGAAGCCGTATCTCAAGGCTTCGGAATTGAGGTCGATGCGGGCGCTGGCACTGGCGAGGTCGGCATAGACATCGGCGATGCGCCGGTGATTGGGGCCGAAGATGTTCTCATAGATAGAGGCCGCCTTGAACAAGGGCGCCCGCGCCTCGGCGAACTTTCCGCTCTCGCGATAAAGCCCGCCGAGGCGGTGATAGGCGGAGGCCACGCGGTTGTGGTTCTCGCCATAGAGCGCGGCATAATGGGCGATCGATAGCGTCTGGACCTCGACCGCCTGGTCGAGACAGTCGGCGCGCACGAGAGCGACGCTGACATCGTCGAGCACTTCGGGAATGCGGCGCCGCGTCTTCGCCTCGTTGCCGAGATAGATGCGCAGCGCCGCGCCCAGATCGGTCAACGCATCGGCGCTGCGGCCCATGCCGCGATTGATGGTGCCGGCGAAATGCAGCGCCAGCGCATTGCTGCGATGGTCGGGACCCAGCTTCTCGCGGGCGAGCGCCACGGCCTCTTTGGCGAAGGCCAGCGCCGTCTCGCGATTGCCGATGCGCGCATGAACACTCGAGGTGTCGATCAGGAGCTCGACCAGCCGGCTGGTCTCGGCCGGCAGATTCGCCTCATAGACCTTACGCGCGGTGGCGAAGGCGGCAAGGGCCGGCTCGAACTGCGTCATGTTGAGGTCGATCTTGCCGATATTGTGCAAGGCGAGCGCGACCTTGGGATGGTCGGAGCCGAGGGCCTCCTCGAAGGTATTGCGGGCGGCGTTGTACATGGCGAGCGCGCTGAGACGATCGCCCTTGTTGGTGTAGGTTTGGGCGAGCTCCATCTGGATGTCGGCGAGCTCGGCGCGCTTCTTGCCCACCGCGGCGTCGGCTATGCGCATCGCCGCCTCGAGCGCCGTGACGGAGTCCTCGTATTTCGCGGCGTCGCGATAATCGCGCGCCAGGAGGCGATAGGCCTGAGCAGTGCGGGGGGCCTTTTCGCCAAATTTCGTGATCGTGTCGGCCAGCCGCTTCCTGGACGCCGCGATCTTGTCCTCCTTGCGCGAGGCAGCGGCGGCGCGATCCGGCGTACCGGACACCGTCGCCTGGGGTGCCGGCGGCAAGGCTTTGTCCGAGTCGCCGGCCGCCTCACTATAGATACGCATGGCGTCGGGGCAGGCGAGCTTCGCGGCGTCAGCCTCGGGCGCCGGCGGGGCTGTCGTCTCGGCGGACGGCGCTGTCTCCGCTGCTTCCAGACTTTGCGCCCGCGCCGGCGCGCCCGCAGCGAGCAGCGCCGCGACGAAAATGATCACTACTGGAAGGTGCATAAAGTCCCGCTAACAGCCCGAGATGTTAATATTCAAAGCCTATTTGACCCAACATCTTGACGCAAGGTCTTGTTGGTATTTTGACAGGCCCGTGGGCAAGGCGCATCGTCGCCGACAATGACCGCCGCCGAATCTCCCGAATCCCCGTCCTCTCCACCTTCGCAAGCCTCCGTATTCCGCCATCGCGGATTTCTCTATTACTGGCTGGCGCGTCTGCTGGTGAGCTTCGCCACGCAGATCATCTCCGTCGCCGTCGGCTGGCAGGTCTATGACCTGACCCGCAACCCCCTCGATCTGGGGCTCGTCGGTTTGGTGCAGTTCCTGCCATCGCTGCTGCTCGTGCTGGTGACCGGCGCCGTGGCGGACCGCCATAATCGTCGCGCCATCATGGCCATCTGCCTGGCGCTCGAAGCGGCGATTTGCGCCGGGCTCATCGTCTTCACCTGGAGCCGGAGTGCTGAGGTGTGGCCGGTCTTCGCGCTGCTTGCCGTCTTCGGCGTGGCGCGCGCCTTCATGGGACCGGCCTCGCAATCGCTCGTGCCAAATCTTGTCCCGCAAAAGGAGCTCTCGACAGCCATCGCCTGGAATTCCTCCTCATGGCAGATCGCCACCATCACCGGGCCGGTGGCGGGCGGGCTGCTCTACGGGCTTTCGGAATATGCCGCCTATGGCGCGGCGCTCACTCTGCTCGCGACGGGAGCCGTCCTCGTCGGGCTGATGCCCAAGCCGGTCCAGCTCCGGTCGGAGCAGGCCAGGAGTCTCGCCACGCTGTTCGCCGGCTTCCGCTATGTGTGGTCGGAGAAGGTGGTGCTGGGCGCCATCTCGCTCGATCTCTTCGCGGTTCTTCTCGGCGGGGCCATGGCGCTCCTGCCGGTCTATGCCCGCGACATTCTCGATGCCGGGCCCTGGGGGCTCGGCCTGCTGCGCGCCGCTCCCGGCTTCGGCGCGCTCATCGTCGCCGCCTGGCTCACGCGCAACACCATCCGCGATCATGCCGGGCTCATCATGTTCATCTTCGTCGCGGGCTTCGGCTTCTTCACCATGGTCTTCGGCGCTTCGACGACCGTCTGGCTGTCGGTGCTGGCCTTGGCGCTGGCGGGCGCCTGCGACATGATCAGCGTGTATGTGCGTGAGACACTCATCCAGCTGTGGACACCCGACGACGTGCGCGGACGCGTCAATGCGGTGAACATGGTTTTCATCGGCGCCTCGAACGAGCTCGGCGAGTTTCGTGCCGGCATCTCGGCGTTCCTGTTCGGCGCTGTGCCGGCCGTCGTCTTCGGCGGGGCAGGAACGATTGCCGTGGCGTTGCTCTGGGCGATGTGGTTTCCACAATTGCGACAGGTGCGCAGACTCGACAGAGGAAGGTAACACAAAGCCACAGTGACAAAGGCACGCGCGACAGTTATGGTGTTGTCACGGAGCGGCGATTGCATCAGCTTGTTCGGAAATGAATTAAAGTCTGAGAGCTTGCGCAATGGATAGTTTCGATCCGGTCTTGCTGGCGCGCTGGCAGTTCGCCTTCACGGTCAGCTTCCACATCGTGTTCCCTTCCTTCTCGATCGGGCTCGCAAGCTACCTCGCGGTTCTCGAGGGCCTGTGGCTGGCGACGGGACGCACCACCTATCTGACGCTGTTCAATTACTGGAAGAAGATCTTCGCCGTCGCCTTCGGCATGGGGGTCGTCTCGGGGTTGGTGATGGCCTACCAATTTGGCACGAATTGGAGCGTCTTCTCGGACAAGGCCGGCCCGATCATCGGTCCCCTGATGGGTTATGAGGTGCTGACCGCCTTCTTCCTCGAAGCGGGATTCCTCGGTGTCATGCTGTTCGGCCTGAACAAGGTGGGACGCAGCCTGCATTATATCGCGACCCTCATGGTCGCGATCGGCACTTTCATTTCGGCCTTTTGGATTCTCTCGGCGAACAGCTGGATGCAGACGCCTGTGGGCTACACGATCAATGCCGTCGGCCAGTTCGCGCCCACCGACTGGTGGGCCATCGTCTTCAATCCGTCCTTTCCCTATCGTCTCGTCCACATGGTGATCGCGGCCTATCTCACCACGGCGCTCGTCGTCGGCGGGGTCGGCGCCTGGCATCTCCTGCGCGACAGGCTCAATGACGGCTCGCGCGTGATGTTCTCGATGGCGATGTGGATGCTGGCGATCGTCGCGCCGATCCAGATCCTCGCCGGCGACCTGCACGGCCTCAACACGCTCGAGCATCAGCCGGCTAAGATCGCCGCGATGGAGGGGCATTTCGAGACGCGCGCCGGAGCGCCGCTCATCCTGTTCGGCTGGCCCGACATGGAGGCCGAGAAGACGCTCTACGAAATCGCCATCCCGAAGCTCGGCAGCCTTATTCTCAAACACGAATGGGACGGCGTGGTGAAGGGGCTCAAGGATTGGCCCAAGGAGGACCGGCCCAATGCGACGATCGTCTTCTGGTCGTTTCGCATCATGGTGGGATTGGGCTTCCTTATGCTCGGCCTCGGCCTATGGTCGTTGTGGGGACGCTACCGCAAGCGGCTCTATGAGATGAAGGGTCTTCATGTCGCCTCGGTGCTGATGGGGCCGCTGGGCTTCGTCGCCGTGCTCGCCGGATGGGTGACGACGGAAGTGGGGCGGCAGCCCTACACTGTCTACGGTGTGCTGCGCACCGCCGATTCGGCAGCACCCATCGCCGCCCAAGCCGTGGCCGCTTCGCTCATCGCCTTCGTCGTCGTCTATTTCTTCGTCTTCGGGGCAGGGGTGTTCTATTTGCTGCGCCTGATGAGCAAGCCGCCCCATGAGAACGAGCCGGACAGCCCGAGCGACGCGCATCTGCGCGCCGCGGGCATCGTGCCGGCGCCGGCGCTTGAAACCGTCGGCGAACTTGCCACGTATCCGGAGGACCGCCGATGATGCTCGACCTCGCTTTCATCTGGGCCGCCATCATCGCCTTCGCCGTCCTCGCTTATGTGATGATGGACGGATTCGACCTCGGTATCGGCATATTGTTCCCCTTCTACAAATCGGAAGCCGACCGCGACCGCATGATGAATTCGGTGGCACCCGTCTGGGACGGAAACGAGACCTGGCTGGTGTTGGGCGGCGGCGGCCTGTTCGCGGTGTTTCCGCTCGCCTATGCCGCCATCATGCCGGCGCTTTACGCGCCGATCATCATCATGCTACTGGCGCTCGTCTTTCGCGGCGTCGCCTTCGAGTATCGCTGGCGCACGCGGCGCGGCAAGTTCCTCTGGGACTGGGCCTTCGCTCTCGGTTCGCTCGCCGCCACCTTCACGCAAGGCATAGCGCTCGGCACCATCGTGCAGGGCATTCCCATCGTCGACCGCGCCTATGCCGGCGGCTGGTGGACATGGCTCACTCCCTTCAGCTTCTTCACCGGCCTCGCTCTGGTGGTGGGCTATGCGCTGCTCGGCGCCACCTGGCTCATCCTCAAGACCGACGAGCAGCTGCAGGAGCGCAGTTATCGGTTCGCAATGATCCTCGGGCCGGCCACACTCATCCTCATCGGGCTGGTCAGCCTGTGGACGCCCTTCCTCGAGCCGCTCTACATGGAGCGCTGGTTCTCGTGGCCGCGCATGCTCTACACCATCCCGGTGCCGCTGCTGGTGGCGCTCGCCGCCTATCTTCTGATCAGAGGATTGGTCAGGCGTGAGGAGTATACGCCGTTCCTCGCTTCGCTGGCGCTCTTCCTCCTGTCCTTCATCGGGCTCGGCGTCAGCTTCTACCCCTATATGGTGCCGCCGACGCTCACCATCTGGGACGCGGCCGGGCCGGAGGAAAGCTTGTCATTCCTGCTGGTGGGAGCGGTGGTGCTGGTGCCTATCATCCTGGCCTATACCGCCTATTCCTACTGGGTATTCCGCGGCAAGGTCGGCAGCGAGGGCTATCATTGAAAGCAGACCAGCCCGAGCCTCCGTGGCGCTACCGGCTCCTCTGGTTCGTCCTGCTCTGGGTCGCCGGCATCCTGGCGGTCGGCGCGGCCGCCATGATCATCCGGCTCTTCTTGGGGCTATGATTAGAGCGCCAGGGCGCTCTAATCCTTTGATTCACGCATCGGATCAGCCGAAAACCGCTTTGCACTTTTCGGTCCGATGCGGTAGCCGCTTTCTTGCCATCGGGCGCCGTTCCCGCCATAAGGACGGCCGCGTTACAAAATACTCGATTGGTCATCATGGCGAATTCTCTGAAACTGGGTGTGGCAGGCCTCGGAACGGTCGGAACGGGGCTACTGGACCTCCTGGCGAAACATGGCCCGCTTGTCGCGCGCCGGGCCGGACGTCCGATCGAGATCACCGCGGTCTCGGCCCGCGACAAGGCCAAGGATCGCGGCCATGACCTGAGTCGGCTTGCCTGGTTCGATGATCCCGTGGCGCTCGCCCGTTCCGAAAAGATCGATGTATTCGTCGAGTTGATGGGCGGCGAAGGCGACCCGGCTAAGGCCGCGGTCACCGCGGCACTTCAGGCTGGCAAGCCGGTGGTCACCGCCAACAAGGCGCTGCTCGCCCATCATGGCGCCGGCCTGGCGAAGATCGCCGACGAAAAGGCGATCGCCCTCAATTTCGAGGCGTCGGTCGCGGGCGGCATCCCGATCGTCAAGACGATGCGCGAGGCGCTGGCCGGCAACCAGGCCGCCAAGGTGTTCGGCATCCTCAACGGTACCTGCAACTACATCCTGACCAAGATGGCCCAGGAGGGCCGCAGCTTCGCCGATGTTCTGAAGGAGGCGCAGGAGCTCGGCTATGCCGAGGCCGATCCGACCTTCGATATCGGCGGCTTCGACACGGCGCACAAGCTCGCCATCCTGACGTCGCTCGCATTCGGCACGGAAGTGAATGTCGCCGCGATCGAGATCGAGGGCATCGAGGCGCTGACGCTTGCCGATATCCGCAACGCCGACGAGATGGGCTTCAAGATCAAGCTTCTGGGCGTTGCGGTGGCCAGCGCCGAGGGTCTGGAGCAGCGTGTGCATCCCACACTCGTGCCCAAGGGATCGCCCGTCGCCGACACCGACGGTGTCTTCAACGCCGTCGTGGTGCACAATGATTTTGCCGGCGATCTCATGCTCGAGGGCCGTGGTGCTGGCTCGCATCCTACCGCTTCCGCCGTGCTCGCCGACATTGTCGACATTGCGCGCGGCAACCTGCGTCCGGCATTCGGCGTGCCGGCCAAGGAGTTGCGCAAATACAAGGCGGCGCCCAAGCGCGCCCATGAGGGCGGCTATTACGTAGCGCTCGAGCTCTATGACAAGCCAGGCGCCGTGGCGGCGATCGCCAAGGTTCTGGCGGACGAGAAGATCTCGATCGAGAGCATCGTGCAACGCGCCCCCGCCAAGGAGGGGGCCATCGCATCATTCATGCTCGTCACACATAAGACACTCGATTCGTCCATGCGACAGGCCTTGAGCCGGATCGAAAGAGATGGCCATGTCGCCTCGAAGCCCCGCACCATCCGTATCGAACGGCTCTGAACACCTGGAGGAACACTGATGCTCAACCGCATGCTCACCATCGAGATCGCCCGTGTCACCGAAGCGGCGGCCATTGCCGCGGCGCATTGGCGGGGGAGGGGCGATGAGAAGCTGGCGGACCAGGCGGCGGTCGATGCCATGCGCAAGGCGCTCAACGCGATCGTCGAGATGGACGGTCTCGTGGTGATCGGCGAAGGCGAGCGCGACGAAGCGCCAATGCTCTATATCGGTGAGCATGTCGGCGGCGGCAAAAGCTGGCGCATCGACATCGCCCTCGATCCGCTCGAAGGCACGACGCTGTGCGCCAAGGCGATGCCGAATTCGATCGCCTGCGTCGCCATGGCAGAGGGTGGCAGCCTCCTGCACGCGCCCGACACCTATATGGACAAGATCGCCATCGGCGGCGGCTATGCGGAAGACACCGTCGATCTCGACCTTACGCCGCAGGAGAATATCGCCCGCCTCGCCAAGGCGAAGGGCGTGCCGGCGGCCCAGATCACCGCCTGCATCCTCGACCGGCCGCGGCATGAGAAGATCATCGCCGGTGTGCGCGAGACCGGCGCCTCGGTGCGTCTCATCAGCGACGGCGACGTCGCGGGCGTCATCCACACGGCCGATCCCGAGGAAACCGGCATCGACATCTATATGGGTATCGGCGGGGCGCCGGAGGGCGTTCTGGCGGCAGCGGCCTTGCGTTGCATCGGCGGCCAGATGCAGGGCCGGCTCGTGACCTCGAGCGCCGAGCAGAAGGAACGCGCCCGCAAGATGGGCATCACCGACTTCAACAAGAAGTTCTCGCTCAACGAGATGGCGTCGGGCGACGTCATGTTCGCGGCGACCGGCGTCACCGACGGATCGCTCCTGCGCGGCGTGCGCTTCGAGCGCGAGCATGTGACGACCGAGACGGTGGTGATGCGCTCGGCGACCGGCACGGTGCGCTGGATCAAGAACCGCCGCCGCGCCGACGCGGGGGAGTGAGCGCTTTTCTATTTAGTCATCCCGGCGAAAGCCGGGACCCATAAAATTCCAACATGCGGGCAGCGCTGCCCCGCATGAGTCTATTCAATGGATCCCGGCTTTCGCCGGGATGACGATGTAAATCACACCGGCAGATCCAGCACCTCATTGGTGCTGAAACCCATGGCGGCGTAGGCGGCGAGGCTTTCGCTGCCGCGCCCGCGCGCCGAGGTGAGGAAAACGGTGCCGTGGGCGGCGCCGTTCATCCGGGCGCCATTGGACTTCGCGCCGCGCAGGAGATCGCTGACGCGCCTGGCTATGGCCGGAGCGGGGTCGATATAGGTCACGGGCCAGGGGGCTACGGCGCGAATTTCTTCCAGCAAGAGCGGGTAATGCGTGCAGCCCAGCACGACGACATCGGTCACCTTGTGGTCGCGCCTCCTGAAGACCGGCGCGATCTCGTGTTTCAGTTCCTCCGGATCGAAGCTCTGGCCTTTCAGCTTCGCCTCGGCGATCTCGGCCAGCCGCCTGGCGCCATGCAGGAACACCTTGCAGTGAAAGGCATAGGTGTGGATCAGCGACTTCGTATATTCGCGGTTGACGGTGCCGGGGGTCGCCAGGACGCCGATAAGTCCGGACTTCGTCTGCTCGGCGGCCGGCTTGATGGCGGGAACCGTGCCGACGAAGGGGACCGTGTAGCGTTCGCGCAAGGCGGCGAGCGCAAGAGTGCTGGCGGTGTTGCAGGCGATGACGACGAGATCGGGTCGCGTCTCGTCGATCAACTTGCCGATGACCGCGACGATGCGCTTGACGAGTTGCGGCTCGTCCCAGGCGCCATAGGGGAAGGCGGCATTGTCGGCGGCGTAGATCAGGGTCGCGCCGGGCTCGGCCTGACGCACCGCCGAGGCGACGGTGAGCCCGCCCATGCCGCTGTCGAAGAGGAGGATGCAAGGCGCCGTCATTCTTCCGTCTTGCCTTTCCGTTTCACATGCGCGCGGGTGAGCGATGCCACCATGCCGCGCAACGAGCGCACTTCCTGCTCGGTGAGCTCGGCGCGGGCGAACAGATTGCGCATGTTGCGGATCATTCCTGGCTTTTTCTCGGCGGTCTTGAAAAAGCCCGCCGCATCCAATTCACTCTCAATATGGTGAAAGAATCCATAAAGCTCGTCCTTGGTGGCGGGACGGGTGTCGGGCGTCACGAGCCCGGGGCCTTCCAGAGCGGGAAGCTCGGGCGTCGCCTGGCCGAGCGAGGTGGCTTCGTGCTTGTACCATTCATAGCCGACGAGGAGCACCGCCTGGGCGATATTGAGGGAGGCGAAGGCCGGATTGACGGGGGCGGTGATGATCATATCGGCGAGCGAGACCTCGTCATTGTTGAGACCCCAGCGCTCGCGCCCGAAGAGCAGCGCCAGCTTCTCGTCGCGGCCGATTCTCTGGCGCATGTCGCTTCCCGCCTGTTCCGGCGTCATCACCTCCTTGATCATGCCGCGCGGCCGGGCCGTCGTGGCATAGACATAGGTCAGGTCCTTGAGCGCGTCTTCGAGCGTCGCGTGGATCGTCGCCTTTTCGATGATCCAGTCGGCGCCGGAGGCGGCTTTGAGCGCCCGCTCATTGGGCCAGCCGTCGCGCGGGTCGACGATCCGCAGCTCATGGAGCCCGAAATTAGCCATGGCGCGGGCGGCTGTGCCTATGTTTTCACCAAGCTGGGGATTGACCAGAACGACCGCCGGTGCCGCTCCCAGGGGTGAAATACGCGTCTTGTGGGTGCCTGCCATGGGCTTCGCTTAACCTATCTGAGTTAGAAAAATGCCAGCTTCTTCCGGTGCCGATCTGTGATTGCGTGATTTGGATTTTGCGTCAATATTGGATTCCGTGTCCCCGAGGTATGCATGAACGACGGTAAGAGCACGCAGACCGATTTCCGCCTCGCCGATCCGGCGCAATTCGCCCGGAACATGGCGAAAGTGTTCGAGCAGGCGGCGCAGATCGCCCGCCATCTGGCGGAGACGCCGCCCAATCCGCAAGCGGCTTTCGAGGCCCAGGTCACGCCAGCCGAGCAGGTCATGAAGACGCTGGGCGCCGTCGCCCAATCCTATGCGTCCGATCCGCAGAAGCTGATGGAGGCCCAGATGAAGCTCTGGGCGAGTTACGGCGAGCTGTGGCAGTCCGCCTGGCGCAAGGTGCTGGGTGAGGAGGTGGGGCCGGTCGCCAGCCCGGAGCGCGGCGACAAGCGCTTCACCGACAAGGACTGGCAGCAGAACACGATCTTCGATTTCCTCAAGCAGTTTTATCTGCTCTCGGCGCGCTGGGCCGGCGACCTGGTCAAAGACGCCGAAGGGATCGACGATCATACGCGGCACAAGGCGCGCTTCTATGTCGACCAGATCGCCAATGCGGTCTCGCCGTCCAATTTCGCGTTCACCAACCCGGAAGTGCTGCGCACGACGCTGGCGCGCAACGGCGCCAATCTGATCGAGGGGCTCAAGAATCTCGAAGCCGATCTCAAGGCCGGCAATGGGCGTCTGCGCATCAAGCAGACCGACATGTCCGCCTTCGAGCTCGGCAAGAACGTGGCGACGACGCCGGGCAAAGTCGTTTTCCAGAACGACACGTTCCAGCTCATCCAATACTCGCCGGCGACCGAGCGCGTGTTCGATATCCCGCTGCTCATCGTGCCGCCCTGGATCAACAAATATTACATCCTCGATCTCAACCCGAAGAAGTCCTTCGTGCGCTGGGCGAGCGAGCAGGGGCTGACCGTCTTCGTCGTGTCCTGGGTCAATCCGGACGAGAAGCACGGCCACAAGACCTTTGCCGACTATATGCGCGATGGCTTCCTCACGGCGCTCGACAAGGTGCTCGAGGCGACGGCGGCGCCCAAGGCGAATGTCATCGGCTATTGCGTCGGTGGCTCCCTGGTCGCGGCCTCGCTCGGCTATCTGGCGGCCAAGCGCGATGACCGTGTCAATTCGGTCACCTTCCTCACCACGCAGGTCGATTTCGAGAAGGCGGGCGACCTGCGCGTCTTCGTCGACCAGGAGCAGATCGAGTGGGCGGAAGGGCGGATGAAGGACAGGGGCTATCTTGCCGGCCGCCATGTCGCCGACGCCTTCAACATGCTGCGGTCGAACGATCTGATCTGGTCCTATGTCGTCAACAACTACATGCTCGGCAAGGAGCCGATGCCGTTCGACCTTCTGTACTGGAACAGCGATTCGACCCGCATGCCGGCCGGCGTGCACAGCCAGTATCTGCGCGAATGCTATCTGAACAACCGCATGGCGAAGGCGCAGATGACGCTCGACGGTGTTCGCATCGATCTCAAGAAGATCAAGCTGCCGACCTATAATCTGGCGGCGCGCGAGGATCATATCGCGCCACTGCCCTCGGTGTTCCGCCTTGCTGAGAATTTCGGCGGCGAGACCCGCCTCGTGGTGGCGGGCTCCGGCCATATCGCCGGCGTCGTCAATCCGCCCGATGCGCAGAAATATCAGTACTGGACCAACGAAAAGGGTGCGGCGACCCTGGAGGAGTGGCTGAAGGGCGCCACCGAGCATCCGGGCTCCTGGTGGCCCGACTGGCTCGCCTGGATCACACCCCGATCCGGCAAGAAGGTGAAGGCCCGGCTTCCGGGTACCGGGAAGCTCAAGGCGATCGAGGATGCTCCCGGTAGCTATGTGCTTGTAAAGGCTGAGTAGTTCCGGGCCTTCTGGACATTTGACAAGCTCGTGCCGTTGGATTACACGCTGCCCCAGCGCGGGGCCGCATATGGCCTCGCGTTCTTGCTTGCCTGCGGACCTGGTTTTCCACGCGGAACGAGGGTCCTGTCGGCCGGGTGACCGGCAGAAGGAGGGCTCGCTCAATAACCCGGCGGCTTTCGGTCGCCACCATATTATTTCGAGACTTTGGAGCTACGAAATGACTAAACGCGTGCAAGCCAAGCACAAACTCGATCGCCGCATGGGGCAGAACATCTGGGGCCGCCCCAAGAGCCCGATCAACAAGCGTGAATACGGCCCCGGCCAGCACGGCCAGCGCCGCAAGGGCAAGATCTCCGACTTCGGCATGCAGCTGCGCGCCAAGCAGAAGCTCAAGGGCTACTACGCGAATATCTCCGAGCGCCAGTTCTTCGGCATCTATTCGGAAGCCGCGCGCATGACCGGCGACACCTCGCAGAATCTCATCGGCCTGCTCGAGCGTCGCCTCGACGCCATCGTCTATCGCGCCAAGTTCGTGCCCACCATGTTTGCCGCCCGCCAGTTCGTGAGCCACGGCCATGTCAAGGTGAACGGCCGCCGCGTCACCATCCCCAGCATGCGCATCAAGGCGGGCGACGTGATCGAAGTGCGCCAGAAGTCGAAGGAACTGCCGATCCTCCTCGAAGCGGTCCAGCTCGCCGAGCGCGACGTGCCGGATTATGTCGAGACCGATCACAAGGGCATGACCGCCAAGCTGACGCGCGTCCCGAGCCTCTCCGATGTTCCTTATCCGGTGCAGATGGAGCCGAACCTGGTCGTCGAATATTATTCGCGCTGACCGGTTCTCATATCGAATTTCAGAACGGCGGGAATTTTCCCGCCGTTTTTGTTTTGGGCAGTGGCACTCTCACCACAGTTTCCCTTCTCCCGCAGGCGGGAGAAGGGGAATGGCGCGCCGCTCCTCAGATCTGCTTCACCAGAAGCAGCGCCGTGTCGCCGTCGATGATGAGGCCCTTGCCGGCGCCGCTCTTCAGAAACGCGTGCGCGGCGCGCAGCTTGCTTTGTCCGGCGATGAGGCCCACCGCGTTGGCCTTGCGCAATTCGCCGAGGCCCAGCGCCAAGGTGCGCTGATTGAGCGGGTGATCGACGGCGTGGCCGTCATCATCAAAGAAGATGCCGTTGGTGTCGCCAACCGCGCCGGCGGCGCGTAATTCCACGACTTCCTCGGCGGTCAGCATCTTCTGGCGCCTGAGCAGCGAGTCCTCGGTCAGCTCGCCGATCGAAATGTAAGCGACGCTCGCCGAGCGCCCGAGCTGGAGCGCCTGCTGCACCGAGCGCTGTGCCAGCAGCACTTTGCGGTCCTCGACGCTGTCGGCGATGAACGGCACCGGCAGGACGAAGCCTTCGCCACCGGTGGCGCGCGCGAAAGCATGCACCACCTCGAAGGGGTTGTAGGCGGAATTGGCGGTGAGCGAGCCCATCACGCTGATGAAGCGGGCACGCGGCGCGCGGACTCCTGCCAGCTGCAAGGTCATCTGCTGCAAGGTGCGGCCCCAGCCGGTGCCAATGACGGCGTCCTCACGCTCGGCGAGATGGCTGCGCAGATGCGCCGCGGCGGCCGCACCCACGGCGCGGAAGGCGAAGTCCTTGAGGATGTCGCGCGCTTCCCCGCCGTTGCGGTCGAAACCCAGAGCCGGGGTGCAGATGCAGAAGTCGAGTCCGAATTTGTCGCGGATCGCGTCCTCGACCGGCAGGAGGCCGACATTGGTGGGGTTGATGGTGATGCTGACGACACCGGTTTCGCGCGCATCCTGCAACAGCTTGTTCACGCGGGCGCGGGTTATGCCTAAACGCTTTGCCGCCGCCTCCTGATTGAGGCCGCCGACATAATAGAGCCAGGCGGCGCGCGCGATCAGCATCTCGTCTTCCAGGGCGTCGTCTCGGTGCTGCGGCACGTCGGTTCCTCGCGTTTTTACTGTTTGGACCGAATTGGGGCGATTCGATCCAGTCCAACCTTCCGTGAAGGTCGGCCAAGTGCGTCGAAATTACAAATGTATTTTGAGTTGACATTTGTATTTCACTTCTTAACCTCAACAATGCGGAACGGAAATTTCCCGGCCGCATGCAGTAGCCATTTCCCGATGGGAGGAAATTTTGGACATGAAGATCCGGTTTGCCGGAATGATCACGGCTGCCCTCATGGCGGCCGCCACAGCAGTGCCTGCCAACGCTTTGGACGTCGCCTGGGTGCACTCCAATGCCGCGGCGCAGTCGGAGCAGCGTGTGAAGGCCGGTTTTGACGCCTGGCTGGCGGAGACCAAGAAGAGCGACTGGAAGGTCAATGTGCTCGACAGCGGCGGCTCGGGTGAGCAGACCGCCACCAATATCCAGGACGCGGCCAGCCGCGGCGTCAGCGCGATCATCATCACCATGGCGGACCTGCGCGCCTCACGCGCCGCGCTCGACGCGGCCCGTGCCGCCAAGATCCCGGTCTTCGCGGTCGATTCGGGCTATGTGGACGGGGTCCTTGTCGACGTCACGACCAATAACTGGGCCATGTCGGCCGACGTTTCGCCCTATCTGCTCGACCAGCTCGGCGGCAAGGGCAACATCATCTTCCTGCGCATGGCAGAGCATCATGGGACGCGTAAGCGCGGCGACGTGATGGCCGATGTGCTCAAGGAATATCCGGATGTGAAGGTGCTCGCCGAACACAATATCGACTACACCGCCTTCTTCGAGGACACCTCGAAGTCGATGGAAGACTATTCCGCCCGCTTCGGCAAGGACATCAACGCCGTCTGGGCGCCGTGGGACGAGCCGGCGCAGGCCGCGATCAACTCCCTCAAGGCGGCGGGCCTCACCGACGTCAAGGTCATCGGCATCGACGGTCATCCCAATGCGATCGCCGAAGTCTGCAAGCCGGACAGCATGATGATCGCCACCGTCGCTCAGCCCTTCGAAGGCATGGGCAAGACGCTCGGTGAATGGATCGAAGCCATCGTCGTCAACGGCAAGTCTTCGGACGAGGTCATCCCGGCTAAGACCGTCTATATGGACGCGCCGCTGGTGACCAAGCGCAACTGCCAGGAATTCCTCAAGTAAGCAGCTGATCGAGGGCGGCGCTGTCGTAACGGCGCCGCTCCTTCTCCTTTTTCAATCAAGGCCCGCCATGGATACGTGCCTCACCGACATCACCATGCAATTCCCCGGCACGCGGGCGCTCGAC
Organism: Nordella sp. HKS 07; assembly: GCF_011046735.1. NCBI lineage: Bacteria > Pseudomonadati > Pseudomonadota > Alphaproteobacteria > Hyphomicrobiales > Nordella > Nordella sp. HKS 07. Next base: position 6,502,701 of record NZ_CP049258.1, on the reverse strand, counting down.
AGCGTCAGCGTCACTTTCCGGAACGATGAAGTGCATGGGCTCATCGGCGAAAACGGGGCAGGGAAATCCACCCTGGTCAATGTCCTTGGCGGCAGCCTGCAGCCGACATCGGGCCGCATCGCGATCGCCGACACACAGGTGAAGCTTAGGAGCCCGCGCGACGCGCTGCTGCGCGGCATCGCCCATGTCAGCCAGGAAGGCAGCCTGGTCCATGGCCTGAGCGGGGCCGAGAATATCCTGCTGGGCGCCGAGCCTCGCACCGCCGGCGTCATCGCCGCGGGACGCCTCAAGGCGGAAGCCGAGACCCTCGTGCGGCGCTGGTTTCCGCAAGTTTCCATCGATCTCGGCGCACCCGTCGGCGACCTGCCGATGGCCGACCGCAAGGTGATCGAGATCGTGCGCGCTTTGCGCGGCGACGTCCGGCTTCTCATTCTCGACGAACCCACCGCCACATTGCCGGCACGCGAGAAGGAACAACTGTGGACCATCATCCGCAGCCTTCCCAAGCAGGGCGTCGGCGTGATCCTGATCAGTCACTTCCTCTCCGAGATCAAGGCGCTTTCAGACTGCATCACCGTGCTGCGTGACGGCCGCCATGTGGTGACGGAGAAGGCCGAGCGCCTGAGCGAGAGCCAGCTCGTCGATCTGATGCTGCGCCGCTCGGGCAACGACAAGCCCAAGGACCAGGCGGCCGACAGTCGGGCGCTGGGGGACGTGGCCATGCAAATCGCGGGCTGGCGGGCGGGCCGCATCCTGGCGCCGCAATTCCAGATCCGCGCCGGCGAGATCGTCGGCCTGATCGGCCTCACGGGGTCGGGACATTTCGGTTTCGCGCGTTCCCTCTACAATCCCGCCGGCGTCAAGTTCGAACGCTGCGAAGTCGGCGGCAAGGCCGTCGATATCCATAAGACCCTCACCATGCGCGATGCCGGCGTGGCGCTCGTGCCCGATCATCGCATGGAGAATGCCCTGATCGGCGAATGGGATCTGCGCGAGAACCTGGCGATGGTACATCCCCAGCATGCGGTTGTTGCGGCAGGCGTCCTGTCGCGCCGGCGCGAAGAGGCCGAGTCCCAACGCATCATGCGCCTGATGAATGTGAAGGCGCATTCCTCAGCGCAACTCCTCCAGACGCTGTCGGGGGGCAACAAGCAGAAGATCTCCATCGGCAAGTGGCTCTATGGCGCCGAGGATCGTTACAAGGTCATGATCTTCATCGAGCCGACCGAAGGCGTCGATATCGGCGCCAAGGCCGAGATCTATGCCGAGATGCGCCGCCTGGCCGGGCGGGGCGTCGCCATCATCATCGCGTCCTCCGATCTCATCGAGATCGAGACCATGGCCGACCGCGTCATACCGTTCGTCGATCAGACGGCGCGCGCCGAGCTGGGCCGCCCGCAATTTTCAGAAAGTGCTTTCATCACCGCTATGTCAGGAGTTGCCGCATGACCACCGCAAGCACCGGAACCGCACCTTCCCGGGACCTTGTGTTCGGTTTCCTGCGCAAGGATCACATCCTGCGCTACAGCACGCTCGTCGTTCTGGCACTCATGTTCATCATTTTTTCGGCGACCGTGGACCGATTTCTGCAGCCGCAGAACCTGCTCAATATCGCGCAGCAGATCTCCATCCTGACGATCGTCGGCGTCGGCCTGACCTTCGGCTTCGCGGCGCGCGAGATAGATCTGTCGGTGGGCTTCGCGGTCGGACTCGCCGGCATATTGGTGCCCTTGCTGCTGACGAACGACGTGGCGCTGCCGCTGGCGCTGCTCGCCGGTATAGGGGCGGGCCTCGTGATCGGCCTCGTCAATGCCGGGCTCGTCACCCTCATAGGTATTCCGTCTCTCATCGCGACCTTGGCCACGGCCTCGATTCTTTTCGGCATCAGCTTCCTGCTCACCGGCGGGCGGGCCATTTATGGCGGGTTGCCCGATGCCTATCTATGGCTGGGCCAGGGCCGCATCGGCGGCTTCCCGGTGCTGGCGCTTCTCATGTTGCTCGCGGTCGCGGTGGCCTGGTTCGTGATGGAGCGCACCGTGTTCGGCCGCTACATCTACGCGGTCGGCGGTAACCGCAAAGCGGCGGAGCTCTCGGGCATCAATGTCCGGCTCTACCGCATTGCGGCACTCGTCGTCTGCTCGGTGTTCGCCGCCGTTGCCGGCATGCTGCTCGCTTCGCGTCTCGGCTCCGGCCAGCCCAATGCCGGCGAGCGTTATCTTCTCGACGGATTGGCCACCGTATTCATCGGCATGACGATGCTGCGCCCCGGTACGGCGACGGTGGTCGGCACCTTCTTCGGCGCCTTGTTCATCGGCATCATCAACAACGGTCTCAATCTCCTCGGCATGGACACGTATATCCAGTCCATCGTCAAGGGCGTCATCATCCTGACTGCGGTGGCGATCGTGTCGCGCACGACAAAACTCAATCTTCTCTAATTTCCGGAGCATTTCATGAGCAAGCCAAATGCGGCTGGCACTCCCGGCACGAAGTCGAATTCCGACCTCCTGGGCTTCTACCGCACCATGCGCCGCGTGCGCATATTCGAGGAGCGCGTCGGCGAATTGTTCGTACGCGGACAGACGGCGGGTTCGATGCTGCATCTCTCGATCGGAGAGGAAAGTGCCGCAGTCGGTATCACCGCCGCGATGAAGCCGCAGGACACCTTCACCACCCATCATCGTGGTCACGGCATCTTCCTGGCGCGCGGTGCGGATCCCAAGCGGATGATGGCGGAGATCGGCGGCAAGGAAGCCGGCTATTGCCACGGCAAGGGCGGCTCGATGCATATCGCCGATATGAGCCTCGGGCATCTGGGCGCCAATGCCATTGTCGGCGGCGGCATTCCGGCCGTCGTCGGCGCCGGCCTTTCGGCGCGCCACAAGCGCAACAACGCGGTGTCGATCGCCTTCTTCGGCGACGGCGCCACCGGGCAGGGCGTCCTCTATGAAAGCATGAACATGGCGGCGCTGTGGGGGCTGCCGGTCGTCTTCGCCTGCATCAACAACCAGTATGGCATGGGCACGCGCATCGACCAGGCGACCGCCAACACCAAGCTGCACGAGCGCGCCATCGCCTTTGGCCTCAATGGCGAAAGCGTGGACGGGCTCGATGTGGAGGAGGTGGCGGAGGCGGCGCGCCGGCTCGTCGATGCGGCGCGCGCCGGCAAGCCCGGCTTCCTGGCGGTGTCCTGCTATCGTTTCTACGGCCATGCGCGCAAGGACAAGTCGCCTTATCGCGATGCCGCCGAGGAGGAAGCGGGAAGGCAGCGCGATCCGGTCGCCTTCACGCGTGCCCGCCTCATCGAGCGCGGACTTGCGCGTGAAGCGGAGCTCGATGTTCTCGATGCCGAGATCGGCGCCGAAATGGACGCCACCATCGATTTCACCATCGCCCAGAAGGAGCCGCAGCTCGCTTCGATGTTCCGCGATGTCTTCGATCCTTCTGAGCCGGAGCCTGAACCGGTCCGCACCCGCCTCAACCGCGTGCTCGCAACGGAGTAGAAAATGCCTGAATTGACTTACCGCGACGCGTTGCGCAAGGCGCTGGCCGATGCCATGACGGACAATCCCGATGTTGTCCTCATCGGAGAAGAAGTGGGCCGCTATGGTGGCGCCTATGGCGTGACCAAGGACCTGATCAAGGAATTCGGCCCCGAGCGCGTAATCGACACCCCGATCTCCGAGCCGTCGATCGTCGGCGCGGCGGTCGGCGCGGCGATGACTGGTCTTCGGCCGGTGGCCGAGCTCATGTATGTCGACTTCCTCGGCATGACGATGGACCAGCTGGCCAACCAGGCCGCCAAGATCCGCTATATGTTCGGTGGCCAGATCGGCGTGCCGATGGTGCTGAGGACGCAAGGCGGCACCGGCCGCTCGGCGGGCGCCCAGCATTCGCAGAGCCTCGAAGCCTATGTGATGCACACGCCGGGTCTGCGCCTGGCCATGCCGGCGACGGTGGCCGATGCCTATCATCTGCTGCGCCAGGCGCTGACCAAGCCCGATCCCGTGGTCTTCATCGAGCACAAGGCGCTCTACACGATGAAGGAGGAAGTGGATCTCAGTGCCGAGCCGTTGCCCTGGGGCAAGGCGGCGGTCAGGCGCGAAGGCAAGGACCTGGTGATCGTCACCTATTCGCGTCAACTCCACTATGCGCTGGAAGCCGCCAAGACCTTGTCGGCGAAGGGCATCGAGGCGACGGTCATCGACCTCAGGACGCTCAATCCGCTGGATTTCGACACGATCCGTGAGCATGTCGAGCGCGTCGGCCGCGCCATGGTGGTTTCGGAAGGCGTCATGACCGCCGGTGTGGCGGCCGAACTCGCGGCGCGCATCTCGGAAGAGTGCTTCGACTTCCTGGAGGATCCGGTCGTCCGGGTGGCGGGCGAGGATATCCCGATCTCGGTCTCGCCCGGCCTCGAGAGCGGTTCCGTTCCCGGACCGCGGCTCATCGCCGAAACAGCGGAACGGTTGCTGGCATGACGAAGCGCACACTGACCATGCCGCGCCTCGGCGAGACGATGGACGAGGGGACCATCGTCGGCTGGCTGGTGGCGCCGGGACAGAAATTTCAACGTGGCGCCGCGATCCTCGAGATCGAGACCGACAAGACAGTGGTCGAATTTCCGGCCCTTGGCGACGGCACGATGGAAAAGACCCTGGTTTCATCCGGTGATCGCGTGACTGTCGGCGCGCCGATCGCCGAGGTCACCGTGACGGCGTCCGAAGATTGGGAGAGCGAGGTGGCCGGGGGGCCAGCTCCCGCCAATGCGGACGCCGGCACGGCGATCCTCGCCATGCCGCGCCTGGGCGAAACGATGACGGAAGGCGTCATCATCCGCTGGCTGGTGGCGGAAGGCGCCGACTACGCGCGCGGCGACGCCATTCTCGAGATCGAGACCGACAAGACGGCGGCGGAAGTCCCGGCGCTGTCCGACGGCAAGCTGGTGAAGATCCTCGCGGCGGAAGGCACACGCCAGCCTGTCGGCGCGCCGATCGCCGAGGTGATCGGCGAGGTCGAGGCGCCCGTAAGCGCTGCCGCCGCGCCTGTGGAAACCGCGTCCGCACCGCTGCCCAAGGCACACGCCGCCGTGTCGTCCGATGGCCGCCGGCGCGCCACGCCGCTTGCCCGGCGCCTGGCGCGCAGCGCAGGTATTTCTCTCGACCATATTTCGGGAAGCGGTCGGCGCGGGCGCATTGAGCGGCGCGACGTCGAAAGCGCCATCCAGGCGACAGCCAGCCCGTCATCGGCGCGCATCGCCTTCGACAAGCTCGGCGATAGGGGCGAGACCTTCCTGCTGATCCACGGCTTCGCCGGCGACCGCAGCAGCTGGGTCGCGACCGCGAGCGGCATTGCGCGGGCCGGCCACACGGCGATCGTGCCGGATCTGCCGGCGCATGGTGTGAGCAAAGCCGAAGCGGCGAGCCTCGATGATCTCGTCGCGGCGATGAGCGATTTCGCGGCAAGCCTGCCGGGAGCGCTGCATCTCGTCGGCCATTCGCTGGGCGGCGCCGTCGCGACGGGCCTCGCCTCGCGCCTCGGCGCCAAGGTGAAGAGTCTGACCTTGATCGCACCGGCCGGCACGGGCCGCGAGATCGACAGCGGTTTCATCCTCGGCATGGCGGCGGCGACGACGGCTGGTGAGGTCGCGCATCTCCTGCGCCTCTTGGGCCCCAAGGCCGATGGCCTGTCGGATGCAGCGGTCACCGTGATGGCGGCGCAACTGGCGCAGGGCCGGCTCAAGGCCCTGGCGCAGGCGCTGGTCGGGCCCGCGGGCCAGAAGATCGACATCCTTCGCGCCCTCGCCAAGCTCGCCGACGAGCTGCCGGTGCGTGCGCTGATCGGCACCGAGGACCGCACCATCCCGGCCGCGCAGGCCCTCAATCTGCCGCCTTCGGTCGCGGTGCATTTCCTTGCCGCAGGCCATATGCCGCATTGGGATCTGCCGCGCGAAACCCTTTCGCTCATCACAGGAGTTGTCCATGGCTGATTCCAAGCAGGCGCTCACCGCCGTCAAATCCCGTCTCGGCGCATTCGCCAAGGCCAGCCCCGGCGTGATGAAAGGCGTTGCCGAGATCAACCGCGCCGCCACGGCGCCCGGCCAGTTCGATGCCGCGCAAAAGGAATTGATGGCGGTGGCGATATCTGTGGCGAAAGGCTGCGAGGACTGCATCCTCTATCACCTGGATGCCGCAAGCGGCATGGCGCCGGCGAGGCGGCTCTTATCGAGGCGCTCGAGGTCGCGGTCGAGATGGGCGGCGGTCCGGCGGTGATGTATGCCGGCAAGGCGCTGGAGGCGTTCCGCAGCCCGGCGTGATATCCGGCAGGAGCGTTTGGGAAAGGGAGGATCGAATGGCCTATTATCTGACCGCCGATGGCGGGACCGAAAGCCTCAGGGCCCGGATATATGACCTGAAAGGCACCTGTCTCGGCTCGAAAGCGGTACCCTACGAGACGCATTTCTCTCCCGGCGCCCGCGCCGAGCAGAATCCGGAAGACTGGTGGCGGGCGCTGATCGCGGCGACGCGCGGCGCCATCGCCGAAGCCCGGATCGATGCCGGCCAGATCGAGGCCATGGCCTTCGCCACCACCTCCTGTACCGTCGTGGCGCTGGACAAGCACGGACGAGCGCTGAGGCCCGCTCTCCTGTGGATGGATGTGCGCGCCAACGCGGAAGCCGATGCGGTGCTCGCCACCGGCGATGCGCGCCTCGCCCTCAATGGCGCCGGCAAGGGGCCGGTCTCCGCCGAATGGATGATCCCCAAGGCGTTGTGGCTCAAGCGCAACGAGCCGGCCGCCTTCGCCGCCGCCGAAACCATCTGCGAATATCAGGACTTCCTCAATCTCAGGCTGACGGGCGAGCGCTGCGCCTCGCTCGACAATGCCGGATTGCGCTGGCACTATTCGAGCCGCGACGGCGGCTTCGCGCGTGGCATATTGAGCAAGCTCGGCCTGTCGGAACTCGAAGCAAAATGGCCGCAGCGGGTCATCGCGCCTGGGCAAGTTGTGGGCACGCTGACACTGGCGGCGGCGGCCGAACTGGGCCTCAGCTCCAAGGTGAAAGTGGTGCAGGGCGGCGCCGATGCGCTGATCGGCATGATCGGCCTGGGTGTCGCCAAGCCGGGCCAGCTGGCCTTGATCACCGGCTCGTCGCATCTGCAATTCGGCGTCACCGAAGCACCGATCCATGCGCCGGGCGTGTGGGGCGCCTATCCCGACATCGTCTATCCAGGACGCTGGATCGTCGAAGGCGGCCAGACCTCGACCGGGTCGATCATCAACTGGCTCAAGCGCCTCACCGGCGGCACGCTAGACCTCGCCGAGATGAACCGCAAGGCGGCGACGCTCGAGCCGGGCTCCGAAGGTCTCATCGTGCAGGACCATTTCCAGGGCAACCGCACGCCCTATACCGATCCCTTGTCGCGCGGCGCCATTGTCGGCCTGACGCTGGCGCATGAGCCGCATCACATCTTCCGTGCCATCATGGAAGGCATCGGCTTCGGCACCCGCGCCATCCTCGATGCCTTCAAGGCCGGGGGCTATAGCAGCACCGAGATCACCGCCGGCGGCGGCGCTACGGCCTCGCCCCTGTGGATTCAGATTCATGCCGACACGGCCGGCCTGCCGGTGCGCATCCCGGCCTCGCCGGACGCGCCCTCGACGGGCTCGGCCGTGCTCGCGGCGCATGGCGCGGGGCGCTTCGCCACGATCGATGAAGGCATCGCCGCGATGGTGCGGCCCGGCACGACGGTCGAGCCCAGGGCCCGCGAAGCGAAGCTCTATGACGAGATCTACCAGCGGTACAAGGCGCTCTATCCGGCGCTCAAATCCGTGCTTGGCTAACTCAGGGGAGACATAGAATGGCTGGTGAGAAGGGGCGCGTCGCGCTGGTGACGGGAGCGAGCCGGGGTATCGGGCGCGCCATCGCGCTGGGCCTGGCCAAGCGGGGTTATGATCTCGCGCTCAACGACATTGCGCGCCAGGCCAAGGAGCTCGATGATGTTGCCGCATCGGCGCGCGCGTCCGGCCGCCGGGCCGTCGCCCTCAACGCGGATGTGTCGGTGAAGGCCGAAGTGCAGGCCATGGTGGACATGGCGGTGGCGGAACTGGGCGCCATCCACGCCGTCGTCAACAATGCCGGCATCCTCATCGCATCACCGGTCGAAACATTGGCCGAGGCGCATTGGGACAGCGTCATGGATGTGAATGCCAAGGGCACGTTCCTGGTCATCCAGGCGGTCCTGCCGGTGATGAAAAAGCAGGGCTATGGGCGCATCTGCAACATCGCTTCCATCGGCGGCAAGCATGGCGCGCCGGAGCAGGCGCATTATTCGGCGTCGAAAGCGGCGGTGATGGGCTTCACCCGGGTGCTGGCGCAGGAGCTGGGGCCCATCGGCATCACCGCCAATTGCGTGTGCCCTGGCATCATCCTGACCGATATGGGCAGGGTCAATCTCGACGATCCGAATATCCGCGGCGCCTGGGCGGCCAAGACGGCGATGGCACGCATCGGCGATCCGGAAGACGTCGTGGGGCCGGTCGCCTTCTTCTGCTCGGACGACAGCGCCTTCGTGACCGGCCAGACGCTCAATGTCGATGGCGGGATCGTTTTTTCCTGAGGTTCTCCGGTCGTCATGGCCGGGCATCGACCCGGCCATCCAGACAGGACTTCACACAGCTGTCGGATGGATGGGCTGGATAGCCGCCTCAAGGGCGGCCATGAGGAGTTGGGGGGAAGCGATGGAGACGGCCGTCATGCGGATCGGCGGTCCCAAGGATATCATGGGGTCGGCCGCCTTCATCTGCTCTCTCCACTCGTCATAGCCGGGCTTTGACCCGGCCATCCAGACTAGCCGGCGTACGGCTGTTGCATGGATGGACTGGATGGCCGCCTCCATGGCCGGGTTAAACCCGGCCATCCGGGCGGCCATGACGAGTTAGGGGGAAGCGATGGAGACCGCCGTCATGCCGATCGGCGGTCCCAAGGATATCGTGAGGTCGGCCGCCTTCATCTGCTCTCTCCACTCGTCATGGCCGGGCTTTTGACCCGGCCATCCAGACCCGACGTCGTAGCGCTGTCGCATGGATGGACTGGATGGCCGCCTCCATGGCCGGGTTAAACCCGGCCATCCGGGCGGCCATGACGAGTTAGGGGGAGGCGATGGAGACCGCCGTCATCCTGATCGGCGGTCCCAAGCATATCGTGGAGTCGGCCGCCTTCATCTGCTCTCTCCGCTCGTCATGGCCGGGCTTTGACCCGGCCATCCAGACTCTACGTTGTAGCGCTGTTGCATGGATGGGCTGGATGGCCGCCTCGAGGGCGGCCACGACGAATTGGGTAGTCAGGCGGCGCAGCCTTTGCGGCTTGAAGACGCGCTCGGTACTGGCCGGATATTTCTTGAGCATCGCCACCGGGCGAACCGGGCGCTTGACCAGTTCGCCACCGCAATTGGGGCAGATGCCGTGGAGCTTATCGTCCGCGCAAGTCGCACAGAAAGTGCATTCGAAGGTGCAGATGCGCGCATCTTCCGCCTCAGGCGGCAGATCCTTGTCACAACATTCGCAATTGGGCCTGAGAGCCAGCATGAGTTATCTCCGCGTTTCGACGCGACCAGTTTGCACCCTTTTAACTGGAAGTCACGAGGGTGACTGAGGCTCCGCCGGAGGACGGGGTCAGTTCGTAGCGAAACAGTAGAACAGGCCATCACCGCCGGTGCTCTTGAAGGCCTCCATACTGCAGCCACCCCGCGTCGGGTGCGACATGTTCCATGACTTTGCTTGCGCGGAGTCGTTCAAACCCATGCGGTCCGAGTGGCCGACGATCGCAGCCCCCTCGGCCCCGCCCATCGTCCAGTTGCCGCATGTCTCGGGCGCCGCCGTGCCGTCTGCCTTGGAGCCGGTCAGCATGTCGTGACGGTTCGGGTTGTCGCCGCGTCCATTGATGACATTGCCTTTCTCATCCAACGCTGTCTGCTTGGTCAGATTGTTCTTGTCGCTGTGGAGAGAGGCGACGTCGTCGGCGATCTTCACGCCTTTGGCGTTGAACCATGGGCCGCTGCCGATGCGATCTCTGGCATTCACGGTATCAGTGGACAGATAGGCTTTCCAGGTCTTCCCCGCCGGGGCGCCCGCCGCCGCCGCGAGGCTCGCGCAATAGGCGTCGGCACCAGCCAGTCCGCCAAGATCGCCGCCCTTGCCAGGGTTGACGCTTGTCACGAAGAAACTCATCGAATTGTCCTGCGCGGCGACACCCGTTGCCGCGTAGACGATCAGCAATCCGGCAAGTCCAGCAATCCTTGTCATGAGCATTCTCCCGGTTGCGCGTCCCGAGATCACGTTAGCGCGGTGGGCGCGCCGGCAAAATCAAACTCATGTGAGAATGCGATGGGGCTTAATGCAGCCGCCATTCGCTGCCGATGTAACGCAACTCCGCCGGGCCGACGATTGATGAATGCGCGATCCGGACCTCGCAGAGGGGGCCGTCGAGATTATGAGCCCAGAAATCGAGGAATTTGATGAGACGCGGGAAACGCGGCGCCTGGTCGTAGTCCTGCCAGAGGAAGAGCTGCAGGATCTCGCGGTGATCGGGGAGGCGGTACATGATTTCCGCGGTCGTCAGCGACCAGCCACGCAACTGACCTTCGAAGGCTCTGTCGATCATCGCCAATCCTCCTGGATTCGCAGTGCCGAACTAAATTCTGTTGCGACGGTGATCCTAGGTCAAGATGGTGAAGATTAATTTAATTTTCGGATTTCAATAAGTTAGCAGCCGAACTTGAAGAGTGCTGCTAGAGCGCTTCCCGCGAAAGTTGCTCGACTTTCGCGATAAGGAAGCAGTGTGAATACCTCCTGTCAGACCTTTCGGACACGGTGCCCGAACTGGGCGACGGCGACGCCGCCGAGAATGAGAAGGCCGCCCAGGACGGTCGTGAGCATCACCGGCTCACCGAGCAGGAGAGCGCCGGCGAAGACTGCGATGACCGGGATCAGATAGAGGAAGGCGCCCGAGGTGGCGGCGCTGACCCGGGCCGTCCCATAAGTCCAGGTGAACATGGCGATGAAGGTCGAGAAGCCGGCAAGGTAGGCGAGCTCCAGCCAGTGCCGCGTCGTCATGGCGCGCACCGTGTCGAGCGTGCCCGGCGTGGCGAAAGCGAGCATCGGCAGCGTCGCGATGAGAAGGCTCATGGCCGTCATCGACAAGGTGCCATAGCGCTGAAACAACACCTTGCCCGGAACCGAATAGAAAGCCCAGGCGGCGCAGGCGGTGACCAGCAGCAGCGCGCCGATGGCATAGGATTGGGTTTCGGGGCCGGCGGCGAGATCCTTCCACAGCAGCAGCACGGTGCCGGCAATAGCGAGGAGGAATCCGAAGATGATATGGATGGTCAGTCTCTCGCCCAACAGCACCGCCGCAAGAAGGGCAATGAACAGAGGCTGTGTCGCATAAAGAAGGCCGCCAATGCCGGCGGGCACGCTGGCGAAGCCATAGACCGACGCCACGCTGTAGATGAAGATCCCGATGCAGGAGATGACGAGCAGGCGCGGCCAGTCGGCGCGCGCGATCCGCCATCCGCCGGTCGCGACCAGGATGAGGATGCAGGTCAGCGCGATTGGCGTGTAGCGGATCACCAGAGCATCGGCGGGGCCGAGGCCCACCGAAAGCGAGCGCAGGAAGACCGGTGTAATCCCCCAGACGAGGACGGTAAAAAGCAACGCGGCGATCGGCTTGAACTGCGCCATCGTCAGGCCGCCGTCGCCTTGCGGCAGACCCAGATGCCGGCAAGGATCGCGGCACCGCTCGCCAGCATCGGCAGGGTCAAGGGCTCGGAGAAAAGCATCCAGGCGACGACCGCGGCGACCGCCGTCTGCATCAGCCCCATCATCGAGGAGAAGGAGGTCGGCAGATGGGCGAGCGCGAAGGTCATGAGCCCCTGGCCGCCGGCATGGCTGATGACGGCGAGACCCAGGAGTACGAGCCAGCCATTGAGGGAGCCGGACAGCATGGTCGGGCTCATGGCCAAGGCGAAGGGCGCCATCGCCAAGGCCGAGATCAGCGTCGTGTAGAACATGATCGTGCCGGTCGAGCTGTTCTGGCGGACGCTGGCGATCAGAAGGAGATAGATGGCGAAGAACGAGGCGGCGAGCAGAGCGAAGATGCCGCCCAGGAGCCGGTTGGGCGGCGCCACCTGGGCGCCCGTCTTCTGCAGCGCGAGGAAGGTGACGCCGGCCAGTGCCACCGCGAGGCCCAACACGAAGAGGGGCTTGAGCCTTTCGCCGAAAAGGAACACCGAGGCGACGGAGACAATGATCGGCACGGTGCTGGAGAGCAACGTCGCTTCCAGGATGGTGGTCTGGGCGATGGCCAGATGCCAGAAGGCGATATCGGCGGCGAAAGCGAGACCGGCGAGCAAGAGGCGCCAGCGGTGCCTGGGCGCCATGCGGGAAAGGGGCTCGAGCCTGCCACCCGTCAGGAGGACCGCGAGCCAGATGGCGGGGACGGCAAAGGCCAGGCGATAGAAGCCGGAAGCCAGTGGCGCCAGGTCAGACAGACGGGCGAAATTGGGCGAAAAGCCGACCGCCACGCCGGCGCCGAGCAGGGCCAGGAAAGCAAGTGTCGAGGCCGACGAAGTGGTGGTCGAAGATGTGATGGACATGGGCCGGGCAATGAGTTGCCCGAAGCCTCAAGTCACGTCAATTGGCGGCGAGCGCGGGATGCGAAAAAGTGGGCACCGGTTTTTCGCAATAATCCCGCGCCAATATAGTAAAATCGATCACGTTTATGGGGTTGGATCGATGCAATCCAAGCTCATCGTGATCTACGGGCCAGCCATGCGTCAGGCGGCGGTCTTCTCGGCGAGAAGCGTCTTGAGCTCGCCCGACTGGAACATCTCGGTGACGATATCGCAGCCGCCGATGAATTCGCCCTTCACATAAAGCTGCGGGATGGTCGGCCAGTTGGAATAGTCCTTGATGCCCTGGCGCAACTCGCCCGATTCGAGAACATTGATGCCTTTATAGTCGGCGCCCAGATGGTCGAGGATCTGCACGACGCGGCCCGAAAAGCCGCACATCGGCGCGTCCGGTGTGCCCTTCATGAACAGCACCACGCCGTTCGATTTCAGTTCGCTATCAATCCAGGTCTTGATGTCGGTCATTTTTCGCTCGCTCTCTGAGATATTCTCTACGTTCTTCGTGCCGGTCCTCGTCGGACTTTTCAGTCAACCAGACGCCGGCATGCTGTAGTCCGTTGTGCGGGTCGAAACGGGATTCATGCAGGTGATGACCCAGATCGGGTTGCCACCTGTAAGCTGTGTTCTGTTCACCCGTCTTACCCGCCCTTTGGACATTCCGTTTGACCAGCCGATCGGTCAGCGTCTTGACGACATAGAGCGCCGCAATGACCAGGACCGCACCGATCAAAATGGTAGTCGGCATCCCTTGCTTCAATCCTCCGGTGCGCTGGTCTGCAGCGCCAAAGCATGCAGCTCGCCGCCCATTCTACCCTTGAGCGCGGCATAAATCATCTGATGCTGCTGGACGCGCGACTTGCCCTTGAAGGAGGAGGAGACGACATTGGCGGCATAGTGGTCGCCGTCACCGGCAAGGTCGCGGATCTCCACCTGCGCATCCGGAAGAGCTTCCTTGATGAGCCGCTCGATCTCGGACGCGTTCATGGCCATGCTTCAGGTCTCCAGTTTCTCTTTTTCGCATCCGCTTATCCGAAAAGTCTGCAACTTTTTGGGCGGATGCTTTTAGGCTGCCTTGGCGCTCATGTAGGCAGGGAACCAGCCTTCATGCGCTTTGCTCAGGTCGTCCAAGGATATAGAAGCAGCCCCCTCGACAATCAATCCAGCGGCGTCCGTCACCATGCCGATGCGGATGACATCGACGCCTTTCACATGGGCCTGGGTAATGATCTTGGCCGCTTCCTTGGCCGGGCAGGTCACCACATAGCGCGCCTGGTCCTCGGCGAAGAGGGCGACGTGATCGAGCCGGCTGACCGAAGCCCCCAAGGTCTTGGACGCGAGCGCCATCTCGATCAAAGCGGAAGCGAGACCACCGTCGGAAATGTCATGTACGGCAGTGACTTGGCCCGATCTGATGAGAGATCGAATCAAGTCACCATGACGTTTCTCGCGGTCGAGATCGACGGGCGGCGGACTGCCTTCCTCGCGGCCCAGCACCTCACGCAGGAAGATCGACTGGCCGAGATGATCGCCATGGCCGCCGACGAGCAGGATAGCGTCCCCATCCGCCTTGAACGCGAGCGTCGCCATCTTGGTGAGATCGGGCAGGAGGCCGACGCCGCCTATGGTGGGAGTGGGCAGGATCGCCTGGCCGTTGGTCTCGTTGTAGAGAGACACGTTGCCGGAGACTACGGGGAAGTCGAGCGCCCGGCAGGCGTCACCGATGCCCTCGATGGCCTTCACGAAGGTGCCCATGATCTCGGGCCGCTCCGGATTGCCAAAATTGAGATTGTCAGTCACCGCGATCGGGTCGGCGCCGACCGCCGTCAGGTTGCGCCAGCATTCCGCCACGGCCTGCTTGCCGCCCTCATAAGGATCGGCCTCGACATAGCGTGGCGTCACATCGGTCGAGACGGCGAGGCCTTTGGGCGTGCCGTCCAGGCGGATGACGCCGGCATCGCCGCCTGGGATCTGCGCCGAATTCGACTGGATCAGATGGTCATACTGCTCCCACACCCAGCGGCGCGACGACATGTCGGGCGAGGAGAGGATCTTCAGGATCGCTGCCTTGAGGTCGTTCGGTGCCGGTACGTCCTCGGCCTTGAGGAAGGGCCTGAGCTTGGGCGCCACCCAGGGGCGGTCATATTCGGGCGCCTCATCGCCGAGCTCCTTGATCGGCAGGTCGGCCTTCACTTCGCCCTGGTGCTTGATGACGAAGCGCAGCGTGTCGGTGGTCTTGCCAACAATGGCGAAGTCGAGACCCCATTTGCGGAAGATCGCCTCGGCCTCTTGTTCCTTCTCGGGGCGCAGCACCATCAGCATGCGCTCCTGCGATTCCGACAGCATCATCTCATAGGCGGTCATGCCATCCTCGCGGCAGGGCACCTTGTCGAGATCGAGCTCGATGCCGAGATCGCCTTTGGCCCCCATCTCGACCGCCGAGCAGGTGAGGCCGGCGGCACCCATGTCCTGAATGGCGATGACGGCGCCCGAGGCCATGAGCTCGAGGCAAGCCTCGAGCAGGCATTTCTCCGTGAACGGATCACCGACCTGGACGGTGGGGCGCTTCTCTTCCGCCTTGTCGTCGAATTCGGCCGACGCCATGGTGGCGCCATGGATGCCGTCACGCCCGGTCTTGGCGCCGAGATAGACGACGGGAAGGCCGACGCCCTCGGCTTTGGAATAGAATATCTTGCCGGCATCGGCCAGGCCGACCGCCATCGCGTTGACCAGGATGTTGCCGTTGTAGCGCGGGTGGAAATTCACCTCGCCGCCCAGCGTCGGCACGCCGAAGGAATTGCCATAGCCGCCAATGCCCGCGACGACGCCGGAGACGAGATGGCGGGTCTTGGGATGATCGGGACTGCCGAAGCGCAGCGCGTTGAGGGCGGCGACGGGACGTGCCCCCATGGTGAAGACGTCGCGCAGGATGCCGCCCACACCGGTGGCCGCACCCTGATAGGGTTCGATGAAGGAGGGGTGGTTGTGGCTCTCCATCTTGAAGACGACGGCCTGGCCGTCGCCGATATCGACCACGCCGGCATTCTCGCCCGGGCCCTGGATGACCTTCGGGCCCTTGGTCGGCAGCGTCTTCAGCCACTTCTTCGAGGACTTGTAGGAGCAGTGCTCGTTCCACATGGCGGAAACGATGCCAAGCTCGGTGATGGTCGGATCGCGGCCGATGAGCTTGCGGAAGCGCTCATATTCGTCGGGCTTGAGCCCATGCTGGGCAACGAGTTCAGGGGTGATCTTGATATCGTTGGGAATCATGGTTTTCGCTGGAACCGATGCGGAGAAAAAGGTGCTTTAGCGGGCTTGGGCGGGGATAACAACACGCGAAAAAGCACAAATGAATCGGGCGGGTTTACGTTGCGAATCCGGCCTGGGCCGCCTGGGCGAGAAGTGTGGCCGGGCCGGACAGCAAGCCAGGAAGCGTCAAAAACCGTCGAACGTCCGCCTCATGGACTATGATCCGACGGCACGCTTGAAGGCCTCTGTCGCCGAGATACGCTGCCACCATTGCTGGACGCGCGGAAACTCCTTCACAACCTCCCTGCCTTCCGGCGCCTCCAGAAAATAACCGAAAACCGGGGCGGCGTGGAAATCGGCGAGCGTCGGTGCCTCGCCGGCAAGAAAGGCCTGACACCCCATGAGATAATGCAGCGCCTTGAAATAGATGCGCGCCTTGGGCAGGGCCGCCGCGATCAGCGCCTCGTCGGTGGGCTTGCCGTCCTTCGGATTAGAGATACGCTCGACATAGACGTCCCAGACGAGCGGCTGATAGGCGTAGGAATCCGTCATCGACATGATCTGGGTCATGCGGGCGCGGTTCTCGGCCTGAGCCGGCTGCAAGGGAGGTCCCAGAAAGGCCTCGTCGACATAGCGGTTGATGGCCGCCGTCTCATAAAGAATGAAGTCGCCGTGGCGGAGTGCCGGTATGCGGCCGAAGGGATGGATCTCACGATAGGCGTCGAGATCCTCGGATTTCGAGAATATATCGACGGGGACAAGGTCGTAGGAAACGCCCTTGCTCTCAAGCGCCATCAGGACGGCGCGCACATAGACGCTGTAGCGGGCGCCGTAGACGGTGACGTCGACGCTCACGCCGCGAGCAGGCTCTCGAAGAGGGGGCGGCAATCGCTGTTGCCGTGCAGCGGCTCGATCATATTCTCCGGATGCGGCATCATGCCGATGACATTGCCTTGCTCGTTGGTGATGCCGGCGATGTCGTTCATGGCGCCATTGGGGTTGGTGCCCTCGGCATAACGGAAGACTATGCGGTTCTCGCCCTCGAGCGCCTTCAGGGTCTCGTCATCGCAGATGTAATTGCCTTCGCCATGGGCGATGGGGCAGCGCACCACGTCACCCTTCTTCATGCGGTTGGTGAAGAAGGTGTCGGTATTCTCCACTTTAAGCTTCACTTCGCGGCAGACGAATTTGAGACCGGAATTGCGCAACAACGCGCCGGGCAGGAGGCCCGCCTCGGTGATGATCTGAAAACCGTTGCACACACCCAGAACCTTCAGGCCCTTGGCGGCCTTGGCGCGGACATCGTTCATGATCGGCGAGCGCGCCGCGATGGCGCCGCAGCGCAGATAGTCGCCATAAGAGAAGCCGCCCGGCACGGCGACGAGGTCGACCTTGGGCAAGGTCGTCTCGGTGTGCCAGACGATGACCGGCTTGTGGCCGGTGACAGCTTCCAGCGCGCGCGCCATATCGCGTTCGCGGTTGATTCCGGGAAAAAGGACGACGGCGGATTTCATGGCGGTTTCGGATCCTGAACTGCAAGGGCGCTCAATAGCGAGATTCCAGTCGATACAAAAGTCCCTCGGTGCGTTTGCTTCTATTTACATATGATGGTATGTAAGTGTAATGACGCATATCAACATTCGCGATCTGCAGAAGATGTCCGGCGAGAAAATTCAAGCCCTGGCGGGACCGACCGCGGTGAAGTCGGGTGCCCGGACTGTGGGCCTGTTGATCCCTCTTAAGGCGGCCGATCCTGATCGGCTGGCTGCTATCCTGGCGCGTGCCGAGGAACTGGCCAAGGGACGCGATCCTGCCGCCGACGATCTGGCGCTGGCGCAGTTCGGTAACGTCGATCCCACGAACTGGTCCGTCGAGGCCGTGCGCGCTCTCCAAGCGGAGTGGCTGAAGAAGCCATGAGAGCGCCTTCAGCGACGCTTGTTCTGGACGCAACCATATTGATTTCGGCCGCATATGGGAGAAGCTCCGGCGCGATCATCGCGGCGCAGCGCGCCGCCATCCTCATCACGACAGACCGGGTCGTTCATGAAGCGCGCCGGCGAATCGAGCTCGGAATGAAGCGGCCGGACCTGTTGGCCATCATCGATGCCCTTGCAGAGCAGATTACAATCGTGCCGGTGGCGGCGCTAAACTCGTTCATTGAGCGGAGCGAGACCGCCCTGCGCGACGCCGCCCCGAGCCGAAATGGATCGACGAGAGACGCGCATGTGCTGGCCCTGGCCTGGCATGCCGATGCCGATATCTGGACGACGGATCGCGATTTCGCCGGCGCCGGGGTCGCCACCTGGTCGACGCCCAATCTGATGCGCGGGCTGGCCGAGGTCACCAAAGATGGCTGACCCGCCGGCGGGCCGCATAGAAAATCTGTTGAAATAGGCCCGTTGATCGTTTTCGCGCCGGCCGCTCATGGCACAATTGATCCAGGAAGATCACGTCGAATGGCGAAGCGAAAAGCGTGCCGGACTCTGGAGGTGACCCTGTCCGCGGAAGAGAAGGCGACCGTCGCG
Organism: Nordella sp. HKS 07; assembly: GCF_011046735.1. NCBI lineage: Bacteria > Pseudomonadati > Pseudomonadota > Alphaproteobacteria > Hyphomicrobiales > Nordella > Nordella sp. HKS 07. The sequence goes on along the minus strand of NZ_CP049258.1, from coordinate 6,484,241 downwards.
GCCGCGTGCGAATACATAATCACCGAACTTTTCAAGCCGCGCTATCTGCGTGAAATCCGACCTACTGAATTTAACTACCCCGTCGATATCTTCGGAAGATGGCGGGGCGACAAATACAGCTTCATCACCCGCTACCGATCCGGCTTTCCCCACAATACCGGGGAGGAATTCGATGCCGCCTTCACGCGTCTTGACTACGCCGGAGGAGGCGCGGGAGAGCGTAGGTTCGACATAATGTGGCATAGGCATACAGGAACATGGTGGCGACTGCACAGCGCGGTCACCCTCGAGAAGGCTTTGCACCTGATTAAGACAGAAGGACTACTGCACCCGCTATGAAAGCTCGCAAGATCGTTGGCTTCGATATCGATGCCTTGCGCAGGCATGTGGGGGAGAAAACTTTCGCGCGCGGTGAAGCCTATCATCGCGACGGCAGGGTCGTACTTCTCAGCCTCGAGCCGGAACACGTCCTGGCGCAGGTCGAGGGCAGCGAGGACTATCAGGTTGAACACCATGGGCGCGGCAAGACATTCGGCGGCGAGTGCTCATGTCCCTTTTTTGAGGATTCTGGAACGTGCAAGCACATGGTCGCGGTGATCCTGGCGGTCAATGAGACCGGCGGCGACGGGAAGGCCGACAGTGTCGGCGCCCTTTCGCGAATTCGCGATAATCTGAGGAAAAAGAATGTCGATGTTCTGGCCGAGATGATCGTCAAGATGGCGGCGCAGAATCCCATGCTTTTCCGGGAACTCGATCTTGCGGCGGCGGCCGCCTTGCCAGGCGACGGCAAGGAGCTCGAAGGGCGTCTTAAGAAGGTGATCGACAATGCGACACGCACTCGCGATTACGTCGACTACCGCGCGGCCCAGGGGTGGGCGGCCGGCGTGAGCACGGCTCTGGATTCCGTCGCGTCTCTGTTGCAGGGTGGCCAAGCCGACGTCGCCCTCAAATTGGCCGAGCATGCGATCGATCGTATCGAGGGGGCCATCGGCGGTATCGATGATTCCGACGGCCACTGCGGGGCGCTGATGGAGCAGGCGCGCGATATTCATCTGGAAGCTGCGCGCGTGGCAAAGCCAGATCCGTTGAAGCTTGCCCGCAATCTTTTTGCCCGCGAAACGGAATCTGAATACGAGACGTTCTATCGCGCCGCCGATCTATACGCAGACATATTGGGTAAAACGGGGCGCGCCGAATATCGTCGCCTGGCCAACGCCGCGTGGGAAAAGCTCCCGCCGCGTTCGGGGCGGAGCCGGCAGCGAGGCGAGCCTCAACCCGACTACAATACGCTTATGGGCATCCTGGATGCCTTCGCCGAAGGTGACGGCGACACGCAAGCCCGCATCGCCCTGCGCGAAAAGGATCTGTCCTCGCAGTGGGACTACCTCAACCTGGCCGAATTTTGTCTCGCGCATGGGCGAAAGGAAGAGGCTCTTCGCAGGGCCGAGGAGGGGCTGTGGATCTTCGAGGACGAAGAACCGGATGAACGTCTCGTCATCTTCACCCGAAAGCTGTTGGAAAAGGCAGGACGCAAGGACGACATGCAAGCGCTTCTGCAGCGGGCCTTCGAGAAGGCGCCCAGCCTTGAACTCTATAAGCAATTGGTCAAAGTCGGGGGCGCCGCCACGCAGCAGAGCGCCGTGATGTTCTTGGAGACCCGCGCAACCAGCGGCCGGCGGGGCTTCTGGCATCCAGCGAGCCTTCTCATCGACATTCTGATGCATGAGAAGTCATTCGACGCAGCCTGGGCGGCTGTGCGCAAGTATGGCGCATCTGCCTATGCGGAAGATGATCTCGCACGGAAGAGCGAGAAGTCGCACCCCCGCGAGGCGCTGGCGGTCTATGCCAAGCGTGTCGAAGAACTCGTCAATGCAGGCGGCAATCCTGCCTATGAGCAAGCGGCCAAACTCATCGCCCGCATGACTTCCTTGCAGGGCGCCAGCGAGCAAGCGGCGTATGTCGCAGGCCTCAGGCAGCGCTTCGAGCGTAAACGCAATTTCATGAAGCTGCTCGGCTGAAAATCAGGGAATTTTGATCCCGTGATGGTGGTTTCGCCGCGGACCATTGCTGTTGTAAGCTGCGATGGAGGTGCAGAAGCGGCCAGGCTCGTTGCCGACGGCTGCAAGCTTGGACTCGAAAAGGAAGCGCTCGTCAAGGCACTCTATGAAACAGAACCCGGGAGGAACACCCACGCAACTCTCAGGCCTTGGTGGAAAAGCGTGACTACCCTCAGCCCAGGCAGCGTGATTCAAATCTGCTACTCTCGCGCCTCGCCCAACGAGGCCGAATTGGTCACCGGGGCGGAAAAGGTGGCCGTCGTTATCCTGGGCTTCCTTCTTGGCGCCCTGGTCCTCGCATGCCTTATCGCCGTCATCACGTATGAGGGAGATGAGCAGGCGACATCCGGCTAGGCCGCCGAGCGCAACGGATCGTGGCGAGTTACGCCAGCTCGATCTCGTAGTTCTCGATTACGGTGTTGGCGAGAAGCTTGCGGCAGATGTCGTCGAGCTCGGCCTTGGCTTTCGCCTTGTCGGTGTTCTTGAGGTCGATCTCGAAATACTTGCCTTGGCGCACATGCTCGATGCCGGAGAAGCCGAGGGAGCCGAGCGCCCCCTCGATGGCCTTGCCCTGCGGATCGAGCACGCCGTTCTTCAGTGTAACCTTGATCTTGGCTTTCATTGTTCCTCGCGGAAATAGTCTGCTGCCTCGCCCCATCCGGCGCACCGCGTCACCTTCCCCGTGAACGGGGAAGGAGAAGGGTGTTCAGTCGCTCTTCACGAGCTGCGGACGGGAGCGTTCGGGCTCGGCGAGCTCCGGCATGATGCCGAGGCGCTTGGCCACTTCCTGATAGGCTTCGACGAGGCCGCCCATGTCACGGCGGAAACGGTCCTTGTCGAGCTTGTCCTGGGTCTTGATGTCCCACAGACGGCAGGAATCGGGGCTGATCTCGTCGGCGAGCACGACGCGCATCATGTCGTTCTCATAGAGACGGCCGAATTCGACCTTGAAGTCGACGAGCTTGATGCCGATGCCGAGGAAGAGGCCGGACATGAAGTCGTTGATGCGGATGGCGAGATGCATCATGTCGTCGATCTCCTGGGGCGTCGCCCAGTTGAACGCGGTGATGTGCTCCTCGGAAACCATCGGATCGTTGAGCTCGTCCTTCTTGTAGTAGAACTCGATGATCGAGCGGGGAAGGGCGGTGCCTTCCTCGATGCCGAGGCGCTTGGAGAGGGAACCGGCGGCGACATTGCGCACCACGACCTCGAGCGGGATGATCTCGACCTCGCGGACAAGCTGCTCGCGCATATTGAGGCGCTTGAGGAAATGAGTGGGCAGGCCCAGTTCGTTGAGCCGCGTGAAGATCATCTCGGAAATGCGATTGTTGAGCACACCCTTGCCGTCGATGACGGCTTTCTTTTGGGCATTGAAGGCGGTCGCGTCGTCCTTGTAGTGAACGATAAGGGTTCCGGGCTCAGGCCCTTCATACAGGATCTTCGCCTTGCCCTCATAAATGCGGGTGCGCCTGGTGTTCATATTCACAATCCTCATCCAGAAAACCCTTGATACCCTCGCAAATTACGTCCGCAAGGGGTCCTTACGCCACCAATATCGAGAAGTTATGCGACTCATAAGCTTGCCGCCATGGCCCAAACATAATGCCTGGGGGTGCGCTGCACAATGGACCTAGCCCGGGAGGGCCGGATAATCAAGCGCGGTTGATTTGGGGCCGGCCAGCCGCTATCTCATCTCCCTGAGCGTAGATTTGCACATAATCCTAGTGGAGAGCTGGAATGACGATATTCGACAAGCGCGAGGAAGGTTTCGAGCGGAAGTTCGCCCTTGACGAGGAAATGAGGTTCCGGGCCGTGGCGCGGCGCAACAGGATGCTTGGCGTGTGGGCGGCAGAAAAATTGGGCCTTTCGGGCAGCGAAGCCGACGCCTATGTCAAAGCGGTGGTCGCTTCCGATTTCGAGGAAGCGGGCGATCACGACGTCTTCCGCAAGGTCCGCAAGGATTTCGACGATAAGGGCGTGGACCAGTCCGATCACCAGATCCGCCGCACCATGGACGAGCTGCTCGGCAAGGCTGTCCAACAGCTTCAGTCGGAAGGCTGAGGATTCGCGATGGGCACCGACCTCAGGAGCAGGCTCGCCAAACCGGAACCCTTCTATTTTTCATGGATGACGTTCCCGGGCGCAATTGTCGCAGGGCAGATGGCGCGGCTACCCTATGAGGCGGTGTGCATCGACATGCAGCACGGCCTCGCCGGCTTCACTGACGTGGCCTCCATGTCGCCGGCGATCACGGCCAGCGGCAAGCCGCTGATCCTGCGCATTCTGTGGAACGATCCGGGCCTTGTCGGGCAGGCGCTCGACGCCGGCGCCACGGTCGTGATCGCGCCGATGGTCAACACCAGAGCCCAGGCCGAGGCTCTGGTGAAGGCGGCGAAATATGCGCCCGCCGGCATGCGGAGCTGGGGCGGCTATGCCGCGGTTCAGGCGGCGGGCACGGTGCCGGCCGAATATCTGAAGGAAGCCAACAGCCGCACCATGATCTTCGCCATGATCGAGACCGAGGAAGCGCTCGGCAATCTCGACGCGATCGCGGCGACGCCCGGCCTCGACGGGCTGTTCGTCGGGCCCAATGACCTGTCGATCTCGCTCGGCTTCGGCCTCGGCAAGGATCTCAAGGTCCCCAAGCTCGAAGCCGCGATCAAGGCTATCGCGGCGGCCGCCAAGAAGAACAAGCTTGTTCCGGGCGCCTTCGGCGGTTCGCCGGAGGCTTGCGCCTTCTTCGCCGGCCATGGCTTCAGATTCATTGCCGCCGCCACCGATGTCGGCCTCCTGACGGCGGGCGCCAAGGCCATGCAGGACCAGCTGGCGAAAGTTTGACGCTTCGCCCAACATTGCCCAAAATCCGGTCTGGAGAAACAGGCTATGGACCAGAGAGCTTCCCTTTCAGCGCAGCGCGATGAGGTCCTCGACCGCATCGTCGACATCTGCCTGAGCGCCGGCCCGATCGACGCGCAGACCGACAAGTATTTCACCAATACCTCGCGCATCGTGAATGCGAATGGCGATGCGGAAGTGACCTTCGCGGTGTTCATGCGCCGGCGCGTGGTGGCCGCCCTCGAGCCGACCATCCGCCTCATCAACCGCCTGGCGCCCGGCACCAAGGTGAAACGCTTCTTCAACGAAGGCGATCTCGTGCCTTCGGAGATGAAGATGATGGAAATCACGGGCTCCATGGCGAAGCTCTCGGAAATCGAGACGCTGCTCTTGCAGAAGACCGGCTTTCCCTGCGTGTCGGCGAACAACGCGTATGAGATGTGCCGCGCCATTCCGACGGCCGGCTTCATGGACATGCATGCGCGCCATGCGAGCGGCGCCGAGATGAATATCCTCGCCGCCTATGGCGCGGCGGTGGGCAGCGAAGCGGCGAAGCGCGCCGACCCGAAGGTGAAGGGATTCATCGGCTCCTCGCAGGATTTGACGGCACCGCTGTTCGGCGCCGATCAGGGCATGGGCACCATGCCGCATGCGCTGGTCGGCTATACCGGCGGCGATGTGCTCGAAGCGATGAAGCTCTTCAACGCCACGATACCGGGCGCCAAGACGCTCACCGCCCTCGTCGATTATACGGGCGAGGAGATCACCGACGCACTGCGCTGCGCCAAGTGGTTCTATCGGGAAGCGAAGCTCGATAAGCAGGGCAAGACTTTCGGTGTCAGAATTGACACGCATGGCGGGCGCTTCGCCGAAGGGCTCGATTACGAGAAATCGGTCGAGCGGGTCGGACAGTGGCTCGGCGTGTCGGGCGAATATAATATCGTCGAGCAGATTCTGGGCGGACGCGCCTTTCAGCTCGACCCTGGGAATATCCTGGTCGACAAGGTGCGCCGCATTTTGTTCGGCAAAGGGGTGTCGGTCGCCTCGATCATCCATGCGCGCCTGGCGCTGGATGAGGCCGGCTATCGCGACGCCCAGATCGTCGGCTCCTCCGGCTTCGACCCGCAGAAATGCCAGGTCATGGGGGCGGCCAAGGCGCCGCTCGATATCGTCGGCACGGGAAGCTTCCTGCCGGCGACCCTGTCGGAGACCTATGCCACCGCCGACATCATCGCCTATGACGGGGTGCGGCGGGTCAAAGTGGGGCGCGAATTCCTGTTCGATTGAGCCGCCCCGCCTCGCTTTTAAACATATTTCCGCAAATTCAATGCGTTCCAGCTGGAAAACAGCTAGGAATAATCACGCCGAATTGAAGGGCGGGCCCATTGCCGGGCCGAAGTGAGTCATGCTTTTCTGACAGTGGCTGAGTTTGTTGAGGGCTTGATCATGCGTATGCGTAACGGAGTACTCCGGGCGGCCGCATCCGTCGCCGCTGCCGGCCTGCTGAGCCTCCTGGTCATGACGTCGTCCGCTGCGGCGAATGTCGCTGTACGGATCGATATTTCCAGCCAGACGATGTCCGTCACCGTCAATGGCTGGCCCTATGCGAGCTGGCGGGTGTCCACCGCCCGTTCAGGCTACTGGACACCGCGCGGATCGTTCCGTCCGTATCTCCTGAAACGCATGCATTATTCGCGCAAATACGACAATTCACCCATGCCGCATTCGGTCTTCTTCCGCGGCGGCTATGCCATCCACGGCACCGGCTATGTGCGCTCGCTGGGGCGGCCCGCCTCGCATGGCTGCATAAGGTTGGCGCCCGGAAACGCCGCCAGACTCTACAGCCTGATACGCCAGTATGGCATGGACGACACGCGGATCGTCATCACCAATTGATCAGGTCAGGCGCACTCTCAGTCCTTGAAGAGAACGTCGCGGTCGTTGGAGTATTTCACCAATAACGGGATGCTGGCGCCGCCGATGGCGGGGCCGAGGTGGCCGAAGGCGCCTTCGAGCACCGAGAAGGGCTGCGGCCGGCCGGCAAGGCTTCGGGCCAGCTTGCGCCGCGTCGCTTTGGCGATCTCCTTGCGCACCTCTTTTGGCATGGCGCCGTCGATGACGACATTGTCGATATCGAGCAAGGCGACGGCATTCATCACGACATGAGCAAGGCCGCCGGAGGCGGCTTCGATCCAGTCCTGCAAGGGGGGGCCCAGATCACCCCAATCGTCGGGCGACGACCAGATGCGTCCGTCATCGGCGCCGTTCAGCCGGTCGGCGAGAGCTCGCAAGGAGGCGAGGCGCGACAAGGGCACTGTGGGTTCGTTGCCATGACCCGCAGCGGGGACGGGCATGTCGCCGAGCGCGCCCGCGAGCTTGTTGCGGCCGGGATGCAGATGATGGTCGAGCGCCAGGCCGCCGCCGACGCAATGGCCGATATAGGCATGGAGGAAATCGGCCAAGAAAGCACCGGCGCCGAACATCAGTTCGGCGGCGACCGCCATGGTGCCGTCATTGTGCAGAAAGACCGGCCAGTCGAAGACGCGGTCGAGTTCGGCCCGAATGTCGATCTTCCGCCACGCCTGGATACGGGGCTGAGGCAGGACGGCGTCCTCGCCAAGGCTGCCGGGATGAAAGGGCGAGGCGATGCCGAGGCCCGCAATGCGCTCCTCCAAGACGGAGGGATGCGCCGCCCGCAGGCGCTCGATGGCACTCCGAGCGAAGGCCATCACGTCTTCCGGACCAGGGTGGACGAACTCGGCGCGCTCGAAGGCCACCACTTCGCCGGTGAAATTGATGAGGGCGACATCGGCGCTGTGGTGGTCGATCTTGAGGCCGAATGAGAAGGCCGCGTCGGGATTAAGGGCGTAGGGGACGGAGGGCTGGCCGAGCTTGCCGCGCATGGGCTCCAGCCGGCGCAGCAGGCCCGCTTCGGCGGCGCGGTTCACGATGGTGGTGATGGTCTGGGGGGCGAGACCGGTAAGGCGCGTCAGGTCGGTCTTGGCGAGCTGGCCATGCCGGCGCACCAGCGTAACCACGAGGCGCTCGTTGTAGATCCGGCTTTCGGCCTGGGTGGTCCCGCCGCTACGGCCTGAGCCGATCTTCTCGACGCTGAAGAAACTGGTGCCTGTCACCGATAAAACCTCTGGGTGGGGTGTAGCAATGCTGATCCATTGCGGCAATTCAATTAATACTTCCAGTGGAAGAAATTAGTTGACGGATGTAGGGCGGATGGCGTTCAAATAGGTGGTCAGGGAAGGGAGAGGCGCCGTGACGCAAGCCAGGACCGTGATGTGTTTCGGGGATTCGAACACCTATGGCGCCATCCCGACGCTGGCGCGCACCGGCCGGCACCGTTTTGCCCCCGACCGGCGCTGGCCCGGCGTGATGCGCAAAGCCCTGGGAAATGGCTGGGAGATCATCGAAGAAGGCCATCCCGGACGCACCACCGTACATGAGGACCCGATCGAGGGCCTGCACAAGAGCGGCATCAAGGCGCTGCCGGTCCTGCTCGAGACCCATATGCCGCTCGACGTGATTGTGCTGGCGCTCGGCACCAATGACCTTAAGCACAGATTCTCTTTGACGCCCAATGATGTAGCCGATTCAATTGAGGTTCTGGTTCGCCTCATTCAGCGTAGCGAGGCGGGTGATGGCGGAGTTGCACCCAAGGTGCTCGTCGTGGCCCCGCCGCCATTGCTCGAGGTCGACTGGTTCGGCCAGATGTTTCTGGGGGGCGCCGAGAAATCGAGGCAGCTGGGCCGGCTCTTCCGCGAGACCGCCAAACGTTCGGGCGCCGCCTTCTTCGATGCCGGCACGGTCATCGAATCGAGCGCTGTCGACGGCATCCACTTCGACAGCGATGCGCATCGCATCCTCGGCACCGAGATCGCCAAGGCCGTTCAAGCGCTGGCGCTCTGAAGTTTTTCATTAGACGCGAAGCAATACCCAAGGGAGGACTGATCATGCTGAGAAGAAAAGTGCTTCTGACGACGCTCGGCGCAACGGCCTTGCTGGCGCTCGGTCTGCCGGTTGCATCGGCGCAAGAGGGGCCGGCAGGCATCACCATCCAGACCGTCTTCAAGCCCTTTGATCCTAAGGCGCCCGCCTGCAGTGCGCCGCCGGGCCTCGCTAAGGTGCTCGCCTTCGCCCAGGACAATGAGCGCGAATTCATGCAGGGCGTCGATCAGGGCCTCGCCAAGGCGGCCAAGGACCGTGGCCTCGAATATCGCCGCGCGCTCGCCAACAACGATGCCGCCAAGGGCGTGGAGCAGGTGCAGCTCTTCCTCGCCTCCAAGATCGGCGGACTTATCGCGGCACCCGTCGATCCCGCCTCGATGAGCCACAGCCTGCAGGAACTCATCTGGTCGGGCGCCTATGTCGGCACCATCGTGCCGCCGCCCGCCACCTCGCTCCTCAACGCTCCGCAATATGAGACCGGCAAGGTGCTGGCGGAAGCGGCCGCCGCCTATATCAAGGACAAGCTCGGCGGCAAGGCCAATGTCGTCATCCTCTCGCATGACAGCATGGAGTTCCTGGCGCCGCGCTTCGCCGCGATGCGCGACGTGATGAAGACCTTGCCGGATGTGAAGATCGTCGCCGACATCTCGCCGAGCCCGGTCAACAAGGAAGGCGGCTTCGCGACGATGAGCACCATCCTGCAGGCGCATCCCGATGTCGATGTGGTGCTGGGCGCCGACACGGTGGTGCTGGGGGCGCTCGCCGCGCTCGAAGCCGCCGGCAAGGCGCGGCCCGACCAGTTCCTGGGGGGAATCGACGGTGAGCCCGAGGCGGTGGCGGAAATCAAGAAAGGCGACGGCCCCTACAAGGCGAGCATCAGTCTTGCCTCGCCGGTCTTCGCCTATGCGATGGGCCAGCACGCCGCCGACTGGCTCGAGGGCAAGAGCATCCCGCAGGCGATGGACATCCTGCCGGTGGCGCTGACCGCCGACTTCCTGCCGCAGTACCAAGCCGACGTTGCCGACCCGGCTTCGGTCTACAACGATGCGAAAAAGCGCGACATCTATCTCAGGATGTATGGCAATATCTGCTATGACACGCGCGACCAGTATGTGAATTTCCCCTGGTCGTCGGAAGCCAAGTAGCTTCATGACCACGGAGAATGCCGAAACGGCCTGGACCGGGACGCAGGAGGGAGGGACCTCCTTCCTGCGGCTCGGCATCAAGGCGCCGGGCGAGGCCTCAGGCCGCATCGGGCTGGCGCTGGTGGCGCTCGGTCTGATCGTCCTTTTCTCGGCTCTCAACGCGGCCTTCTTCAGTGTGGACAATTTCGTCGTCATCGGGGTCAATTCCACCTCGATCCTGATCGCCGTGCTCGGCACCTCGGCACTCCTCATCGCCGGCTATGTCGATCTCTCGATCGGCAGCATGGTGGCGCTCATCGGCATCATCGTCGCCAAGGTGGCGGTGCTGACGGGAAGCGCAACACTCGCGATCATCGTGGGACTTGGCCTCGGCTTCCTGCTTGGGCTCGTCAATGGCGTCCTGGTGCGCAAGCTCAGCATCTCGCCGCTCATCGTGACGCTGGCGATGCTGGCGCTTTATGGCGGGCTCGCTTTCGTGGTCAGCAGCACCGCCGTCTACGGCTTTCCGTCAGCGCTGCTCGAACTGGGGCGCGGCAAGATCCTCGGCGTCCAGTTCACGGTGCTCATCGCGCTCTGCGTCTTCATCATCGGCGCTTTCATCCTGACCAGCACGGTGATCGGCTTGCGCATCTATGCGATCGGCGGCGATCCGCGCGCCGCCGAGCTGTGCGGCATTCCGGTCGGCAAGACCGTGGTCGGCCTCTATGCCGTCAACGGCCTCCTCATCGGCCTCGTCGCGGTGCTGATCGCCGGCCGGCTCGGCAGCATCACGCCGACCATCGGCGTGCGCTTCGAGCTCGATGTGCTGACCGCCGCGATCCTCGGCGGCGTCGCCTTCTCGGGCGGCGCCGGACGGCCGCTCGGAATCGCCATCGGCGTCGCGACGATCGGCATCCTCAATGCCGGGCTGATCTTCGTCGGCCTGCAATCCTGGTGGCAGTCGATCGCGGTGGGATCCATGCTGCTCCTGGCGCTGACCGCCGACCAGCTGGCGATTGGCATGCGGCGCAAGCGGGCAAGCGCCGCCCCCCATTCCTTCAGCGTGGCCGACACCGGCGCCGCGCCGGCACCGGCCACGACCCGACAAGCAAAGACGATGGATGACGGCGGCCCGATCTTCGCGATCGATGGCGCGCGCAAATCATTCGGCGCCGTGACCGCGCTCGAGGAAGCAAGCTTCACGGTCCACAAGGGGGAGATCGTCTGCCTGCTCGGCGACAATGGGGCCGGCAAATCAACAGTCGTGAAGATTATCTCGGGCGCGCTTCAACCTGATGCCGGCGCGATGCGGCTCCAAGGGCGGCCGGCCGCCTTCCGCAGCCCGCAAGATGCGCGCGCCGCGGGGCTCGAGACGGTCTATCAGGACCTGGCGCTTTGTCCCAATCTCAGCGTCGCCCACAACATGATCCTCGGGCGCGAGGAGACGCGGCGCTGGCTCGGCTTGCTGCCGGTGCGCGACGACCGCAAGGCGGCCGAGCAATGCCGCGAGCGGCTGGCGGCGCTGGGTGTGACGCTTCGGGATGAGGATGTTCTGGTGCGCTCGCTCTCGGGCGGGCAGCGGCAGTCGATCGCCATCGCGCGCTCGCTCGGCGCGCATGTGAAGCTCATCTGTCTCGACGAACCGACGGCAGCGCTCGGCGTCAAGCAGACGGCGCAGGTGATCAATCTGATCCGCTCGATCGCGGCGCAGGGCACCGGCGTCATCCTGGTCACACATGATCTGGCGACGGTGAGGGCGCTCGCCGATCGCATCGTGGTCTTGAGCCTCGGGCGCGTCGCCTATGACGGCCCGGTCAGGGACCTCAGCGCCGACCAGCTGTGGAGCCTGATGGCGCGCGGCACGCTGAGCTAGCTAGCGCCGCTCACGCGTCAGCCGAACACCCGCTTGAAGATCGTGTCGACATGCTTGGTGTGATAGCCGAGGTCGAAGAGCTCGGCGAGCTCGGACGTGGAGAGCTTGGCGGTCACGTCCTTGTCAGCCTGCAGAAGAGTGAGAAAATCGCCGTCGCCGCGCCAGACCGGCATGGCGTTGCGCTGAACGGCGGCATAAGCTTCCTCGCGCGCCATGCCTCTTTGCGTGAGCGCCAGCATCACACGCTGCGAATGGATGAGACCGCCGAGCCGGTCGAGGTTCTTGCGCATGTTTTCCGGGTAGACGACCAGCTTGTCGATGAGGCCGGTGAGGCGGCGCAAGGCGAAATCGAGATGAACGGTGGCGTCGGGCGCGATGCCACGCTCGACCGAGGAATGCGAGATATCGCGCTCATGCCAGAGCGCCACATTCTCGAGCGCCGGGATGGCGGCCGAACGCACGAGGCGGGCGAGCCCGGTGAGATTTTCCGAGAGGACCGGGTTGCGCTTATGCGGCATGGCGGAGGATCCCTTCTGGCCGGGCGAGAAGAACTCCTCGGCTTCCAGGACTTCGGTGCGCTGCAGATGGCGTACTTCGGTGGCGAGCCTCTCGACCGAACTTGCGATCACCGCCAGCACGGAGAAAAACATCGCATGGCGGTCGCGCGGGATGACCTGGGTCGAAACCGGCTCGGGCGTCAGCCCCATCTTCCTGGCGACATGCTCCTCGACGCGCGGATCGATATTGGCGAAGGTGCCGACGGCGCCTGAGATGGCGCAGGTCGCCACTTCCATGCGGGCGAAGGCCAGGCGCTCCTTGGCGCGCATGAATTCGGCATAGGCGAAAGCGAGCTTAACGCCGAAGGTGGTGGGCTCGGCATGGATGCCGTGGCTGCGCCCGATTGTGACGGTGTTCTTATGCTCTTTGGCGCGACGCTCGAGCGCCGTGAGAAGGTCATCGAGATCGGCGAGCAGAATGTCGGCGGCGCGGCAGAGCTGGACATTGAGGCAGGTGTCGAGAACGTCGGAAGAGGTCATGCCCTGGTGCACGAAACGGGCGTCAGGCCCGACGATCTCGGACAGATGGGTCAGGAAGGCGATGACATCGTGCTTGGTCTCGCGCTCGATCTCATCGATCCGGGCGACGTCGAAGACGGCGTCCTTGGCCTTGGCCCAGATGGTGGCGGCCGCCTCTTTGGGAATGATGCCGAGCTCGGCCATGGCGTCCGCCGCATGGGCCTCGATCTCGAACCAGATGCGGAAGCGGGTCTGGGGCTCCCAGATGGCAGCCATTTCGGGACGGGTATAACGCGGAATCATGGGCGGGCTCGTTTCGATTTGAGACCCGCGCGGTCTATCAAATCGAGGGGGCGAGGGCGAGGAAAAATCCGGCCCGGGGTGAAAGCCTCCCAAGACGGCCGAAATCCCATGGTGCTGGGTGATTTCACCCGGGAAACGGCCGGACGCGAAGTCAGCGTATAGAATTTCCGTATTCCTTCCAAGGTTTCGCCATCGGCATCCGTCAAAGCTTCAGACACATGCGTGCGAGCGACCTCGATCTTGTCCGGCTTGCCCAGGACGGCGACCGCGCCGCGTTCCGGCATTTGCTGGAGCGGCATTACGATCTGCTGTTCCGGGTGGCTTATCGATTCCTTGGCAGCCGGGCCGAGGCCGAGGACGCCGCCCAGGAGATGGCCATGGCGCTGGCGCGCAAGATCGGCAGTTTCGGCGGCCGGAGCCGGTTTACGACCTGGCTCTATCAACTCGCCCTCAATCACTGCCGCGATCATATAAGGCGGCGGCAGACGCTCGGGCGCATGGAGGCCGCCTTTGTCGAGGTCGACGCGCAGCGGGGCGCCGACTGGGCCGACAGCGACCGGCGCCTCCAATGGCTCTATCAGGCGATCGACCGGCTGCCGCCCGATCTCAAGGAAACGGCTTTGCTGGTGCTGGCCGAGGATATGACACATGCCCAGGCAGGGGAGGTGCTCGGGATCAAGGAAACCACCGTGTCCTGGCGCATGCATGAAGTGCGCAAGCGCCTCGCGGTGCTGGCGAGGACGGAAGAATGACCGACGACTTCGACCATCTCAAAGCCCCATTCCGCGCCGAGGCGCCGAGGTCCGATCCGACCGCCAAGTCAGTGGGCATCGATGCGGCGATGGCCGCCTATGATGAAATTTTCTCGAAGGCCTCCCAAGGAAAGGCCGCTCAGCCCCGTCTCATCATGCGGGTGAGGGGTTTCCTCTTCGGGAGCACAAAGATGCATGGATTGAGATTGAGCCATGGCCTGATGGCCGGTGCGAGCCTCGCGGTGATCACGCTGGTCGCGGTGAATAGCGGCCTGCTGCGCGAGCGGCCTGAACTGACGTTCACCCCGGCGCTGGAACAGAATGCCGGCCAGATGCCTGAACCCGCGACAGCAGAGCCAAGGCAGAGGACGGACGCGCTGGCGCGAAAGGAATTGAAGGCCGCGGCGAAACCCGTGCCGGCGCCCACAAGCGGGCTGGCCTTCACCATGTCGGAGTCCGAGGGTGTCGCCGACATGGCCGCGCCCTATCTGCAGAGTGCGCCGACGACCCTCGCCAAGAGCGATGACCGGCTCCAGAGCCATTACCAGGACCACGGCCGCGACAAGTTCAGCGACATCAAGACCAATCCGGTCAAGATCACCAAGGACGAGCCGGTCTCGACATTTTCGATCGATGTCGACACCTCGTCCTATAGTTTCGTGCGTGCCGAGTTGAACCAGAATGTGCTGCCGCAGAAGGATGCGGTGCGCGTCGAGGAGATGATCAATTACTTCCCCTATGACTATGCGGGGCCGGTCGACAAGGCTGTGCCGTTCAAGGCGAATGTCTCGCTCTTCCCGACGCCGTGGAACCCGGATACAAGGCTCATGCATATCGGCATCAAGGGCTTCGCGCTCAACGGCCAGGAGAAGCCGAAATCCAACCTGGTCCTCCTGGTCGACACGTCGGGCTCGATGGAAGAGCCCAACAAGCTGCCGCTCCTGCAGAATGCGCTCAAGATGCTGGTCGACACGCTGGGGCCTGAGGACACGGTCTCGATCGTCACCTATGCCGGCAGCGCCGGCACGGTGCTCGAGCCCACCAAGGCGAAGGACAAGGCGAAGATCATCGGTGCGCTCGACCGGCTGATGGCGGGAGGTTCGACCGCGGGCGCCGAAGGCATCCGCCAGGCCTATCAGCTCGCCGAGCAGAGCTTCGACCAGACCGGCATCAACCGCGTGATCCTTGCCACCGACGGTGATTTCAATGTCGGCATCACCGACCCCGAGGAACTCAAGAGTTTCGTCGAGCGCAAGCGCGAGACAGGGGTCACTTTGTCGGTGCTGGGCTTCGGGCGCGGCAACTACAATGACGAGATGATGCAGACGCTGGCGCAGAACGGCAATGGCAACGCCGCCTATATCGACACGCTCAACGAGGCGCGCAAGGTGCTGGTCGATGAAGTGAGTTCCACGCTCTTCACCATCGCGCAGGACGTCAAGATCCAGGTCGAGTTCAATCCCGACACCGTCTCGGAATACAGGCTCATCGGTTATGAGACGCGTATGCTGCAGCGCGAGGACTTCAACAACGACAAGGTCGATGCCGGTGATATCGGCTCCGGCCACACGGTGACAGCGATCTACGAGATCACGCCTAAGGACTCGAAGGCCAAACTCAATGACGAATTGCGCTATGGCGCGAGTGAGAACGCGGCCAAGGCAGGCTCGGACGAGTATGGTTTCGTCAAGATCCGCTACAAGCTGCCCGGTGAAAAAGACTCGAAACTCATCACCGAGCCGGTGAAGATCGATGCCGCGGCTACGAGCGTCGAGGCGGCGCCGCAGGAGGCGCGTTTCGCGGCCGCCATTGCCGCCTTCGGGCAACTGCTGCGTGGCGGGCAATATACAAAGTCATTCAGCTATGACGATGTGATCGCGCTGGCTCAAGGCGCCAAGGGCAAGGACGAGTTCGGCTATCGCGCCGAATTCATCAATCTCGTGCGCCTCGCCAAGACGGCGCAGGGCCTGGAGCCGCTGAAACAGTAATGGCCCGATGGGCTCTCCTGCGCTAAACGGTCTTCTCTAGCGCGGGAGAGCCTTCATGATTCATCACATGTGCCGGCAATGCGGGGTCCAGTATGCGGCGAGCGCCGCGCCGCCGGCCTCATGCCCCATTTGCGAAGACGGGCGGCAGTATGTGCGCTGGACGGGGCAGGACTGGACGACGATGGAAGAGCTCGCCCGCGAGCGCAAGGTCGTGATCAAGGACGAGGATGGCGTGCTGAGTATCGGTGTCGAGCCGAGTTTCGCCATCGGACAGCGCGCGCTTCTCGCCGAAACGCCGGACGGCAATGTGCTGTGGGATTGCATCAGTCTCGTCACCGACGAGGCGGTAGCGGCGCTCAGCGAGCGCGGCCCCATCAAGGCGATCGGGATATCGCATCCGCATTATTATTCGGTGATCGTCGAATGGAGCAGGGCGCTCGGAAATATCCCCATCTATATTCATGAAGGTGACCGGCAATGGGTGATGCGGCCCGATCCGGCGATCGTCTTCTGGTCAGGCGAGACCCGACAGATCCTGCCCGATGTGACGCTGATCCGCTGCGGCGGGCATTTCGAAGGCGGATCGGTCTGTCATTGGAAGCGCCGGGACAAGCCCAATGTGCTGCTCGCCGGAGACATCCTGCAGGTCGTGATGGATCGCAAGCATGTGAGCTTCATGTACTCCTATCCCAATCTCTGGCCGCTCAATGCGCGCGCCGTGAAGCACATCGCCGCGGCGCTCGAGCCTTTCGACTATGGGCAGGTCTACAGCGCCTTTTGGAATATGCGCATCCTGGATGACGGCAAGGGGGCGGTGGCCCGCTCGGTCGAGCGCTATATCAAGGCCATCGCGGATTAGGGCAGCGCGAAAGGCACCGCGATGTGGCGCCGGTTCACACCCTCGAAGCCCGGCGTGTAGACGCCGATCAAGGCAACTTGACGCGCAATGCCTGAAACGGGCCGATAGGTGACGACGTCCGAGATGTCGTAATCGCGCGGGCAATAGCGGGAGGAGGGGATGGACATGTCCTTGTGGACCTCCTTTTCCGCGCCCGACTCGTTGTCCTTGATCGTGAGCTTGAATCCCATCTGCTTGCCGTCTTCCGCGTAGCAGCTTTCGGGTGCCGCGAACGGCACCAGATCGAGCTTCAGCGTGTAGCGGTCGCCCTTCTGGTTCGTCCGGCTCTGATAGAAGGGATCGAATTCGATGCGGTGGCGATCGGCGACAGCTTGCGTCGGCAGTTGCGCCGCGAGCATTTCGCCGGGCTCGGTGGTCTTGAGCTTGCCCAGGAGGGATGATGCCGCCTTGGCGGCGCTGGCGCGCGCGGCCGAAACAGGTGCCGCCTCGTCCTCCAGGCGCTGGCGGAAGGGCGATCCCTTGACCCATTGATTGGCATCGAGATCGACCACGAATATTTCCGCATAAGGAAAGCCCGAGCCATCTTGGACGCCATACTGCTCGAAGGCGAAATAGCGGCCATCCGGTGAAAAACCTATAACGGCGCGCTCGGCATTGTCGGCGGCGCTCGCCATGGTCGCGGTCGTCAGAAGAAACAAGAGGGCTGCGGGCAATCGCATGGCTGACCTTCAGAAAGCGCGGAAGGTGATGATGGTGTAGGTGTCCTTGATGCCTTTGATCTTGTGCAGCTTCTCGTTCACGAAGTGGCCGATGTCAGCTTCGGGCTCGAGATAGAACTTCGCCAGAAGATCGTAATTGCCTGATGTTGAATAGATTTCGGATGCGATCTCGGCATCGGCGATAGCAGTTGCCACGTGGTAAGCTTTGCCCAGCTCACACTTGATCTGAACGAAATAGGCCTTCATCGGCACCTCCCTTGAATCTCGGAACGATCCTTCCTGCCGTTTGTTGTCCTGGTCAAGATACCTTTTAGCAGCCGGAGACGATCCCTATGTGTTCGCCATAGGAAGTGTCGAAGGTCGAGTCAGGAGTATCTATCGTGTTGAACATCAAGGCCATTGCTGTCGCCGGTGCCCTTGCGGCGGGGACGGTTTTCATGGCCCCGGCCGCAAGTCATGCGATGCCCGTTGCGCCGGTGAAAATTCAAACCGCGCAGGACGCCAGTGTCGTCGAGGTCAATCATAAGAAGAACTGGCGCAAGGATCGCCGTAATTGGCGCGGTGATCGTTCACGCTGGCGCGGCGATCGTTCACGCTGGCGCGAGAGCAGAAACTGGCGGCGTTATCGCTACTATGACCGGTACTACGATCCCTATTACTATGGACCGCGCTATGGCTATAACGGTCCGGGATATTGGGGCGGCGGCCCCGGCATAGGGCTGCAGTTCAGGATCGATTGACGAGAACTCGAGAGACCGGCATCCCATCCGTGCCGGTCCCTTGTCGGCTTCAGCCGGCCGCTTGAGTGCCTCTACCGGTTCAGCTCAGCGTCCTCGAAATATTTGCCGTCCGACCATCTGTACCAGACATATTTCGGGTTCTTGAGGTCGCCTTTCTCATTCATGGAAATGTCGCCAAGGACCGTGTTCAGCGTGTTTCCAGCGCGCAGCCATCCGGCGATCTTCCTGTTGTCGGTGACGCCGCCGACCGCGATGGCGGCCTGGCGATAGGCTTGAACCGCCGCATAGGCATAGAGGGTGGCGCCTTCGGGCACATAGCCTGTGTCGGCGAACCTGCCGATCACGTCTCTGGCGGCGGGCAGGCGCTGAGGATCGGCCGGGAAGGTCATGATGGTGCCGTCGGCGGCCGGACCCGCGGCCGATAAGAACTCGCCGGCGACGAGCGTATCGCCGGCGACAATCTGAGCCGGCGATCCGGCCTCGCGCAGCCGGCGGACGATGAGCCCGGCATCGGCGGGAGCGCCGCCGATATAGACGACATCGATCGCCGCGCCTGTGAGGCGCGCGACAAGAGCGCCGAAATCCGTCCCGCTGGGAGCATAGTGCTCGCTCAGAGCTTCCTTGACGCCGGCGGCGGCGAGCGTCCGTCGAAGCGCGTCCGCCATGCCCTTGCCATAGGTGGAGCCGTCATCGAGAACGGCGATCTTCTTGTCCCGGTAGGCCGTTGCCAGGAAGCTACCGGCGTAGACGCCCTGGCCGTCGTCGCGGCCGCTGACGCGGGCGACGTTCCAGCCGCCTTCATCGGTGAATTTGGGATTGGTCGCGGCCGGCGATATTTCCAGAATGCCGTTCTGCTCGTAAATCCTGGCGGCGGCGATCGAGGCATTCGAGCAGAAATGGCCGGCGACGAATTTGACGCCCTTGGCGGCGAGTTCGGTGGCCACAGTGACCGCACGCTGCGCATCGCAGCCGTCGTCGACCACTTCGAGAGTCAGCATTTCGCCATTGATGCCACCCGCGGCATTGATGTCGGCAACCGCCATTTCAGTGCCATGCCGCAACTGCTCGCCAAACATCGCATACTGGCCCTGCATCGGGCCTGCCGTGGCGATGGCGATTTCGGCCGACGCCATTCCGGCCGGCAAGCACGCCAATACAGCGAAGCACAGCAATCTGCGGCTCATCCGGTAACTCTGTGAGAGAGAATCTTCGAGCCGATGGTGGTCCAACCGGACCGGCAAAGCAATACGCCCGCGCAGACGAGCTGCGCGGGCGCCTGATGAACGCTGATTACTTATTCAGTTCGGCATCTTCAGCATATTTGCCGTCATGCCACTTGTACCAGACATATTTGGCGTCCTTGATGTCGCCTTTCTCGTTCAGAGAGAGGTCACCCAGGACCGTCTTCAGCGGGTTACCGGCGCGCAGCCACGCGGCGATCTTTTTGTTGTCGTCAGCTCCACCCGCCGCCGCGACGGCCTGCTGATAGGCCTGGACCGCTGCATAGGTGTAGAGCGTATAGCCTTCCGGATTGTATCCTGCCGCCTTGAACTTCTCGACGACCGCCTTGGCCGAGTCGAACTTCTGCGGATCGGGAGCGAAGGTCATGATCGTGCCTTCGCCGGCCGGGCCGGTGATGGTCCAGAACTCGTCGGTCACGAAAGCGTCGCCCGAGATCATGAGTGCCTGCGAACCCTGTTCACGCAGCTGGCGGAGAATAAGACCGCCTTCCGTGTGATAGCCGCCGACATAGACGACGTCGATCGCCGCTTCCTTAAGCTTGGAGACGAGCGCGGTGTAGTCCTTTTCACCGGCCGTGTAGGATTCGTTCATGGTTTCCTTGCCGCCGGCGGCGTTCAACGCCTTGCGGGTTTCGTCCGCCAGGCCTTTGCCATAGGCCGTCTTGTCGTCGATGATGGCGATCTTCTTGTCCTTGTAGTTCTTGGCGAGGAAGTTGCCGGCAACAATGCCCTGGGCATCGTCACGGCCGCAGACGCGCGCCACGTTCCAGCCGCCGTCATCGGTGAACTTCGGGTTTGTCGAGGCTGGCGAAATCTGCAGGATGCCTTCCTCTTCATAAACCTTGGACGCCGGGATCGAAGAGCCGGAGCAGAAATGGCCGGCGATAAACTTAACGCCCTTCGAGGCCATCTGGTTGGCAACGGCAACAGCCTGTTTCGGATCGCAGGCGTCGTCGCCCACTTCGAGAACCACTTTTTCGCCATTGATGCCGCCAGCCGCATTGAGATCGGCGACCGCCATTTCGGCGCCCTTCTTCATCTGCTCGCCGAAAGCCGCATACTGGCCGGTAATCGGGCCAACCACGGCGATCGTGATATCGGCCCAGGCCGTGGTGGCGGCGAGGGCCGTCGCGAAGCCTACGGCTATGCCCGATAGTACAAACTTCTTCATCTGTTTCTCCCTTGGGGTAATGACCTTGATCGGTCTTTCGGGGGTTGCACACCCCTTGAGCCTATCTTTGCTCAAAAGGGTGCGATTGGAAAGGGCCATGCTCTTTGGCATTTTCCCTTGGTCCAAACTCATGGAGCTCCCTTAGCCCTCCAGCCAAAGGGGCCCGAACGCTCATAAAGCCAGGGATACTGGCTTACCATCTGGCCGACGCGAGTAAGCCGGTAGCCAAGGCTCGCCGCGGCGACGAGGACCAGCGTATCGGTGATGAAATAATGGAGGCTCAGGAGGTTGCCGTTGAACAATGCATAATGGAAGAAGCGCAACGCCAGGCCGAGCGGGATCATGTAGAGAACGGCAAACAGCCAGGGCCGCCATTTGGTCGCCAATGCGCGGCCGGAGAGAAAGGCAGCGCCGCCGCCGATCACTACCGTCATGATGAAGAAAATCCAGGGACTGTTGTCCTCAACGAAGAGAGACATTCTCCAATTCCTCAATGGGCGCCGCCTTCGAGATAGGCAGCGCGGATCTCCGGGCTGGCGAGCAGGTCGCTGCCGGTGCCCGACATGGTAATGCGGCCGTTCACCATCACATAGGCGCGGTGGGCGAGCCGCAAGGCGTGGAACGCATTCTGTTCAACCAGAAAGACGGTCAGACCCTGGCTGGCATTCAAATCGCGAATGACCTGGAAGATCTGTTTCACGATGAGCGGCGCCAGGCCAAGCGAAGGTTCATCGAGGAGCAGGAGCCGCGGGCGCGCCATCAAGGCACGTGCGATCGCCAGCATCTGCTGCTCGCCGCCGGAAAGCGTGCCGCCGCGCTGGCCCTGGCGCTTCTCGAGGATGGGAAAAGTCTTGAAGGCGCGGGCGAGATCCTCGTCGAAGTGTTTGGGATCGCTGACGGCCGCACCCATCTGCAGATTCTCCAGAACCGTCATGCGTGGGAAGATGCGCCGGCCCTCGGGCGACTGCGCGATGCCGCGGCGGACGATCTCGTGGGTCGGACTTTGGGTGATGTCGTCGCCGCCGAAATTGATCGATCCCGACCGGCAGCGCGGCGTTCCGCAAATGGTCATCATCAGGGTCGATTTGCCGGCGCCGTTCGATCCGATGAGGGTGACGATCTCGCCTTCATTGACATCGAGGTCGATGCCCCGGAGCGCCTGGATCTTGCCGTAGAAGGTCTCGACGCCGCGGATGGTGAGGAGGGGCTTCGTCATCAATGGCGCCCCTTCTCGCCGGAGGTCGGCGTATTCTCGGCCCGCACGATCGCCTCGGTGATGAGTTTTTCGGCGATGGGCGGGGCTTCCTCCTCATCGACGCCCAGATAGGCGGCGATAACCGCCGGATTGGTCCTCACTTCGGCAGGGGTGCCGTCGGCGATCTTCTGGCCGTAATCGAGCACCACGACATGGTCGGAAATCTCCATGACCACCTTCATGTCATGCTCGATCAGGAGTATGCCGATGCCCTGGTCCTTGCGGATGGACAGAAGCAGCTTGTTGAGATCGTCGGATTCGCGCGGATTGAGGCCGGCGGCCGGCTCGTCGAGGCACAGGAGCTTGGGCTCGGTGCACATGGCGCGCGCGATCTCGAGGCGGCGCTGCGCGCCATAGGGCAGATCCCCCGCCGGATCATCGGCGCGGTCGATGAGATGGATCTTCTCCAGCCAGTATTTGGATTTCTCGACCGCTTCCTTTTCGGCCCGGCGATAGCCGCCAATTCCGAGAATGCCGGCGACGGTAAAGCCCGATGCCCGCATCAATGTGTTGTGCTGGGCGACGACGAGATTCTCGAGCACCGTCATGCCGGCGAACAGGCGGATGTTCTGGAAGGTGCGCGCCACCTTGGCGAACTGCGATATGCGGAAATCATCCATGCGTTCGAGGATGAACTCCTTGCCGTCCTCGTGACGCATGACGATCATGCCTTCGGTCGGCTTGTAGAAGCCTGTCAGGCAATTGAAGACGGTGGTCTTGCCGGCGCCGTTGGGGCCGATCAAGGCGGTGA
The DNA here is from genome assembly GCF_011046735.1 of Nordella sp. HKS 07. NCBI lineage: Bacteria > Pseudomonadati > Pseudomonadota > Alphaproteobacteria > Hyphomicrobiales > Nordella > Nordella sp. HKS 07. The sequence goes on along the minus strand of NZ_CP049258.1, from coordinate 6,461,597 downwards.
TGTCGTTGCGCCCAACGGAGAAGGAGAGATCGTCGATGGCGACCAAGCCGCCAAAGCGCATGGTTATATGATCCACGCTCAACACGGGATTGGTATTCCAACTCGCCATTTCAGCCATGCCCCTGCGCGACGAGGTCAGAGGAAACCGCCTTCTTCTCTTTGAGGTAGATGGATGGATCGCGCCTGGTGATGAGGCCGCGCGGTCGCCAGCGCATGATCAGCACCATGGCGATGCCGACCGCCAGCATGCGGTATTGAGTGGGATCGAAGCCCTCCGGCATGATGGCTTTCAGGAAAGCCATTTCGCGGAACAGCTCGAAGGCGCCGATCACCACGATGGCGGCAATGACGACGCCGATCTGCGAGCCCAGGCCGCCGAGCACGACGATGGCGAGGATGATGGCCGATTCCATGAAGACGAAGGATTCAGGCGATACGAAACCCTGCCTGGTGGCGAAGAAGGATCCGGCGAAGCCGCCGAACATCGCGCCCATCGCAAAGGCGGTGAGCTTGGTGTTGGTCGTGTTGATGCCGAGCGAGCGGCAGGCTATCTCATCCTCGCGCAAGGCCTCCCAGGCACGACCGATCGGCAGCTTGCGCAAGCGCATCGTCACGAAGTTGGTGATGAGCGCCATGACAAGAATGACGTAGTAGAGGAAGATGATGCGCTGCAGAGGCGTATAGGTCAGGCCGAAGGTCGCGGCAAAACCCTTATCGTCATTGGTGAAGGGGATGCCGAAAAAGCTTGGCCGGGGAATGTCGGTGATGCCGTTGGGGCCGCCGGTGAAGGTATACCAGTTGACCAGAATGACGCGGATGATCTCGCCGAAGGCGAGGGTGACGATAGCCAGATAGTCACCGCGGAGCCGCAAGACCGGAAAGCCGAGGATCAGGCCCCAGCAGGCGGCGAGGAGGCCTGCGATCGGCAGGACCAGCCAGAAGGTCCATGGCGTGATGGCGTCGCCAAACCACAAAGGAAAGTAAACGGTGGCAAGCAATGCGTATGAATAAGCGCCGACGGCATAGAAGGCGACGTAACCCAGGTCGAGGAGGCCCGCCAGGCCGACGACGATATTCAGACCCCAGCCCAGCATGATGTAGGTCAGCATCAGGATCCCCAGGTCGACGATGCGACGGTCGACGCCGGGGATGAAAGGCAGGACGAGGGCCACGCCCAGAAGCGCGATACCGACATATTTGCCGAGGGGTTCAATCGTCTGAACGAAGCTGGATTGGACGCCTTTGGCTTCCGCGCTCTCATTGGCGCCGGAAACCAGTAGCCAGATGCCCGACAGGAGCGCGAAAATGCCGAAGGCGATGAGCCAGGCGGGCAGGCTCGGATGGATCCGGGCCAGCAGGCCCAAGGGCGCGTCCGTGTTGAACACGCCGATGAGAGACGCCACCACGCCAACGACGATCGCTCCCAATCCCCAGCCCTTGACATGCTGCGGCGTTACCCAGGCAGGCCGGTTCCAGACCAGGAGATGAAGCGCGAGGCGCCCGACGGTGATGATGGCGACAAGGACAAAGACTATCCAGGGGCGATATTCGAGGACGAGGCCGCCTTGCGGGGCGCTGGCATTCATGCCGACAATCGGACCGATGATCGCCAGCGCGATCAAAGCGGTAAGTGCGGTATCGATGAGAATGCGCCGATAATCGGGGCTGGCTGGTGTTTGCTGCTTGGCTGCCTTCACAGCACTTTGTCCCTTTTGCGTTTCTACGGGGTGCGTAGGCGCCATGGTCAGACTTTCTCCACTTCCGGTTTGCCCAGAAGCCCCTGCGGCAGGAAGATGAGCACTACCGCGAGCATCGCGAAAGCGGCGACATCCTTGTATTCGACCGAGAAATAGGCCGACCAGAATACTTCGATGAGGCCGATGACGAGGCCGCCCAGCATGGCGCCGGGGATCGAGCCGATGCCGCCGAGGACCGCCGCGGTGAAGGCCTTAACGCCGGCGAGGAAGCCGATATAGAAGTCGATCACGCCATAGCGCAGGAAGAACATCAGGCCGGCCACCGCAGCGAGCGAGGCGCCCATGATGAAAGTGATGGAGATCGTCTTATTGACATCGATGCCGAGCAGCGACGCCATCTTCATATCCTGCTCACAGGAGCGCTGAGCACGCCCGAGCGAGGTACGGGTGATGAGTGCCGTGAAGAGCGCCATCAAAGCGAGTGTGGTCACGATGATGATGATCTGCATGGTGGACAGGCGGACCACGAATTCGCCTTGCTGGGTGGTGCGGTGCATCAGTTCCACGCCACCGCTGATCAAGGGCTGCATCGGCTTGGGCCGGCCGCCCTGGGCAATGCGGACGAACTCCTGGAGGACGATCGACATGCCGATGGCGGAAATGAGCGGCGCTAGGCGGAAAGACCCTCTGAGTGGCCGGTAGGCGACGCGCTCGACCGTCCAGTTATAGGCCGAGGCCAGAATCATGGCGATGACCAGGACTAGGATCAGCGCCAGAAGGAGGAGGGCGAAGCTCGCCGAGGCGGTCAGGCCGATGGCCAGGATGGCAATCAGGGAAATAAACGCCCCGACCATGAAAATGTCGCCATGGGCGAAATTGATCATGCCGATAATGCCATAGACCATTGTATAGCCGATGGCGATCAGCCCGTAGATCGAGCCGAGCGTAATGCCGTTTATGAGCTGCTCGAGGAAATATTCCATGAGCCCCCCTGCTGCCGTTTCTCACCCATTGTCTTTTCTCTTCTTAAGGCCCAGCTTCTAGGTGGCTGGACTCCCGTTCCTTAAACGTATCATTTTGGAAACACAAGCCGTTGCTCGATACCTGACCAAAAGTCTAAGATTCGCCTCTCAGGTGCCGAAACATTTCGTAACGAAATAGTAGCTCGCAAATCTGTCAGGAGTGGCTATTTCGTAAGTTTATATCATTTACATTCAGCTTCAAACGGCCTATCTAAACGCCCCATGTTGCGCCGCATCATATATCTTTTTCTCGTTCTGATTGTCTTCGGCGGACTTGCCGGGGCGATCGCCTATTATGCCTTTGATTTCAAGCCGAAGATGATCGCCGGCTTCATCATGAGCGCGCCCAAGCCGGTGGAAACCGTGTCGGCCGAAGCGGCGCGCCAGGACCAGTGGGAACCGGAAGTTACAGCGATCGGCTCCCTGACGGCGATCAACGGAATCGAGGTGGCGCCGCAGGTCGGCGGCATCGTCAAGGAGCTCTATTTCGATTCGGGCGACCTGGTGAAAAAGGGCCAGAAGCTCTTCCAACTCGACACCGACACGGAACAGGCCGATCTCAAGAATTTTCGTGTGCAACTCGGCAATGCCCAGGTTGAGCTCGACCGGCAGCAGGCGCTGCTGGACAAGGGCTTCGCGTCTAAGTCGGTCTTCGATACGGCGAAGGTCCTGCGCGACCGGATGCAGGCCGAGATCGAGCGCACCGAAGCCCTGATCGCCCAGAAGTCGATCTATGCGCCGTGGGACGGCAGGCTGGGCCTGCGCGACGTCGCGGCCGGCAAATATGTCGCGCCCGGCCAGAACATGATCTGGCTGCAGAGCGTCGATCCGATCTATGTCGATTTCACCGTGACCGAAAGCGAGTTCGGCCGCATCAAGATCGGCCAGAAGGTGAAAGCGAAGTTCGCCGCTTATCAGAACGACACGTTCAACGGCGAGGTGTCGACGACCGACGCCCGGGTCTCGGCCGAGAGCCGCATGATCACGGTGCGGGGCAAACTCGAGAATCCCGACGGGCGCCTGGTGCCCGGCATGTATGCCGATGTGAAGGTGATCGTCGGTGAGCCGGCCCCGGTGGTGACGATCCCGCAGTCGGCGGTGACATATTCGCTCTATGGCGACAGCGTCTTCGCCGTGGTGAAGGCGAAGGAGGCGGATCCCAATGCGAAGGAGCCCGATCTCGAGATCGAGCGGCGCTTCATCAAGCTGGGCATGGTGCGTGACGGCAGAGTGAATGTGGTCGATGGTGTGAAGCCCGGAGATCAGATCGTGATCGCCGGCCAGAACAAGATCGACCAGGGTTCGAAGGTTCGAATCGACAACTCGATCGCGCTCAACCTGACGGTTGACCGCAACACGCAATAACGGGGGCGCCCCATGAGTTTCACCGACATCTTCGTTCGCCGGCCCGTGCTGGCGTCGGTGGTGAGCCTTCTCATCCTGCTGGTCGGCGCGAATGCGGTGTGGAACCTGCCGGTGCGGCAGTTCCCGAAGGTCGAAGACACGACGATCACCATCACGACGGCCTATCCGGGCGCCAATGCCGACCAGATCAAGGGCTTCATCACAACCCCTATCCAACAGGCGGTGGCCTCGACCGAGGGCATCGATACGCTGAAATCGACATCGGCGCAGAATGTCTCGACCATCACGATGAAGCTGAAGCTCAACGCCGATGGCGACCGGGCACTGGCTGACGTTCTGTCCAAGGTGAACGAAGTCAAGAGCGTGCTGCCGGATGAATCGAAGGATCCGGTGGTGACCCGCACCACGGGCACGCCCTATGCGCTCATGTATATCGGCTTCAGCTCGGAAACGATGGCGCCGGCGCAGATCAGCGACTATCTCGACCGGGTGATCAGGCCGCAGATCCAGGCCATCAACGGTGTCGCCGAAGCGGAGATCCTCGGCGGCTCGACATTCGCCATGCGCGTCTGGCTCAACCCCGACAAAATGGCGGCACTCGGCATTACGCCTCTCGACGTCAATACCGCGCTCGCCCAGAACAACTTCACCACCGCCGCCGGCAGCGTGAAGGGCGACTTCACCCAGCAGAACATCAACGCCAAGACGTCGCTCGAGACGCCCGAGCAGTTCCTGCAACTCGTCGTGGCGGTGAAGGACGGTACGATCATCCGCCTGGGGCAGATCGCCACCGTCGACCTGGGGCCCCAGAATTTCGATTCGACCTCGTCCTTCGACGGGCTGAAGGCGGTGTTCCTGGGCATCACCACGACGCCGGACGCCAATCCGCTGTCGGTGATCTCGCAGGTCCGCGAGGAATTCCCGAAGCTGCAGGCACAGCTGCCGCCGCAGCTCAAGGCCAGCATCGCCTATGACGCGACCGAGTTCATCAATGCCTCGATCTGGGAAGTGAGCAAGACGCTCCTCGAGGCGACGCTCATCGTCATCGTCGTCATCTTCCTGTTCCTCGGCAATTTGCGCTCGACGCTGATTCCGGTCATCACCATCCCGCTGTCGCTGGTCGGCGTCGCCATCTTCCTCCTGGCGCTCGGCTATTCGATCAACCTGCTGACGCTGCTCGCTTTCGTGCTCGCCATCGGCCTCGTCGTCGACGACGCCATCGTGGTCGTGGAAAACATCCACCGTCATATCGAGGATGGGATGACGCCGTTCCAGAGCGCGCTTGCAGGTGCCCGCGAGATCGCCGGCCCGGTCGTCACCATGACGCTGACGCTGGCGGCGGTCTATGCGCCGATCGGCTTCACTTCCGGCCTCACCGGCGCCTTGTTTCGCGAATTCGCTTTCACGCTCGCCGGCGCCGTCATCATATCCGGCGTCATCGCGCTAACGCTCTCGCCCATGATGTGCTCGAAGATCTTCAAGCAGCATGAGGAGGAGGGCCGGTTCGGCCGCTTCATCGAGCGCGTTTTCGGCGGGCTGCGCCGCTTCTATTCGCGCCGCCTCGACGGCGCCATCAAGCAGCGGCCGGTCTTCGCGGTCATGGTCGTGCTCATCATCGCGCTGTCAGGTGTGCTCTATACCGCGATCAACAAAGAACTCGCGCCGGCAGAAGACCAAGGCGTCGTGTTCTCCTTCGTGAACGCGCCCGAGCATACCAATCTCGATTATCTGCAGACCTATGCGGACCGGGTGACGCAGATATTCATGGATGTCCCTGAGCGGCAGAACGTGTTCACCATCGTCGGCATGGGATCGGTGCACGCCTCGTTCGTCGGCCTCATCACGAAGCCATGGGAGCAGCGCGAGCGCTCCGACACGATGATACTCGGTGAATTGCAGGGCAAGCTCGGCGGTATTCCCGGGGTCAAGACCTTCGCCACCGCGCCGCCGGCTATCCCGATCGGCGCCGGCGAAATGCCGGTCGAATTCGTGATCAAGTCGCCGGGCGACTATACCAAGGTCGCCGAGGTGCTCGACAAGATCGAAGCCGAGGCGAAGAAAAGCGGTCTGTTCATCTTCACCAACACCGATCTCAGATTCGAGACTCCGCAGGCCGAGCTCATCATCGACAAGGACAAGGCCAACCAGCTCGGCATCCGCATGAGCGATGTCGGCGCCACCCTGGCCGTTCTGCTCGGCGGCAACAATGTCAACCGCATCAACATCCAGGGGCGATCCTATGAAGTGATCGCCCAAGTGCCTCGGGCGTTCCGCGGCTCGGCCGAGCGACTGCTCGATTACCGGGTGCGCACCACCTCGGGCGACATGGTGCCTCTCTCTTCCTTCATCTCGCTCGACCAGACGGTACAGCCCAACAGCCTTGCGACGTTTCAACAGCTGAACTCGGCGACTTTCCAGGGCGCACCTTTCCCCGGCCGCACCGTCGGCGAGGCGGTGGCGTTTCTGCAGCAGAAGGCGGCCGAGCATTTCCCGCAAGGCATGACCTACGACTTCCAGGGTGAAAGCCGGCAGTTCGTGACCGAGGGCAACACGCTCGCTTACACCTTCCTGTTCGCGCTGATCGTCATCTACCTGGTTCTCGCCGCCCAGTTCGAAAGCTTCCGCGACCCGTTCATCATCCTGATCGGCCTGCCGGCCTCGATGTTCGGCGCCTTGTTCTTCCTGTTCATATTGGGCGAGGTCAACGGCGCGACGCAGGGCCAGCTTGGGATCAATCTCGGCTCCGGCACGATCAACATCTATACCCAGATCGGCCTCGTGACGCTGATCGGCCTCATCTCGAAGCACTGGTGGTCGGGTGCGCTGCAAGCCTCAGGAAGAGCTGAGGCTACGGCGAGAGTTCTCGGCCATCAAAGGAAGTATACGACCGCCTGAAACCATTGGCGATACTGCGCCATGGTGGTGATGAAAAATGTTACTCCTCAATCTTGCTGGCGCCATTGCTCTGAAAAACAAAAATTCGACCGCATCGACACTAAGTCAAATATATGAAAGCGCGGCAATCAGCACGATATTAAAAAACGCGTTATCACGGTGCCGCCAGTGGTCTTACGCCCTCTATCTGAACGGCAACGTTACAGGAGCAATGGCTTTGCGGTGGTATCGGCCTGTGGAGCTGCCGAGATCGTCACTCAGGCTAAACAGCGTTACCTATTCATGGAGGCCAGACGGCAAGCCGAGAAACGTGTTATGACAATGATGTAGGCAAAAGGTTCACCACCAGGATCAAACAACTTTCCTGCAGAAGCCGAAATCTGAGCTCGCTACTGTAAGCGCGGTGTGCCTCTCGAGTGCAGTGACCGCGTGAATCACGATCTGGCAGGTCAGAAACCTATCAAATGCTAGTGCGTTTGAGGAATGAAGTTGCCGGATCAGCATCCTTTGCAGCCTAACAAGCAATATATTTTCAACTGCCATTTTGGGATGCATGAAGCCGACATACTGTGCACTGAAATGCCTCCCATCATTTTGAGACGAGGCTGAAAATGAAATGCTGTATCACAACATACCAGATAATATTACTCTGTATGGGTGGATCTGGCTGAAACTGTAAAAGGGCGGCTTCCGAACCTTGCCGATCCGTCTTGGACACTTCGCCGACGGTCTGTTCGTGGTGAAAGCCCGGGATGACAATGTCGATATTCTGGGCGCTAAGCTCGTTGCCGTCGACGGACGCCCGGTCGAGGGATTGCTGGTCGAGCTCAGGAACTTCATCGGCGGCGCAGACACCCTGTTCGCCAATCATGTGCCACGTCTCCTCGTGTCGCCCGAACTGCTGAATGCGGCGGGGCTGGGCGACAACCCGGCCATGAGTCGCCTGCGCCTGCGTCTTGCGGACGGGACAGAGGTCGAACGCACTTTGTCCGGCGGCAAGCCGGAGGCGCCGCCGCGAAAGAACTATTGGCCGGTACGTGACCTCAGTCCGATTCCGATCGCCACCAATGATGACGGCTGGCCGCATGTCCTCAGCCGCTGGCGAGTGCCGGCCTATCTCTCACGACCCGACCAGGCCTATTGGCATGAGATACCGGCCGGCAGCGGGTTTCTGTACATGCAGCTGAATCGCATCAAGAACGCCTGGCCTGAGCCTCTCGCCACCTATCTGGATGGCGTGCTCGGGGAGATCAAGACGAAAGGCGTCAAGGACGTCGTGGTCGATCTGCGCTTCAATCGGAGCGGCAATTACGTGCTGGCGGCGGATTTTACCCGCAGGCTTGCCAGGACGGTGCCCGAGGACGGCCGCATCTTCATCCTCTCCGGGACCAACACTTATGCTGCCGGCATCGCCATGCTGGCTCGGCTCAAATACTTCGCGGGCGCGCGCGGGCTCCAGATCGGCGGCCCCCCGGGCGATCGCGGACAATTCTGGGCGGATGGAGGCCGCACGGTGCTGCCCAACTCGAAAATACCCGTGCGCTACGCCACTGCTTTTCATGACTGGGAGAAGGGCTGCGGCCTTTCCGATATCGGGCATTGTTTCTTGTTCAACTACGCCTATGGCGTAGCTCCCGGTTCGCTCGATCCGCAAGTAGAGGCGCCGCTAACCTTCGCAGACTACCTGGCGGCGCGCGACCCGGCGATGGAAGAAGTACAGAGGCGGATCGCTATGCCGTAAGGCGGCCCAGTCCTTCGCTGAAACGGGCTAGGGCCTTCTCGAGTTCCACTTCGCCGGTGGCGAAGGAGAGCCTGATGCAGTTGGGATCGCCGAAAGCCGAACCCGGCACGGTCGCTACGCCATGCTCATCGAGGAGCCAGTCGCAGAGCACGTCGACACTGTCCATCACGTGATTGCCGACCTTGCGGCCGAGGAAGGCGCCGACATTGGGGAAGGCATAGAACGTTGCGGGAATGGGAGCGAGCTTCAGGCCCGGAATCGCGGAAAGCGCCTTGACCACCATGTCGCGGCGCGTCTCGTAGCGTTGCCGCATCTTCTCGACATCGTCGCGCGGCGCCGACAGTGCGGAGAGCGCGGCATGCTGTACGAAGGAATTGGCCCCGGCGGTAAGGCCGCTCTGGAGCCTGGCCATGGCGACAGCGAGCGGGGCGGGGCCTGCCGAATAGCCGAGCCGCCAGCCCGTCATGGCGAAGCTCTTGGAAAAGCCGTTTACCGTGACCGTACGTTCGCGCATGCCGGGCAGGCTCGCAAAGGACGTCATCTTGCCGTCGAACAGAATGTATTCGTAGATCTCGTCCGAGAGCACCATCAGGCGGGGATGGCCTTTGACGACCTCGGCCAGAGCGTCGAGCTCGGCCCGGCTCCATACCGCGCCGGTCGGATTGCTGGGCGAATTCAGCATCAGGAGCTTCGTCTTGTCGGTCAGCGCCGCGGCGATGCGGGCGGGCGGCGCCTTGAAATTCTCCTCGACGCCGGCCTTGAGGATGACGGGCACACCGCCCGCCAGGCGCACCGTGATCTCGTAGGAGACCCAATAGGGCGACAGGAGAATCACTTCGTCGCCCGGCTCGATCAAGGCGAGCACGGCATTGGCGATCGCCTGCTTGGCGCCATTGGCGATGACAATCTCGTTGGCGGCGTAATCGACCCCGTTTTCGTCCTTGAGCTTCCTCGCCAGCGCCTGGCGCAGTTCGGGTATGCCGGCGACCGGCGAATAATGGGTGAGGCCCTTGCGCATGGCCTCGGTAGCTGCCGTCTGGATAAAAGCGGGCGTGTCGAAATCGGGCTCGCCGATTGTCAGGCTGGCGATATCCTGGCCTTTCGCCCGGAGCTCCCGGGCGCGTTGCGACATGCGCACGATGGCGCCCTCATCTGATTGGGCGGCGCGGCGGGCGAGCAGGGAGGAGACGTCGAATGGGGCCATGGTGGGCGCTCTATGCCACGGCACCGGAAAGAGGTCGAGGAGCCTCGCAAAAATGTCACAGTCTGCCCTTAGGGCCGGTTCGACTAGAGTGCCGGGCGGTCTCACGGAATCACCTCGGCGCTCTATCTCTTTGATTTTGCGCATCGGCCTGTCCGAGGACCGCACGCATGGTCGGGTCAAGCCCGACCACGAGCTTCTCGGGCCGATGCTCTAAATCGGTGTTTCTACTGAACCTCATTCCTGTACATAGAGGGCGAATACCCCTATATGCGCAGGCCTTCCCCGACATCCGGAACCGCCATGAAACTTACTGCGCCTGTGCTTGTTTGTGTGTCCGTCCTGCTCGCGGCCTGCTCCAGCAAGTCGAGCAATATCGATATCAACTCCGGCGGGCCGCGCAGCGTCCAGACGCAGTCACGCTCGGAGCCGATTTTCTACAACGGCAAGCATTACGCGCTGAACTACAGCTACAATGACGCCATGAAGGTCTTCGACATGAAAGTGTCAGGGACGACGACGCCGATGAAGCCCGACAGCCAGAAGGATGCGGTCAATATCGCTTCGTCCTCGCTCGGCTATTTCGCTTGTCCCGACGGTCAGAGAGGTCGCCTCGTCGGCGAGCCCAAATTCAACGGCGGCGTCTGGGCCCTGCAGGCGCGCTGCGGCTGAGCAAGTGCCCCGTAGTGCCGGGGATCCAGAGCTTCAGCCCAGGATGTTCCGATCGATCCAGTCACGGGTGCGGAAGTAGCGCCCAATCCACGGCACGAACCACGTATTGCCGTGATAGAGCGGGTGGGTGGGGAATTCCTCCTGATCGAAGGCGCAGATGCGGTTGACCCGACCGGCGATCTTGCGGCCGGTCTGGAAGCCCAGATAGCTGAGCATGGCGATGCCGGAGCCGTTGCAGCCGAGCGCGTAATGGAGATTGTCGAGCCTGCCCATATGCGGCATCTCGTCGAGCGTGAAGGCGACATTGCCGGTCCAGGCATGGGTGATGCGCGTACCTTTGAGCTGCGGATACCGGTCGAGCATGAAGCGGTAGAGGATGGGCGCCGTCTCGACCGGATCGGTCTGGCCGAATTTGGCGCGGCCGCCGAAAATGAGGCGCCTGCCGTCCGGCGACATGCGGAAATAGGTGAGCACGCGGCGTGTATCGGCGAAGGAACGGTTCTTCGGCGACAACGAGGCCGCGATATCGGGCGGCAGTTCCTCGGTGGCGATGATATAGGAACCCACCGGGACCAGGCGGCGCTTGAACTGCGGTGTTACATTGCCGGTATAAGCATTGGTGGCGATCACGACGTCGCCGGCCTTGACCGGGCCGCGTGGCGTCTCGACGGTCCATCCCGACGCCGATTGCACCAGACCCGTGACCGGCGTCTTCGCCGCGACCGGAATACTCCGCTTGCGGATCAAGTTGAGAAGGCCCTTGTAGTAAAGGGCAGGATGGATATGGGCAGCACGCTCGACCACCATGCCGCCCCGGTAATAGTCCGAGCCGATTTCCTCGCGCTGACGTTCTCGCGGCACGATATAGGCGCCTGATTGCGCGTCGGCATTGAGAGCCTGAACTTTCTTCTCCATGGCGCGGTAATGCGATTGGCACCAGGCGCCGAGGAAATATCCGGCTTTGGTCCAATGGCAGGCGATCTTCTCGCGCGTGATCAAGGTTTCGACATGGGCAAAGGCGTCGGCGGCGTCGTTGAGAAAGGGGACGGCCTCTTCGGCGCTCAATGGCCTGGCGACATAACGCTTTGAGACATTGACGCCGCCCGACACCATGCCGCCGTTGCGCGTCGAGGCGCCGAAACCCGGTTCGTTGGCATCGAGCACCAGGCAGTCAAGGCCTGCTTCATTGAGGGCGAGGGCGGCGGACAACCCGGCATAGCCGGCGCCGATGATGGCAACGCGGGTTTCCTTTGGCAGGTCGATGGGCGCCTGGGCTTCCGGCGCATAGGTCTCCCACCAGAAGGGGCGCGGCTTGAATTCGGGATGAAATATCTGTGATGGCATGGGGCTCACACGCGGCAGAAGGGGCGCCGACTATAACACTGGCTGTTTCCCAGTTCCAAATCAGCCACTTAAGGAAATGCGGGCGTATTCGACGTTAGTTGAATGACGCGGCAAGTTGCCTCACCCGTGTTTCTCCTGCACACTCCCCCACCAAACGCCCAAGCATAAGCAGGCGTCACCCGAGGAGGAACCCCATGCCCAAATCCCATATGTCCAAATCGCGCCGTCAATTCCTGGCGACCGGCACCGCCGCAACGGTCGCCGGAGCGGCCGCTCTGTCGATGCCCAATGTCGTCCGTGCCCAGGAAGCCGTTGTGTTCAAATTCCAGAGCACCTGGCCATCGAAGGACATCTTCCATGAATATGCGCAGGACTATGTGAGCCGCGTCAATGAGATGTCGGGCGGCCGCCTCAAGCTCGAACTGCTGCCGGCAGGCGCCGTCGCCAAGGCCTTCGAGCTGCAGGATGCGGTCATCGCCGGCACGCTCGATGGCGGTCATGGCGTGTGCGCCTATTGGTACGGCAAGCACAAGGCCTACTCGCTGTTCGGTACACCGCCGGCCTGGGGCTGGCGCGCCAATCAGATGGTCGGTTGGATGAAATATGGCGGCGGCCAGGCGCTCTATGAAGAACTCGTTCAGCAGGTACTTGGCCTCAATCTGGTCGGCTTCCTCACCGGGCCTATGCCGACCCAGCCGCTCGGCTGGTTCAAGAAGCCGGTCGAGAAGCCGGAAGACCTCGCCGGTCTGAAATACCGCACCGTCGGTCTCTCCGCCGACCTGTTCAAGGAAATGGGCGCGGCGGTAACCATTCTGGGCGGCGGTGAAATCGTGCCGGCGATGGATCGCGGCCTGCTCGAGGCGGCGGAGTTCAACAACCCTTCCTCCGACCGCGTTCTCGGCTTCCCGGATGTCAGCAAGGACTACATGTTGCAGTCCTATCATCAGGCGGCGGAATGCTTCGAGATCATGTTCAACAAGGCGAAATTTGACGCGCTGCCGGCGGATCTGCAGGCGATTCTCAAATACGGCGCGGAATCGGCCTCGGCCGATATGTCGTGGAAAGCCATGGACCGCTATTCCAAGGATCTCGAGGCGATGAAGGCGCACCAGGGCGTGAAAGTGCACCGCACGCCCGACGCCGTGCTGCAGGCGCAACTCGCCGCCTGGGATAAGGTGATCGCGGCGCAGTCGCAGGAGCCATTCTTCGCCAAGGTGGTCGAGTCGCAAAAGGCCTGGGCGAAGCGGGTCATCTCCCTCCAGTTCGACATGGAAGTCGACCAGAAGACCGCCTACGATCATTTCTTCAGCGCGTGAGTTTCAGCCGCATTGTGCTCTCGCCCGGGATACGGGCGAGAGCCTGACTGAAAGGGGAGATGTGTGCTGATCTTTTACCGCGTGACGGCGCCATGAAGCATCAGCGCCTGCCGCTCTTGCTTTTCGGGGGAGGCGTCGTCCTCATCCTGGTGGCGATCTTCTGGTCCCTTTATGCCTATGGCCAGGTCGGCGGCCTGGTGGCGGGTAAGGGCCTCAGACCCAGCCAGGTCTTTCTCTGCCTGTTCGGACCCTTCGAGCGCTGCGTGCCGCTGGCGGCCGCTCATGCCGAGCGCGGCACCTTGGCCTATTCGCCCTGGCTCTTCTGGCTGGGAACCATCGCGATCCTGGCGAGCTTCGCGCTCAACCTCGCCAAGCGCTCGGCCGACGAGGGGTGGGGACCGCGCCTGCAGCGTGTCCTCATCCCGGTCGACCAGGTCTCGACCTTCGTCGGCAAGCTCTTTGCCTGGTCCATCGTCATTCTCACCCTGGCGGTGAGCTACGAGGTGTTTTCCCGCTACGTGCTGAGATCGCCGACGACCTGGGCCTATGACGCGAGCTATATCCTCTATGGGGCGCTGTTCATCATGGCGGGCGCCTATGCGCTGTCGCGCAACGCGCATGTACGCGGCGACTTCCTCTATCGCACCTGGTCGCCTCGGCGCCAGGCGCTGATGGATCTGGTGCTCTATATCCTGTTCTTCTTCCCCGGTATTATCGCTTTCATCTTCGCAGGGTACGGTTTCGCGGCGCAGTCCTGGATGACGCATGAGCATTCGGCCTACAGCCCGGACGGCCTACCGGTCTATCAGTACAAGACGCTGATCCCGGCGACCGGCGTGCTGCTGCTGCTGCAAGGCTTCGTCGAGGTGGTGCGCTGCATCTTCTGCCTGAGGCGCGGCGAGTGGCCGCAAAGGCTGCATGACGTCGAGGAGCTGGAGAAAGTCATCCTCGCCCAGCATGCCGAACCCACCACCGCAGCCGGAGGCCGCCCGTGACCGACCCGCAACTGGGCGTGCTGATGCTCGTCCTCTTCATTTTCCTGATCATGCTGGGCTTCCCGATCGCCTTCACCCTGATGGCGATGGGCGTCGGCTTCGCCTTCCTCGCCTATGACGGCAATATCGATACGGTGGCGGCGCTGCTGGTCCAGCGCACCTGGTCGGTGATGACCAATGACGTGCTGATCTCGGTGCCGCTCTTCGTCTTTATGGGGTACATCGTCGAGCGCGCCAATATCCTCGACCGCCTGTTCCGATCCATCCAGCTCGCCTCAGGCGCGTTGCCGGGTTCGCTCGCCATCGCCACGCTCGCCACTTGCGCGCTGTTCGCCACCGCAACCGGCATCGTCGGCGCGGTGGTGACGCTGATGGGGCTGCTCGCCTTTCCGGCCATGCTGCGCCAGGGTTATGACGTGAAGCTTTCGGCCGGCGTCGTCTGCGCCGGCGGCTGCCTCGGAATCCTCATCCCGCCCTCGATCATGCTCATCCTCTATGGCGCGACGGCCGGCGTGTCGCCGGTGCAGCTCTATGCCGGCGCTTTCTTTCCCGGCCTGATGCTTGCCGGGCTATACATGGTCTATGTGATGATCCGGGTGCTGATCAATCCGTCGCTGGCGCCGCCCATGCCCAAGGCGGAGCGTGATGTTCCTTATGCGACCATTCTGTATCAGCTTGTCACATCCTTCCTGCCGCTGGCGCTTCTGATCCTAGCGGTCCTGGGCGCCATCCTGTTCGGGCTCGCCACACCTTCCGAAGCCGCCGCTATCGGCGCTTTGGGGGGCGCTCGTGCTTGCCGCCGCATATCGCTCGCTCAATTACGAGATGCTGCGCGAGTCGGTCTATCTGACGGCCAGAACCTCGGCCATGGTCGGCTGGCTGTTCGTCGGTTCCTTCATGTTCTCGGCCGTCTTTGCGGCGCTGGGCGGCGACGGCGTGATCAAGGATTTCGTGGTCGGGCTCGATCTCTCGCCGTTCACTTTCCTGATTGTCAGCCAGATCATCATCTTCATTCTCGGCTGGCCGCTCGAATGGACCGAGATCATCGTCATCTTCGTACCGATCTTCCTGCCGCTGCTCGAGCATTTCGGCATCGATCCGTTGTTCTTCGGTCTCCTGATCGCGCTCAATATCCAGACGTCGTTCCTGTCGCCGCCCGTCGCCATGGCGCCTTTCTATCTGAAGGGTGTCGCGCCGAAGCATGTAAACATCAACGACATCTTCAGAGGCGTGATGCCCTTCATCGTCATCGTGCTGATCGCCATGGTGCTGCTCTACACATTCCCGGAGATCGGGCTGTGGCTGCCGCGCCAGCTCTACGGGCACTGAGCATTCGGGAGCTAGCTTCCCGGCCAGCGGTAGATGACATCGCCGATGCCGATGGGCTCGAATATCTCATGCGTCACGGCGATGAAGCCGTGACGCTCATAGAGGCGGCGGGCCCCATAATTCTGCTGGGCGCAGTGCAGCTCGATGCCTTGCGGATAGAGCGCCTTGGCGAGATCGAGACAGGCCGAGCCCATTCCGGCGCCCTGCCAATGCGGAGCGATGAAAAGCTTGTCGATGAAAGCCGGCTTGAGGGTGAGGATTCCCGCCACCACGCCCGAGATTTCCGGCACGAAGCAGCGCTGGCCTTCGGCGACGGTTTCGAGAAGGCGCTGGCGCGATACGGAAACCGGATGATTGTAGCCGAAATAGGCATAGGCCTGGCGGCAGGCGGCATTTGCGGCCTCGGCCGCCGCGTCATGGTCGCGCGGTTCATAGGGCCTGATGCGGAACAGATGGGCAGCGCGCATATGGTGAGCTATAGAGCCGCCACTTAATCAGGACCAGCAGGCTGCAATGAAAAAGTTCATCCTGGGCATCGTCTATGCGCTGATCGCCCTTGTCGTCGTCTTCATGGGCGGCGCCTATGTGCTGCCGGGCGAGGCGGTGGTCGAGCGCCAGATCACCATCGCGGCACCACCCGACAAGGTCTTCGCCATCGTCGGCGATCTCAAGCGGTTCAAGGAGTTCTCCCCCTGGGCCGAGATCGATCCGGGGCTTCATTACAGCTTCGAAGGGCCCGAAACCGGCATCGGCCAGAAGATGTCCTGGACCTCCGACAACCCGCAGCTCGGCAGCGGATCGCAGACGGTGGTCGACTATCAGCCGAACAAGCGCTTCGCTACGACGCTCGATTTTGGCGGGAGGGGTAGTGCGATCGCCTATCTGGATTTCGTGCCGGTTGCCAATGACACGCGGGTCACCTGGGGGCTCAAGACGCTGCTGCGCAATCCGCTCGAGCGCTGGATGGGACTTCTCTATGACCGCACGTTCGGGCCCGACAACGCCGAGGGCCTCGCCAAGCTGAAGGCGTTAGCCGAAAAATAAAACGCAGCCCGACCGTTCTCCGGACCGGACCGCGCCTCCTGTCGCCTTGCACTTGCCCCCTTGACTACGGGAGAGGCGTGTAAGGAGTTTCAATACCAAGCTCCAAAACTAAAGGGTCCGGGAAAGGGCCCGTTAAGGATTGGCTTTGTCGCTATTTTGGGCGATCAGTTCGGTACGCGGCCCGCGCTCCAGAAAGGTGTTGAGCGCGATGTAGGAGCGGGTGCCGCGCACCCCCGGAATGTCATAGACCCGCTTCAGAAGCTGCTCGAGAGCGCCGGTGCCCTCGCAGCGAACCTTCAGGATCATGCAGCTGTCGCCGGCGACGGAATGAAGTTCTTCCACCCGCGGATCCTCGCCCATGGCCAGCATCTCAGGCGTCTTGCCCCAGCCTTCGGTCGTGACATGGACGAATGCGAGGAGGGGGCAGCCGATGGCCTCGCCGTCGATCTCGATGGTGGTGCGGCGGATGGCGCCTTCCTTCTTGAGCTTCTTGACGCGCTCGTAGACGGAGGGGGCGGATAGACCTAGCCTTTCGCCCAGGTCGCGATAAGCGATCGAGGCGTCCTCGGCCATGATGGCTAACAGCTTTCGGTCGATGGCGTCCATGGGCGGGTTATCCCTGAATGAGGTTCGGTAGACAAAAATAGCCGTTTCTAGCGTTCTCCATAACATGATATGGAGATAATTGGAATTCATCTATCAAGGTTAGACGCCATGACCGCCGTCGCCAGCACTCCCTCCGCGCAGAACCATCTGCTGATCCTGATGTCTGGTATCGCCGCGGTCGGCATCCAGGCGCTGATGCTGTCGCCCATGTTGCCCGATATCGGGTGGTCGCTTGCCGCCGGTCCGGTCGAGATCGGCATCGCCTCGGGCGCCTATGGTGTCGGCGTGGCCCTGGCCGCCCTCCTGGCAGCGCCGCGGCTCGGCCAGTGGCCCAAGCGCCAGGCGATCCAGATCGCCTTTGCCGTCATCGCCGCCGGGCTGACGCTGTGCGCCCTCGCCCGCGACTGGCGGATGCTGGTAGCCGGGCAGTTCGTCACCGGCCTCGCGGCCGGCGTGATTATCCCCGGCACCTATGCGCTCACCGCCGATTTGACCCCGGACCACATGCGCTCGCGCGCCATGGGGCGGGTAATCTTCGGCTGGTCGGTGGCCATGGTGGCGGGCGTGCCGATCGCGGCCATCCTGTCGGATCTTATCGACTGGCGCGGCACCTTCATCGCAGTCGCGGCGATCTCAGCCGTCATGATCTTCGGCATCGGGCTATTGCCGAAAGCCGAAGCTACCGCCGCCTCGCGTCCCGTTCCTTATCGCCAGGCGCTGGCGGTGAAGGGCATGCCGCTGGCGCTCATCGCCACCTTCGTCTTCATGATCGGCTTCTACCAAACTTATACGTTCCTCGGCGATCATGCGCGCCAGTTGCACCATGCCGGTGCCTGGCTTGGCGGGATCATCGCCGCTTCCTATGGCATCGGCTTCGGCCTCGCCGTGTTTTTCGACGGCTTTATCGACCGGGTGGGACCGGCGCGGCTGATGGCGACGGCGTTGTTCGTCGTCGGCATCAACTACATTGTGCTGCCCTTCGCGACGCTGAATTTGTGGACGGCGATCACCTATCCGCTGATTTGGGGATTGGTGCAGCATGTCGGCATGAATGTGCTCGTCTCCTATATTGGCGCCACTCCAGCGGCGGAGCGGTCGACGGCGATGGGGCTCTTTTCGTTCATCACCTATGTGGCGGTAGGGCTTGGCGGCGGTCTCTATGGCAGCGTCTATGCCACCTATGGTTTCTTCGCCACGAGCTTCGCGGCGACGGCGAGCCTGTGGGCGGGGGCGGTGTTGGTGCTGCTGTTCCTGCCGAAATCCACCAGTCGGACCTGATCTTCAAATATTGCTGCAACAAGCGATACGCTTCCGCTTCTGCGTGAGGCGAAATCCGACATCGCCGTGCCGGAATCCGGACTGACTTTATGCGGCATTCAGGCAGTATGCTGAATAACCGTTCAATCAGTTCGAAGTTCGCCGACGCAACACCGGCAGGGAGGGAAGGAATGGTGAGGGGGATGATCAGGATCATTCTGTGCTGTCTGGGACTTATGCTTCCGGCGATCGCGGCCCAGGCGCAGCAAAGCGTGCCGCTCAAGGTCATGAGCTTCAATATCTGGTATGGCGGCGAGCAGTCGGATTTCGGCGCGGTGATCAGGGCGATCAAGGCGGCCGATCCCGACATCATCGGCCTCCAGGAGCCGGACGGCAATATCGAGAAGATCGCCGAGCTCGCCGGTTATGGCTATGTCGATACGCGCCGCCACATCATCAGCCGCTATCCGATCTTCGATTCAGGCTCTGGTGCTGCGCCCGATTCCTCAGGCCTCGTCTATTCGCTCAACGGCGTTGCGCCCGACACGGTGCATGCCTGGGTCATGGTCAGGCCCGGCAAGGCGGTGGCGGTGGCCAATCTTCATCTGACCAGCGATCCCTATGGGCCCGAGGCGGTGCGCGACGGCAAGACGCTCGAAGAGGTGCTCAAGATCGAAACCGAGACGCGCGTGCCGGAAGCGCAACCGATCGCCGATGCACTCGGCAAGCTCGCCAAAACCGGAGTGCCGGTGTTCCTCACCGGAGATTTCAACTCACCGTCGTATCTCGACTGGACGGCGGAGGCCGCCAAGGCGCGAAAGGAGATCAAATACCCGGTCGAATGGCCGGCATCGAAGCTCTTCGCCGATGCGGGCCTCACGGATTCCTATCGGACGGTCAATCCGGATCCGGTGAAGACTCCGGGCCTCACCTGGACGGTGGGTTATCCGCAACCCTATATCCGTCCGACCGAGACGCACGACCGCATCGACATGATCTGGTCGGCAAATGCCAAGCCGGTCGCGAGCGTGCTCGGCGGCGAGAAGGGCAATCCCGATGTCGGGGTCGTGGTCGATCCGTGGCCGTCGGATCATCGCGCGGTGATCTCCACCTTCGAGGTGACGCCGGTCGATGCGCCGGCACTCATCACCGTCGAGCCCCGGCCGGTGATCGCAGGCGAGGACTTCCGCTTGCGCGTCAACATGCCGGACAAGGCCGACTGGAGCGCCATCGTCATGGTGCGTGACGGCAATCCCGCGACCGATGCGCTTACCGGTGTCGCCAATGTCGGCTTCTGGGACCGCCCCTCGATCAAGCTGACATTGCCCGGCTGGAACGATGGTGGCGAGTTCACCGCCGTGCTGCTCGACGCGCAGGGCAAGGAGCTGGCGCGTTCGCTGTTCACGATGAAGACGAAGGATGCCCAGACGGAGCTGGCGACGGACAAGGAAGTCTATAGACCGGGTGAGCCGATCAAGATCAGCTTCACCGACGCGCCCGGTTATAAATATGACTGGATCGCATTGTACGGGCGCGGGCAGGGCGATGCGAATGCGTACAACTATCTGACCTATATCTACACCAATGCCCGCTTCAACGGCTCCGTGATGCTGGACGAGAATGCGCTGACCGAGCCGCTGACGCCTGGCGAATATGAGCTGCGCCTGATGAAGGACGATCACTATGCCGTCCAGGCGGAGGCGTTCTTCAAGGTGGAGTAGAACGAAGCTGCCTATTGCATCATCCCCTCTCCCCGTTGGGGGCGAGGGTAAAGACGCTACGCGCCGAGCTCGATGAGCACGATCTCCGGCGGCATGCCGAAACGCACCGGCAGGATGCTGCAGCCGAGGCCGCCCGAGACGATGAGATGACGATCGTCCTCGACGACGTGGCCATAGGCGAAGCGGTTGCCATAGGCAGACGGCACCACTGGAGAATAGCCGAGGAGACGCACCTGGCCGCCATGGGTGTGACCGGCAAGCGTGAGCGAAACGCGCTTCGGCACTTTGGTGAAGCCGTCGGGCTCGTGGATCATGAGGATGACCGGTGCGTCGTCGGTCACCTTGGCGAGCGTGCCGTCGAGATCGTCGAGGCCGATGAAGCGGTTGCGTCCTGCGATGAAGGCGATCTGGTCGGCCAGCCCCAAGAGCCAGAATGCCCGGCCATTGTGCTCGAGGCGGACGCCGTCATTCTCATAGACGGGAATGCCCGCCGCCTTGAGTGTCTCGCCATAGAGACTGGGGCCGGCGCGCCGCTTCTGCGCCGCCCTGTCGTCCCACCAGTCGTGATTGCCGAGAATGGCATGCCGGCCGAGCGGTGCCGCGAGCCCGGCGCAGACGGAGGCCGTATCCTTGATCGGGACCCCGCTGGTGACCAGGCGATGGCCGGCGGCGTAGTCGCCGAGCATCAGGATGAGATCGGGGTTGAGGGCATTGGTCGCCGCGACGATGCGCTCGACCCGCGCGAGGCTCATATAGGGATTGCCAGCATGGATGTCGGCGAGCGCGGCGATGCGCAGCTTGAAGTCAGCGGGCCAGCCGGGCGGCGTCAGCTTGTATTGCTGCACGCGCAGAAGGAAGCCCGGCTCGATGCCGAAGGCATAGCCGGTCATCGCCGCGCCCGACAGAGCGAGACCGCCCAGCCATTTGAAGAACGTCCGGCGGTTCATGATGTCGCGCTTGGATGACGGGAACAGCCCATGATCATCACGCTGTAGTGGCCGCATAGCGGCCCGCGAAGGGTGGCAAGCGGCAAGTCCTTTGTTCCTTGATCATGCTTCGAGGCTCCCCCGGCTCGAGGCCGGGGAAGCACCTCAGCATGTGAGTATCGCAATTGCAACAGCCATGCGCTATCTGCCTTTCCAGACCGGCTTGCGCTTCTCGGCGAAGGCGCGCGCACCTTCCATCTGATCCTCGCTGGAGTAGAGCGCATCGACCGTCTTGAGCTTGCGCTTGGTGACGAGGTCGAAAGCCTCCTTGACGCTGAGACGCTCGGTCTCGCGCACCACTTCCTTGATGGCCGCGAAGACGAGCGGCGGGCCCTCGGCTAGCATCGCGGCGACTTCGCGTGCGCGGATCATCAGATTGGGCTGGGTCACAATCTCGTTCACGATGCCCCACTGCCTGGCTTCGTGGGCATCCATGCGCCGACCCGTGAAGAGAAGCTCCATCGCCACATGGTAGGGAATGCGGCGTGGCAATTTTATGGTGGCGGCATCGGCGAGCGTGCCCGAATTAATTTCTGGTAATGCGAAAGTCGCGTGATCGGCGGCAATGATGACGTCGGCCGAGATCATGATCTCGAAGCCGCCGCCAAAGGCGATGCCGTTCACCGCGGCGACCACCGGCTTGTTGAGGCCGGGCAGCTCCTGCAGGCCGCCGAAGCCGCCGATGCCAAAATCGGCATCGGGCGCCTCACCTTCGGCCGCCGCTTTCAGATCCCAGCCGGGGCAGAAGAATTTCTCGCCCGATCCGGTGAGGATCGCGACGCGCAGTTCCGGATCGTCACGGAACTTGGCGAAAGTCTCTCCCATGATGCGGCTCGTCGGCGCGTCGATGGCATTGGCCTTGGGACGGTTGATGGTGACTTCGAGGACCTTGCCGCGGCGTTCGACAACGAGTGGTGACGACATGAGCTAACCTTTACGCATTCTGATGAGGGCATCGACCGCCACGGCACCTTGACCTTGTGGCAGGACGAGCAGGGGATTGACATCGAGCTCCTCTATAAGGCCTCGATGCGCCTCGGCAAAGTCTGCAATCGCCGTGACCGCCTTCATCACGCCTTCCTGATCGCCGGTTCTGTTACGGAAACCTTCGATGAGCTTCCATACTTTCAATGACTTGAGCGCGCGCTCGATCTCCATGCGCGAGGCCGGCAGAATGAGCGTTGCCGAATCTTTGAGCAGCTCGGTCAGGATTCCACCGGCGCCGAGCACCAAAGCGAGACCGAATTGCGGATCGGATTTGAGGCCGACGATCAATTCCGCCACCGCGCCCGTCACCATGCGCTCGACGATAACCTCATCGGCGAGCTTAGCCATGCGCGCCGCTGCGGCGGCGACCTCATCCGCGCTCTTCAGATTGAGCGCCACACCACCTGCCTCCGTCTTATGCGCGATCGCGGCGGAAGAGACCTTGAGCGTCACCGGATAACCGAGCGTCTCCGCCGCCTTCACCGCGTCCCCCGTCTTGCAGACGATGCCCTCCGGCACGTCGAGGCCATACGCCTTCAGCCTTTGCTTGGCGTCGTGTTCGGTGAGTGTCGCCAGATCGCCGCCGCGCTCGGCCATCGCGACGAAGGCCGGCGGCTTGTCGCGTCGCGCCCAGTTGCGGCCGATGAAGGCAGCGGCTTCGAAAGCGGTCAAGGCATCGTCGAGCCCCATCATCGGGGCGACGCCGGCCGCCGCCATTTCCTCGGCGAGCGGCAGCGGCAGGCATTCGGGCAGGCTCGCCACCATCGCGGCGCGAGCTTTGGTCGTCCTGGCGGCGCTTCGCAGCGCGCGCGCCGTGGTGAGCCAGCCATCGGGCTTCATCGCCGGGTTGGTCGGAATGTCGAGGATGAGCATCGACACGTCGAAGCCGCTCGAAAGTACGGCGGAGAAGGTCGCGGTGAGCTTGTCTTCCTGGTTCCAGATGAAGGTGTGGTAATCGAGTGGATTGTCGATGGACACATACTCATTGAGCGTCGCCGCGACTTTCGGCTTGCTGCAGGAATCGAATTCCGGGAAGCGTACATCTCTGCCCATCGCCATATCAGCGATGAGTGCCGCTTCACCGCCCGAGCAGCTCATCGAGACGAGACGGTTGTCCTTGAGCGGGCCGCCATTATGGAGAAATTTGAGCGTCTCGACGAAAGCCGTCACCGAGGTCATGCGGGCGACGCCAAAACGCTCGAAGAGCGCGTCATAGAGCGTGTCGGCGCCGGCGAGCGAGGATGTGTGGCTCATCGCCACCTTGGCGCCTTGCTCGGAGCGCCCGGTCTTCAGCGCCACCACGGGCTTGCGGTTCCGGCGGGCCGTCTCGGCCGCTTTGGCGAAAGCCGCAATGTCCTTCAGGCCCTCGATATGGAGGCCGATGGCCGTGATGCGCTCGTCTTCAGCCAGAGCCTCGAGCATGCGGGCGATATCGATATCGGCCTGGTTGCCGATGGCGAAGACGGCGGCGACGGGGAGTGCGCGGCGCGTCATGGTGAAGTTGCAGGCGATGTTGCCCGACTGGGTAATGATGGCGACGCCGCTTTCGAGATGTGCCAGGCCGTGCTCGTCGGGCCACAATGCCGCATTGGCCAGAGCGTTGACGAAGCCATAGCAATTGGGGCCCATCAACGGCATGCCATTGCCGGCCTCGAGAAGCTGGCGCTGCAGTTCCTTGCCGGTGTCGCCGGTCTCGGAGAAGCCTGAAGCATAGATGACGGCGCCGCCGCAACCGATCCTGCTCAGATGGCGGACGATGTCGATGGTGGGCTCGCGCTTGACCGCGATGAAGGCCGCGTCCGGTATCCCGTCGATCTCCTCGACTGAACGGATGCAGGCAATGCCACCCAGCTGCTCGCGCTTGGGATGGACGGCCCAGATCCTGCCGGTGAATCCCAGAGCGAGGGTGCGCTTGATCGCGACATCGCATTCATGGCCGCCGATGAAGACGATGGATGTGGGCGAGAGGAGGCGGGTGAGGGATGTGGTCATGGTTTTCTTCTCTAGTGGATAGACCACCCGACCCCCACCCCGTCCCTTCGGGCCGACCCTCCCCGCAAGGGGGAGGGTGAGCGCTGGTCGCGAGTGGGGGCGAGCAGCTCCTCCGTTCCGTTATCCGCCAAGCGGTCTGAGCAGCGACCGCGATATGATATGGCGTTGAATCTCGCTGGTGCCTTCCCAGATGCGTTCGATGCGGGCGTCGCGCCAAATGCGCTCGAGCGGCAGTTCTTCCATCACGCCCATGCCGCCATGGATCTGGATGGCCTCATCGGCGACCATGGCCAGCATCTCGGTGGCCTTGAGCTTGGCCATCGCCATGTCCATGTCCTCGACGATGCCCTGGTCGTATTTCCAGGCGGCTTCAAGGGTGAGGAGCCAGGCCGCCTTGAATTCGAGCGCCATGTCGGCGAGCTTGAAGGACACGCCCTGGAACTTGCCGATCTGCTGGCCGAACTGGACGCGGTCGACCGCCCATTGCTTGGCGTGGTCGAGGGCGCGCTCGGCGCGGCCGATGCAGGTGGCGGCGACCTGGAGACGGGTGGCGCCGAGCCAGGAATTGGCGACCTCGAAGCCTTTGTGAACTTCACCCAGCACTGCCGTTTTGGGCAGGCGGCAATCGGTGAATTCGAGGATGCAGTTCTGGTAGCCGCGATGCGAGACATTGCGATAGCCGTCGCGCACCACGAAACCCGGATGGCCCTTGTCGACGAGGAAGGCGGTGATCAGCTTCTTCTTGCCGCGCGGCGTGTCCTCTTCGCCGGAGGCCGCGAACAGGATGACGAAATCGGCGACATCGGCGTGGCTGATGAAATGCTTGACGCCGTTGACGACGAAATCATCGCCTTGCCGGACGGCCGAGCATTTCATGCCGCGCACGTCGGAACCCGCACCAGGCTCAGTCATGGCGAGACAGTCGGACTTCTCGCCGCGCACCGCCGGGAGCAGATATTTCTCGCGCTGCTCGCCCTCGCACGCCATCAGGATATTGGACGGGCGCGCCACGCAGTTCCAATGCAGCGCGTAATTGGCGCGGCCGAGCTCACGCTCATACATGACCCAGGTCTGGGTATCGAGGCCGGCGCCGCCGGCTTCCGCCGGCATGTTGGCGGCATAGAGGCCGGCTTCGATCGCCTTGGCTTTGAGTTCCTCATAGAGGTCGCGGCGCAGCTCGCCGGTGCGCTCCACTTCCGCCTCATGCGGGAAGAGCTCGTTCTCGACGAAATCGCGCGTGGTCTTGACGATCATGCGCTGTTCTTCGGAGAGGGCGAAATCCATGGAGGTCAGCTCCCTATGTGGAAGGTTTCGGAATGACCGTCGACCGAGATCGCCTGGCCGGTCACCATTTTGGCGGCGGGCGAGGCCAGGAAGAGGCACATGTCGGCGATCTCCTCCGGCTTGACGAAGCGCTTGATCGACTGCGCCTGGACATAGTCCTTGTAGACGACGTCGAAGGCGACGCCGCGGCTGTCGGCCTCGGCTTTGATGACGCGTTCCATGCGCGGGCCCTCGACCGAGCCTGGGCATATCGCATTGGCGCGCACATCATAGGGGCCAAGCTCGACGGCAAGCGACTTGGTGAAGCCGATCACCGCCCATTTGGCCGCGGCATAGGGGGTGCGCAGGCCATAGCCATAGAGGCCAGCGGTCGAGGAAATGTTGATGATGGAGCCTGCGCGTTGGTCTTTCATCACCGGCGCGGCGCGTCTGGCGCAGAGAAACTGCGCGTCGAGGCAGACGCTCATACATTCGCGCCAGTCGTCGAGCTTGAGCTCCTCGACATAGCCGGTCGGGCCCTTGATGCCGGCATTGTTGACCAGCACGTCGAGGCCGTCCAAATCGTCAAGCGCCTCGTCGAACCACTGGTCGACTGCTTCCTCGTCGGTGATATCGAGATGGGTGGCGGCGATCTGCGGGTATTTGTCCGTGGCTTCGCCCAGAGCCCGCTCGTCGACATCACAGATATGCACCTTGGCGCCATTGTCGGCGAAAGCCTTGGCGATGGCCCAGCCGATGCCGGAGCCGCCGGCCGTGATCATCACGCGCTGCAGCATGCGTCTCTCCCAGGATTGTCAGCGTTTCTTCTTGGCAGGCTTCTTCTTCGCCGTCGCCTTATTCTTCGGCGCCGGCTTCGGCTTGCCCTTCTTGGGCATGCTCATCACCCGGCCGAGCTCAGGCGGGGCTTTGAGCTTCTTATGCACAGACCAGACGGCCGAAAGCGCCTCATAGATATCCGCGCGCATCGGCGAGACCTTGCCGGCCTTCTGATCGACATGGAGCTGCATGATCTCGTTGGTGGCGACGAGCTCACCCGTCTTGCCATGCAGCATGCGGTGGAAGAGATGCATGCGCTTTTCATCAAGGCCGACAAGCCGGGTCTCGATGGTGAAGGGCTCGCCCGCTTTCATCTCGCGATAGTAATTGAGATGCGTTTCGGCGGTGAAGAAGGTGAGCCCCGACGCACGATAGGCCTCGTCATCGCCGGTATAGCGGAAGAAGGCGTCGAGACCGTCGCCGAAGGCCACCAGATAATAGGCGTCCTGCATGTGGTTGTTATAATCGACCCAGGAGGTCATGACGGTGCCGTGGTGCAAGGCGAGGGGACCGTCGATCTTGGCTCCCTTCTTCCAGCGCTCGAGGGCCTTGAGGCGGCGCTCTTCCTCGCGCGCCAGCACGAGGCCGGCGCCGACCTTGTGCTGCTTGAAAAGATGCATCATGTCGACGAGGACGTCGTTGCGTTTGGCCTCGATCTCGGCAACGGTCTGGCCTTGCGCCTGCGCCTCGCAGCCTTCGACGAGCCGCTTCTCCAGCGCATCATTCCACTTCGGATATTTGAGATCGGTCCAGGGCAGATCGAGCGTCGGGTCGAACTGACTGATAAAGGCGCGCATGCCGCCAGGGCCGCCGGCCGCGTGATAGGTGAGGAAGGAGCCCATGAAGGCCCAGCGCATGCCGGCCGAATAGACGATCGAGTCATCGATATCGGCAGTGGTGCCAATGTCCTTGTCGAGGACATGCAGCGCCTCGCGCCACAGCGCTTCCTGCAGGCGGTCGCAGATATAGCCGTCGATCTCCTTCTTGAGCCGCAGCACATGCATGCCGATGGCTTCGAAATATTTGCCGGCGCGGTCCATCGCGTCGGATGAGGTCTTGTCGCCCGGCACCGTTTCGACGAGGGGCAGCAGATAGACCGGGTTGAAGGGATGGGCGATGATCACACGCTCAGGGCGGGCGCATTCGGACTGAAGCCGCGAGGGCAGGAAGCCCGAGGAGGACGACGCGATGATCACGTCAGGCCGCGCGTGGGAGTCGAGGTCCCTGAAGAGCTTGATCTTGAGCTCCTCGCGCTCGGGTGCGGCTTCATGGATGAAGTCCGCTTTTGACGCCATCTCCCTGAGATCTGTGGTGAAACTGAGCTTGCCCTTCTTCAACTTGGGGGTGTTGAGGAGGCGGATCATCGACGGCCAGGCGACGTCGATGGCAGCTTTGAGCTTGGCCTCGGCTTCCGGCACGACGTCATAGGCGATGACGTCATAACCCCTGATGAGCAGGCGCGCGGCCCAGCCGGCGCCGATGAGGCCGGTTCCCGCTATGCCGACGGTCTTGATGGACATGGGTGTTTCCTCTCTGATTTTTGGAAGACACCCTCATCCGGCCTTCGGCCACCTTCTCCCGCAAGCGGGAGAAGGGGAGGTTGGGAGAGGGCGCCTCGCTCTCTTGAGTTCTAGCGCTTCTTCAGCTTCAGGATGTCGCGCGCTTCGTCGGGACTCGCGACCTTGGAGCCGAGGACCTCGATGATCTTGACGGCGCGCTCGGTGAGGGTGCCGTTCGAGGCATAGACGCCTTTTTCGAGATAGAGATTGTCCTCGAGGCCGACGCGCACATGGCCGCCGAGCAGGATCGCCTGCGCCACCATCGGGAACTGGTTGCGGCCGATGCCGAAAGCGGCCCAGATGGCGTTCTTCGGCAATTCGCCGACCTGATAGGCCATGGTCTGCGTATTCACAGGCGCGCCCCACGGAATGCCCAGGCAGAGCTGGAAGAGCGGCGGATCCTCGACGAGGCCCTCGGCGACGAGCTGCTTGGCGAACCACAGATTGCCGGAGTCGAAAATCTCCATCTCGGGCTTTACGCCATAGGACTGGATGAGCTTCGCCTGCTCGCGCAACTGCGCCGGCGTCTGCACGACGATGGTGTTGCCGTCGCCGAAATTGAGCGTGCCGCAATCGAGCGTGCAGATCTCCGGGCGCAGCTCCTTCACATGGAGCAGGCGCTCGGCGGGGCCGACGAGATCGGTGTTGGCTTCGTTGAACTGGCGCGGCGTCTCGCCGGGACCGATCTCGACATCGCCGCCCATGCCGGCGGTGAGGTTGATGATGACGGTCTTGTTCTTGGCGCGGATGCGCTCGACCACTTCGGCATAAAGCTCGACATTGCGGGCACCCTTGCCCGTCTTCACATTGCGCACATGGCAGTGGACGATGGCGGCGCCGGCATCGGCGGCTTCGAGCGCCGCATTGGCGATCTGCTCAGGGGTTACCGGAATGGCCGGGTGCTTGCCGACCGTGTCGCCGGCACCGGTCACGGCGCAAGTGATGATAACTTTGGGGTTCATTTTGTGTCCTCCCTGGGAATAAGGTCGGCAGGAGAGTAGGGTCGGAAATCTCAGCTGATTTGACTTTTTCCGCCATTGGCTTGATAATTATCGCCTGATATGGCCCGCGATATCGCCTTCCTGCTCATCCCGCGCTTCTCGATGATCGCGCTGTTCTCGGCGCTGGAACCCTTGCGCGTGGCGAACCGCTTCGCCGGAGAGGCGTTCGCCTGGCGCTTCGTGTCGATGGACGGTGAGGCCGTTGTCGCCTCCAACGGCATTCCGGTGTCGGTCTCGGCAAGCCTCGAAGAGATCGGCCGGCCGGATGTGGTCTTCGCCTGCGCCTCCTATGAGCACGAGGCCGGCATGGTGCGCCCGGTGCTCAATGAACTGCGCCGGCTCGCCCGTAATGGGGCGCTCCTGGGCGCCGTCGATACGGGCGCTTTCCTGCTTGCCGGCGCGGGCGTCCTCGACGGGTATCGCGCCACCTGCCACTGGGAGACGCTGCCGGCTTTCCGCGAAAGCTATCCCGGGATCGATGTGGCGGAAGAGACCTATGTGCTCGATCGCGGCCGCATGACCGCCTCGGGCGGTGCCGCCGCGCTCGATATGATGCTCGACTGGCTGGGCTCGATCGAAAGTGAAGCGCTGGCGCAGAAGGTCGCCGACACGCTTGTCCATACCAGGCATCTCAATCATCCGGGCGAGGCGAGGGTGCCGGTCGGTTCGCGTTATCGGCTAGACGATCCGCGGCTCGTCAAGGCGATCCGCCTCATGGAAGAGCATGTCGAGGACAAGGTGACTTTGAAGGATGTGGCGGCCGCCACCGGTCTCTCCGACCGCCAGCTCGAGCGCCTGTTCCATAAGTATCTGCAGATGACCCCGGTCGGCTTCTATCGGCAATTGCGGCTCGACCGGGCGCAGCGCCTCTTGACCTATTCGCGCTTGAGCGTGCGCGATGTGGCGCTCGCCACCGGCTTTTCGACCCTGGCGGAATTTTCCCGCGCGTTCAAGCAGCGCTATGGCCGCCCGCCGAGCCATGCACGTATGAGCATCGCATGATGCGGTTGTGGCAAAGGGGTATGATCGCGCTCGCCCGCTCAAGTGCGGTCAAGGATTTCATGCAAAACCGGCGCGGCATGAGGAAGCTCGCGGAGCGTTTCGTGGCAGGCTCCGATGCGGCGGCGGCGGTCGACACCGCGCTGCAGCTCCTGGATAAGAAAAACATCCGCACATCGTTCTACTATCTCGGCGAATATGTCGACCGGCTGGAGCTGGTGCAGGAGAATGTCGACCAGAAGCTCGCCATCGCCGGCCGGCTCACCGACGAGGCGCTCGATGTGCATGTGTCCGTCGATCCGACGCAGATCGGGCTGCAGACCGATCCGGACCAGGTGGGGCCGCGCGCCCGCACCATCGGCCGCGCCATCACGAGAGCGTCCGCCGGCAAACCCGGACTCCATTGCCTCATGCTCGACATGGAGGATGCCAGCGTCGTCGATTTCACCCTGGCGCTCCATGACGATCTGAGGCGCCTCGAGCTGCCCGCGGCGATCACGCTCCAGGCCTATTTGCGACGCACCGAACGTGATGTCGAAAGGCTGATCGCCGCCGGCGCCAAGGTGCGCCTCGTCAAAGGCGCCTTTGTCGGCAGCAGGGAGGTGGCCTTCACCAGCGAGGCCGAGATCAAGGCCAACTACCGCAAGCTCGTCGGGTTGATGCTGAGCGCGCAAGCGCGCGCGAGCGGCTTCTATCCCATCATCGCCACCCATGACGACCGCATTCAGGCCGAGGCGATTGCACTCGCCCGCAAGAATGGCTGGCCGCAGGGCGCCTACGAGTTCGAGATGCTGCTCGGTGTGCGCAGCGACGTCGCCGAGGCGCTGGCGCGGCAAGGCGAGCGGGTGCGTCTCTATGTGCCGTTCGGGTGCGACTGGTGGCCTTATGCGATCAGGCGGATCGGGGAGAATCCGGCCAATGGGATGCTGCTCGCGCGATCTCTCTTATCGCGCCGGTAAGGCCGCCTGCCATTCCTTGATCCAGTCGAGCGGCCAGATCAGCATGATGATATTGAGGGTGAGATTGTCGCGGATCATGAAGCCGGTGAACAATTCGAAGAAGATGGCGAGCGCCACCGTGACCCAGACCGGCGCGCGCCAGGCCAGGAAGAAGCCCGCCACCATCGCCAGGATATCGCTCACCGAGTTGATGACGCTGTCGCCATAGTAATCGAGCGAGACGGTGGCCTCGCGGTAGCGGTTGATGATGAAGTCGCTGTTCTCGGTGATCTCCCAGGCGCCCTCGACGAGGATGGCGAGACACAGGCGCAGGCCCAGAGGCCAGCGCCGGCCGATGAGCCAGAACAGGCCATAGAAGATGAAGCCGTGGATGAGATGGGACGGCGTGTACCAGTCGGTGAGGTGCTGGGAATTTTCCGAGCTCATCACCACGCCATGCCAGAGCTTGACATAGCCGCATTTGCAGATGGGCTCGCGGCCCATGGCGAGGAGAATGATGGCGCAGACGACGATGAGGGCCGCGGCGGCCAGCCAATAGACGGTCTGGCTTCGTGCCGTCGTCGTGGTAGCCGTCTCCGTCATGCGATTCGAGCCCTGTCCCGATGATGGGCAGAGGCTGTAGTCGACTATGCCGTGAAAGTCACGGCCACAGGTTGTGGCCGTGACCGGTCTGGGATCAGCCGCGGGTCGGCAATGTCTGGAAGATCATCTTGCCCGGCTGCCGGCTGACGCCCTTGGCGGCGCCGGTATTCTGGTATTTCACGCCTTCGACGACTTTCGCCTCGACGATATTGTAGGTGGCGACATGACTGCGCGCGAGCTGAGGCGCCACACCTTGGCTGAGCTTAGGGATGGACTGGGCGCCCGGGCCCGCGAGGGCCTGTCCGGCGGAAAACAGGGAAAATACAGCGAAGATCGTAAAAATCCTCATGAAGAGTGCTCCGGATCCTTGAACGTTTCGTGGTGTTGTCTCAACGCTGCCGATCTTGCCCGGATCCGGCTGAATCGGGTTTGAAAGCTCTATTCACAGGAGGTTCACGCGTCCGCGCCGGGGGCCTCGACCAGCAGGCAGCCGCCGATCTTCCAGGAGCCGTCGGGCTGGCGCTCCATGGCGTAGAGCGCCGTCCAGGCCTTGCCGTTGGCGTCGATGATGGTGACATGCTGGGTGGGCTGTCCGCCCATCTCATTGCCGATCCGGCCGAAGGCATAAGACTGCCGGCGATAGACCGGCGCGTAGCCCTGCCTGACCATCGACATGAAGATCTCAGGCGTCGGGAAGAGGCGCTGGATGGAAGGGGCGGCGAAGCCATAGGCGGCGGCGCCGTCGTCGGCGTTGAAGGCGTTGAGCTGGCCGGTGATGATGCGCTGGAATTCCGCTGCTTCAGCTTCCGATACGCCTTGTGCGGAAAGGGGCAGACAGGCGGCGAGAAAAGCGAGAAGGCCGAACAGGGGGGCGAGCAGTCTGCGGGTCATGGCATATCTCCCTCCAGGGTCTACGCAATTCCGACCCCTGGGGTTGCAGGCGCGCTATCATGGCATGAAAAGCCCGTCGCAGCACGAGTTAGTACTTTGGTCTCAATTGGTGGTCGCTTGACCGTCATGGCCGCCCGGCGCAAGCTCGGCGGTGGCGAAGACAAGGGATCGGTCCCCGATAACAAACCAATTGGGACGGCGCGATCCCTCCTGGGAGGAAGTATCGATGTCTGCGATCTCCATGAAAGTGAATGGGAAAGCTGTGTGCGGCACGGTCGAGGCGCGCACGCTTCTGGTTGAGTTCCTGCGCGAGAATCTGGGCCTGACGGGGACCCATGTCGGCTGCGACACGAGCCAATGCGGCGCCTGCGTGGTGCATGTGAACGGCAAGGCGATCAAGTCCTGCACGGCGCTGGCCGTCGCCTGCGACGGCGCCGAGGTGACGACGGTCGAGGGCCTCGCCAAGAACGGCAAGCTGCATCCGATGCAGGAGGCGTTCCACGAGCATCACGGTCTGCAATGCGGCTTCTGCACGCCCGGCATGCTGATGGCCGCCGTCGATCTGGTCAAACGCAAGGGCAAGAAGCTCGACGAGGCGACGATCCGTCATGAGCTCGAAGGCAATATCTGCCGCTGCACCGGCTACCACAATATCGTCAAGGCCATCCAGGCCGGCGCCGAGAATATGTAACGCAGAGCGGATCAGGAGGACACATCATGAGTGACACCGGAATCGGCGCTCGCGTGAAGCGCAAGGAAGATCGTCGTTTCATCACCGGCAAGGGCCAATATACCGACGACATCAATCTGAAGGATCAGACCTACGCCTATTTCGTGCGCAGCCCGCATGCGCATGCGACGATCAAATCGATCAAGGTGCCGAAATGGAAGCCGGAGGAGGGCGTCGTCGCGGTGTTCACCGGCGAGGACGTCGCCGAGGACAAGATCGGCGGCCTCATCTGCGGCTGGATGATCCATTCGAAGGACGGCGCGCCGATGAAAGCGGGCCCGCATCCGATACTGGCGCAGGGCAAGGTGCGTTATGTCGGCGACCATGTCGCCGTCGTCATCGCCGAAAGCAAGGATCAGGCGAAGGCTGCCGCCGCCAAGATCAATGTCACCTATGGCGTGCTGCCGCATGTCGTCGATGTTGCCAAGGCAACAAAGTCGAAGGCTCAGATCCACGATGTGGCCCCTGACAACACTGTCTTCGAATGGTCGCTCGGCGACAAGGCGTCGACCGAGGCCGCGTTCCAGCGCGCCCATCACGTGACCAAGCTCGACATTGTCAACAACCGGCTCATCCCCAATGCGATGGAGCCGCGAGCCGCCATCGGCTCCTATGACTCGGGCAGCGACCACTACACGCTCTATACGACCAGCCAGAACCCGCATGTGGCGCGCCTCGTGATCTCGGCCTTCCACGGGCTTGCACCGGAACACAAGCTGCGCGTTATCGCGCCGGATGTGGGCGGCGGTTTCGGATCGAAGATCTTCATCTATGCCGAGGAAGTCGTCTGCGTCTGGGCGTCGAAGCGCATCGGCGGGCGGCCGATCAAATGGACCGCCGAGCGCACCGAAAGCTTTCTCGCCGATGCACATGGGCGCGATCACGTGACCCAGGCAGAGCTGGCGATGGACGAGCAGGGCCACATTCTGGGCCTCAGATGCCACACTATCGCGGGCATGGGCGCCTATCTGTCGACCTTCGCCTCCTGCGTGCCGACCTATCTCTATGCGACGCTGCTCTCCGGACAATATGCGATTCCGGCGATCTATGCCGAGGTGGACGCGGTCTACACCAATACGGCACCCGTCGATGCCTATCGCGGTGCCGGCCGGCCGGAAGCGACCTATGTGGTCGAGCGCATCGTCGAGACGGCGGCGCGCGAGATGAAGATCGATCCGGCGGAATTCCGCCGGCGCAACTTCGTCAAATCCTTCCCGCATCAGACGCCGGTCATCATGACCTATGACGCGGGCGACTATGACGCCTCGCTGCGGAAGGCGCTGGAGATCGCCGATTACGCGGGCTTCCAGGCGCGCAAGGCGGCGGCAGCCAAGAAGGGCAAATTGCGCGGCATCGGCTTCGCCAACTACATCGAAGCCTGCGGCATTGCTCCCTCTGCGGCGGTCGGTTCGCTCGGCGCCGGCGTGGGTCTGTGGGAATCGGCTGAAGTCCGGGTCAATCCGGTCGGCACGGTCGAAGTCCTCACCGGTTCACACAGCCACGGCCAGGGTCACGAAACGACCTTCGCCCAGCTCGTGTCGGACCGGCTCGGCGTCGACATCAACTCGGTTGCGATCGTTCATGGCGACACCGACAAGGTGCAGTTCGGCATGGGCACCTATGGCTCGCGCTCGGGTGCTGTCGGCATGACGGCGATTTCCAAGGCGCTCGACAAGGTCGAAGCCAAAGCGAGGAAGGTCGCCGCTCATGTGATGGAAGCGGCGGAAGGCGATATCGAATTCAAGAACGGAAGCTTCTCCGTCAAGGGAACCGACAAGAAGATGGCTTTCGGCGAGGTGGCGCTCGCCGCTTACGTGGCGCATAAGTTCCCGACCTCGGAAATCGAGCCGGGCCTCAAGGAAAGCGCCTTCCACGACCCGAGCAACTTCACCTTCCCGGCCGGATGCCATATCTGCGAGGTCGAGATCGACAGCGATACCGGTGTCACCGAGATCGTGAACTGGACGGCGGTCGATGACTTCGGCACCATCATCAATCCGATGATTGTCGAAGGCCAGGTGCATGGCGGCATCACCCAAGGCATCGGCCAGGCGCTTACCGAGGGCTGCGTCTATGACAGCGACTCGGGCCAGCTCCTCACCGGTTCCTACATGGATTACTGCATGCCGCGCGCCAAGGATGTCCCATCCTTCAAGCTCGGCTTCACCGAAACCAAATGTCCGTCCAACCCACTCGGTATGAAAGGGTGCGGCGAGGCGGGCGCCATTGCGGCACCGGCGGCGGTGATGAATGCGATGACCAACGCGCTCGACGTCAAGGATCTTCCGATGCCGGCAAGTCCGCACATAGTGTGGAAGCAGTTGCAGGCGACGAAGATGGCAGCGGAATAAGGGAGGCGACCCATGGAAAATTTCAATTATCACCGGCCCACGAAACCCGCTGATGCCGTCAAGGCGATGAAAAAAGCCAAGGACGGCAAGTTCCTGTCGGGCGGCATGACGCTGCTGCCGACCATGAAGCAGGGACTGGCCGCACCCACCGACATCATCGATCTCGGCGGTCTCAACAATTCCGGTGTCGAGGTTGCCGGCGCCAAAGTGGTGGTCAAGGCCGGCACCGTGCATGCCGATGTCGCGGCCGACAAGGAGCTCAAGAAGGCCATACCGGCGCTGGCGCGGCTCGCCGGCGGCATCGGCGACCCGCATGTGCGTCATCGCGGCACGATCGGCGGCTCGATCGCCAACAATGATCCGGCGGCGGATTATCCGGCGGCGGTCGTCGGCCTCAATGCCACGGTCGTGACCTCGTCACGCAAGATCGCCGGCGACAAGTTCTTTACCGACATATTCACGACGGCGCTCAAGGATGATGAGATCGTCACGGCGGTCGAATTCCCGGTGCCGAAACGGGCGGCCTATGTGAAGTTCCCCAACCCGGCCTCGCTCTATGCGATGGTGGGCGTCATAGTGGCCGAGCTCAAGGACGGCTCGGTGCGCGTGGCGGTGACGGGGGCAGGGCCCAAGGTGTTCCGCGTGCCGGAGATGGAGAAGGCCTTGGAAGCAAAGTTCTCGGCCGACGCCATTGCCGGCATCAAGGTCAGCCCGCGCGGTCTCAACAACGACCTGCATGCCTCGCCCGAATACCGCGCCCATCTCGTCAATGTGCTGGCGCGCCGCGCGGTGGCGGCGGCGAAGTAGTGCCCTTTGACGCTTTTGCGAATAGCGGGGCCCGTATGTATAGACATGCGGGCCCCTTTACTTTGAAGGATCATCATGCCGAAACCGCTTCCCACCTCGATCGACGCCACGGCGGCGCTGCTGGGGGCCGAGAATTACATCGCCGACCGGGCGCTCGGCACCGTGGTGTTTCTCGCCCTTCGCATGGGCCGGCCACTCTTTCTCGAAGGGGAGGCGGGTGTCGGCAAGACCGAGATCGCCAAGGTGCTTGCCGAGGCGCTCGGTCGACGGCTCATCCGGCTGCAGTGCTATGAAGGCCTCGATGTCAATGCAGCCGTCTATGAGTGGAATTATTCAGCCCAGATGATCGAGATCAGGCTCGCGGAAGCAGCCGGCGATCTCGACCGCGACCGATTGGGCCATGACATCTTCTCGGAGAAATTCCTCACCAAGCGGCCGCTGCTGCAGGCGCTCGAGGCGCCGAAAGGGGCAGCTCCGGTCCTTCTGATCGACGAGCTCGACCGCACGGATGAGGCTTTCGAGGCCTTCCTGCTGGAAGTCCTGTCCGACTTCCAGGTAACGATCCCGGAGCTTGGCACGGTGAAAGCGGAAGAACCGCCGATCGTCGTCATCACCTCCAACCGTACCCGCGAAGTGCATGACGCGCTGAAGCGGCGCTGTCTCTATCACTGGGTCGGCTATCCCGATGCCGAGCGCGAGATCGCCATCATCAAGGCGCGCCGTCCCGAAGCCTCGCAGATACTGGCGCGCGAGGTGGTGGGCTTCGTCCAGGCGCTCCGCGGTGGTGATCTCTACAAGGCGCCGGGCGTCGCCGAGACGCTCGACTGGGTCTCGGCGCTGCATGAGCTCGACGCCGTGGCGCTCGAT
Source organism: Nordella sp. HKS 07 (assembly GCF_011046735.1). Taxonomy (NCBI): domain Bacteria; kingdom Pseudomonadati; phylum Pseudomonadota; class Alphaproteobacteria; order Hyphomicrobiales; genus Nordella; species Nordella sp. HKS 07. Next base: position 6,424,581 of record NZ_CP049258.1, on the reverse strand, counting down.
CCCCAGACCGTCAATGACACGCTGGGCGTGCTGCTCAAATACCAGGACGACATCGTGCGCATGGAAGGATCGGAGGCCAAGCGCATTCTCGATCAGATCAAGGCCGAGATCGCCACCATGGCGCGGGGCTGATGGCCCGGCCTCCGCTATTGCCGGGGAGTGCTGCGCCTTCCGGCCGGCTCGCCTTCAACATCATGCATTTCGCGCGCGTGCTGCGCGAGGCGGGGTTGCCGGTGGGACCCGGCCATGTCATCGACGCGCTCGATGCGGCCGCGATCGGCACGCTCAGCTCGCGCGAGGATTTCTATTGGACGCTGCATGCCGTCTTCGTGAAACGGCGGGAGCATAAGGAGATCTTCGATCAGGCTTTCCATGTCTTCTGGAAGAAGCCCAAGATGCTGGAGCAGCTCATGCAGCTGATGTTCCAGCAGATCACCAGGCCTGCCGACGAGAAGGCGAAGAAAGCCGGCTTCCGGCGCCTGGCGGAGGCGATGTTCGACAAGGTCGAGAGCGACAGCCGGCGCGAGGAAAAGCCGGGTTCGCTCGATTTCGACGCGACCTTCTCGCATTCGGCAATGGAAGTGCTGCGGCGGAAGGACTTCGAGCAGATGACGGTGAGCGAGCAGGCGCAAGCGCGGCAGGCCATCGCCCGCCTGCGCATTCACCGGCTCGAAATCCCGACCCGTCGCTACCGGCCCTTCCACAGCGGTAAGCGGGTGGATTTGCGGCGCACGCTGAAGGGCTCGCTCAGGGCCGGCGGCCATTTCATCGATCTCGCCCGGCGCGAGCGGCAATGGCGCGAGCCGCCGCTGGTGGTGCTGTGCGACATATCGGGGTCGTGCTCGAATTACAGCCGCATGTTCCTGCATTTCCTGCATGGGCTGATGAATGACCGCGAGCGGGTTTCGGTCTTCCTGTTCGGCACCAGGCTCACCAATATCTCGCGCGAGCTGAAGCGCCGCGATGTCGATGAGGCGATGGCGAAAGTCTCCTCGGCGGTCAGGGACTGGTCGGGCGGCACGCGCATCGGAAGTGCTCTGAAGGAATTCAATTATAAATGGGCGCGGCGGGTTTTGACGCAGGGCGCCCATGTGCTGTTGATGACCGACGGCCTCGACCGCGAGGATGTTTCGCTGCTCGAGACCGAGATGGCAAGGTTGCGCCGCTCGGCGCGGCGCATCATCTGGCTCAACCCGCTGTTGCGGTATCAGGGCTTCGAGGCGCGCGCGGCTGGCATTCGCGCCATGATGCCCTATATCGATGAGTTCAGGCCGGTCCATTCGCTCGACAGCCTTGCCGATCTGGCGGCCGCGCTTGCGGCGCCAAGGCGGGCGGAGCATGATCCCAGGACATGGCTCAAGGCAGGCTAGGAGGTTCAAATGGCAGGCTCCGATCCCACCGTGCTCGATCAGGCGGCGCAGTGGCTGAAAGACGGACGGCAAGTGGCGCTCGCCACCGTCATCGAGACCTGGGGCTCGGCGCCACAGCCGGTCGGCAGCCAGCTTGTCATTGACGCGGACGGCAATTTTATCGGCTCGGTATCGGGTGGCTGCGTCGAAGGCGCGGTGGTCACCGAGGCGATCGACATCATCGCCTCGGGCAAGCCCAAGACGCTCGCTTTCGGTGTGGCGGATGAGACGGCGTGGCAGGTCGGCCTCGCCTGCGGCGGCAAGATTCGTGTTTATGTGGAACCGCTCGGCGCATGAACTTCGATACTCTCGAGCAGGTCCTGGAGGCCAGGGCCCAGCGCAAGGCCGTGGCGCTGGTTACCGAGCTGGCCACCGGCGCGCAACGCGTGGTGACCCGCGATCATGCGGCCGACGATATTCTCGCCCATATTCTGGACGAGGCTTTCCGCTTCGACCGCAGCGGGGTGCACAAGGTTCCGGAAGGCGAGTTCTTCGTCCATATCCATAATCCGGCGCTGCGCCTCGTCATCATCGGCGCCGTCCATATCGCGCAGGCCGTGATCCCGATCGCCAAGGCGGCGGGCTATGACGTAGTGGTGGTCGATCCACGCGGCGCTTTCGCCACCGGCGCCCGGTTTCCCGACATCATGCTCCATGCCGAATGGCCGGACGAAATCCTGCCGAAGCTTGGTCTCGACCAGCGTACCGGCATCCTGGCGCTGACTCATGATCCGAAAATCGACGACCCCTCCCTGCATCTGGCACTCAAATCGAAGGTCTTCTATATCGGCGCCCTTGGATCGAAGAAGAACCAGGCGGCGCGCGCCCAGCGTCTCGCGGGCGCCGGCTTCTCCGAGGCCGATATCGCCCGCATCCATGGTCCCATTGGCCTTGCTATTGGCGCTCAAGGCGCGCCGGAGATCGCCATTTCGATCATGGCCGAGCTCACGCGCGTGCTGAGACTGGGGAGCTAAGATGCCGTGGGTTGGCCGGATATCGCGCAAATACCTCGCCCCGCGTAGCGGGGAGAGGAAGGGGCCCATTGCGAAGCAATGGGAAGGTGAGGGGCCTCTCGCGAGCTTACTGGAACATGCCCCTCACCCTCCCGCCGCTGCGCGGCGGGTCCCTCCCTCTCCCCGTTTCACGGGGCGAGGGTTTACGGTGACGGGCTCGCGATGAAGTTCGGCGAAATACCGGTGACGGATGCAACCGGCGCCATTCTGGCGCATTCGGTCAAGCATAAGACCGGCATGTTCAAGAAGGGCCGTGTGCTGACCCCGGCCGATGTCGCGCTGCTCGAGGAAAGCGGCGTCGTCCAGGTCTTCGCGGCGCGGCTGTCGGATGACGACGTGCCGGAGGACAAGGCGGCGGAGACCGTGGCCAAGGCAATTGCCGGCGACGGCACGACCGTGCAGGCGCCCTTCACCGGGCGCGCCAATCTGCATGCGCATCGCCGCGGACTCGTGGTCATCGACGGCGATCGCGTGCGGGCCTTCAACCGGGTGCATGAGAATCTGACGCTCGCCACCTCGGCCCCCTTCGAGATCGTCGAGGAGCGGCAGCTGGTGGCGACGGTGAAGGTCATTCCCTTCGCGGTGCCGCGCGACATGCTGGAAGACGGGCTGTCGGTCATCGGCTCGGATCCGCTCATCCGCGTCGAAGGCTTCAAACATCGCAAAGCCGGCCTCGTCATCACCAGACTTCCGCAGACCAAGCCGACGATCGTCGCCAAATCCGAAGAGGCGATCCGCGAGCGCATCGCGGCGCTCGACGGCGAGCTCGTCGACGTGATGGTGGTCGATCATGCCGTGGCGCCGGTCAGCGATGCGGTGTCGGCGCTGCACGGCAAGGGCCTCAATCCGATCCTGATCTTCGGCGCGTCGGCGATCGTCGATCGGGGCGATGTCATCCCCGCCGCCCTCCAACAGGCGCAAGGCGAGGTCGTGCATCTCGGCATGCCGGTCGATCCAGGCAATCTCATGATGTTCGGGAGACTCGAAGGGGCTTCGGTAATCGGCGTTCCCACCTGCGCGCGCTCGCCCAAGCTCAATGGTTTCGACTGGGTGCTGGCGCGGCTCATGGCGGGTCTGCATGTCTCCGGCCAGGACATCATGGACATGGGAGCCGGGGGGATTACTCAAGGAAATTCCGACGCGCCCGGCGCCGCGAGAAGGCGGGGAGGCGAAGCCGCAAAGGGCACCGAACATCGCTGGGCTGATCCTCGCGGCCGGCCGCTCAACCCGCATGGGCGCCAATAAGCTCCTCGCTAGGATCGATGACCGCGCGATGATCCGCATGACGGTGGAAGCCATGCTGGCCTCCGCGGCCAGGCCGGTGATCGTCGTCACCGGTCATGAGCGCGAGCGCGTCGAGGCGGCGCTGACCGGTCTCGATGTGCATTTCGTCCACAATCCGGCCTATGCTTCGGGCCTCGCCAGCTCGCTCAAGGCAGGGCTGGCCGATATGCCGGGCGATGCCGATGGCGTGGTTGTGGGGCTGGGCGACATGCCGCTGGTGGCGGGCCGCCATATCAATCGGCTCATCGCCGCCTTCAGCCCGGCGGAGAAACGCTCCATCATCGTGCCCGTCCATGCCGGCGAGCGTGGCAATCCGGTGCTCTGGAGCCGCGCCTATTTCGCCGAGATGCTGGCGCTCGACGGCGACCGCGGCGCCAAGGGCCTCATGGAGGCGCATGAGGACCATATCGCTGAAGTCCAGGTGAGATCCGATGTGGTGCTCGCCGATTTCGACACGCCGGAAGCGCTGGCCCGGCTCAAGACCTCTCCACAATAGAAAGTATAGAGAATGATCGAATTGCCTTTCGCGCGCGCGGAGTATGATGTGCGGCTGAAAAAGATCAGGACCGAGATGGCAAGGCGCGGTCTCGATCTGCTGATCGTCAACGACGTCGCCAATCAGCATTACATCACTGCCTATGACGGCTGGTCGTTCTACACGCCGCAAGTGGTTCTGGTGCCGATCGAGGTTGCCGAGCCCGTGTGGATCGGCCGCGCCATGGACGCGGCCGGCGGGCTGCTCAGCGCCTGGATGAAGCCTGAGAATGTGGTCGGCTTTCCGGAGGACCATGTGCAGCGCGCCGACCGCCATCCGATGGACTGGATCGCCCAATGGATCACCGCCAAGGGTTGGGGCAACCGCCGCATCGGCATCGAACTTGAAGCTTATTACTACTCGCCCAAGGCCCATGCGCGGCTCACGGCGGGACTTCCCAATGCGAAATTCCACGACGCCGATCTGCTGGTGAACTGGATTCGCGCGGTGAAGTCGAAATCCGAGATCGACTATCTGCGCAAGGCGTCGTTCCTGGCCGAGGCCGCCGTCGCCAAGGCGTATGAGGTGATTGCGCCCGGCGTGCGCGAATGCGACGCCATCGCCCAGATCCAGGCCGCGCAAGTGGCCGGAAGCCCCGATTTTGCCGGCGACATCACGGCGCTGCCGCCGACCATCCTGGCCGGCGAGAATGCGTCGGCGCCGCATGTCATGTGGAGCGACCGCCGCTTCGGCGCCAATGAGACCATCGCGCTGGAGCTGGCCGGCGTCTGCCGGCGTTATACGGCGGGCCTCGCCCGCACCATGCAGCTGGGCAAAACGCCGCAACCGGTGGCCGATACGGCGAAGGCCGTGCTCGAGGGCATGGACGCGGTCCTGGCGGCGACGAAGCCCGGCATTCTCGCCGAAGAGGTTGAAGCGGCCTGGCGCAAGGTGATCCATCGCCATGGCCTCAAGAAGGAATCGCGTATCGGCTATTCGATCGGTGTTGCCTATCCCCCCGATTGGGGCGAGCATACGATCAGCCTTCGTCCAGGCGACAAGACGGTCCTGGAGCCGGGCAATGTCGTGCATTGCATTCTCGGCATGTGGATGGATGGCTGGGGCATCGAGGTGAGCGAGACCATCCATGTCACCGATCATGGCAACGAGACGCTGACCAATTTCCCGAGGGAGATCCATGTCAAAGCGTGAGCAGGAGATGGCGGCGGACATTCTCGATCGGATGATCGAGATCCGCCGCCATCTGCACCGACATCCGGAACTGTCGAACGAGGAAGCGAAGACACAGGCCTATCTGAAAGACGCGCTCGAGAAGGAAGGCCTTGCCGGCATCCGCGAAGTGGCAGGCTATGGCCTCGCCGTCGACATTGTCGGCGAGGCAGCACCCTCCAACCGCAAGGTGGCGATCAGGGCCGATATAGACGCGCTGCCGATCCTGGAAGAGTCGGGCGTCGATTTCGCCTCCCGCAATCCGGGCGTGATGCATGCCTGCGGGCATGACGCGCATGCGGCGATGGTCTTCGCCACCGCGGCGCATCTGCACCGCACGCGCGGCAGCTTCGGCGGCACGGTCAGGATCATCTTCCAGCCGGCCGAGGAGGCCGAGCCTCTGGGCGGCCGGCGCGTGGTCGAGGAGGGGTTGCTCGACGATGTCGACGGCGCCATCGGCATTCATGTCGATCCCTATACGGAGACAGGCAAGATCGCGGTCGGAAGCGGACCCTACACGCTCGCCTGCGATATTTTCGATGCGACGGTCACCGGTTCCTCCGCCCATGCGGCGAAGCCGTCGGAGGGCGTCGATGCGATCGCCGCCGCCGCCGCGATGGTTTCGGAAGTGCAGAAGATCGTGGCGCGCGAAATCGACCCTTATGATCCGCTGGTTATCTCGGTGACGGGGATCGAGGGGGGCGGCGCCTATAATGTCATCGCCGATAAGGTGCGGCTCAAAGGCACGATCCGCAGCGGTAACGAGGCAACGCGCGCCAAGGCCTGGAAGCGCCTGCGCGAGATCCTGAACGGCGTGGCGCAGTCACACCAGGCCAAGGTCGAGCTCGACATCAAGCGCGGCGAACCGCCGGTGGTGAACGACAAGGAGCTCACCCAGATCGTCAGCGACAGCGCCGCCAGGCATTTCGGCGCGGAGAATGTGCTGAACGCGCCCGGCTGGACGGCGGCTGACGATTTCGGCTTCTATAGCGAGAAACGCCCGTCGGTCTATTTCCGCCTCGGCATCCGCAATGAAGCGATGGCGGCTGTCTATCCGCTGCATCATCCGAAGTTCCGGGTCGACGAGGCGGCGCTGCCGGTGGGCGCCATGACGCTGGTGGCGGCGGCGCAGCGTTTCCTGGCGAGGGACAAGCGGGACTGAGTGCCACTTGCCTATCTAAACCGGTCGGTCTAGAGTTGAAAGGACGGTTTAGACAGGAGGTATTCATGGCCGCTCTCGTTCCCCCCTTCACGCGCGAAACCGCGACCGCCAAGGTTCGCATGGCCGAGAACGGCTGGAACAGCCGGGATCCGGCGCGCGTGGCGCTCGTCTATACGGAAGACAGCCAGTGGCGGAACCGCGCCGAATTCCCGGTGGGACGCGCGCAGATCGTCGAGTTCCTCACTCGCAAATGGGCGCGCGAGCTCGACTACCGGCTGATCAAGGAGCTGTGGACCTTCGGCGGCAACCGCATTGCGGTGCGCTTCGCCTATGAATGGCATGATGACAGTGGCCATTGGTTCCGCTCCTACGGTAACGAGAACTGGGAGTTCGCCGAGGTCAGGCCTGATGCAGCGCCGCTTCGCCTCGATCAACGACCTGCCGATCAAGGAGAACGAGCGCAAATTCCATTGGGCGCTCGGCCGGCGGCCCGACGATCATCCCGGCCTTTCCGATCTCGGGCTTTGAGATGCGCGAAGTCTTCGAAAGGGACGATGTAATTCCGCTCGTCGCCGAAGTGTTCCGCGAGCTTGGCTATGAAGGCGCATCACTCAGCGTCATCACTCAGCGCACCACGCTCTCGAAAGGCAGCCTCTATCACTTCTTTCCGGGCGGCAAAGAGGAGATGGCGGCGGAAATCCTCGCCCATGTGGACGCCTGGTTCGTCGAGGAAGTCTTCAAGCCGCTCGAGGAGGGCGATCCGGAACAGGCGATTGCCCGGATGTGGAAATCCGTCGACAGCTATTTCCAGTCCGGCCGCCGCATCTGCCTTATCGGCGCCTTTGCGCTGGACGAGACGCGCGACCGTTTCGCCGGTGTGATCCGCAACTACTTCAAGCGCTGGGTCGCGGCGCTTGAGAGCGCGCTGAAGCGCTGTGGCCGAGAGGCGCGGCAGGCGAGAGCGGACGCTGAGGAAACGGTGAGCGGCATACAGGGAGCACTGACCTTGGCGCGCGCGCTGAACGACAAGGCCGTCTTCGGCCGCAGCTTGCGCCGGCTGCAGCAGCGCCTCGCTGTTCCTCTTCCGGTACCTTGAGGATGAACGTCTCATCGGTTCGACGATTTGTTGCTCGGCGTAGCAGATTGGCACAGTCTAACATTGTGCTTGCCAGCAAATCCGGCAAAGGCGCAAGCTGCGATGGCTTTGACGTAATCCCAAGGGAGAGCCTCAATGCCTATCAACTTCATCACCAACGATCCCAACGCCCCCGGCGCCAGTGTGAAGACCATCACGCCAACGCCTGACCGGCCGGCGACCAAGATGAGTTTCAATGTCACATCGCTTCCGGCGATGGCGGTCTACCCGCCCAATACGGTGAATTTCGTCGCCTGGCAGGCGCGCGAAGCGGCGCTGCGCGCCCTCATCACTTTCGAGAAGATTGCGGGGCGGCTGGTCGGCTGGACCGGCAAGGCGACGAAGAAAAAGCTCAAGCTGAATCCCGATCTCGGCGAAGATCTCAATGCCTATTACGATCAGGAGAGCGTGTCGTTCTTCGACTACAAGATCGGCAGCAAGATCCTCTATTCGGGGGCAAGCACGGATGTGGTGGCACATGAGGTCGGCCATGGCATTCTGGATTCGCTCAGGCCCGATCTGTGGAACGTCAACATGATGGAGGTCGCGGCCTTCCATGAGGGCTTCGGCGACTGCGTCGCCGTCATGACCGCGCTCTCCGACAGGCCGACCCGGGTCGCCGTGCTCAAGAAGAATGGCAAGCTCACCAAGGCGAATTTCGCCGAAGCCACCGCGGAGCAACTTTCCTGGGGCATCCGCAAGGTCGCGGGTCCAACCCACAATGCGTCGAAACCGCGGCACGCCCTCAACAAGTTCAAATGGGCCTTCCCCTCGAGCCTGCCGATGAACGGCAAGCCGGAGGTTCTCATCAATGAGGTCCATAGTTTCGGCCAGCTCACCAGCGGCTGTTATTTCGAGCTCATCGGCGAGATCTTCCGGGCCGGGCCGAGCAGCCAGTCGCGTTTATGGTCGGCCTGCCAGAAGGCGACCAAGCTGCTGGCGCTCGCTGTCAAATCCGCGCCGGTCAAGCCGCGCTTCCTGGAATCGGTCGGGCGCGCGATGATCCTCGCCGATCGCCAGCAAGGCACCAGCTCCGACGGGACGGGACTGAACGAAGCCCATATCCGCACGGCCTTCGATCGGCACGGCATCACGCTCGGTGTTTCGAGCTTCCTGGCGCCGCGCGCGGCCCTCGGCGGCCGAGCCGGCGCCCTGTCGACACCGGGCAAGAGCACGCTTCGTTCGATCCTCGATGCCGGTCCGAATGCGACGCTGGCGACACGGCCCTTCGCGCTCGGCAGGCCGGGCAGCACCGAGGTGACCGGCTACCGCGCCGTCGATCTCAGCGGCCTGTCGGCAGGTCTGAAGAATGTCAAAGCCTATACGCCGCAAGTGGCGATCGTCGGTCATGCCGCCGGCGCGACCGCCGTTCTGGGGTCGGTCGAATCAAGCGTCTCGGTCGAGGAAGAGGTGCGCGACTATGTCGCCACTCTTGTGCAGCGCAAGCTCATCGATTTCGAAGGGCCGTCGCGCGAGAGCGCCAAGCGCGGAAAAGCCAGAAAGGCGGCCGGTTTCGTATCCTCGTCAAAGCGTCCGACCCATGTGGTGCGGCGGCGCGGCAAGGAGGCGGTGCTGGAGCGGCTGCGCTTCGGCTGCCGCTGTCACCTTTGTTCTGAACTAGAAGAATGATTTGCGCTTCTCGATAAGGCGGCCGGCCTTCTGGCCTTTCTTCTTGAGCAGCAGATGAGTCTGGCCGGGCTCGAGAGGCGCGTCGGGGTCGTCGGTCTCTTTGACCTGGCCGTGGGCGCGAAGCGACTCGAGAAGGCGCTTCTCCTCAGCCGAATCTGCCGGCTTTGCGGATTTGGGGCGCGACGGCGCGCTCTTCTTGCTCATGATGTCTCTCCGAACCGATCGACTTCACCAGAGCAATATATAGGCACGATAGCCGGCGTGCCAATGGATCGATGATAGTCGTCGGGCGCCATGCCGCAAATGCATTGGTGGAATGGCGATCTTCCGGGCTAAAAGCGCCCGGCATAATCGACCGGGATCTCGAGATGACGGAACAAAAGATCGGCTGGAGCGCGCTGCTCTCCGGCAGCAATGGCATACGTTCGCTGGCCCTGGCCGGCGGCGTCGCTTTGCATGCGATCAATGTCTATATCGCGACGACGATCCTGCCGTCCGTCGTCGCCGAGATCGGCGGGCTCGATTATTATGCATGGAACACCACGCTCTTCATCGTCGCCTCGATCATCGGGTCGGTTCTGTCGGCGAATCTGCTCGCGGTGTCGGGCCCGCGCGGCGCCTATGTCGTGGCGGCAGGACTGTTCGGCCTCGGCACCTTCATCTGCGCGCTGGCACCCAGCATGCCCATTCTGCTGCTCGGGCGCTTCGTCCAGGGCCTTGGCGGCGGTCTTCTCTTCGCGCTCGCCTATGCGATGATCCGGCTCGTCTTTCCGCAGGCTCTCTGGCCGCGCGCGATGGCTGTCGTCTCCGGCATGTGGGGAGTGGCGACGCTCGCCGGTCCCGCCATCGGTGGCACTTTTGCCGAACTCGGCAGCTGGCGCATGGCCTTTTGGGCGGTGCTGCCGACGACCGGGCTTTTTGCCGCTTTGGCCTTCGCCATCCTGCCTGGAAGAAGTCCGGATACGGATGAAAAGCCGGGGCTGGCCGTGCCGCAACTGGCGCTTCTGATCCTCGCGGTGTTCGTCGTCTCGCTCGGCAGCGTCAATCCGAAGCTGGTCTGGAATATTGCCGGCATCGCGGCCGCGCTTTTCCTTGTCGCAATCCTTGTTCTCATCGAGGGCAGGGCCGAGACGCGCCTTCTGCCGCGCGGCGCCTTCCGTCTTTCAAGTCCGCTTTGCATGCTGTTCGTCACTATTTCGGTGCTGGCCATAGCGGTGACCGTGAGCGAGATGTTCATCCCGCTCTTCCTGCAGGTGCTGCATGCGCAGACGCCGCTGATCGCCGGCTATCTCTCCGTCCTCATGTCGGTGGGCTGGACCATGGGATCGATCATGAGTTCGAGCAATCAGGGCCGGCGCGCCGAGAAGGCGGTGCGGCTGGCGCCCGTCGTCGCTTTGTCCGGCATGATCCTCCTGGCGCTGCTCATGCCCGGCGGCAGCCAGGGAGAATGGCTGGTGCTGGGGCCACTCTCCGCCGCCTTCATATTGGTTGGCGCCGGGGTAGGTATCAGCTGGCCACATCTTTTGACGCGCATCCTGCAAGCGGCCCCGCCGGGCGAGCAGGATCTTGCTTCCGCCTCGATCACCACGGTGCAGCTCTTCGCCACCGCCTTGGGCTCAGCGCTCGCTGGCATGGTCGTCAATCTCGCCGGGCTTACCGATCCGGGCGGCCATGCCGGCACGCAGAACGCCGCCTTCTGGCTCTTCGCCGTCTTTGCGATAGCGCCATTGATCGGCGTCTTCTCCGCCGCACGCGCCCTTGGCAAAGACGAGCGCAGATAGATATTGCGTCGGTTTCTTCGAGCGCGGTACGTTGGGTAAGAATTATCTCGAATTCTCTTATTTTTGGGACGTACCTGGGACTTGGAGATCAAAAAGCTCCGCCGGCTCTGTCAATAAAGAATATTGGTCACACCGAAGCCAAGGTATCCATGATGTCGGGTCAGGCCGGTTGGATGAGATGGTTGCCAGGGCTTCATACTCTGCGTCGGTATGAGGCGGCGTGGCTGCGCAATGACTTCGTGGCCGGGCTGGTCCTGGCGACAATGCTGGTACCTGTGGGGATCGCCTATGCGGTAGCTTCGGGCCTGCCGGGCATAAATGGTCTCTACGCCACGATCATACCCTTGCTGGTCTACGCATTGCTCGGCCCCAGCCGGATTCTGGTCCTCGGACCGGACTCGTCCCTGGCTCCGATCATTCTTGCCGTGGTGCTGGCGCAGTCGGCCGGCGATCCGCAACGCGCCGTGGCGCTGGGGGCGACGATGGCGGTCGTTTCCGGAATCGTGTGCATCATGGCCGGCGTCGCGCGCCTGGGCTTCGTAACCGAACTTCTCTCCAAGCCGATCCGCTACGGCTATATGAACGGAATTGCGCTCACGGTTCTGATCAGCCAGCTGCCCAAGCTTCTCGGTTTCTCGATCGAGAGCGATGGGCCGTTGCGAAATCTTTGGGCGATCGCCACGGCGGTCCTCAACGGAAAGATAAACTGGACGGCTTTCGCGGTGGGGGCAGGCACACTGGCGATCATCCTGCTTCTCAAACGCAGGAAGGTCGTGCCAGCCATCCTGATCGCTGTCGTCGTCGCGACCGCCGTGGTGGGATTGCTCGATCTTGGGACACGCGCCGGTGTGTCCGTCCTCGGTCCGTTGCCGCGGGGGTTGCCGGCATTCGACGTTCCGTGGATCACCACTGCAGATATCGTTCCCGTCCTGATTGGAGGCTTCGCGGTCGCTCTGGTCTCCTTCGCCGACACCAGCGTGCTGTCGCGCAGCTATGCGGCACGGATGGGAGACAAGGTCGACCCCAACCAGGAGATGGTGGGCCTCGGCGCCGCCAATCTGGCCGCCGGTTTCTTTCAAGGTTTCCCGATCAGCAGCAGCTCCTCGCGCACGCCGGTCGCGGAGGCTGCAGGCGCCCGCACCCAGATGACGGGCGTGATCGGTGCGCTGGTCGTCGTGCTCCTGCTGCTGGCGGCGCCGAACCTGCTCGAGCATCTCCCGAACAGCGCCTTGGCGGCGGTCGTGATCGCCGCCGCCATCGGGCTGTTCGAATTCGCCGATCTGCGCCGCATCTATCGCATCCAGCCATGGGAGTTCTGGCTCTCCATCGTCTGCACGATAGGGGTTGCGGTATTCGGCGCGATCCCAGGCATAGGCCTGGCGATCGTGATCGCGGTCATCGAGTTCCTCTGGGACGGCTGGCGCCCGCATTCGGCCGTTCTGGGACATGCCGAGGGCGTCGAGGGCTATCATGACATCACACGCTATCCCGATGCGCAGCGCATACCCGGCCTCGTCCTGTTCCGGTGGGACGCCCCCTTGTTCTTCGCCAATGCGGAGCTTTTCAAGGAGCGCGTGCTGGCCGCGGCGGCTGCCTCGCCGACGCCGGCACGGTGGCTGGTCGTCGCGGCGGAACCGGTGACCAGCGTCGATGTCACCGCGGCCGACGCGCTGGCCGAACTGAACAGCAGCTTGCGCGAAATGGGGATCGAGTTGCGCTTCGCCGAGCTGAAAGACCCCGTGAAGGACAAGCTCAAGAGATTTGGCCTGTTCGCGCAATTCGGAGAAGAGTTCTTCGTTCCAACGATCGAAGCCGCGGTCCGCAGATATACGAAGGAGCATGTCGCACCTTGATGGCGAAGGCAGCCGTCGCTCAAGCCGGTGTCAGATGCCAGTGACGCTTCGAGGCGCCGAGCAGGAGCTGCGTCTCGACATTGCGTGCGCCGGGCAAGGTGCCGATCACGTCGGTCAGGAAGGCAAAGATATCATCATTGTGAGGCAGCACCGCCGTGGCGAAGAGGGGCGTGTCGCCTGTGGTGGCGATGAGATAGCGCACAGCGGGGTGAGCCGCGAGCGTGTCGGCCGTCTGGCGCAGCGATGACCTGTCGCTGTCGAGCCACATCATCAGCTCCACGTCGAAACCGAGCAGCGACGGCTCGACGACAGTGCGGAAGTGGAGAATGCCGCGTTCGAGGAGGGCGTCCATGCGGCGCTTCGCCGTTGAGGGGCTGGTATTGGCTGCGGCGGCGAGCTCCAGCACCGACATCCGGCCGTTCCCGCGCAGGGCGCCAAGGATCGCTGATTCCTGGACATCGAGCTTACCGTGATCTCCCGCCTCGGTGCCTTTGGACGCCGGGAGCATGGACTCTTTCCTGATCTCGGCGGCCGCCCTCGCATCGAGTATGCCCGGGTCCCAGGCATAGGCGCCCGTGAAGCTCCGCAGGATGATCCGGCTCGCATGCTGCAGCACGCCATCGATCGTCGCGAGCCGTTGCTCGATGAAAGACATGAGTTCTTCACGGCCCGGTGCGACCGCCTCGACCAGACAGGCGGACGGGCCGGTGAGGAGGCCGACGAAGCGTACTTGCGGATCCTTTGCGATCGTCCTCGCCACTTTCGCCGCCGTGCCGGGTTTGCAGGCAAGGCGAATCGAGGCGGACAGGCTGCGGCTACCGCGCGGTTCCTCGGTCATGCCCACCACGGTGACCAGCCCGGACGCGAGCAAACGCTGGGCACGCCGCGCCACGGTCGATTCCGAGACGCCAAGAGCTCGCGCGATGAGCTCCCAAGGTGCCCGGGGGCTGATATGCAGCGCCGCCACGATGGCTCGCTCAACACTGTCCAGCTGTGCGGTTGCCGTCATGACACCTTCTCCCAACAGAGTCGTCCCTGCTGGACTCCTCCATAATTGTGATGATATATGCAGGATATCGTCAAAAATATCAACATTATGCAAGATTTCAGCAGTCAGGGGGCGGCAATGGAGACTTCGGCCACACAACGGGCGCAGGGCGCGGAACAGACGGGCCGGATCAAGCCGATCCTCGCCGGCGGTATCGGCAATCTGGTCGAGTGGTTCGACTGGTCCGCTTACGCCTTCCTGGCGCCGATATTCGCGCAGCAGTTCTTCCCGAGCTCGAGTCCAACCGCAAGCCTGCTTTCCACATTGCTCGTCTTCGCGGTGGGATTCTTCATGCGACCGCTGGGGGCGGCGATCATCGGGTCGTATTCCGACCGCTTCGGACGCAGCAACGCGCTGGCCTTGACCATCTTCCTGATGTCGGCCGGTGCTCTGATCATCGGGCTCACGCCCAATGCCGAGGCGATCGGCATCCTGGCGCCGATCATGCTTGTCTTTGCCCGGCTGCTCCAAGGCTTCTCCGCCGGCGGCGAATTCGGCTCCTCGGCCACCTTCATGGTGGAGTATGCGCCGCCCAACAGACGCGCTTTCGTCGGATCCTTTCAGCAGGTATCGGTGGTGGGCGGCACGCTGCTCGCCTCCGCCATGGCGGCGCTGCTGACGAGCGTGCTGAGCGCCGAGGACATGGCCTCCTATGGCTGGCGCATACCCTTCATCATCGGCGCCGTGCTCGGCGTGGTCGGGCTGTGGCTGCGCCGCTCGATCGCCGAGCCTGAGAGCTATGCGGCCGCCAAGGCGCAAGGACGTCAAGTCCGCACGCCGCTGCTGGAGGCGATCAAGCGGCATCCGCGCGCCATGCTCAGGGTAGTGCTGGTGACTGTCGCGCCGACCGTCGTCTATTATATGTGGATCATCTATCTGCCGACCTTCGCGCGCAGCACCGTCGAGGCGAGTCTCAGCGATGCGCTCAAGGCCAATACGATCGCGCTCGCGGCGCTTCTGTTCCTGCTGCCGCTCGGCGGTCTGCTGTCGGACTGGATCGGGCGGCGCGCCACCATGTTCATGGCGGCGGCGGGCTTCGCGCTCCTGACCTGGCCGCTGCTCACCAGCATGACGGGCTCCTTCGAGTCGATCCTGTTCGTGCAGCTTGCCGGCATCGCCCTTTATGCGCTGTTCGGGGCCAATTCCTGCGCCATCATGGTGGAGCAGTTCCCCGCCGAAGTGCGCACGGCGGGCGTCTCGCTGCCCTATGCACTGGCCGTCGCCGTGTTCGGCGGCACCGCGCCCTATCTCAGCCAGTGGCTGAACAGCCAGGGATCGGGGCACCTGTTCCTCGTCTATGTCATAGCGATCAACGTCATCGGCATGATCGTCTATCTCACGATGCCCGAAACCAAAGACAAACCTCTCAACTGAAATACACTCGAAGGAGTCCGGGACGATGACGAACCAGTCCAGCGCCAAGGATATTGCCGATGCCGTCGCCGCGAGATTGAGCGGCAACGATCTCCTTGAGCTCACAGCCGCCATCTCGCGCGAGGTGCGCCTGAGCGGCAGCGCCGAGGAGGCGCGCAGCTTCGAGACCATCAAGGCCATGCTCGATGCAGCTGGATTGCGCACCAGGCTCATGCATCATGAGGGCTATGTCAGTCTGCCGCTCAAGGCACGGATCGTGGTGGGAAGTGAAGAGCTTCCCGCCATCACCCATTCGCTCTCGGCCGCGACGCCGCCCGCCGGCATCCAGGCTCGCCCGGCCGATATCGGCTGGAACGCGCCCGGCCCGGACGCGGCGGAGGCCGTGCTCATCTGCGACGGCATTGCGATGCATGGGCTGGTTTCGCGCAATGAACGGGCAGGGGCCGCCGCGCAGATCTTCATCTGCGGCGAGCTCACGCATGAGATGTGTGTGTCGGCCGTGTGGGGATCACCGGCGCCGGAAGATTTCGCGAAATTGCCGCGCACGCCCGTCGTCTCGGTCACGCAGGAGGTGGGCGAGCGGTTGCGCAGCCTGATTGCCAAGGGTGCGAAGACCATCACCGTGCATGCCGAGGTCGACACCGGCTGGCGCCGCCTGCCGCTGCTCATCGCCGATCTCTGCCCGCCGGGGATCGACGGCCTCGATCAATCCTCCGCGCCCTATATCCTGTTTTCCGGGCATCTCGATTCCTGGCATCTCGGCGCCATGGACAACGGCTCGGCCAATGCCGTCATGGTCGGCGTCGCGCGCGAGCTCGCGAAACATCGGCCGGCGATGCGCCGCAGCCTGCGGCTCGCCTTCTGGTCCGGGCATTCGCATGGACGCTATGCCGGGTCGGCCTGGTATGCGGACGAGTTTCATCACGATCTGTCGACGCGCTGCATTGCGCATGTGAATATCGATTCAGTCGGCGGTCAGGGTGCCACGGTGTTGACCGATGCGGTGGCCATGCCGTCCACTCTCGATTGCGGCGCCCGTGCCATCGCGACGGAATCCGGACAGACCTTCGTCGGCAGCCGGGTGGTGCGCGCCGGTGATCAGTCTTTCGTGCAGCTTGGCGTTCCTTCGCTGTTCATGGCTCTGTCCGAACAGCCGCCCTCGGACACTCTGACATCGCGCGCATTCGGCGGACTCGTGGCCGGCAGCCGCACGGGCGGTCTCGGCTGGTGGTGGCATACGGTCGCCGATACGCTGGACAAGCTCGATGCCGAACTGCTCGAACGTGACGGCCGCATCTATGGACGCACCCTGGCGGACCTCACTTGCGCCGCCGTGGCGCCGTTGCGGCCCGACAGGCAGGCCGAAGCCTTTGTCACGGAACTGCGCGCGCTGGCGGAGCTCTGCACGCCGTGGTTCGACCTCTCTGGAACGATCACGCTGGCCGAAGCCGCATCGCGCGCGCTCACGGCGCTCGAAGCAGACAGACGACGCAAGCCGGACGAATCCGATGACGAATTGCGGAAAACGAGTGACGCCATGCGGCCGCTGATCGAGCTCGCTTATGCGGGCTCAGGCGTCTACGCACATGATGCCGCCATACCTCTTCCGGCCATTCCGCAGCTGGCGCTGGCGCGCGATCTCGGCAAGCTCGATGAAGCACAGCGGGCCTCGGCGCTCGTGACGCTGCGGCGCCGGCGCAACTATATCGACGACCGGCTGCGCGCCGTTGTGCGGAGCGCGGCAGCGACCCGAAAGACCGCGTGATGCGACTGATCTATGTCTATCCCGGACCGCTGTCGGCGACCGATGGGGGAGGCGGTGAATTGCAGCGGCGCGCGGCGATCCTGCGCGGCTGGGCGGCTCCGGACGTCGAGATCGATGTCGTCGACACCACGGAGCCGGGGCGTGCGCCTGAGGGACCAGTTTCCTTCGAGACGGCCTATGAGGGACATCTGCTGGTCAGGCCGACGGCGCGCGCGCTGGTGGCCGCCGAAGCGGACGGCTATGACGGAGCTATTCTTGGCTGTTTCGGCGATCCCGGCCTCGATGGCCTGCGCGAGCGCCTGTGCCGGTTGCCGCTCATCGGGCCGGGGGCAAGCGCATGCCATGTGGCCGCGATGCTGGGCGACAGATTCGGCATCATCACGACCTCGCCGCTTTTTGTGAATCCGGCACGGCGCTTGGTGGCAGCCCTTGGCTTGCGCGACCGTCTGGCCGGCGTGGAGTTGGTCGGCAAGGAGCCGCGGGCGCTTGCCCATGATGCGGGGGACACACTGGCGCGGATCGTGGGCGCAGCCGACTGGTTGCGTCGGGCAGGTGCCGACACGCTTGTGCTCGGCTGCATGACCATGGGGTTCCTCGATCTTGGCGAGGAGTTGCAGGAACGAACCGGCCTGCCTGTGGTCAATCCGGTCCGGACCGCCTTGCATGCGGCCGAACTTATGGTGCGCAGCCGCCTGCGGCCGAGCAAAGATGCCTTCCCGACCCCCAAGGGCATGATCTACTGATTTTCGGGCGACCCGTCAGATCAGCTTCAAACCGCGGAAGCTGGCATGACCATTGCGGCCGACGATGATGTGGTCATGCACCCTGATGGCGAGCTTGTCGCCGGCGTCGATGAGCTTTCGCGTCATGTCGATATCGGCGATGGAGGGGGTCGTGTCGCCCGATGGGTGATTGTGGACCAGGATGATGGCGCTCGCCGACAGCTCGAGCGCACGATTCATCACCTCGCGCGGATAGACCGGCGTGTGGTCGACGGTGCCTTCGCCCTGCACCTCGTCGGCGATCAGGCCGTTCTTCTTGTCGAGGAACAGGATGCGGAACTGCTCGCGCTCGGCGAAGGCCATGGCGGCGCGGCAGTAATCGATGACGGCGTTCCACGAGGCCAGCAGCGTGCGCCGGTTGATCTCACCCTTGGTGACGCGTTTGGATGCGGCATGGACAATCATCAGCTCGGTCACCACCGCTTCGCCGACACCCGGCACTTCCTTCAGCCGCTCAGGAGTGGCGGCGACGACCTCAGCGAAGCTGCCGAAGCGGGCGATGAGTGCCTTGGCGAGCGGTTTCACATCCTGGCGGGAAATCGCGCGGAATAGAACGAGCTCGAGCAGCTCGTAATCGGGCAGGGCCTCGCCGCCGCCCAAGCGGAAGCGCTCGCGCAGGCGCTCGCGGTGTCCCAGATGATGGGGCTTCGCGTCATCTTCCGACAGGCCCCGTTTCATCTTGTCTCAGTTTTGCGCGGAGGGTGGGTAGTCGAGTCCCTTGGGCGACAGGGTGAATATTTCGCAGCCGGTCTCGGTGACGCCGATCGTGTGCTCGAACTGCGCCGAAAGCGAGCGGTCGCGGGTGACCGCCGTCCAGCCGTCGCTCAGGATCTTCACATGCGGGCGGCCGAGATTGATCATCGGCTCGATGGTGAAGAACATGCCTGGCTTGAGTGCCACGCCTTCGCCGGCGCGGCCATAATGCAGGATATTGGGATGATCGTGGAACTGGCGGCCGAGGCCGTGGCCGCAGAAATCGCGCACCACCGCGCAACGCTCGCCTTCGGCATAGGCCTGGATGGCATGGCCGATATCGCCGGTCTTGTTGCCGGGCTTCACCGCGCCGATGCCGCGCATCAGACTCTCGAAGGTGACTTCCATCAGGCGCTCGGCCTTGCGGTTCACTTCGCCCACCCGGTACATGCGGCTCGCATCGCCATGCCAGCCTTCGACGATCAGCGTCACGTCGATATTGACGATGTCGCCCTCGCGCAGTGCCTTATCATTGGGAATGCCGTGGCAGACGACATGGTTGATCGAAGTGCAGATGGATTTGGGGAAGCCGCGATAATTGAGCGAGGCGGGTACCGCCTTGTTGTCGCGGGCGAATTCGGCGATCGCCCGGTCGAGCGTCTCGGTGGCGACACCCGGCTTGACGAGGGGAACGAGGAGATCGAGGGCCTCGGCGGTCAGCCGGCCGGCCTTGCGCATGGCGGCGAAGCCTTCCGGGCCATGCAGCTTGATCTGGCCGGTGCGGCCTTCGGTGCCTTCTTGGGCGGTAACATAGGTCATGACGGCATTACATAATGAGGAATATCAGGCTCGGCAAGTCACAGGCTTACGCAAGGTCTGAGCGGCTTTGTCCAAGCGATGTGAGAAGTCCTTGATTTCAAGCGGTGTTTCCGCCGGAGGCGGCCAGAAGGATGTTCGCTTCGTTGGCGGCACTCGCGGGCATTTCGGCGACGAACCGGCGCTGATGCATGACGGCGATGCGGTCGGCCACGGCCACAAGCTCCTCGATCTCGGAGGAAATGACGATGATGGCGACACCGGTGGACGCAAGGCGGCGCAGCATTTCGTGAATTTCGGTCTTGGCGCCGATATCGACACCGCGCGTTGGCTCATCGCAGATCAGCATTTTCGGCGCCGTGAGCAGAGCGCGCGCCATCAGCACCTTCTGCTGGTTGCCGCCGCTCAGCTTGACGATCGGCGTGTCGAGGCTCGCGGCGACGAGTTGCAGGCGCTGCAGCATATGGCCGGCAAGTTCGCGCTCCCTGGTTCTGTCGCGGAAGGGCCCGCGCCGCAAGGCGGGCAAGGCGGCGGCGGTCGCATTGGCGATGATGTTGAGGCCCGAGAAGATGCCATCACGCTTGCGATCTTCGGTGAGATAGACAATGCCATGGCCTATGGCTCTGCCCGGTGAGGAAAGATCGAATTTGCGACCATCCTGTTCGACCGCAACAACGGCGGTGTCGCGGTGTTTTCCGCTGAGAGCGCGGGCGAAGGTGGTTCGCCCGGCGCCAACCAGTCCGGCCAGCCCCACGATCTCGCCAGCCTGAAGCGTAAGCCCGCTTTCCTTCTTGTCAGCGCGATAGGTGATGCGGAATGCGGGGCCCGTGGCCACTGCGGTGTCCCGGCTCATACGGGTAAAGGCGCCACTGCGCCCGATCATCAGTTCGATAAGCTCGGGCAGCGCCAGGCCCTTCACCGGCCGGGTCGCGACCTTCCGGCCATCCCGCAAGACGCTGACGCGGTCCGCGATGGCCAGCACCTCGCGCAAGTGATGCGAGACGTAGAGCACCAGCATGCCTTGCGATTTGAGATGGCGGATGATGGTGAAGAGATTGTCCTGCTCGGCGAGCGAGAGAACCGCGGTCGGCTCGTCGAGGATCAGGATGCGCGCTGACAGCGACAAAGCGCGCGCGATCTCGACGAGTTGCTGCTCGGCGACGCTCAATGCGCCGACCTCGGCCTCGGGGTCGAGCTTGAGGCTGAACCGATCGAGGAGGGAGCTTGTATCGTCCAGCAAGCGCCGCCGGTCGATAAGGCCCAGGGCACCGCGTGGCTCGCGCCCGAGAAAGATATTGCGGGCGACCGAAAGCTGCGGGACGAGGCTGAATTCCTGATAGACGGTGGCGATGCCCGAGTCCTGTGCCGCGGCGGGATTGGCGAATTTGACCGCCTGTCCGCCGATGAGGATCTCGCCTTCGCTCGGCGATTGCGCACCGGCGATCAGATGCATGAGCGTGGATTTGCCGGCGCCATTGGCGCCGACAAGGGCGTGGACTTCCCCGGCATCGGCGGAAAGATCCACGCCGGCCAGGGCCACGACGCCGGGAAAGCGCTTGGTGAGGCCCTTGACCGTCAGCAGTGATGCCGCGGTTCCGCCCATTATTGCTTCGGCAGGAAGTCCGCCGGCAACTCGCTCGCCCACCAGTCGTCGGGCGCTTTTTCGTCGGCATATTTGCCGATATCGGCAGGTGCTATGTAGACCGAAGGCACGGCTGTGCCGCGGGTGACGCTGGTGCCTTTCAGGATATCGACGCCGATCTTCACCGCTTCCTGTCCGGCCCGCGTCGGGAAGGTGACGGCTCCGCCTTGCTGATGCTTGGCGACCCATTTCAGCCAGCCATTATATTCATCGCCCGGCGACATGATCACTTCGCTGAGGCGTCCGGCTTCGTCGAAGGCTTCGGCGACGCCGATCGACATCTGGCCGGCGGGCGAGAAGACGCCATCGATCTTGGGGAAGCGCTGCAGCAGATTCTCCGTGATCTGCTTCGCCTTGGCGCGGTTCCAGTCGCCATATTCCGTGCTGACGAGCTCGACATCGGGGAATTCCTTGAGCACGGTCTGCAACGCATCGAGCTGGTCGACCGCCGCCGTCGTGCCGGCGATCGGCAGCATGGCGACGATCTTGCCCTTGCCGCCGAGATCGGCCATCAGCCGGCGCGCCACCATCTCGCCGAGCTGCCATTGGCTGATATAGGCGTTGGAGATCGTTCCCGGATTGTCAGTGAAGCCGCCGCCCGCCTGCACCGTCGGGATGCCCGCCGCGACCGCCCGCTTCAGCACTTCGGCGATGGCATTGTCGTCGACCGGCCAGTAGATGAGCAGGCTGATATTCTGGCGCAGCAGGTCCTCGATATCGGCGACCTGCTTGGCGGGATTGAAAGCGGCGTCGGTCACGATCACTTCGGTGATCTCGGGATGCTTCGAGGCCTCCCAGCGCACATGCTGAAGCGCGAAGACCACCCAGGAGTTGGACAGATAGCCGGCCGATACTCCGATCTTGTACGGGCCGTCCTTCTTGAACCTTGTGGTGTCAACCGCTTCGGCGGCCTTCGCCGTCTGCGCCTTGTCGGTGGACTGGTCGGCCAGGACAGGCACGCTCACGAAGCCGAGCGCGGCAAGCGTGCTCAAAGCGAGGAATGGACGTCGGGCAATCTTCATATTCCTTCTCCCTTGTTTGTGGTTCTACGCGCTTCTGGCATTCAGCCCGCCATGCACCGCCGAGGCGAGGATGATGATGACGCCCATCACCACGAGCTGCATGTGGTAGGGCAGGCCGCTGATATTCACGAGGTTGAAGGCGATCACGAGGACGAGGACACCGGCGACCGTGCCGGCGATGCCGCCACGACCGCCCTCGAATGTGGTGCCGCCCAGGACGATGGCCGCCAGCACCTGGAATTCGAGCCCCTGTCCGGACAGCGTGTTCGACACGCCGGAGCGGGCGAGCAGGGCAATGCCGGCCAAGGCGCCGAAGAATCCCGACAGCGCGTAAGCGAGAACGATGGTGCGCGCGACCGGAAGCCCCGAAAGTCGGGCGGCGCCGCGGTTGCTGCCAATGAGATAGATCCTCCGTCCGAAGAGTGTGGTGTTCTGGACGATCAGACCGATCGCGGCGAGGCCGAGAAAGGCGAGCGCCAGGACCGGCACACTGCCGAACAGCCGGTGGTTGAAGAATTCCCGGAAGCCGGGTGCCACGATGCCCCGCGCGGTGCCGCCCGAATAGATCTGAGTGAGGCCAAGCACGGCGATGCCGGTGCCGAGCGTCAGGATGAAGGGCGAGACGCGGGTGAAGGCGGCGGCGAGTCCATTCAGCGTTCCAATGAGGGTGCCGGCGGCGCAGGCGGTGACGAGCGCCCAGGGCAGATTGCCGGCATCGCCATTCATCTGCACGGCGCAAAGCACGGAGGTGAGCGAGATAACCGCGCCGATCGAGAGGTCGACGCCGCCGAGGATCATAACGAAGGTGACGCCGATTGCGGCGATGCCGATAGGGGCGACCTGGCGCAGGACGTTGAAGAGATAAGAAGGTTCGAGAAATGCCTCGGAGACCAGGATGGCGAGGCCGTAGACGAGGAGCAGGACGGCGAAGATGGCGTAGCGCGCGGCGAAGTGCCGGACGGCGTCACCGCGGCTGGCAGAGAGCGCCATCATGCCTCGACCCGCCGCGGCTGGTTGAGGAGAATGGCGGCGACGACGATCATGCCCTTGATGAACATCTGCACGAAGGCCGAGACCGCGAGCAGATTGAGTACATTGGAGATGAGGGCGAGGGCGAGAACGCCACCGATTGAACGCACGACGCTGCCGCGGCCGCCGGCGAGCGCGGTGCCGCCCAGAACAACAGCCACGATGGAATCAAGCTCGAGGCCGCTGCCGGCCAACGGATAGCCGGTGCCCAGGCGGCCGGCGAGGAGCAGGCCCGCAAGGGCGGCAAAGGCACCGGAGATGACGAAAGAGAACAGTCGCACCGCCGCGACATTGACGCCGGCGCGCCGGGCGCTCTCGGCATTTCCACCGGCCGCCACGAGATGATAGCCAAAGCGCGAATGAGCAAAGACAGTCTGGGCCAAGACAGTCAGGAGCAGCAGCAGGACAGCCGAGATCGGGATGCCGGCAATGTCGTCATTGGCGAGCGCTTGCAGGACGGGCGAGGCCTGTCCGACGCTTCTGTCGGTGATGGTGAAGATGACGCCCTGCAGGATCGACAGCATGCCGAAGGTCAGGATCAGGGGATGCAGGTTGAGGCGGTTGACGAGAGTGCCGTTGACCATGCCGATGGCGGCGCCAAGGACGAGCATCAAGGGCACAACCGCTAGGGTCAGCGACGGGTCACCGCCCAGGATGAGGCAGGCGAGCACCACCACGAGCCCGGCGATCATGCCGACGCTCAGATCGATCATCCCGGCGGCGATCACGAAGGTCTGGCCGATGGCGAGGAGGCCGAGCACGCTCGACTGGCGCAGAATGTTGGCCAGATTGGCCGGATCGCGGAAGGGCGGTAGAGCGATGGCCGCGGCAAGGCCCGCGGCGAGCAGCAGAACCCAGATGCCGATCGCCTCCAGGCCCGTTCGTGCAAGCTTGGGAGCTAGAGCCATGACAGTGCCGTGTCCGTGTCGGCGACCCAGCCGAACTTCGATGCGAAATTCTTGAGCGTCGCGGCGTGGAGATCGGAAGCATAGGAAGAGACCGCATCGGCGACGATCGTCGTACGGTAGTCGTGATGAAAGGCCTCGCGGGCGGTCTCTTCGACGCAAATCTGAGTGACGGTGCCGGTCACCAGCAGCGACTGCACGCCTTGCGCGCGCAGCCGCTGGTCGAGATCGGTGTCGTGGAAGGCACCATAGCCATATTTGTCGATGACGGTCTCGCCGTCTCCGGGGGCAAGCTCGTCGATCACCGCGCTGCAGTCACGCAGGCCTTCGATATCGGCATAGGCGCGCTGGTGTCCCCTCCAGCAGGCTTTGACGTCCGGCCAGCATTGCGGCGACCAAAACCACATCAGGCACTCTTCCTCGCGTGTGAGGAAGCGGGTGAAGATCACCGGCCTGGCGCGAGCCCGGAATGCCTCGATGAGGCGCCGGATGGGCGCGATGGTGGCGCGTGAATCGGGGACCTCGAGGGGCGCGGCCTGACGGACGAAATCATTCTGCATGTCGATGACGAGGAGCGCTGGAGCGCGCAGGCGCTCGCTCGGCGGGACATGTCCTGCGTGGACCACCGGCACGGCCAATTTCTCCTCCCCAGTTTTTCCGGTGGTCGGCCTCCGGGTTTTTTCATGGGCCGACCTTGCCTGCGCAGCATGCTGTAGGTTAAAACGAGAGTCAATCACATCCAACTGTTTGGTTGAGAAATGACCGAAACTCAGACCGCCAGCAAGCCGCGCCGCCGCAAGGAAGCGCTCGGCATCACCTCGCGCGAGACGCTGCTTGCCGCAGCCAAGGAAGCCTTCGCAGCGCGTGGGCTCGAAGGCGCCAGGGTGGACGACATCGCGCGTCGCGCCGGGATCAACAAGCAGCTGGTTTACCACTATTTCGGCAACAAGGACGGGCTCTACACGGCGGTGCTCGAGGACATCTATCGCGAGATCCGCGAACGCGAGCAGGAGCTGCATCTGACCAGTTTCCCCGCCGAGGAGGCGATGCGCCGGCTGGTCGAGTTTTCCTTTGACTATCTGGCGCAACATCCGGAATTTGTTGCGCTTATCGCAGATGAGAACGCGCATGCCGGGCGTCATCTGCAAGGCTCGGCGCAAGTCGAGGAGATGAACCGTCCGATCATCGATCTGCTGCGCGAGACGCTCGCCAGGGGCATCGCCGAGGGCATCTTCCGCAAAGGGCTCGATCCTCTCCACATCTATCTGTCGATCGCCGGGATGGCGTTCTTCTACTTCGCCAACGTCCACACCCTAAGTCGTATCTTCAATCGCCCTCTCGGCGCCGAAGGGGCGATCGCGGAGCGGCGTGCGCATATTGTCGATTTTGTGCTGAACGCCATCCGGGCGCGCTGACCGAAGCAATCTCAAGCTTGACATTCCTACCTCTCGCAAACAAAATCAACTAACTGGTTGATACGTTAGATATCTCAGGACAAAGCGAATGAACGAAAGCAGGCCGAGGCCGCGGACCGATATTCCCAGTGCGATCAAGGATGTGGAGGAGCTTGAGGAGGTCTTGTCGCGGCCTGATGACGATGTCATCGCCGATCTCAGGCAACTCGATGGCGACATTCTCGTGCTTGGCGCCAGCGGGAAGATGGGGCCGACGCTCGCGCGCATGGCGCGCCGCGCCGCGCCCGACAAGACGGTCTATGCCGTCGCGCGCTTCACCGACGCTTCCGTTCAGTCCTCTCTCGCGGCCCAGGGCATCGAGACCATCAAAGCCGATCTCCTCGAACCGGATGCCATGAAGGGGATACCGAAGGCGAAGAATGTCGTACTGATGACGGGCTTCAAATTCGGTGCGATGCAGGCGCCGGCGCGCACCTGGGCAACGAACACGCTGCTCGCCGCGCAGGTCGCGGGGGCGCTCCGGGACTGCCGGCTGGTCGCTTTCTCGACCGGTTGCGTCTATCCCTTCGTGCCCGCCACCGGCGGCGGCGCCGGTGAGGACGCGCCGCTGACGCCGCCCGGTGAGTATGCCAATAGCTGTGTCGGGCGCGAACGCGTGATCGAGTGGCAGTGCGAGCGCAATAACATCGCCGGGCGGCTTTTCCGCCTGAATTATGCGATCGATCTGCGCTATGGCGTTCTGCACGATGTCGCCGTCAAGGTCCGCGACGGCAAGCCTATCGACGTCACCACCGGCTATGTCAATGTGATCTGGCAGGGCGACGCCAATGCGATGGCGCTACGCGCGCTCGCGCAGGCGCAGACACCGATCGCGCCCCTCAATGTCACCGGGCCCGAACTCGTCGCGGCGCGCTGGCTGGCCGAGCGTTTCGGTGAGCGGCTAGGCAAGAAGCCCGATGTCGTCGGTGAAGAGGCGCCGACGGCATGGCTCAACAATGCCGCCGAAGCCTTCCGACTTTTCGGCTATCCCAAGGTGCCGCTGCTGCAGATGGTAGACTGGGTGGCCGATTGGGTCAGCCGTGCCATGCCGAGCCTCACCAAGCCGACGGGCTTCGAGGTCCGCGATGGAGCCTATTGAAACGGAAGGCGACCGGCGGATCGTTCCTCTCGCCGGCGGCGACATTGCCGATGCCGTGAAGCTCAGCGCCGAAGCCGGCTGGAACCAGGTCGCCGCCGACTGGGCGATGATGCTCGATCTCGGCAAGGCTTTCGGCATCAAGGATGACGGGCGGCTGGTCGCCAGTGGTCTGGCGCTGCCGCATCCGCCGCATTTCGGCTGGATCAGCATGGTGCTGGTGACGAAGACGCACCGCCATCGCGGGCTCGCCACCGCGTTGCTCGGGCATCTGATCGCCTATCTTGAAGGTCGTGATCTGACTCCCATGCTTGATGCCACGCCGCAAGGACGCGCCGTTTATCTGCGGCTCGGCTTCCACGATGTCGAGCCGATCTCGCGCTGGCGCGGAGCGGGCGGTGGCGCCGGCTCTCTATCGGCCGAGGCGGCCATCGGCATCGACGACATCAAGCGTCCCGATCTCGCCGCCTTCGGCGCCGACCGGTCCGCCATCCTGGCGGATCTCCTGGGGCGGCCGCGGTCGCTGGCGCTTCGCCGTGACGACGCGTTTCTGCTGTCGCGTAGAGGACGCACGGCGACGCAGATCGGCCCGATCGTGGCGCCGACCGCGAAGCAGGCGGCCGGCCTTCTCGATGAGGCGATCGCCGCTGTCGACGGGCCGGTGCTCATCGACGTGCCTGATCGGGAGACGATCCTGCGCGCGACGCTCGCGCATCACGGCTTCACCGTCGAACGCGGTTTCAGCCGCATGGCGCTTGGGCGCCGCGAAGCCTTTGGCGATCCGGCCCGGATGCGGGCCATCGCTGGTCCCGAACTCGGTTGAGGAAAAATCAAATGAACTGGCAAGAGATTCCGGCCGCACTTCTGGACAGTTTTCGCGACGGGATGGTCATTCCCGCTCATCCTTTGGCGCTCGACCAGCATCGCCGGCTCGACCCGCGCCGCCAGAAGGCGCTGACGCGCTATTACATCGATGCCGGCGCCGGCGGCATCGCGGTGGGCGTGCATACGACCCAGTTCGCGATACGCGAGGTCGGACTCTATCGCCCGGTGCTCGAGCTCGCCGCCGAGACCGCCGCCGCGCGGAGCGGACGCCCGCTTCTGAAGGTCGCCGGCGCCGTCGGCCGCACGGCGCAGGCGCTGGAGGAAACACGCCTGGCGCGGGCGCTCGGCTATCATGCCGTGCTGCTCGGTCTCGCGGCGCTCAAAGGGGCGAGCGAGGACGAACTCGTCGAGCATTGCGCGGCCATCGCCCGGGAAATGCCGGTCGTCGGCTTCTATCTGCAGACGGCGGTCGGTGGCATGCCGCTGTCGGAAAGCTTCTGGGAGCGTTTCGCGCGCATCGAGAATGTCATCGGCATCAAGGTGGCGCCCTTCAACCGTTATGCGACGCTGGATGTGGTGAAAGGCATCGCCGCCGCCCAGGCGTTGCGGCGCGTTGCGCTCTATACGGGCAATGACGATCACATCGTGCTCGACCTCATCCTGCCGTTCCGCACCGAGGCCGGCGAGGCGCGGTTTTCCGGCGGCCTACTCGGCCATTGGTGCGTGTGGACGCGCGCCGCCGTCGAGCTGCTCGCCAAATGCAAGGCCGCGCGGCGCGCGCCAGCGGTCGCCAAGGAGCTCCTGGCCCTCGACAGTGCCGTCACCGACAGCAACGCCGCTTTCTTCGATGCGGCGAATGATTTCCATGGCGTCATCGCCGGATGTCATGAGGTGCTGCGGCGCCAGGGCCTTCTTGCCGGGCGCTGGTGCATCGATCCCCATGAGGATCTGAGTCCGGGGCAGGCGGAAGCGATCGACCGGGTCTATCGGCTCTATCCCGAACTCAACGACGATGCCTTCGTCGCGGCCAATCTGGAGCGCTGGCTCGCCGATTAGCGAGTGTCGACGGCTAGAGCTTTGACAGCGCCACGGCGCGATGGCAGAGCTATCGCATCATGGCACAGCAAGCTCCCACCGCCGCCGTCCTCCTGATCGGAGACGAGATCCTTTCCGGCCGCACCAAGGATAAAAATCTGGGCTTCATCGCCGACTATCTGACGGTGCTCGGCATCGACCTCAAGGAGGCGCGCGTCGTCCCCGACATCGAGGATGAAATCGTGCAGGCGGTGAATGCGCTCCGGCATCGCTACACTTATGTCTTCACCACCGGTGGCATCGGTCCCACCCATGACGACATAACCGCCGATGCGGTGGCGAAGGCCTTCGGGGTTGCCATCGATCATCATCCGGAGGCGGTCGAGATCCTGCTTGCCCATTTCAAGACGATCGGGCGCGAGCCGAACGAAGCGCGCCTGCGCATGGCGCGGACGCCCACGGGCGCCAGCCTCATCGCCAATCCGGTGTCGAAGGCGCCGGGCTTCCAGATCGGCAATGTTTTCGTGATGGCCGGCATCCCAAAGGTCATGAATGCGATGATGGAGGAAGTAGCGCCCAGGCTCGAGCGCGGCGCGCCCGTTATCTCGCAGACCATCACGATCCAGGGCGGCGAGGGCGATGTGGCGAAACCCCTGAAGGAGATTCAGGACCGATTCCCGCAGGTCGTTATCGGCTCCTATCCGTTCGAGAGCCCGCAGGGCTTCGCCACCAATCTGGTGCTGCGCTCGCGTGACCAGGCGGCGCTGGCCACTGCGATGAACGAGGTGCGCCAGATGGCGGTCGAACTCACGAAGAACGGGAAGGTGCGAGGCTGGTCGTGATCTCAGCCTGAGGCGTAATCGGCCCGGAGACGGGCCTGAGACTATCCTCGAAAATATCGGCGGTGTGCTCCCAGGTGAAGCCACGCGCCGCTTCGTGCACATTGTCGCGGTCGAGAGTGAGGGCGCGCAATATCGCGAGCTTCAGGTGCTTGTCGAGCGCCCCGGTGACGCCGTCCTTCACCACGTCGACCGGGCTCGGCACATCGAAGGCGGCAACCGGCGTGCCTGACGCCATGGCTTCGAGCATCACGAGGCCAAATGTGTCGGTGAGGCTCGGAAAGACGAAGACGTCGGCCGAAGCCATAAAACGCGCCAATTCCCGGTCGAAGCGGAAGCCGAGAAAGACGGCATCGGGGAAACGCCTCTCGAGCTCACGCCGCTGCGGCCCGTCACCGACGATAAGCTTGGTGCCGGGGAGGTCGAGCTTGAGAAAAGCTTCAATGTTCTTTTCGGGCGCCAGCCGGCCGGCATGCAGCATGATGGGGCGGGGATAATCGAGCCTTGCGCGCTTGCCCGGCTGGAACAGCATGTGATCGACGCCGCGCGTCCATATTTTGAGATTTCCGAAGCCGCGCCGCTCGAGGTCCTGGGCGATGCTGCGCGTGGGCACGAGCACGCACCGGCTGGCCTTGTGGAAATCGCGCAATATGGACCAGGAGGCCGGAACGAGACCGGGGATCGGCAGGCGCAGGGCCAGGTAATCGGCGAAGCGGGTATGGAAGCCCGAGGTGAAGGGGATGTTCGCGCGGCGGCAGAAGCTCCGGGCCGCCCAGCCGAGTGGGCCCTCCGTGGCGATATAGATCGCATCTGGTGCCAGGGCCTCGATCTCGCGGCCGAGTGCGCCAGCTCCGGTCAGCGCCAGCCGGATCTCGGGATAGTAGGGCATCGGCACGGTGCGCCGGCCTTCGGGCGAGAGCACATGCACCACATGGCCGCGCCTTTCGAGCTCGGCCGAGACCGCCCGCAAGGTGCGCACGACGCCGTTAACCTGCGGGGACCAGGCGTCCGTTACGATGGCTATCCGCATGTGCGCTCTCCAGCAGCAAAGCGTCGCGCAGCTTCGCCCATTCGATGATCTCGAACCGGCCGTCGTGATGCTCGATGAGGGCGGTGCAGCTTTCGACCCAGTCGCCGTCATTGAGATAGTGGATGTCGCCGATCATGCGGTCGTCGGGCGTGTGGATATGGCCGCAGATGACGCCTTGCGCGCCGCGATGGCGGGCCTCGCGCACCACGGCGTCTTCGAAATGCGAGATGAATTCGACCGCCTTCTTGACCTTGAGCTTGAGATAGGCGGAGAGCGACCAGTAGGGCAGGCGGAACAGGCGGCGGCCGCGATTGACGAGGGCATTGAACAGCATCGAAATCTCGTAGGCGCGATCACCGAGGCGCGCGAGCCATGGCGCGTAGCGCACCACGCCATCATATTTATCGCCATGCAGCACCAGGTAACGCTTGCCATTGGCGGCATGGTGGATGGCGTCCTCCAGCACCGCGACGCGGCCCATGCGCAAATTCCTGAAATCGCGGAACTTGTCGTCGTGGTTGCCGGGTATATAGATGACCTTGGTGCCTTTGCGGGCCTTGCGCAGGATCTTCTGAATCAGGTCATTATGGAGTTGATCCCAGAACCAGGCCTTTTCCAGGGCCCAGTTGTCGACCAGGTCGCCCACTATATAGAGCCAGTCGGACTCGGTGACCCGCAGGAAATCCAGCAGTAAACGTGTCTGTGCCCGCTTCGTCCCCATATGGATGTCGGAGATGAAGATGGCGCGATAGCGGGTCGTGGGTCTCGAATGTGCGTTCATGGCCAGGCTGCCCGGTTATGGCGCCCTTAGGCCTGACTCCCGTGAAGGTATCATGACGGCCGATTGCGCCGGCCGGGACGGCGCGGCATAAGACGGAAAAACGCGGAGTTCGTCATGGACGAAAAGTGGCAGAAGAGTTTTCCGGTCTCGTGGGACCAGTTCCACCGGGACGCGCGGGCCCTGGCCTGGCGGCTGCATGGGGAAGGGCCGTTCTCGGCGGTGGTGGCGATCACCAGGGGCGGGCTCGTGCCGGCGGCCGTGGTGGCGCGCGAGCTCGGCATCAGGGTCATCGAGACGGTCTGCGTCGCCTCCTATGATTATGAGAAGCAGGGCGAGCTGCAGGTCCTGAAGGCGGTCGGCGACAGTATCGCCGGCAGCGACGGCGGCAGGCATGTTCTGATCGTCGACGACCTGGTCGATACCGGGGCCACCGCCAGGGCGGTGCGGGCCATGCTGCCCAACGCGCATTTCGCCACCGTCTATGCCAAGCCCGAAGGACGTCCCCTGGTCGATACTTTCGTCACCGAGGTGAGCCAGGACACCTGGATCTATCTGCCCTGGGACATGGGGCTTGCCTTCACACCGCCCATTCGCGATGGCGCCAAGGTCTGAGCGGCGGTAAGGCCGCCTTTCGTCGACGCAACTCCAAGCTCGTCGGACATCGCCTGAGCTGTCTGCTCGCCGGCACATCAGGCATTGGCTTCTTGTTAAAGTTGCAAAAGCGTCAAATGGCGCTCTCTTCAGTTGTGCGCGGCCGTGTTGGGAGAAAGATACGAACGTGCATTTCGCCACCGTCTACGCCAAGAGCCGGAAGGAGATGTGGCAGTTTTGTCACATTGCAGAATAAAAACACTTTTGACGAGGAGGAAGCTATTGAGTCTTGCGCCAGTCGCCGGTTTAATGTGTGAAACGGACAAATAGGGGACTGGCATGTTCAAGAAAACGCTTCTGGCTGGTGTGGCTTCGGTTCTGGTGATTGGAGCGGCTCAGGCCGCCGACGTCGAGGCGCCGCCGGTCGTTTATGACTGGACGGGTGGTTATATCGGCCTTCAGGGCGGTTATGCCTGGGGCAAGACCGACGTCGAAACCGACATTGATCCGGACTTCATCGGCGTAATCGACTCGCTTGATGTCGACGACTTCAATGCCAACGGCTTTGTCGGCGGCGTCCATGCCGGCTTTTTGATGCAGTCCGACAGCTTCGTCTACGGTATCGAAGGCGACATCGAATATGCCGATATGAAGGACGACGTGGACATCGTCTTTAATGATGGGGCTTTGGGGGACGGCGGCACGGGCGAGAAGGAAATCGACTGGCTCGGCTCTCTGCGCTTGCGCGCCGGCGTCGCCTTCGACCGCGCTCTCGTCTATGCGACCGGCGGTCTGGCGGTTGGCGGCGTAAGCCTGGAGTCCGATCTGAGCCAAGAGGCGCTCGATGTCGGACTCTCCAACGACGATGATAGCAAGACCGCCTGGGGCTGGACGATCGGCGGCGGCCTTGAATATGCCTTGACCGACGATCTGAGCGCCCGTGTCGAGTATCGCTACACCGATCTCGGCAAGACCGATGTGCGCGTCGAGACCGAGGATGGCATTGGCGTCGACGGCGAGACCGACAACGACTTTCATGCCGTGCGCGTCGGTCTGAGCTGGTATTTCGCCCAGTAAAGTCCGCATCAGCGGCGAATTATCCGAATCAGGCGACAGGGCCGCTGCAAAGCGGCCCTTCGGCTTGAAGGGGCGGAGTTATCACCCGAGGGCTGACGGGGCAGGCTCATTTTGCCACATTTGGACAATTTGTCCGGGTACAGCTCGCGTTCCCAGCGCCGATTGGCAGCTGCGCCTGAGCTGATTCATAAATCGAGGCGGAGCCTCGATCGCGTTAATGCGACCGAGCTAAGAATATTATCCAACAATAAGATAATGCTCTGGGATTGGGGCGGCAATTACAGGATGCCTGCCCTGATATGACACAATTTAAGGCAGCAACGCTTCCCTATCTGTGGATTTATGGCAACACTCCAGTAGAAACAACGCAACCGTACGTAACGTCAATGTTGATTCCGTGCGACCGTAGGTTTCTAATGGCCTCAGTTGCAGTCCAGAGCAGGTTCAGCTCTTCGGTTGCAAAGAAGGGGATCAGCTCTAGCTATGGGGACCTACATGATCAAGAAATTGTCCGTCGCACTCGCTCTGGCAGTATCGTTCGGGACCGCGGGCTATGCCAGTGCCGCAGACATCGTAGAACCGGCCTGCAGGGATTTTTCCGGGTTCTATATCGGTGCCCATGCCGGCTGGCTCTGGGCAAATATTGACGCAAAATCGAACGACTTCCCCACGAACCTTAATGAGAACCTCAACGGCGACGGCTTCGTAGGCGGCGGTCTTGTGGGCGCCAACTTCCAGAGCGACTGCATCGTATTCGGCGTCGAGGGCGACCTTGGCTGGGTTGATGCCAATGGCAGCCATTTCATCAATGATCTCGGCGAAGCCGGCGACCGTCTCAATGTCGACACCGGCATGAACGGCCATATCCGGGCTCGCCTCGGCTGGTCAGCTGGCGATTTCATGCCGTTTATAGCCGGCGGCGCGTCGTACCTCGAACTTGACCATGATACTAACTTTGGTAACGGTACCGAATCGCAATGGGGCTGGAACATCGGTGCGGGCATCGACTGGGCCGTGTCGGACTCGCTCATACTGCGCGCTGAATATATCTACGACGATTTCAGCAGTGCAAACTTTAACGTCACCGATGACACGGATACCAGACGCGACTTTGACATCGATGCCAACAGCAGCACGGTGCGCGCCGCGATCATCTGGAACTTCGGCGGCCTCAGCGAATTCTGAAGCTGCTCCTCCGTTGAACTTGAAAAAGGGCCCGATTTCGGGCCCTTATTTCTTGAAGGCAAGTTCACCTGATGCCGAGAGAATCCCGGAGCGTGCCGATGCTGCTCAGACAAGGGGGATCTCCGTAAGGGCGTATCAAAGTGATGCAGCTTACGCGCATTTTCACTTAAAATTGCATGTGAGATGTGGCTCTTGGGCCACAGTCGCGCGCAAATCTGCATGATGTGCATGTTGATCTATTGATCCGCCCGGTGATCGCACGTCTTATCTCCCTCTGCACTGGAGGGGAATTACATGCTCAAGAATATACTCTTCGCCGGCACTGCTTCGGTTCTGATGATCGGCTCTGCACAGGCCGCCGATATCATCGAGCCGCCTTATGACTGGACCGGCCCCTATGTCGGCCTGCAGGGCGGCTATGGCTGGGGCGAGAATGATGTGAAGCCCGATGTCGATGTGTTGACCCAGGCTCCTCCGCCTGTCCTGTTTTCCAGCATCTTCGATACCGATGACGAAGATGTCATCCTTGATCCGTCGCAGCACGGCCAGATCGGCATCGATGGCTGGCTCGGCGGTGCCCATGCCGGCTACAACTGGGAGGTCAACAGCTTCCTCGTCGGCCTCGAAGGCGATATCGAGTTCGCGGATCTGTCGGGACAAACCGATGTTTTCCTGACTGATGGCGCTACGGATCCAATCGGCGAAGCGAAGAAGGACATTGACTGGCTCGGATCGCTCAGACTGCGGCTTGGCTATGCGATGGATCGCTCGCTCATCTATTTGACGGGCGGCCTGGCGGTCGGTGGTGTCGAGATGAAGTTCCGGTCCGATGTTCTGAACGACGAATCCGGGAGCGATACGCAATGGGGTTGGACGCTCGGCGGCGGATTTGAATATGCCTTCACCGACGAGCTGAGCGGCAGTATCGAATACCGCTATACGGATCTCGGTGATACAAAGCTCGACATAGACTCTCCTGGCGTCAATGGAGATTTCGAGTTCGAGAACACCTTCCATGCGGTGCGCGCCGGCCTGTCCTGGCATTTCGGCGCTCTCTATTAATTCTCATTGACCCTCCTAAAACTGGGCCGCCGCAAGGCGGCCCTTTTCGTTGCGGAAATGTCATGCGCCTTGCCGGTGAGAGCGAGATTGCCATCCTCCAGTCGATACATGTCGGAAACTTGATGCGAAAGTGAAACAGCATGCGCGCTCCTCCTGGAGCCGAGCTTGGCCCGGCTCTGTGGTTATAAAGCAACATTGCTTTGCGAAAAATGCGAGGCGAGTCGGATTCCGGCATTTCGGCACTCGGCCGCTCCAGTCGATTTTCCCGGATAGGGCCGCCCCATTTACGCTGTGATGTCCTTACGTCACGCCATCGCTGAGGCGCCGAGCGCGGGGCAGGGATGGTAATCAGGCCGTTAATTACGCCAAGCGATGCATTCCATGTGACGTGCAGGCATATGATTTTACGTAGCGTGTGCCCGTGGCTGCGGGAGGCAATAGTCGCGAAAGTGTACCATTGATGCAACACCCCTGGAACAATCTGGAGAAATCAGCCGCAACCTCCTTGACCGGAATTTCCTCGGCTTTCAAAAGGACACCGCAGTAATCTCTTTGGGGGACTTAAATGTTCAAAAAAGTACTTCTCGCCGGCGCCGCTTCGGCGCTCATGATCGCCAGCGCGCAAGCCGCCGACGTCGACGCGCCCGCCGCGTTTGACTGGACCGGCGCTTATATCGGCGTCCAGGGCGGCTATGCCTGGGGCGATTCGGATATCGATCTCGACGCCGCCGACGGCAGCGGCGCGACTGGCCCTGGTGGCGATGACAACGAGATCATCGTCGACGCGCGTGAAGGCAATATCGAGACCGACGGCTTCATCGGCGGCGTGCATGCCGGCTATAATTTCCAGGCCGACATGCTGGTCTTCGGTGTCGAGGGCGACATCGAATTTTCCGACATGAACGGTGATGCCGATATCCGCCAGGAGCGGGATGGCCCGGTCATCGGCGAAGGCAGCAAGGAAATCGACTGGCTCGGCTCGCTTCGGCTGCGCGGCGGTTTCGCCATGGATCGCGCCCTCATCTACGCGACGGGCGGTCTCGCGGTCGGCGGCGTCGAACTCAAGTCCGATGCGCCTAACGCCAACGAATCGAACAGCGACACGGCCTGGGGCTGGACGATCGGTGGCGGCCTCGAATATGCCATGACCGACGACCTGACGGCCCGGATCGAGTATCGCTATACCGATCTGGAAGACACCGAGCTTGAGAACATCCTCGGCAAGTCCACGGCCGACAACGACTTCCACGCCGTGCGTGCCGGCATCAGTTATCGCTTCTAGAGCAAATCCCGCCAAAGTTGAAGACTTTGGCGATGAGGATTTGCTCCAACATATTGATCTGGCGCGGATCCTTCTCGGCGAAGTGATTCCACTTCGCCGGGATGCGCGCTAAGAGAAGCGAATTGACCGACAAGAAGGGCCGCCATCTGGCGGCCCTTTTCGTGGCGGAAAGCGGTTGTCTTGAGATGGTGCCCCCTCCCGGGGTCGAACCGGGACGCCTTGTGGGCTCAGGATTTTAAGTCCTGTGCGTCTACCAATTCCGCCAAGGGGGCCTTGCCGACCTTCTAGAACATCGGACCGAAGAGTGGGAAGGGCTTTAGAGCAGAGGCCGGATCAGACCTAGCCGCTCGCGGTTGAGCCAGCGGCGCACCATCAGCACAGCGACCGCCGCGATTCCTGAAGCAAGGCCGACCCAGACGCCTATTCCACCCAGGCTTGTATATTGCGAGAGATAGAAGCTCAGCGGCAGTCCGATACCCCAA
Source organism: Nordella sp. HKS 07 (assembly GCF_011046735.1). Lineage (NCBI taxonomy): Bacteria > Pseudomonadati > Pseudomonadota > Alphaproteobacteria > Hyphomicrobiales > Nordella > Nordella sp. HKS 07. The sequence goes on along the minus strand of NZ_CP049258.1, from coordinate 6,387,795 downwards.
TAACCGATCGCCGCATACCACATCGGTACCCGCGTATCATGGAGGCCGCGCAGCATGCCAGCCGCCAGCACTTGGCCAGCGTCGACGAGCTGGAACACCGCGGCGACGGCAAGGAAAGTGGTCGCCAGCGCCAGCACGGGAAGATGGCCGGGGGCGCCAAGATCAAGAAAAATGCCGATCAGGGTGTGGGGGATGGCGATCATGGCGGTGGCGGTGAGGACCATGAAGCTGGTGCCGAGAATGAAGGCGCTCCAGCCGGCGCGGCTGACGCCGAGCGGGTCGCCGGCGCCATAGGCAAGACCGACGCGAACGGTGGCGGCCTGCGCGATGCCGAGCGGCGTCATGAAAGCGAGGGTGACGACCTGTATGGCCACTGCATGCGCGGCCAATTCGGCCTCGCCGAGCCAGCCCATCAGAAAGGCGGCGGCGTTGAAGATGGTGGTTTCGAAGGCAATGATGGCGCCGATCGGCAGGCCCAGCACCCAGATGGCCTTCAGCTTTCCCCAGTCGGCCCTCCAGAAACGGCCAAAGACGTGATAGCGGCGGAAGCGCCGGTCGATCATGAGGACGCTGGCGAGCCCCAGGAACATCAGGAGGCTGGCGATGGCGCTGGCCAGGCCCGAGCCCATGATGCCGAGGGCTGGAAACCCCCAATTGCCGAAGATAAGCAGCCAGTTGCCGAGCGCATTCACGAGGATGGCGGCGATCGACATCACAAGCGCCCAGCCGGGACGCTCGAGCGCCGAGATGAAGGAGCGCAGAACGACGAAGCCGAGAAAGGACGGCATGGCCCAGAGCAAAGCGCGCAAAAAGCGGCCGGCCTCCTCGACGAGTGCCGGCTCCTGGCCGATTGCCGCGAGAAAGGCCGTGCCGTGCCAGAGCAGGAGCATGGCCGGGGCGGAGATCATCACGGCCGTCCATAGTCCCTGCCGGACGATGCGGCGCGTCTGGCGCACATCGCGCGCACGCCCACCTTTCTCGCGCGCCACCATGGGTGTGACGGCGCTGACGAGCCCGAAGGCGAAGAACGCGAAAGTATGGTAGATGTTCACCGCCAGCGAGCTCGCGGCCAGCGCCTGCGGTCCCAGCCTGCCGATGAAGACCACGTCGGTCACGATCATCGCCGCCTGGGCGAAATTGGTGAGGACCAGCGGCCAGGCCAGTTGCAGTATCGCTACGTAACTCTCTTTCCACGAAACAGGCGCGCCGGCGCCCGCCGAATCAGGCTGCGGAACGGTTTGCGGGCGGGCTGGTTCCTCGCGGACGGTCGACATTGCAGGGCCACCCTATAGGCTTCCACATGCTTGCGCCATCCCGCTCCGGTGCAGGGCGGTTGAAAGTGTTGCATGGCTGGAGCATTGCGTAACGGGATTGGCTCGGGCATGCTTCCGGGGCATATTCTCCGCAAAGGATGCTAGTGTGCTGAACGCGAAGTTCCTGATATCAGGCGGCTTGCACCGACAGGAACTTTGCGTTCAAAAGCACACTAGAATCATCAGGTTTTCAAGTGTCCCTCCGAATTCGAAGTTCGCTCGGAAGGTCCCGCTGGCTGTGGCGAACTTCGGATTCGGGACACCAGCATGAATGCGCCCCTCGTCGATGAGATCGATGCCGCTCTTGCCGAAGCTTCGGCGCGCTTCGTCACCGCGCGACCCAGGACCGTCGCGCTGCATGAGGCAGCCAAGGCGGTCATGCCGGGCGGCAATACGCGCACCGTCCTCTTCACGCCGCCGATGCCGATCCGTGTCGCCAAGGCGGAAGGCGTGTTCATCACCGATCTCGACGGGCACTCCTATGTCGACCTCCTCGGCGAATATTCGGCCGGACTCTATGGGCATTCGCATCCGCGCATCGCGCGCGCGGTCGCCGACGCGCTGGCTTTGGGACTCAATCTCGGCGCCCATCACGAAGTCGAGGTGAAATTCGCCCAAGCGGTAACGGCGCGCTTCGGCCTCGATCTCGTGCGTTTCACCAATTCCGGCACCGAGGCCAATATGATGGCCCTGGGGGCCGCGCGCGCCTTTACAAAGCGCGCGAAGATCATGGGCATCAAGGGCGGCTATCATGGCGGCACGCTCTATTTCGGCGGCGGTGGGGCGGCGGTGAACGCCCCCTATGATGTCATCCTGGCGCCCTTCAACGACGTCGCGGCGACCAGCCGGCTCATCGCGGAACATGGTTCCACGCTTGCCGCACTCATCATCGAGCCGATGATGGGCAGCGGCGGCTGCCTTGCGGCAGACCCGGTCTATCTCGCGATGTTGCGCGAGGAGACGGCGAAGCTTGGCATCGTCCTCATCTTCGACGAAGTGATGACGTCAAGGCTCGCGCCGAAAGGCTTGAGCGATGCCCTCGGCATCACACCCGACCTCAAGACGCTCGGCAAATATATAGGCGGCGGCATGTCCTTCGGCGCCTTTGGCGGCCGTCGCGACATCATGGAACAGTTTGACCCCATGCGGGTGAATTTCCTGCCGCATGCCGGAACCTTCAACAACAACACGCTCACCATGACCGTGGGCTTCGCCGCGCTCAGCGAGATCTTCACGGCCGAGGCCTGCCTCGAGCTCAACGATCGCGGCGACCGCTTGCGCGCCCGCCTCAATGATCTCTTCATGCGCTATCAGGTGGCGGTGCAGGCGACGGGCGTCGGCTCGCTGCTCAATCTTCACCCGCTCGCCGGCGAAGTTCGCGTGCCCGAAGACGCGGCCAAGGCCGATCAGCTCCTGCGCCAGATCATCTATCTCGATCTTCTGGAGGAAGGCTATTACATTGCCGGTCGCGGCTATATGGCGCTCTCCCTGGTGGTGAATGACGAACATTGCGACGGCTTCCTTTCCGCCCTCGAGCGCATCGTCACCCGGCGCCGGCATCTTCTGACGCCGCGATGAGCGACGGCTGCATCATCTGCCGCAAAGAGGCGGGCGACGCCCAGCTCCACCGTCTCGAGGTGTGGCGCGACGAGTTCTGGCGCGTGACCATCTCGCTCGATGCCGAGGTGCTGGGTTTCGCTTATCTGGAACCGTTGCGCCACATTCCGACCATCGCCGATCTCGACGGCCCCGAGGCACAGAGTTTCGGCGCTGTGATCGCCAGAACCTGCCGGGCGTTGAAGCAAGCGACCGGCGCGCCGCTGGTCTATGTCTATATTTTCGGCGATGGGGTGGCGCATCTCCATGTCCATCTGGCCGCCCATAGAGACGGTGACGCCCTCAACAGCCAGATGATCCGCGGCGAGATTGTTTCCGAGAAGATGCCGGACGGTTTCGAGCGTTTCTTCAGCCGCGAATTCCCGGCGCTGCCGGAAGCTGATCAGCGCAATGTCGCGGAGGCCGTTCGGCGTAGCCTGGCCATGCCTTGATCATTTCGCGTCGTGGAAGATGATGCCGAGGGTGTGGCGCCGACCGGAGCGCAATCGGCTCACACCGTGACGCAGATTGACCCGATAGACGCCGCGCGTGCCCTGAACGGGGCGGTGATGCACGGGAAAGATTACGCCGTCGCCTTGGCTGAGCGGCACCACCTCGGCGCGCGACTGCATGCGTGGGCGCTGCTCGGTCAGCACGAATTCGCCGCCGGTGAAGTCGCGGCCCGGCTCGGACAATAGAATGGCGACCTGAAGCGGGAAGACATGGTCGCCATAGAGGTCCTGATGCAGGCAATTGTAGTCACCTTCGCCATATTGCAGCAGAAGCGGGGTGGGCCGCTTCTGTCCGGCCTCGTGGCAGCGCTCGAGATAGGCGGTATGCGTGTCAGGATAGCGCACGGCGTCGCCGAGCGCTTCGTTCCAGCGATTGGCGATGCGCGCCAGGGGAGAATAGAGGCCGGTGCGCAAGGGGGCGACGATACCAGGCAGGGGATAGGCGAAGTATTTGTACTCGCCGCGCCCGAACCCATGCCGGCTCATAATGATGTGGCTGCGGAACTGCTCGCCCTTGTCGTAGCTGGCGGCCAGTTTTTCGCAATCCTGCGGGCTCAGGAGCCGGGAGACGACCGCCGCACCATGGCTGTCGAGCTCCCGGGAAATAGCGGACCAGTCGCGCTGGGCGACACGTTGCGCCAGAGATGCGGGCAGGGTGTCGGTCACAACGCGCCTTCCTTCTGCAGCAGCAAACGTTTGCGGTGTACGCCCCAGCGATAGCCGGAGATCGAGCCGTCCTTGCGCAGCACGCGATGACAGGGCACCGCGACGGCGATCCGGTTGGCGGCGCAGGCTTCGCCGACCTCGCGCGCCATGCCCTTCTTGCCGATCGCCTCGGCGAGAGCGGAATAACTCATGGTCCGTCCTGCCGGAATCGCGCGCAGGGCCTGCCAGACCGCGATCTCGAAATCGCTCCCTTTGAGATCGAGAACCAGTTCGATCGGCTTGCCGGGTGCTTCGATCATCGCGACGACAGCCATGATGTCGCCGGCGAGCAGGGCATCGCTCTCGGCGGCATGCGCGTCGGGAATGTCGCTGCGCAGGTCGGCCGCGAGCCTTGTGCGATCGCTGCCGATGAGAATGGCGCAAATGCCTGTGCTGCTTCTGGCCACAAGGACATGACCGAGCGTCGATTGCCCGAAGGCGTAGGTAACGGTCTCAGCGCCGCTGTCAGTCGGGACTTGGGTGGCGGTCGATGAGAGCGAGTCCAGTATCATGGTGAGTACTCCTCGTTGCGTGATCTCAATCTGGGGGAAAGGGCCCCCGACATCCACCCGAAACCGGACTCTCGCCGGTTAATCTGTGCACGGAGAAAAATACGGTATGATCGTGGACTAGGCTGTCTCGCACCTGCACAGGCATGGGCTTGGCGCCAATGAGCGGCCTGGGCTACAGTGCCAGAGACAGGGGAAGCGCCCTTTGTCGCGCTTTTATATTGAATGAACGTTCAATCAAAATAGAGGGAAAATCATGCTTCAACGGGCTAGCAACCGCTTCAATCCGGATGACCTCTGGCAGAAGGACCACGACCATTTCCTCCATCCCTACACGCATTTCGACAGTTTCAGGGAGGAGGGGTCGCTTGTTCTGGTTGAGGGCGAAGGCTGTTATGTGAAGGATGCGCAGGGACGGCGCTATTTCGACGGCATCGGCGGCATGTGGTGCGTCAATGCCGGCTATGGCCGCAAGGAAATCGCCCAGGCGATGGCCGAGCAGGCCCTGCAGCTCTGCTATACGACCACTTTTGTCGACGTCACCAACGCGCCCGCCGCCGAACTCGCCGCCAAGCTCGCCTCGCTGGCTCCAGAGGGCCTCAACCATGTGACTTTCGCGACCTCGGGCTCCTGCGGCATCGATACGGCGATTAGGCTCGCCCATTACTATCAGTCGCGCCGTGGCGAGAGCGCGCGCAGATACATCATCTCGCGCAAGAACTCCTATCACGGCTCGACCTTTCTCGGCATGACAGTGGGCATGCGCGACGGCGATCAATCACCGCATTTCCGCTATGTGCAGGATCTCGTCCACCACCTCTCGGCGCCTTATCCTTATCGCCGGCCCGACGGCATGAGCCTCAGCGAATTCAGCGACTTCCTGGTCGAGGAATTCCGCCAGAAAATCGAGACGCTCGGGGCCGAGAACATTGCGGTTTTCATCGCCGAGCCGGCGCAAGCCTCCGGCGGCGTCACCATGCCGCCGCCCAACTATCTGCCGCGCATGAGCAAGCTCTGCCGCGACAACGGCATCCTCTTCATCGCCGATGAGGTTGTGACGGCCTTCGGCCGGGTTGGCCACATGTTCGCCTCACAAGCCGAATTCGGCATCGTGCCCGACATTATCGTCACGGCGAAAGGGCTGACCTCCGGCTATGTGCCGCTGTCCGCGGTGCTCTTCTCCGACCAGGTGCATGAGGTGATCAGCGCGCCCGACGTCGACGCCTGGTTCACCCATGGCTACACTTATTCCGGCCATCCGGTCGCCTGCGCCGTGGCGCTCAAGAATATCGAGATCATCGAGCGCGAGGATCTGTGCGGCAATGCGGCGCGCGTCGGCGACTATCTCGAGCAGCGCCTCGGTGAGCTCGGCGCCTTGCCGATCGTCGGCGACGTGCGCGGCCGCCGGTTGATGATGTGTCTCGAATATGTGGCCGACAAGAGGACGAGAGAGAAGCTTCCCGACGAGGTGAACATATCCAAGCGCATCTCGAATGAATGCGAGGCGCATGGGTTGTTCGTGCGCCCGATCGGCCATCTCGACGTGCTCTCGCCGCCGCTCATCATCACGAAGCAGGAGGTGGATTTCGTCGTCGACACGCTGGGGGCGGCGATCTCCAAGGTGACGGACGAGCTCGTGCGCGAGAAGGCGATCTGAGATGACCCCGAGGGACGGCCGCATGTGCCGTCCCCTCAACTCAGCAGCAACACGTCTTCCGGCCCATCCTCCTCGTCGATCTGGACGCCGATCTTGCGGGCGCCGAGCTTGACGGCAAGGCCATGAGAGGCCGCATTGTCGGGGGCGACGGAAAAGATGAAATAGCGGGCGCCGCGCTGTTTCGCCCAATCCATCAAGGCCCGCACCGCTTCCTCGATATAACCCCGGCGGCGGTATTTCTCGAAGATCGTATAACCGAATTCGGCGCAAGCGTCGCGCCCGGCCATCTCATGATGCGCCGGGCATCCGTGGAAATTGACATAACCAACGGCCTCGCCGGTTTCCCGCAAGGCAATGGCGCGTATCGCCCAGGGACGATAATCCGGCTCCTCGGCCAACTGTACGAGACGGCGCTTGGCGAGCGCGGCGACATCCGTCCAGTCTGCGGGAAGCTTGAGATCCAGGAGACGGGCAGCTTCATCGATATCGCCCGCTTCGGTCGCGATGAGTGCTGCGTGCGGAAGGAGCCGCAGCACGAGCCTTCCAGTCATTATGTCGTCTTGGGTCATGATCGCTTCAATGCCTGGCGCAGCGCTTTGGCGAGCGAACCATGCGGAGCTGCCTCGACATCGGCAAGGCCGAGCCACCCAGCCATCCGCCGGAGTTCGGGAGCGGCCGCCGCGGCAGTTCGCACCGCATCGAAGCCATCCTCGCCATGGGCTGCGTTCACCCGCAGGATGCCTGCCTGACGATCGGCCTTGAGACAGAAGCGGGCGGTGAGCTGGTCACCCTCGAGGAAGGGGAGCACATAATAGCCGTAAACGCGCTTCGGCCCCGGCGTATAGATTTCTATCCGGTAGCGGAACCCGAACAGGCGCTCGGCGCGCGAGCGCTCCCACACCAGCGGGTCGAAGGGTGAGAGCAGTGTATTGGCGCCAGCCTTGCGCGGCGCGCCGGTATCGCGATGTCGGAACGCCTTGATCGTCCAGCCCTCGACCTTGACAGGCAAAAGCGTGCCGTCCTCGACGAGCGACGGCAGTGCCTGCTTGAAGGCATCGACCGGCAGGCGGAAATAATCGCGCAGATCCGCCTCGCTCGCCACACCGAGCGATTGCGCCGAAAGGTCGATCAGCCGCCGCACCGCATCCGCCTCCGGCACGGATGGCGTGTTAAGCGTCTCAGGCGGCAGCACGCGCTCGGGCAGGTCATAGAGTCGCTCGAAGACACGCCGCGTCGCCGCCGTCACCTCGCCGGTATGGAAGAGATATTCGAGTGCGATCTTGCCCTTGTTCCAGCCCCACCAGTTTCCGGTGCGCCCGCCGGGATCGGGCAGATCGCTCACCGCGGTCGGGCCGTTGGCCTTCACGAAATCACGCACCTCATCGACATAGGCCTTCTGTTCGCGGCCGAACTTCTCGAGGAAGCGGTGCTCGCCTTTGTTGTCGAGCGCGCGCTCCATCTTCCAGCGCAGGAGCGGATAGAGCTCGAGCGGAAGGAAGCTCGCCTCATGCGCCCAGTACTCGAAGAAGCGCCGCTTGCGCCTGCCGAAGGTGCGCTGGTCGAGCGTGTCGTGGCTATAATGGCCGGCGCGCGCGAAGACCGGGAGATAATGCGAGCGCACCAGCACATTCACGCTGTCGATCTGCAGGAGGTTCATGCGCCGGACGGCCTGATCGATACGGGTCCAGTTGGCGATGCCCTCGCGCTTTGGATTGCCGAAACCTTGCGCGACGAGCGCCAGGCGGCGTGCCTGGAGATTGGAGAGGGTGTCGTTCTTCATGTCAGGCGCTTGCGCATATCGACCAGCAGATCGTCGAAGCCGAGGGAACGGTAGAGCTCATGGGCGCCGCGATTGGCAGCGAGCACGGTGATGCGCAGATCTTCACGGCCGGCTTCACCGGCGCGGCGCTCGCATTCGGCCAGAAGTAGGCGGCCGATACCGCGCCGGCGCGCTTCCCGCGCCACCACCAGATCGACGATATAGGCGTAATCATAGGCGACTTCGTCCCCCGCACCGTCCTCGACCGCCCGGGTGAGGATCACGGCATAGCCGAGCGCCAGCCCGTTCTCCTCGGCGATCAGGATAACTCCCTCATCCTCGGCGCATTGCTTCTTGAGGAAATCGATATACCAGATGCCCATCTCGGACTCAGGCTTCATCCTGTCATAGAGAACGACCTCATGCGCCTGCAATTCGCGAATCAATGCGAGCAGGCGGTCCTGATCACTCTCGCGATATTCCCTGATCTCCATCATGCCCCACGAACGTGCCGTTTCAGCTCTGTCAAATCAAGCTGGACAATGGCAAGGGGCAGTGACAGTTTACGACAGCATGCTCACGCTCAGCCGCCTCATTGCCATTCTCGGTTTGACGGTGCTCGCTGGCTGCTCAGCTTGCGCGCCGGGAACGAGCAGACTCGATCAGGGCATGGTCACGCAAGCTTCCGCTCCTCAATAGTCAGCAGAGAACAATGCCGCCTAGATCACGATGAGTTTGGATTGAGTCAATCCAAACTCATAAACGTGATCGATTCTTATATGTTAGCGCGGGATTCTTGCGAAAAACCGGTGCCCACTTTTTCGCATCCCGCGCTAGGGTGCTGAACGCGAAGCTCCTGAAATCAGGCGGCTTCGTCGGTCCACAGGGCGTTTGCCGGCCGCGAGGCCGTCGCGGCAAGGCTCGGATCATATTTGTAGAGCGTCGAGCAGTAGGGACAGACGGTTTCGGTGTCCGCGCCCATATCAATAAAGATATGCGGGTGATCGAAGGGCGGCTTGGCGCCGACGCACATGAATTCCTTGGTGCCGATCTCGATCGCCGGCACGCCGTCGCTGTTCTGAAAATGCGGTGTTGAGCCCGACGCCATGATGCATCCCTGAAGTAGTCGTGATCGAATACATATATCCTGGAGCGTTTCCTTATCGCCAAAGTCGAGTAACTTTGGCGGGAAGCGCACTCGGCGCGAATAGCATATGTTGCGCCCTTCGCAAAGCATGAGGACAAATGCCAAGTTTCCGTTCCGACATCGTCGATATCGCCTATGAAGTCTCCGGCGAAGGACCGCCGGTCCTGCTGATCCATGGCTTCGCATCGAACGCCCGCGTCAACTGGATCGACACGGGGTGGGTCAAGTCGCTCAACGAGGTGGGCTACCAGACGATCACCTTCGATAATCGCGGCCATGGCGAGAGCGGCAAGCTCTATGATCCGGCCGGCTATCCGGCCCCTGAAATGGCCGAGGATGCCCGGCGGCTGGTCGACCATCTGGGGCTGCCCAAGGTGCGGGTCATGGGCTATTCGATGGGCGCGCGTATCGCGGCTTTTCTTACCCTCAACCATCCCGAGCGGGTGATCGCCGCGGTGCTCTCCGGCTTGGCCGAGAACATGATCCGCGGCGTCGGCGGGGCCGAGCCCATCGCCCGGGCGCTGGAGGCGCCGTCCGCCGACAGCGTCACCGATCCGTCCGCCAGAACGTTCCGCGTCTTCGCCGAACAGACCAAAGGGGATCTCAAGGCGCTTGCCGCCTGCATGCGCGCGTCGCGCCAGAAGATCACTTTGGCCGAGCTCGGCCAGATCCATGTGCCCGTACTGGTGGTGGCGGGCGAGATGGATGAAATCGCCGGCAAGGTCGACCCATTGGTCGCGGCCATTCCGGGTGCCCGCGGCGTCACGCTGGCACGGCGCAATCACATGAACGCGGTAGGTGATCGGCAGCACAAGGAAGTTGTAATTAGCTTCCTGAATTCAATAAATTAGGCTCTTTTGTTAATTTCATGAGTCAGCTTCCGGTGAAGCGTGGCTTGCGCTTTTCGAGGAAAGCCTTCTGGCCTTCCGCATAATCGGCGCTGGCGAAGCAGGCGGCCGCCAGGGCATCCAGATCCTCGCTGCCCTGCCGCCGGGCAAGCGCATCGATGGCGCGCTTCGAGGCCTTTAGGGTGAGGGGCGCGTTGTCGGCGATCTCGGCGGCGAGCGCCCGGGTTTCGGCTTCGAGCCGGCCCTTGGGCACGATCCTGTGGACCAGCCCGGCCGCGAGTGCTTCCATGGCGCGGTAGCGGCGCGCCGTGAACAGCATTTCCTTGGCGAAGGCGGGAGACACGGCTTGCAGGAGGTCGGTCAGCCCGTCGAGCGGATAGGCGAGGCCAAGCCGGGCCGGCGGGAGCGCGAAGAGGGCGTCGTCGGCAGCGATCCGCAGATCGCAGGCGAGCGCCAGCGCCAGGCCGCCGCCGATGCAGAAGCCCGAGATCATGGCGATGGCGGGCTTGGCGGTACCGCGCAGGGCTGCGAAGGCCTTGCCGTTCAGCGCCGCATAGTCGCGCGCCAGATCCGGGTTGGCGCGCGTTTCGGCGAATTCGGTGATGTCGGCGCCAGCGGCGAAGGCCTCCGTTCCGGCGCCTCGCAGGACCAGCAGACGGGTCTCGGGATCATTGTCGAGCGCCGCGACCAGTTCCGGCAAAGCGCGCCACATCTCCCGGTTCAGTGCATTGCGGCGATCGGGGCGGTTGAGCATCAGGAAGCCCACAGGGCCGTCGCGCCAGGCTTCGAGATAGGGCGTTGGGGAGGCGATATTCGTCATGGAAGGCGGCTATAGAGCCCTTCTCGCTCTAATTGAAACGTTCCGTTTCAATTAGAGCGAGAAAAAGGGCTCGAAAACATTTATCTTTAGCGCTTCCTTATCGCCAAAGTCGGGCGACTTTGGCGGGAAGCGCTCTAGCCCCAACATTAACGCAATGCTGTTGCTTTTGCGGGAAAGCTCCCCATTTCCCGGGCAGTGGCGTAAGATGGGTCCGGCAATTCATGGAGTATCCGATGGTCCGCCAGTCGACACATCCGCAAAGCGTCGCCAGCCTCGATCCGGTCTGGGACCGCATCTGCGAGGAGGCGCAGGAGGCGGCCAAGAAGGATCCGAGCCTCGGCGGCTTCATTTTCGGCGCCGTGCTGAACCAGCCGCGCTTCGAGGACGCGCTGATGCATCGCCTCGCCCAGCGCATGGCGAATGCGCTCACCGCCGAATTGATCCAGCAGGCCTTCCAGGATGCGCTCGACGCCGATCCCACCATCGGCGAGGCGGCGCGCGCCGACATCGTCGCGGTCTATGAGCGCGATCCCGCCTGCCACCGCTACCTCGAGCCGCTTCTTTATTTCAAAGGCTTCCAGGCGATCCAGACGCATCGCATGGCGCATCAGCTGTGGAAGATGGACCGCCGCGACTTCGCCTATTATCTGCAGAGCCGCTCCTCGGTCGTCTATGGCGTCGACATCCATCCCGCCGCCCGCATCGGCCGCGGCATCTTCGTCGACCACGCCCATGCCATCGTCATCGGCGAGACGGCGGTCGTCGAAGACAATGTCTCGCTCATGCAGGAAGTGACGCTCGGCGGCACCGGCAAGGAATCGGGCGACCGCCATCCCAAGATCCGTCATGGCGTGCTTATCGGCTCAGGCGCCAAGATTCTCGGCAATATCGAGATCGGTCATTGCTCGCGTGTCGCCGCGGGCTCGGTCGTGCTGCATGACGTGCCGCCCAACCGCACGGTCGCCGGCGTTCCGGCCAAAGTCGTCGGCTATGCCGGCTGCGCCGAGCCGGCTCTGGTCATGGATCACCAGCTCAAGGCGGATACGTCGCAGGGGGTAGAATAGGCTTGTCTTGGCTTCGACCGGCGGGGTACAGCTTGGTCTTCCCAGTCAAATCTAAGGACCGCCATCGTGCAACCCGATGAGATAAAGAAGCTCACCCGCTTTCTGAAAGCCAAATTTCAGCTCGCCAATATTGAAGTCCGCAAGCGCCCGCAAAAGAGTGATTCGGCGGAGGTCTATATCGGCGACGAGTTCATCGGCGTGATCTTCCGCGACGATGAGGATGGCGAGCTCTCCTACAATTTCTCCATGGCCATCCTGGATTTCGATCTCGAATAACGAAAAGGTGCGGGGCGGCTCGGAATGACGGACTGGTCGGGAAAATCACCTCTGCCCGCACCGGGGCCGAGCTTTGTTGAGCTGTTCACACCGAAGATCGTCACCGTGCTGCGCGAGCGCTATGGGCTCGTCGATCTGCGCGCCGATCTCCTTGCCGGCCTCACCGTCGCCATCGTCGCCTTGCCGCTGTCGATGGCGATCGCCATCGGCTCGGGCGTAACACCCGACCGCGGACTCTATACCGCCATCGTCGGCGGCTTCCTCGTCTCGCTGCTCGGCGGCAGCCGATTCCAGATCGGCGGTCCCGCCGGCGCCTTCATTGTACTGGTCGCCGCCACCGTCGAGCGCCACGGCGTCGACGGCATGCTGCTCGCCACCGTGATGGCCGGCCTGTTCCTGGTGGCAGCCGGCTATCTCAGGCTCGGCACCTATATCAAATTCATACCCTATCCGGTGACGGTGGGCTTCACCGCCGGCATTGCGGTGATCATCTTCGCGAGCCAGATCCGCGATCTCTTGGGGCTTACGCTCGAGCACGAACCGGGTGCGCTGATCCCCAAGATCGAAGCTTTGTGGGGTGTCCTCGACACGATCAACACTTCCGCGCTGGCGATCGCCGCGCTTGGCATCGTGGTGATGGTCGGCCTCAAGAAATTGCGTCCGCATTGGCCCAATATCCTCATCGCCGTGGTGCTCGCCTCGGTCGCCGTCTATTTCCTGGGCCTGCCCGTCGAGACCATCGGCACGCGCTTCGGCGGCATCCCGTCGACCTTGCCGGCGCCGCAGCTGCCGCCTCTGTCCTTTGAGAAGATCCAGGCGGTGCTGCCCGATGCGGTTGGTTTCGCGCTTCTGGGCGCCATCGAATCCCTGCTCTCGGCGGTGGTCGCTGACGGCATGACCGGCCGGCGCCATCGCTCGAATTGCGAACTGGTGGCGCAGGGTGTGGCCAATATCGGCTCGGGGCTTTTCGGCGGTATCGTCGTGACGGGCACAATCGCGCGCACCGCCACCAATGTCAGGGCAGGGGCGCGGGGCCCCGTCGCCGGCATCCTGCATTCGGCCTTCCTGCTTGTCTTCATGCTCGTCGCAGCACCACTCGCCAGCTACATCCCTCTCGCGGCGCTGGCCGCCGTGCTGGCGGTTGTCGCCTGGAACATGGCGGAGAAACACGCATTCGGCACGCTCATCCGCTCCTCATGGGGCGATGCGGCGATCCTGCTGTCGACCTTCCTGCTCACCATCTTCCGCGATCTGACGGAAGGCATCGTCGTCGGCTCGGCGATCGGCGCCTTCATCTTCATCAACCGTATGGCACATATGACGCGCGTCGAGCATGGGCCGCTCGCCGCCGATGACCGCGCCGACGACAGCAATGGCGGGCGCACGCCTTACGACGCCGAACTCGCCAGCGACCCGGAGGTCGTCGTCTACCGGATCAGCGGCGCCTTCTTCTTCGGCGCCGCCTCCGCCGTGGGCACGGTGCTCGAGCGCATCGCCGACCAGCACAAGGGGTTCGTGCTCGATTTCTCGGCCGTGCCCTTCCTCGATTCGACCGGCGCCAATGTGATTGCCGGGGTGGTGCGCAAGGCCCGCCACCATGGCGTGAAGGTCTATCTGACCGGGGCTTCCTTCGATGTGCGCAAGGAGCTGATGAAACACGAGGTGAAGGCACCGGATGTCATGTTCCTGCCGCAGATCGAGGATGCCGTCGAGGCGGTGCGCCGGCTTGGCGCCACACCCACTTAGATCAAGCCGGGACCTTTCTATCCAGGTGGGGCAAACAGCTCAAAGAGCAAATGGTTTGGAGCGCTCCTTGTCACCAAAATCGAGCAGCTTTGGGGAAGCGCTCTGTGACGCTGGCGCGGCGCCATGGGCTCTGTATAGTCCAAGAAAAGCCATGGACTGAGAGGGAAGGCGCATGACGGTCTATTCGCTCGACGGTGTTACGCCGGAGCTTCCGCCCGAGAACGACTATTGGATCGCGCCGAACGCGGTCGTCATCGGCAAGGTGAAGCTCGAGCGCAATGCCGGCATCTGGTTCGGGGCGGTGCTGCGCGGCGACAACGAGCTGATCCTGATCGGCGAGGGCAGCAACATCCAGGATGGCTGCGTGCTTCATACTGACATGGGGGCGCCATTGACCGTCGGGCGCAACTGTACCATCGGGCATAAGGCGATCCTGCATGGCTGCTCAATCGGCGACAACACGCTGATCGGCATGGGGGCGACCATCCTCAACCACGCCAAGATCGGTCGCAACTGCCTGATCGGCGCCAATGCGCTGATCGCGGAGGGCAAGGCAATCCCCGACAATTCGCTTGTCATGGGGGCGCCTGGCAAAGTGGTGCGCGAGGTTTCAACCGAAATGGCCGAGCAGCTCACGCTCTCGGCCAAGAATTATGTGAAGAACTGGCGGCGCTTCACTGCCGGTTTGCGCGAAATCCCGAGCGACTGATCGATCTGGAAATAGTGGAGCCGGCTCTGGGTGGGACAGAGCCGGCTCCCTTTGACCCGGTCTGGTGGGGGATGGGGAGGGGGACGCCGACCGGGCCTAGCTCCCAATATTCATCGGGCTATTTCCTCGCAGCTCCGGCCGCGACAGCGCCGACATGGGCCGGCGGCTTTTTGGTCAGCGACACCCACTGGCGCGGATCCTCCGGCGACTGACGCTTTAGATAGGTGTAGCCGGTGTTGTTCCAGCGCAGCACCTCGTTGCGGCGGTTGTCGAGAACGAAGTCGCCCTTGTCGGTGGTGACGGTCAACACGGCGTGGCCTTGTTGTTTCTCGTCCAGAACAACGGTGATCAGCAGGGCTTCCGAGGGAAAGCCCAGGCCTTCGAGGTAGCGCTTCTTGAGCAGCAGATAGTCCTCGCAGTCGCCGGCATCGGTCGGGAAAGTCCAATATTCCGGCTTTCCGTAGAGTTCGTCGTCGCTCACCGGCGCAATCTTGCCGTTCACGAATGTGTTGACCTGATAGACCAGGTTCCAGCGCTCCGGCGACAAAGCGAGATGCACCGCCTTGCCACCAAGCGCGCGGCATTCCTTCGGCTCACGCGCGCACATCTCGACATAGCCGATCGGCGGCAGAGCCTTGCCGTATACGGTCTGGAATTGTCCTTTGTTGGGATCGACCCGGACCTGGTCTGCATCGACGGCGTAAGCCGCCTGGATCATGCAGGCCAATCCGAGCGCAACTCCCCCGAGTCTTGCAAAGATGGTCATTGTTGACGTCCATTCCCCTTATCGTTGGACGTCACAGTATCGCGAAGGCTTTGCGATCGCGTTCAGTTTATCAATGTAAGTCTCTGAAAACTTGTAACAATTTAGAAAGGCTGAGAGTCGGGACTATTAACCAAGGAAGGCCAAGCTTCCTTAAGCATGGCAGGACCGGCGATCCGCAGCGCAGTGTCAAGGATGTCTCCGAACGCGTGTCCAGGATGTCTCCGAACGCCATAGCGGCGCGGAATGAGGCCAGCGATGCGCACAATCGCTAAAGTATTATGAGACTATGCCGCCCACTACCCTCACCGTGAGGCGCCCGCCGAAGGCTGGCCTCGAAGGGTCTAGAATATAGGCGCGCTCTAACGCATCTGAGCGGAAAGCTGGCTGGTGTTCAACGGCTTGAGGAATTCAATGGCGATGCCTTGCTCGACATAGCGTACGATGCGGCCACGCATCTTTCCCAGCATCAGATGCGTGCCGAGGCTCGGCATGACGTCGACCTTGACGGCCGCTCCCGACAAGGAAATATCAAGGATCTCACAGGGATAGACCCGGCCATCGGGCAAGGTGATATGCGACTGGGTGTTTTCCGGCGCATGGCGGGCGTGACGGCGCAGATCGGTGCCGGCGGTCGTGTTCTTGGTGGCGCGGCCGGCGAGGCGGGATGCAAAACGCTCGCGGCGCTGGCCCTTGTGGGAAAAATGAATGCGGAAACCGCCTGGGACGGTTTCGCCGCTTACCCCTTCGACCCGGCCGATCTCATCGATATAGGCGACGATCTGGGTACCTGCTTCCGGCGCCGCGGCCGTCGAGAACAGAGCGCCATCGACGGTCAGATCATTGACCTGGCAGGGATATTCGCTCGTGTCGGGAAGCATGAAACGGCCGAACAGCACGGTCGGTCCAGCCGGCTCGTCGGCAGACATAAATCTCGCGCCCGTCGCGATTGTTGCAGTCACGGCCGGAATTGCCTCTCACTTTGCCATGGGGCTGTGCTCTTTTGGGATACGCTAGCACCGGCAGATTAGCGAAGGCCTAAAAAAGTGCGGTTAAGGAGAGCTAAAAGAACTAATTCCCGGAGCGGCCGCCGTTAATGATCTGGAAGGCTTGTGGTAAATTTGCGCGGATCGACGGCCCGGGGGTGATGTCGCGAGCGCCGGGGACCGGCTCGGTCCAGATGGAGCGGGCGGCGGAAAGCTCGAATGTGGTTACCTGATCGTGGCGCGGCCAGTTGGCCTCGCGGAACGGCATGACTACCCCGAACACATAGGTCGCGCCATTATTGCGGGCGCGCAAGGGTGTGCCGACGAGTTCCGCCGCAACGGTCATTCCCTTGGCGGAATTCAGACGGAAGCGCAGGACGAAAGGCTGATGCTCGTCGACGACGCTGTCGAGGAGGCGGGCCACAGTCTCGCGCTCGAACCTGTCGCCCTGGGCCAGCGCCGGCATGCCGGTCAGTTCCATGCCCCACAGCTCACAGACCTTGGTGCCGGCCAGGCGCCAGGCATAGCCGCGGCTGGGTGTGCGCTCGATCATGAACAGGAAAGGCACAAGGCTGCGGATCTTCTGGAGGTCAAGCCAATCGCGCGGCGGCGCCGACATTTCGCCACGCACCGCCTCCCAATAACGGAACAAGGCGCGGCTGCCTGGGTGGAGGATTTCTTCTGGGGTTGCCGGGGCCTTAATGGTATCAGTGCTCTGCATGTATACGCCGCTGTGTATCAGGGGTGGACGATTGACGAAGAGAGTGCAGGTACCGTGCCACAATTGACGAATGGAGCCGGCGGCGGCGGTCCGCGCCAGGCCGGTATCGATAGGAAATTACGCAGCGGCAGTGGACCGGTCGTCAACGCCCCACCCGTGGTTCTCGTCACAATCGGCATTCTCATCGCCATCCATGTCGCCATCCTGCTGGGCGGCCACGATTGGCAAATCTGGACGCTTTATGCCTTCGCGCTCATCCCGGCGCGCTTCCAGGGACCTGGCGCCATCGCGATGATCGAGGGCTCGCAATATTGGAGCCTCGTCACTTACGCCTTCCTGCATGAGGGCTGGCTGCATGTCCTTTTCAACTCGCTCTGGCTCCTGGTTTTCGGCACACCGGTTGCCCGCCAGCTCGGCACGCTGCGCTTTCTGCTGATCGCGCTCGTCTCGGCATTGGGCGGTGCATTTGCCATGCTTATCCTCTTCTGGGGGACGCCGATCATCGCGGTCGGCGCCTCGGCCGCCGTCTCGGGGCTGCTCGCGGCGGCCATCCCGATCATGTTCGGCGGTGCCTACGGGCCGCTGAGCTTCCGCGAATTCCTGCGCGACCGACGCGCCATCATCTTCTTGGTGGTGTTCCTGGTGATGACGCTGGCCAGCAGCGTTCAATGGCTGCCGGGCTTCGCCGACGGCGCCCGCATTGCCTGGGAAGCGCATCTCGGCGGTTTCGTCGCCGGACTCTTCACTTACTTCGTCATCAGCCGGGAAGGGGTGCGCCGCGCCTGAGTTCATGTTAGACTGACGAACAGCGAAGCAGGAGGTGTGCATGACCGTTGCGCAAATTCTCAACGCCAAAGGCCGCGCTGTTGTGACTGCCGCGCCCGGTGACACGGTGCTTGTGGTAGCCCGGGTACTTTCCGAGAAGAAAATTGGCGCTGTCGTCGTCGTCGATGCGCAGGGACGCATCGGGGGTATCGTCTCCGAGCGCGATATCGTACGTGCCGTCGCAGCTGGCGGCGCCGAGGCCTTGAACAAGTCGGTCAAGGAATTCATGACCTCCACGGTGAAGACCTGCGCGCCGCGCGACACCGAAGCCGAGCTCATGTCGCTGATGACCGAGCACCGGGTGCGCCATTTGCCGGTGGTGGAAGGCGGCAAGCTCGGCGGCATGATCTCGATCGGCGATGTGGTGAAACATCGCATCGAGGCGATCGAGCGTGAAGCCGAGGAAATGAAGAGCTATATCGCTTCTTCGGGTTAGTGGTCCGTCAGGTAAGGCAAAAGCCAGAGTCAACTCATGGAGGGAGAGGATTTTTGCCGCAACCTGGCGTTGCTGTGCAGTTATGAGAAGTCGATCGCGGAAGTCTGCCGCCGTCTCGATGTCAATCGCCAGCAGTTCAACAAATATCTCGCCGGCGCCGTGTTCCCTTCACGCAACAATCTGAGACTGATCTGCGATTTTTTTGGCGTGCTCGATTCCGAAATCCTGCTGCCGCATGCGAATTTCGCGGAGATCGTCAAGCTCAAGCCGCGCAACTCGAATGCGCTGCCGGTGCTGACGCCGGCGGGTCAGACGCTGCGCCGGCTGGAAGCACAGTCGGAGCAGATCCCAGACCGCTATCTCGGCTATTACTTCCGATATTATTACTCCTTCGCCTTTCCGGGCTACATCACCAAGTCGCTGGTGCGCATCTACCGCAAGAATCGGGTCTGCTACTGGAAGAACATCGAGATCATCCGGCGGCGTGACCGCAGCGAGCAGACCGAGGCCATCTTCAAGTATCTTGGCCTCGTCACCTTCATTCTCGACCGGTTTTTCGTTCTCGAGGAGGAGGTCATCCTCAAGAACTCGGTCACCCAGACGATCCTCTATCCGAACCATTCCAGCCGCATTCACCAGCTCATCGGTATCCAGACGGCGACGTCCAATCTCAACCGGCGCACGCCCGCATCCTCGCGTGTTCTGCTCGAATTCATCTCATCCAGTATCGATGTGCGCCGCGCGCTCAGCTGCTGCGGCCAGATCCCGGAGCACGACAAGGAGATCAGGCCCGATATCGAATTGCGTATCAGCAACAAGATGGCGCGCGGTGAAAAGGTGCTCGGGGCTTGGGTGGATGTCTGACCTTCTCTCTGTGACGCTTTGAGTGCGTCATAATGCGAAAGGTTTGGGACAAGCAGCGAAATGGCCCTCCCGCCACTTTTGGCACATCTTCATTGCGGGGGTGAGCAGGGGAGACGGACAAGAAAATACAACGCGACCGTTCGCGGCTCTCTCGCAGTCTGCGCGGCTTCCTTCGTATGATTCCACCAGGAAAACACCATCACGGCCTGCACCGGCTCGACCGGAAGCCCGGCCATCTAGGGAGACTTTCGATGATCACTCGTAGACATCTGCTGTTGTCCGCCGCGGCTCTCGCGGCCGCCCGTCCATTCGGCGCCAGTGTCGCCTGGGCGGAGGGCAACGTCCTGCGTTTCGGCCCGCAGCTCGATCCCGGCACGCTCGACACGCTCACCAATGTCTATGACTATCCGTTCCCACCTTTCAGCACCGTCTATGAGGGCCTCACCAGCTACCTTCCGGGCAGCGAATGGAAACCGGTCAACCGGCTCGCGGAGACGCTTGAGCTTTCGGCCGACGGAAAGTCGATCAGCTTCAAGCTCAGAGAAGGCATCCAGTTCCACAAGGGATATGGCGAGCTGACGGCCGAGGACGTGAAATATTCCTTCGACCGCGCCACCGGCAAGGTGAAGCTCTATCCCGATGCCGGGGAGGGCGACGTCTCCTATTATGGCGGCGACTTCGGCAGCTACAAAGAAGTGCAGGTCACCGGCAAATATACCGGCGTGATCGTCTTCGAAAAGCCCTTCGCGCCGATGCTGCGTCTGACGCTGCCCTATGCGACGAGCGGCCTCATCGTGTCGAAGAAGGCGGTCGAGACACTCGGCAAGGAGGGCTGGCTCAAGGGCCCGGTCGGCACCGGGCCTTATGAAGTGGTGAGCTATACGCCGAACAAGGAGCTCGTGATGAAGCGCTTCGCCGATTACAGCGGCGCTGCGGGCGGGGACGCGAAAACCTATCCGTGGGAGGAGATCAGAGTCTCGCTTGTCAATTCGAGCAGCGCGCCAACGGGAGCGGCGCTCACAGCGGGCGTTGAAAGCGGCGATTTCGATTTCACCTATAATGTCTCGCCGCTCGACGCCCTGCGGCTGCAGAACAATGACGCGGTGAAGGCCCATGTGCTGCAACAGCCGATGAGCTACAATTTCCTCCAGCTCAACGTGCTGCATCCGAAACTCGAGAACCCAAAGGTCCGCGAGGCCATTCGCTATCTCATCGATGTGCCGGCGCTCATCCAGGCCCAGGATCTCGACGTGGCGACGAGGCTCAATGCGCTGATCGCGCCGCAAATGGGCGTGGGCTACTGGCCGGAGGCACCCGTCTATGCGCGCGATGTCGAGAAGGCGAAGGCGCTCCTCGCGGAGGCAGGCGTTTCGGGGCTCGAACTCGATCTGTCGACACCGGCCGGCGGCCAAGCGACCGCCGCCACCGTCATGCAGGTGATCCAGGCCAATCTCGCCGAAGGCGGCATCAAGGTGAATGTCCTGCTGACGCCGCCCGACACTTACATCAAGGACAAGGCGGTGGGCCAGCTGTCCTGGAGCAACTATGGCGGCGCGCCGGATCCCTTCTATCAGTTCGAATGGTTCACCTGCGACCAGTTTGGCCTGTGGAACTGGGCCTTCGCCTGCAATGCCGACTACGACAGACTGCATGAGGAACTCGCCGCCGAGAGCGACGAGGCCAAGCGCACCGAGATCGCGGTCAAGATGCAGAAGCTGATGGACGAGTCGCTCGGCTATATCTGGGTCAATCACCAAGTGGCCTGCGCGGTCACGGCGGCCAATGTCGAAGCCGCCTTCGACCCGAACGGCAATCCCTATCTGCAATATTTCAAGCGGGTGTGAGCCGGCGGAGTCTGTGGCGTGGCGGGGTATCTGCTCAAGCGACTGGGAGGCGCCGTCGTCGTTCTGTTCCTGACGGCGCTCCTCCTTGCGGCCGCCGTGCATATCGTGCCGGGCGATCCGGCGCGCGCGGTGCTTGGCGCCCACGCCACACCGGAGCTCATCGCGCAGATGCGCGCCAAGATGGGGCTGGACAGACCGGTGGTCGAGCAGCTGTGGGATTTCTTCTCGCGGCTCATCCGCGGCGATCTCGGCACCGATTTCGTCGGCGGTACGCCGGTGACCACTCTCATCGCTCAGGTGCTTCCCGATACATTGGCGCTGGCGCTCGCCAGCATGATCCTCGCGGTGGCGGGCGGTATCCCGCTCGGCATCGCGGTGTCGCGGCGGCCGGGCGGAGTGCTCGACCGGCTGACCCATGCCCTGTCGATGATCTTCGTCAGCGCGCCGGTATATGTGACTTCGCTCATCCTGCTGCTTATCTTCGCCGTGAAGCTGCGTTTTCTGCCGGCGGTGGGTGCCGGGCAATTCTCCGATCCCGGCAACTACCTCCTGCGCCTCATCCTGCCGGCGACCGCGCTCGCGGTGTTCTGGTGGGGATACCTGCCGCGCATCCTGCGCGCCACCATGCTCGACGTGCTAGGCTCGCAATATATCCGTAGCGCCCGCGCCTTCGGCTTCCGCGAGAATGTCATCTTCTATCGCTATGCGCTGCGCAACGCGGTGCTGCCGATTATCGCCTTGTTCGGCCTTATGGTCGGCTACAGCCTCACCGGCACCGTCTTCGCCGAGACGGTCTTCGGTCGCTCGGGACTGGGGACCCTGGCGTTGTCGGCGATCGACCAGCGCAACTGGCCGGTCATTCGCGGTGTCGTCTTCACCTACGCGCTGTTCTTCATCATTGCCAATATCCTGGCCGATCTTTCCTACCGCGTGCTCGATCCGCGGGTGCGGCTCAGCGAAGAGTTCGAGACCGGTGTCTGAGATGAGCCAAATCATGATGCGGATCCTGGGCCGGCCCACCGGTCTGATCGGCCTCGTCATCATCTTCGCGACACTGCTCGTCGCGGTCGCCGCGCCATGGCTCGCCCCCTATGATCCGGCCGCCATCGCGATGGCCAAGCGCTTCGCCGCTCCCTCGGCGGAGCATTGGCTGGGGACTGATCATCTTGGCCGCGACAACCTCTCGCGCGTGATCTTCGGCACCAGGCTGGCTCTCACCATCGCCTTCCCCGCCGTGCTCTCAGCCTTCACGGCCGGTCTTCTCCTCGGGCTGGTGGCCGGCTATGTCGGCGGTCTCGTCGATCGCGTGCTGACCGTCATCGCCGATACGTTCCTGTCCTTTCCGTCGGTGATCCTGGGCCTGGCGCTCCTGACCCTCGTGGGCCAGTCGATCCTCAACACGACGCTGGTCATCGCGCTCTCGCTCTTTCCCTATTATCTGCGGCTGGCGCGCGGGCTGGCGCTTTCGACCAGGCACCAACCCTATATCAAGGCGGAGCGCTCGCTCGGTGCCGGCCGCGGCCGCATCATGTTCTTGCATATCCTGCCGAACATGCTGCCGCCGCTATTGGTCGTCGTCGCCATGGACATACCGAGCGCCATTGTCATCGAGGCGGGGCTGGCCTTCCTGGGTCTCGGCGTGCCGCCGCCCGCGCCCGATTGGGGCGTGCTCCTCAATGAAGGCTTCGTGTATGTCGCGATCTCGGTATGGCCGCTTCTGGGTCCGCTGATGGCGATCATCTTCGTCACCACCGGCTTCACGCTCCTGGGCGAGACCTTCCGCGACATCGCCGATCCGCGCCTGGCAGGGCTCGGCCGGCGGCCGGGCCGATTCCTGATGAGACGCGCCCGATGAGCGATCAGACACTGCTTGCGGTAAAGGGCCTCGACGTCTCCTATCATCTCGATGACGACGTCTTCGCGGCGCTGCGCGATATCGGGCTCACTGTCCGGCCCGGCGAGATCGTCGGTGTGGTGGGCGAGTCGGGCTGCGGGAGTCGACGCTCGCCGCCGCACTTTTGCGGCTCCTGCCACACAATGCCGAGATTGATCGCGGCGAGGCCGCGCTCAAGGGCCGGGATATCCTGAAGCTCGGCGAGGAGGAGCTGCGGCGGATGCGCGGGCGCGACATCGCGATGATCTTCCAGGACCCGATGCAGAGCCTCAACCCGACCTTCCGCATCGGCTCGCAGATGGCCGAGGCCTGGCGCTCGCATCAGGACAGGGGCGACTTTCATGCGCATGCGGTGAAGGCGCTGGCGGGTGTCGGCATTCCCGACGCGGCGGAGCGCATGGCGTCCTTTCCGCACGAATTCTCGGGCGGCATGCGGCAACGCATCTCCATCGCGACGACGCTGCTGCTCGAGCCCGCGATCCTCGTCGCCGATGAGCCGACATCGGCGCTCGACGTCACTCTCGAGGCGCAGATCCTCGAGCTTCTCAAACAATTGCGCGAGAAGCACGGCACGGCCATCGTCTTCGTCTCGCATGATCTCGGTACCGTGGCGCAGCTCTGTGACCGTGTCGTCGTCATGTATGCCGGCCGGGTCGTCGAGGAGAACGATGCCGTCACGCTGTTCGACAATCCGGCGCATCCCTATACGCGCGCGCTCGTCGACTGCGTGCCCTCGCGCTATCGCCGCGGCATGGCGCTCGCCACTATACCGGGCCGGGTGCCGAGCCTGTCGGCACTGCCGTCAGGTTGCTCTTTCGCCGAACGCTGCGCCATGGCGCGCGAAATCTGTCGTGAAGAGGCGCCGGGCCTTGTCGCGCAGTCGGGCGGCGCGGTGCGCTGCCATATTCATGATCCGGCCCGGGCCGAAGCCTGGCGCGTGCCGGGTCGGCCGGCTGAGGCGGCCATCGCGGTGCCGCTGACCGAGGTGCGTGTCAGGGAGCCCGAGCGCGAGGCGCTCATCGAGGTGCGAGATCTGCGCAAGCATTTCGGCGAGGCTTCAGGCTTTGCCGCCAGGCTCCTGTCGCCCAGGCGCAACCCGGTGCGCGCGATCGACGGGATCAATCTTACCTTGAGACGTGGCGAAGTGCTGGGCCTTGTCGGCGAATCCGGTTCCGGCAAGACGACGCTCGGCGAGGTGATGCTGAGACTTCAGGCCGCAACCAGCGGTGACATCACGTTCGCCGGCAAAGACCTGCGCCGGATAGAAGAGAAGGAGTTCCGGCGCAGGGTGTAGATGATCTTCCAGGATCCGCATTCGAGCCTGTCGCCGCGCCAGCGCGTGGCATCCTTGCTGACCGAGCCTTACCGTATCCACGGCGTCCCTGAAACCGAGCAGCAGAGCGTCGATGAGCTTCTGGCGATGGTGGGACTCTCCGCCGATCTCGCCGCGAAATTCCCCCATCAGCTGTCGGGCGGGCAGGCGCGCCGTGTCGGTATCGCCCGGGCGCTGGCGCTCGAGCCCGATTTCATCGTGGCGGATGAACCCACCGCCGGTCTCGACGTCTCGGCGGCGTCGGCGATCCTCAATCTGATGCGCGAGCTTCAGCAGGAGCTTGGCCTCACCTTCCTTATCATCACCCACAATATCAATCTGATCGCCTATATGGCGCATCGTATCGCGGTGATGTATCTGGGCCAGATCGTCGAGATCGGTCCCACAGAGACCGTCTTCGACCGCCCGGCGCATCCCTACAGCGCGAGCCTCCTGTCGCTCAGCTCACAGATCGATGCGCGGGACAGGAAACGTGGCCGGCTTCTGGTGCCGGGCGAGATCCCAAGTCCGCGCAACCCGCCGCCCGGCTGCCGGTTCCATACCAGATGCGCGCATGCCACAGAGCGTTGCCGCACCGAAGCCCCCCGTCTAGAGACCGCCGGCGAGAGCCATGAGGTCGCCTGCCATCTCTGGCGGCAAATTCCACAGGAGAAGTCATGAGCTACGCCCTCTATATCGGAAAGAACCATACCTTGGACGGCGTGCCTTATCTTGCGGGCTATGGCGATGAACCCTCGAGTCACTGGCTGGAGATCGTGCCGCGCCGGAAGCATGTGGCCGATGCCACCGTCACTGTGGGGGTTACGGCGGAATCGGATTTTCCCGGCGCGCTCTCGCATATCCCGCAAGCTGGCGAGACGGCGCGCCATATCAGGGTCAGCTACAGCTATTTCCGCGGCGTGCCGGCGCCGCTCACCAATGGTGGCCTTAACGAATATGGCGTGGCGGTGCGCGACGTATGGTCGGCGTCGCGGGCGGAGCTCAACGCCATGACGCCCAAGACCCAGAGCGGACCCAACTACAGCGATCTGGCGCGGCTCGTGCTGGAGCGGGCGAAGAGCGCCCGCGAGGGCGTCGAGTTGATCGGTGAGCTTATCGCGCGATATGGCCATTCGACCTACGGCGGCAACTCGCATCTGATTGCCGATGCGGAGGAGGGCTGGGTGGTCATCCAGTTCTCGGGCGGCCAGGGCCTGTGGGCGGCCGAGCGTCTGGGCCCCGACAGTATCCGCGCGTCGAGGCCCGGCTATATCGGCGACATCCCGTTCAAGGCGAAGCATCCGGACTTCCTCTATTCGCCCAATCTCATCTCCTTCGCGGCAGAGCAGGGCTGGTTCGATCCCGAGAAGAGCGACACCTTCAATGCCAACACGATCTATGGCGATGGACTCCACCGCTGGGCCGGCGTCACCTGGATCGAAGACGAAATGAAAGCGAGGGCGAAGCGGCCGGCCAAGATCGGCTTCGAAGATATCGTCTGGGCGATGCGCACACCGTTATTGACCGGCGACACCGCGGGCTACGGCCAGATCGTGCCGCTCGCGCAGCCGCGACATGACGATCTGCGCGTCTTGTGGCACACGCAGATCGGCTCGCTCGCCGCGCCCTTCGTGCCCGTCTATATGGGCGTCGCCGACGTGCCCGACGAATACCGGATGCATCGCTATCTTACCGCCGGCGAATCATCGCGCTTCGTCGATATGCGCAAGCCCGACCAGGTCTCGCTCGTGCTGCAACAGATCGAAGCGACGCGCTCCGCAGCACAGGTCTTCAAGCGGCTGCTCTATGTGATGCTGCAACAGGAGACCTATCTGCCGGAAGTCACCGCGGTATGGGAAGGCGTCGAGCGGAGACTGATGGTGTTGCATGAGAGCGTCAGCGAGGCGGCGGGCACTCTCATTGCTTCGGGCAAGAGGGAGCTCAGCGCGGATTATCTCACCTACTTCACCCAGACGGAGCTCATAAACGCGCTCAACCTCGCTGAGACCCTGGCCGATGCGCTGGAAGCGCGAACACGCGCACTCAACAGTTTCAAGCCCTTGCCGGTGCCGAAACAGGTCGAGCAGATCTGGTAGGGTTTGGTCTACAACACCGAGATCGCGCGTTCGATCTCGGGCATGGCGCGGTCGACCGCCTCGCGGCCGGCCGCGATCGCTTTCTCGGCCTTGTCGAACTCGAAGAGGCCCACACCATTGGCGCGCAGATTGAGCGAGATATCGGGTGGATCACCGGCGAGGCGCGAGCGCGACAGCCGGTCCTGCGTGATGTTGAAGGCGGCGACCAGCACCGAGGTGAGGCTTGGCGCCGTGTTGCTCTTCTCGCTCGCCGCGATGTCGGGTGGATTCTGGATGGCGATACCGGTCGCCGTCTCTGGGCCGAGATTGACCGCGATCACCATGCGGGCGCCGAGCGCTCGGCAGGCGGCGACCGGCACCGGATTGACCACGCCGCCATCGATCAGCCAGTGGCCGTTCACGCGCACCGGGCGGAACACACCGGGAAGGGCATAGGAGGCTCGGATCGCCGGGGCGAGCTCGCCCGAGCGCAACCACAATTCATGGCCGGTGCCGAGCTCGGTGGCGATGCAGATGAAGGGGATATGCGCATCGGCGAAGGTTACACCGCCCACCGCCGTGTCGAGCAGATTGCCCAGTCTCTCGCCGGCGATGAGGCCCGAGCCGCGCCAGGAGATGTCGATCAGCGAGAGGACGCGCCGACGCGTCAGACCGAGCGCAAAATCCTTGAGAGCCGGGAGCTTTCCCACGGCGTGCATGCCGCCGGCCAGCGCGCCGATCGAGGAGCCGGCAATGGCGCAGACGTGAATGCCGTTTTCCTCCAGCCGTTCAATGGCGCCGATATGGGCCCAGCCACGCGCTGCGCCCGCGCCGAGGGCCAGCCCGATCGCGTGCCTGATATTCCCGTTCATGGCACAACTTTACATCGCAGCCAGGCGAACGGGAAATCTCAAATTATTTCAAGCCTGTAACCTTGTGGTGAAGGCGTCACCCGGCGATAGAAGCAGGAATGCCGCCCGGTGTGGCAGGCCACGCCCCGCCCGGCCATGGCGACGGAAAGCAGAACCGTGTCCTGGTCGCAGTCGAGCCGGATGTCGATAACCTTCTGGGTATCGCCAGATGTGGCGCCCTTGCGCCAAAGCTCGCGGCGCGACCGGCTCCAATAATGCGCCTCGCCGGTTTCGAGCGTGAGGCGCAAGGCTTCGGCGTTCATGTAGGCCAGCATCACCACGGAGCCGTCCTTGGCGTCCGTCACAATGGCCGGGATCAACCCGTGGTCGTCATAGCGCGGCGCGAAGGCGGTCGATTCTTCGTCACCCTTGGACATCAGAGGGAGAAGCCGCCCGAGGGCGCCCGCACAAGCTCCATGAAGCGGGCCTGGAGGGCCGGATTGGCTTTGAACTCACCGGTGAACTGGGTGGTGATGGTGGCGACATTGCGCTTGTTGACCCCGCGCAGCGACATGCACTGATGCACCGCCTCGATGAGGACGGCCGTACCCCTGGGGTTCAGCGCCTTGTCGATCGCCTTGGCGATCTGCGCCGTCATGGTCTCCTGCGTCTGAAGCCTGCGGGCATAGATATCGACCACGCGGGCGAGCTTGGAAATACCGACCACCGCATGGGAGGGGAGGTAGGCCACATGGGCGCGGCCGATGAAGGGGACGATATGGTGCTCGCAATGCGAATTGAACTCGATGTCGCGCAGCATGACGATGTCGTCATAGCCTTCATCCTCATCGAAGGTGCGCGAAAGGGCCTGCAGGGGATCTTCGCTGTAGCCCTTGAAAAACTCGCGGTAGGCCTTGACCACGCGCTTGGGCGTATCGACCAGCCCCTGGCGGGTCGGGTCGTCGCCGGCCCAGGCGATCAGCGTGCGAACGGCCTCCTCGGCCTCCTCCTGCGAGGGGCGCTTGACCGCCGATTCCCGTGCGATTTTCTTGACCACAGCATCCATATTAGGGCTCACTTTGACATCCGTTTTGGCCGCTCCCATATCATGGGCGGGTTCCAGGGGCAAACGTGCCGGGCGGCGC
The DNA here is from genome assembly GCF_011046735.1 of Nordella sp. HKS 07. Lineage (NCBI taxonomy): Bacteria > Pseudomonadati > Pseudomonadota > Alphaproteobacteria > Hyphomicrobiales > Nordella > Nordella sp. HKS 07. The sequence continues at coordinate 6,359,418 of NZ_CP049258.1, read as the reverse complement.
CTTGCGGCGTGCTTCCGACGCACTAGAATGTGTGCATGATCAACGAAGTCTACAATCGAAAGATCCTCGAATTCGCGGCCGATATTCCCCGGCTGCAGCGTCTCGCCGCGCCCGACGCTACGGCAACCGCGATTTCGCGGCTCTGCGGCTCCAAGGTGACGGTCGACGTCAAACTGGCCGACGGCAAGGTCAGCGACTTCGGCCATGAGGTCAAAGCCTGTGCGCTGGGCCAGGCGTCCTCCTCGATTTTGGCCCGCCATGTGGTGGGCTCGACCCCTCAGGAGCTTCGCGACCTGCGCGGCCGAATGTATGCCATGCTGAAAGAGGGCGGTGAGCCGCCCACCGGCAAGTGGCAGGATCTCGAAGCGCTCCTCCCGGTGCGCGACTTCAAGGCCAGGCACGCCTCGACGCTCCTCACTTTCGATGCGGTAGTCGACGCGCTCGACCAGATCGCGGCCAAAGCTGAACCGAAGGCCGCCGTGCCGGCCTGATATCTCTCAACGCCTCTTGTCCTCGATATCGGGTGCCGCCGGGAACCGGCTTCTGAGGTCGCGATCGGTGACCGACATGTGGTTGCGGGTATATTGTTCGGAGGCTTGGCGCAGCGGCTGGAAATCCCAGGGGAAATGCGCGCCGCGCCGCAAGGCCTCGAACATCATGAGACGCGACTGCTGGCTCTCCAGCACCTCCCCGGTGATGCGGGCGATATCGAAAGCCTGCTCGACCTCGCGGCGGAACGCCTGCGCCTGCGCCTTATGGCGCGGCTCATCCGCCAGGTTGACGCGCTCCTGGGGATCCACCGCCAGATCGAAGAGCTGATCGGGATCGACGGGCGTATGGATGAACTTCCAGTTGCCGCGCCTCAACATATAGAGCGGGGCAACGGCGCCTTCGGCCAGATACTCGCCCCAGGCGGTCGCCTCCTTATCCTCGGGCGCACCGCAGAGCAGGGGATAGAGAGACCTTCCGTCGATCTTGCGGGCAAACCTCGCCTTACCGTCGGCCGCGATATCGGCGAAGGTCGGCAACAGATCGCAGAGCGTCACCGGCTCGCTCACCCGGCGCGATGCGAAGCGCTTCGGTGACCAGACGATGAGAGGCACATGCGCCGAGGGCTCGAGAAAAGACATTTTATACCAGAGGCCGCGCTCGCCGAGGAAATCGCCATGATCGGAGGTGAAGACGATGATGGTGTCGTGGAGCTTACCCGTCGCCGCGAGGGCCGCCATCAACTGACCGATCAGGTCGTCGACATAGGATATGTTGGCGTAATAGCCATGGCGCGCGGCGCGGATATCCTTCTCCGTCACCACATAATCGCCCATCGCTGACATCTCATAGAGACGCCGGCTGTGCGGATCGAGATCCTCCTTGGCGAGGGCCGGGATCGCCGGCAGGTCGATGTCCTCGTCGCGATAGAGGTTCCAGAACCTGGATCTGGCCGCGTAGGGATCGTGCGGATGGGTGAAGGAGGCCATGAGGCAGAAGGGCGCCTCATTCTCGTATCGGGCATAGTCATAGATCTTGCGGGTGGCGAGGAAGGCGACTTCGTCGTCGAATTCGAGCTGGTTGGTGATCTCGGCGATGCCTGGCTGCAGGACGGAGGTCATATTGTGGTACCACCAGTCGATGCGCTCCTGACGCAGGCGCCAGTCGGGGGTCCAGCCGAAATCGGCAGGATAGATATCGGTGGTGAGGCGCTCTTCGAGGCCATGCAACTGATCCGGGCCGACGAAGTGCATTTTCCCTGACAGGCTCGTGCGATAACCCGCTATCCTCAGATAATGCGCAAAGGTCGGAATGGCTGAAGGGAACTCGGCGGCGTTGTCATAGACGCCGCTGCGCGAAGGGAGCAGGCCATTCATCACCGCGGCGCGGGCCGGGGCGCAGAGCGGGCTCGGCGTATAGGCATTGTCGAACGCCACCCCTTCCTGCGCCAGGCGATCGAGATGGGGTGTCTTCACCAACGGATGGCCGTAGGCCTTCAGGCTGCGCGCCGCCAGTTGATCGGCCATGATGAAGAGAATATTGGGCTGGGGCGTGGGCATGCCTATCTCCGTAACGGTCGCCCGACTTTAATCGGCTTGCGAAAGAGACAGAATGTGTGAACGGCGCGATGAGGCTGAAAACCGACAGGCGACTACGCCTGTGGGCTTGGCGTTGCTGGGGCTGATCCGGCTCTATCAGCTCACCGTCTCGTCCGTGCTGGGACGGCGCTGCCGCTATCTGCCGACCTGCTCGGATTACGCCATGGATGCGATCAGGTTGCATGGCGCCTGGGCCGGCTTCTGGCTCGGCCTATCACGCGTCTCCCGCTGCCATCCCTGGGGCGGCGACGGTTTCGACCCGGTGCCGGGAACATTCCCGCATAATGACTGGCGAGCCTGGCGCCACGTCGCCTGGAGGCGAAAATGAGGAAGGCGCCGGATGGGAACTCCAGCGCCTTCCAACTGCAGGCAGCCTAAGCAACTAACAAGTAACGTCTGGAGCGATCAGAAGTAGTTGCCGAAGTTGATGGTCAGGCCGGCGCGGATCAAATGGATGCCGCCGTCGAATTCGAGATCGACCGTGCCGACGTTGAGGTCATATTCCTCGTCATCCATGCCGAGGTAGAGATACTCGAGGCGGGCGTGCAGATACTCGCTGAAGGCATGTTCGATGCCGCCGCCGCCGGTCCAGCCGCCGGTCCACTGGGTGTCATCGATGTACTCACGGCCATCGACGATCGAGCCAACCTCACCGCCGAAAGAGGTCTTTACCCAGGCAAAACCACCGGTGGCGTAAAAGAGAGTGTCGTGATTGAAGATGTAGCCGGCGCGGGCGCGCAGCGTGGCGATATCCTTGATCTTCATGTCGGTCGCTTCGTCCGGATCGTCATTGTCGACGCTGCCGGCCCAGCCATAGTCACCTTCGACGCCGATCAGGATGCCGTTGCCAATATCGTAGTTGAAGCCGGCCAGCAGACCGCCACCCCATGTGAAGCCGCTCATCTCGGGATCAATAAGGCAGTCGGCCGGGTCGTTACATTCCGCGTCATAGCGGCTCTCGACGCCGACGCCCATGACAAACCCGCCGATATAGGGACCGGTCCAGGAGCCGCGCATTTCGGGCGGCGGCGGCTCATAATCGGCGGCCTGGGCCACCGTGGTGGTCACGGCGACAAGGGCCGCCGTGCAAAGGGAAAGGCGAAGAAGGAATTTGGTCATAGTTCGTCCCCAGCTGTGTTGCTGTGCAGTTCGGTCAGGGAGGATGACTTGTTAAGGTTAATACGCGGTTATCGAGCTTACATCTTCCGGCTGCTGATCGTCCGTGTACGGTCAGCAACCGTTGACCGGGGGCGACTGCGCTGCCATAAGCGGCCCGTTGCAACTTGAAAGCTTACCTGCTGCGTGTGCAGGAGTGAGCAGGAGAAGACCATGATAAATCTGACTTTTCCCGATGGCGCCGTGCGCCAGGTCAATGCGGGACTTTCCGGCGCCGAGCTCGCCGCCTCCATCTCCAAATCCCTCGAGAAGAAGGCCGTCGCCCTGATGAAGGACGGCGTCCTGACCGACCTCGCCGATCCGATCACCGCGGACGCCAAGGTCCGAATCATCACCAGGGATGATGCCGAAGCGCTCGAACTGATCCGGCACGACGCCGCCCATGTGCTGGCCGAAGCCGTGCAGGAGCTTCATCCCGGCACCCAGGTTACGATCGGCCCGGTGATCGAAAACGGCTTCTTTTATGACTTTTTCCGCAATGAGCCGTTCACCCCGGAAGACTTTCCCGCGATAGAGAAAAAAATGCGGGAGATCATCGCCCGGGACAAGCCCTTTAGTAAACGAATCGTTTCACGTGAAGCGGCGAAGGAATTCTTCAAGTCAAGAGGGGAGCTGTTCAAGGTCGAGCTGGTCGACGCCATCCCGGAAGATCAGGAGATCAAATTCTACGACCAGGGCGGCTGGATAGACCTATGCCGGGGCCCCCATATGACCTCCACCGGCAAGATCGGCTCCGCCTTCAAGCTCATGAAAGTGGCAGGCGCCTATTGGCGCGGCGACGCCAAGAATCCGATGCTGACCCGCATCTACGGAACCGCCTGGGCCAATGACAAGGATCTCCAGACCTATCTGACGGCCCTGGAGGAGGCGGAAAAGCGTGATCATCGCCGGCTCGGGCGTGAAATGGACCTGTTCCATTTCCAGGAAGAGGGGCCGGGCGTGGTGTTCTGGCATCCCAAGGGCTGGACCCTGTTCCAGGCGCTCATCGCCTATATGCGCCGGCGACTGCGCGCCGACTATCAGGAGGTGAACGCGCCCCAGGTCCTCGACAAGGTCCTGTGGGAGACCTCAGGGCATTGGGGCTGGTACCGCGAGAACATGTTCAAGGTGCAGACGGCGGGCGATGAAACCGAGGACCAGCGCGTCTTCGCGCTCAAGCCGATGAACTGCCCGGGCCATATCCAGATATTCAAGCATGGCCTCAAGTCCTACCGCGATCTACCTATAAGACTTGCGGAATTTGGCGCCGTGCACCGCTATGAACCATCCGGCGCGCTGCATGGGCTCATGCGGGTCAGGGGGTTCACCCAGGACGATGCGCATGTCTTCTGCACCGAGGAGCAGCTCGCCGAGGAGTGCCTCAAGATCAACGACCTGATCCTCTCGGTCTATGCCGATTTCGGGTTCACTGAGTTCGTCGTGAAGCTGGCGACGAGGCCGGAGAAGCGGGTCGGCACCGATGCCATGTGGGACCATGCCGAGGACGTGCTGAGCCGGCTCCTGGAGCGGATCTCGCGGGAATCGGGCGGCCGCATCAAGACCGGCGTCAATCCGGGCGAGGGCACCTTCTATGGCCCCAAGTTCGAATATACGCTACGCGATGCGATCGGGCGGGAATGGCAGTGCGGCACCACCCAGGTCGACTTCAACCTGCCGGAGCGTTTCGGCGCCTTCTATGTCGATGCCGATGGCCAGAAGAAGATGCCGGTCATGGTGCACCGCGCCATCTGCGGCTCGATGGAGCGTTTCACCGGCATCCTGATCGAGAACTTCGCCGGACATTTCCCGCTCTGGCTGGCGCCCATCCAGGCGGTGGTCACCACCATCGTGTCGGATGCCGATGACTATGCCGAGAAGGTCCGCCAGGAGCTTGCGCGCGCAGGCCTCAGGGTCGAGACCGATCTGCGCAACGAGAAGATCAACTACAAGGTGCGCGAGCATTCGGTGGCCAAGATCCCGGTCATCCTGGTCGCTGGCAAGCGCGAGATGGAGGAGGGCACACTCAATGTCCGCCGCCTCGGCTCGCAAGCCCAGCAGTCGCTGAAGCTGGAAGAGGTGGTTAAGATGCTGGTTGAAGAAGCCACGCCACCTGACGTCAAGCGCGAGCGGACGGCGTAGTTCGCCGGGCTACTTAATTGATCTATGAGGTTGTGCGGTTAACCATCTGAATTAACGAAGTTTTCTTCACTTTTCTCGGAGAGGCCGGCGGCCGCCATGATCCTCCTGGCCAGGATCGTGGCGGCAGGCCGGGGCTTCCGTGCCGGCCGGTCGAGCCAATACGAGACCGGGTTTTTGACTCTATGGGAGTCGACCTGAACAGTGCGGCGCTGGTGGTGCGACCCCTCGGTCAGGGGCGGCCGGGCAAGCGCTATCCCTAAGCCATGGGCGGCCGCGTCGAGGACCAGATTGTAGTCCTCGAAGCGGCGGTCCTGCGGGCGCGGCCGGTAGTCGATGCCCTGGCCGGCGAACCAGGCCCGCCAGGCTGCCGCATCTGAATCGTGGATGAGCGGGAAGCGAAGCAGGCGTTCGGGCTCTCCGGAGCCGATACGCTGGGCGAGATCCGGCGCGGCGATCGGATAGCACAGCTCCTCGAAGAGCTGCACGGAAATGCGGTTGGGGACACGGCCCCGCCCACAGCGGATCGCCAGGTCGCCGCCCTCGGCCTCGAGATCGGCATAGCGATGCTCGACCGTGAGCTCGATGCGCAGAGGCGGGTCGCCACCCTCGAAGCCGGCGAGCCGCTGCATCAGCCAGAGGCTGCTGATCGAGGGGATCGAGGTCAGGCGGACCACCGCGGTGCCGCGCGCTTCGATCCAGCGGTCGGAGCCGTCGGCAATGATCGACAACGCTTCAGAGGTGCGCAGGAAGAGGCGCTGGCCCTCCCGCGTCAGCGCCACGCCGCGCGCCTGGCGTTCGAACAGCCGGTGACCGAACCAGCGTTCGAGCTTGGCAATTTGGCGACTGACGGCGCCATGGGTGAGGTTCAGGGCGTCGGCGGTGGCCGAGAAGCTCCCGGTTCGCGCCGCCGCATCGAAGGCGCGCAAGGTGTCGAGGGGCGGCAAAGGGGTCGATGAGCTGTGATCCATGTTCACAGCTCATGCTCGATTGTTTCGTTTGTCAAGGAGCTCGTTTGGTCCGACATCGGAACCCATGTCCAACACCGCCACATCCACCGCTCCGGTCACCCGCGACGTCACCGCCATCGGCGCCGTTATTGTCACTATCCTGATCTGGGCCTCGGCCTTCCCGGCCATCCGGGCCGGCCTCAAGGACTTCGGTCCGATCGAGCTCGGCGTCTTGCGCTTCGCGATCGCGGGCGTGCCGGCCGCCCTCTATCTCCTGATCACCCGGCCGGGCTGGCCCAGGGGGGCCGAGATCTGGCGCATCCTGATCGGCGGCATCTTCTTCGTGGCGCTCTATACGGTGCTGCTCAATATCGGCGAGCAGACCGTGTCGGCCGGGGCAGCCGCCTTCATCATCAACGTCAACCCGATCATCACCGCCATCTTCGCGATGCTGCTGCTGAATGAGACCTTCAGCCGCTGGGCCTGGGCCGGCACGGCGGTCTCCTTCGCCGGCATCGGCTTCATCGCCTTCGGCGAGGGCGAGGGGCTTGCCCTCAATCTGGGCGCGCTCTTCGTCTTCGGCGCCGCTCTGTGCAACACCGTCACCACCATCGCTCAGAAGCCGCTCTTCAAGACGCACAAGCCGGTCACCGTCGCCGCCTGGAACATCGTCATCGGCGCTCTCATCCTGGCGCCGGCCATGCCGGATGCGATAGCGCAGGTTCCGCAGGCCTCGACCGAAGCAATCCTGTCGGTGATCTATCTCGGCATCGGGCCCAGCATGATCGCTTATGCGAGCTATTCCATCATGCTGTCGAAGTTTCCGGCGAGCCGCGCCTCCAACTTCCTCTACAGCGTGCCGCCGATTTCGACCTTGCTGGGCTTTCTGTGGCTTGGCGAAGTTCCGGGGATCGTGGCCATTGTCGGCGGCGCCATGGCGCTGGCCGGTGTCGTCATGGTCAATTTAGCAAAGTAGGCCACGCGGGGCAGGGATCCGTCATGGTACTCTCCACAAGAGACAAGGGAGAGTACCATGCCGCGTCTCCTGCTTCTTCTTATCGTGGCGCTGCTGCCGGCCGCCGCCGATGCCTGCACGACGATCGCCTTCACCAACCCTGAGCGTCCCATCCTCGCCTATAATTTCGATTTTCCGATCGGGCAGGCCGTGGTGCTCGTCAATAAGGCCGGCCTCGACAAGACCTCGGAGACGCAAGGCCGGCCGGCGCGTTGGCGGGCGCGCTACGCCTCCATCACCTTCAACATGTTCGGGCGCGACTCGCCGATGACGGGTATGAACGAGGCCGGGCTGGCGACGAGCCAGATGTGGCTCGACGAGGCGCGCTATGAAGCGCCCGATGCGCGTCCCACCATTGGCGTCGCCGAATGGATGCAATATGTGCTCGACACCTCCGCCACGGTCGAGGAGGCGCTCGCCAATATCGCCAAGGTCCGCATCGAGAGCCGCATTCCGCTGCACTACAAGCTGATGGATGCGGGCGGCAACGCCGCGGTGGTCGAATTCCTGGACGGCAAGGCCCAGATACGGAGCGCGGACGGGTTACCCTATGCAGTGCTCGCCAATGACAGCTATGCACGCTCCCTCGATTTTCTGAACCAGGTGAAGAGCGGCGGTGCGCAGGCGCAGGGCAGCGGGTCGCTGGCCCGTTTCACCCGTGCCGCTCTCGCCCAGCAAAGCGCGCGCGATCCAGCCGGCGATCCGGTGGCGATGGCTTTCGCGACGCTCGCCGATGTCGCCCAGAGCGGATATACGCAATGGAGCATCGTCTATGACGTGGCGAAGCGCGAAGTCCGTTGGTATACACGCGGCAATGCCGCCATCCGCTCGGTCAGTCTGGCGGGGTTCGATGCCTCCTGCGCCACGCCGACGCTCTTCATCGACATCCAGGAAGGGGCGGACGATGTTTCCTCGCGCTTTCGCCCCTTCGCGAGCGCCGACAATGAACGGCTCATCCTCGCGACCTTCAAGGCCACGCCCTTCCTCGCGCATATCGAAGAGGCTTCGATTCGGCAGTCGGCGCGCTGGCCCGATCAGAGCCCGTGCCGGGGGAATGAGGATCGATGCGCGGCGCGGTGGAAATGTGATATCGCTCGCGTGATCATGGTGGCGACACATCAATTTACCGGAAGAGGCACATGAACTGCACGGCGTGCGGCACACAAGCCAAGCCTGGCCAACGCTTCTGCACCGCCTGCGGGGCGGCGCTGGCGCTCGCCTGCCGGGCGTGCGGGGCGCAGAATGCGCCGGGATCGCGCTTTTGCGGCGCCTGCGGCACCAACCTGACCGCGGCGCCGGAAGTTCGTCCGCCGGACAGCGAATTGCGTCCGGTCACGGTTCTCTTCGCCGATCTCTCGGGCTTTACCGCGCTCTCCGGCGAGCGCGATCCGGAAGACGTGCAAAGGCTGCTCAATGATTTCTTCGCCATCGCCGACGGCGTGATCGTCAAGCTCGGCGGCACCGTCGACAAGCATATCGGCGATTGCGTCATGGCGGTCTTCGGCGCCCCCATCGCGCATGGCGATGATGCCGAGCGCGCGGTCTCGGCCGCCCTGGGGATCAGCGCCGGGCTGGCGCCGCTCGCCGCCCGCTATGGCGAGGACAGGATCGAGGTGCATTGCGGCCTCGCCGCCGGCACCGTGCTGGCGGCCTCGACCGGCAGTGATGTGCACCGGCCCTATACGATGACCGGTTCCTCGGTGAATCTGGCGGCGCGCCTGTGCGACCTCGCCAGGAGTGGCGAGATCCTGCTGTCGGAAGATCTGGCCCAGGCGGTGGCGCATCGCCATGCGGTGGAAGATATGGGGCCGCGCCGGCTCGACGGCTTCGCCGAGGCGCAGGTGGTCTTCAAGCTGGTTTCGGGCGAGGTCAGGCAGGGTATCGGGGCGCCAAGCTTTGTCGGGCGCAAGGCGGAATTGCGCCAGATCGAAGCGCAGCTCGATATCACCGCGAAAGAGCGGACGGGCCGCATCGCCTTTATCCGCGGTGAGGCTGGCATCGGCAAAAGCCGGCTGATGGAGCAGGCTGTGGCGGCGGCGCGCGGCCGCAATTGCCGCTGTCTCGCCGCGGCGGTGATGAGCTTTGGCGCCGGCAGCCATTCGCAGCTGCGCCCACAGGTCACCCAGGCGTTGCTCGGCGGCGACGATCTGGCCGCTTTCGTCACCCGCGCCAAGCTCAGCGAGCGCGACGAGACCTTTCTCCATGATCTGCTGGGCATAGGCCTGCCGCCTCGGCTCGCCCGGGTCTTCGATACGTTCGACATGGCGGGCAGACGGGCTGCCCGGGCCCGGACGCTCACCATGATCGCCGGGCTTGCGGCGCAGGCGAAGCCGCTTCTCATCGCGATCGAGGATCTTCATTGGATCGATGAGGACGGCCTCGATGTGCTGGCGGCGCTGGCCAAGGCCGCCGAGGCGCATCCGATCACGCTGCTGCTGACCGCGCGTCCCGATGGTGATCCGCTCGATGCGGGTTTCCGCGCCCGCATCGCTCCGACGCCGCTCACCACCATCGATCTGGCTGCCTTGCCCGACAAGGATGCACTGAGCCTCGCCGAGCAGATGCTCGAGGGCGGCAGTGCTCTGGTCAAGGATGTGCTGGCGCGCGCCGCCGGCAATCCGCTGTTCCTGGTGCAGCTTCTCCATCATAAGACCGGGGCGGGCGGCGAGGCGCTGCCGCAATCGATCCAGAGCCTCATCGTCGCGCGGCTCGACCGGCTGGGCGAGACCGACAGGCGCATCGTGCAGACGGCCTCGGTGCTCGGCCAGCGCTTCACCCAGGCCGAGATCGACCACTTGATGGAGGGGACAAGCGTCCCGCTGCGCGCTCTGATCGACGCCTTCCTGATCCGGCCCGGTGCGCAAGGCTTCGAATTCGTCCATGCGCTGGTGCGCGAGGCGACCTATGGCACCTTGCCCAAATCACGCCGCCAGGCGCTGCATGTCAAAGCGGCGCACTGGTTCACGGCGCGCGACCGGCTGCTCGCCGCGAGCCATCTCGATCAGGCGCAGGATCCGGGAGCCGCTGCCGCCTATGACGCGGCGGCGCAGGCCGACTGGGCGATCTATCATTATGAAACGGCGATCGCGCTAAATGCGCGCGCCGTGGCATTGGCCGGGGAAGGGCCATTCAAGGCCGAGCTCCTGACGCGGCGCGGCGAGATGCTGCTCGAGACCGGGCAGATCGCTCCTTCGCTCGCGGTCTGGCCCGAAGCGCTGAAACTCGCCGGCGAGGAGCGCGCGCTCGTCTGCCGCGCCAATATCGGCTTCGCGCAAAGCCTCAGGCTCGCCGACCGCTTCAGTGAGGCGAATGCGGCGCTCGACCGCGCCATGGCGATCGCCGAGGAGGACAAGCTTCTGCATGATCTGTCGCGCGCCTATTTTCTGCGTGGCAATCTCCTGTTCCCGCAGGGCCGGCACGCCGAATGCCTGGCCGCGCATCAGAAGGCGCTCGATTTCGCGCGCGAAGCGGGATCGGTCGAAGCCGAGATCCGCGCCCTGGGGGGCCTGGGTGACGGCTATTACGCCGATGGCCGCATGCTCAGCGCCCATGACGCCTTCACGCGCTGCGTGGCACTGGCGCGCCAGGAGGGTTTCGGGCGGATCGAGGCCGCCAATCTGCCGATGTGCGCCATCGCGGCCTTGTCGATCGGCGAGTGGCGTGAGGCCAATGACTATAATCGTGAAGCGCTGGCGCTCGCCGAGCGCGCCGGAGCACCCCGGGCGGCGATGATCGCTCATCATTGCAGCTATTTCGCGCTGTTCGAGGCCGACGAGCTCGCGGCGGCGCGCGTGCATGCGGCGAAAGCCGACGAGATCGCCATCGCGCTCGGCGCCAAGCGCTTCGAGGCGGAGAGCAAGATGTTCTTCGCCGAACTTGCCATGGTCGACGGCAAGTTTGATGAGGCCCACTATTATACGCGTCTCGCCTATCAGCTGTGCGAGGAGACCGGGCTCAACTATATGGGTCCCATCGTGCTTGGCCTGCTGGCCGAGCTCGCGGCGAGCGACGAGGAACGCGAACGCCATATCGAGAAGGCCCGGGCCATATTGGCGTCCGGAGCGCCCAGCCACAATCACATGTATTTCAACAGCCACATGATGACGGCGGCCCTGAAGCGGCGCGACTGGCAGGAGGCCGAGGAATTCACCCAGGCGCTAGAGGCCTATGCCGCCAAAGAACCCTTTCCCTGGGCCCAGTTCCTCATCGACCGGGCCCGTATCCTGAGCCGCATCGGCCAGGGAGAACGCTCGCAAGAGGCGCAGGAAGAACTCCACCGCGTCGCCGCTTTCGGACGCAAGCTCAACTTCGTCCGCGCCACCAAGGTGCTCGATGACACGATCGCCGCCTTTTGAGGCGGGCGACCAGAGCCTGGCCGGCTCGTTAAAGCGCGATGATTTTAGACTGCAACACACCCTCATGCTGAGGCGCGACCCCGGCCTCGAGCCGGGGGAGCCTCGAAGCATGATCCAGGTCCACAGGCCTTGCCGCTTGCCATCCTTCGAGGCCCGCCTTCTGCGGGCGCCTCAGGGTGAGGGTAGTAGGCAGTACTGCGCTGAAACTCAGTTCGCCTGGATGATGGCGCTGATCTTGCCGGGCTCGATGGTGAAGATCGAGTCCTTCTCGCGCCCATCGATTTGTGTACGGAGCTTGTAGCGGCCAGGCTTCAGCACGACATCGGCGGCGGGGCCGGGGACGCCGGGCAGTGCTTGCCCTTTGGCATCGGTGATGAACCAGACGACATCGCGGTCGTCCGCGCCGGGTGCGGCGAGGCGGGCGATGCCGGCGCTCAGGTCGATCTCGACCGCCGAAAGCAGACCCGGCTTCACTGTGACTTCCGTCATCGCCGAGGCGTTGCCGGGCTGGAAACGGCTTTCGATGCGATAGGAACCGGCGCCGACGCGCAGGATCTCGCCGGGCTCCTCGGTGATCGCCACCAGCGAGCCGCCGTCGATGCCGGACACCTTGTAGATGCTGGTGAAGGGACGGGCGGCGGGCAGGCCGATCTGCTGCAGCTTGGGCAGGATGCGCAGGCCGCCGGCATTGAGCACGAAAGTGACGCCGAGATGCTGGCCGGCGAGCAGGGTGACCTTGCGCTCGATCTCGATCATGCCGTAGCGCGCCTCGACGATGTAGTCGCCGGGCTCGGCGGCAAGTTCGGCGAAGTCGGCATCGCGGGTGAGGAGGGTCTCACCGCCAAAGCCCTTCACCCGCCACGAAATCGGCAGATTGATGAGGCCGCCATCCTCGCTCAGACGCGCATTGAGGGAGAGCCCTTCCTGGCCGGGGCTGGTCATCTCGATGCGGATCTCGGAAGCGACGTCGTTGCGGACTTCCTCGATCTCCGGGGTCCGATCGATGGCGGCGGTCGAGGGGGCGGCGAGCGTAGGCGAGGGCAGGAGCAGTGCCGCCAGAAGAACGAGTATTTGGCGGCCCTGATGCATTCTCGAACTCCCTGTTTCCCCACGACCGTCCGGCCGGCTGTCAGAGCCAACACTCTTTGGTGCCCGGCCTCAACCTTATGCTTAATTATTGGTTAACGGCAATCGGCGCATTTGAGCTTTGTTGTTTCCGATCTTGACTTTGGCCGGCGGGGCCCTTTGTTTGGCGCCCATGACCAGCCTCAATGACACTTCCTCCGCCCTTTCCCTCCTCAAAACCCGCAAATCGGCCTCCGTGAAAACCATGGGAGCGCCGGGGCCTACCGCTCAGCAACTGCAGACTATTCTCGATATCGCGGTGCGCGTGCCCGACCATGGCAAGCTCGCCCCCTGGCGCTTCGTCCTGTTCGAGGGCGAGGCCCGCGGCAAATTCGGCGACGTCCTCAAGACGCGCTGGCAAACGCTCCACCCCGAGCACGGCGCCGATTCGCTCGAATTCCAGCGCAACCTGTTTCTGCGCGCCCCCACCGTCATCGTGGTCGTCTCCAAGGCCGCGCCGCATGTGAAGATCCCCGAATGGGAGCAGCTGCTTTCCGCCGGGGCGCTCACCCAGAACATGCTGCTGGCGGCCGCCGCCCTCGGCATCGGCGCGCAATGGAACACCGACTGGATCGCCTATGACCAGGAGATCGCCAAAGCGATGGGCTTGAGCGAGACGGAGAAGGTGGTCGGAATCGTCTATTTCGGCACGCCCCAGGCGCCGCTCGAGGACCGGCCCAGACCCGATCCACAGACGCTCGTCACGCGCTGGCACGGCTGAAGCCATGGCGATCAAGGGCGTTCTCTTCGATAAGGACGGCACGCTGATCGACGTGACCGGCACCTGGGTGCCGGTCTATCGCGAGCTTCTGGCGGACGTCTTCGCCGATCTCGGCGCCGACGAGATAGAGGCCAAATTCGTCGCGGCGGGTTTTGACCCCGAAGCCGGCGCCTTCCGCGCCGGCTCGGTGCTGGCGCAAGGCACCACGCGCGACATCGTCAATGTCTGGTGGCCGGACCTCGATGAAGCCGGCATCGTTGCGAAGATGCGGCTCCTCAATGTCGATTACGCACATCTGGGCATGAAGCACCTGAAGACATTGATGCCGCTGAAGCCGGTGCTCGACGAGCTCCATGCAATGAAGCTCAGGCTCGGCGTCGGCACGAACGATACCGCGGCCTCCGCCGTTCTCCATATGCGCGCCCTCGACGCGGCGGATCTGTTCGACGTCATTCTCGGCGCCGACAGCGTGGCGCGGCCCAAGCCTCATGGCGACATGATCCATGCCTTCGCCGATGCGATCGGCATCAGGGCGGATGAAGTGGCGATGGTCGGCGACAATCCGCACGACATGGAGACCGCGCATGATGCGGGCGCGGGGCTTGCCATCGGCGTGCTCACCGGTAATTCGGACCGGGATCACCTGGCGCCGCTCGCTGATCATGTGATCGACAGCATCGCCGACCTGCCGGCGCTGCTCAGAAGGCTCGGCTGATGCATTACGACGCCATCGACAACAAGCACGGTTTGCCCAATGATCCCTTCAAGGCGATCGTGGCGCCGCGCCCGATCGGCTGGGTCTCGAGCATGGCGAAGTCGGGTGTGCCCAATCTGGCGCCCTACAGCTTCTTCAACGCCATCGCCGAGCAGCCGCATTATGTCGTGATCGGCTCGGGCGGCATGAAGGACTCGCTCACCAATATCGAGGCGACGGGCGAGTTCGTCATCAATCTCGCGACCTATGATCTGCGCGAGCCGATGAACATGTCGTCGGCCCGGGTGGGCCCCGATGTCGACGAGTTCAAGCTCGCCGGCCTGACGCCCGAGCCATCGCGCTTCGTCAAGCCGCCTCGCGTGAAGGAAAGCCCGGCGGCGCTCGAATGCCGCCTGTTCCAGATCGTACCCTTGCCGGACAATCACGGCGATGCGCACCAATATGCGATCATCGGGCGCGTCGTCGGCGTCTATATCGACGACCGTTTCATCCATGACGGCCGCGTCGACACCGCCGCCATGCGGCCGATCGCCCGCATGGGCTACAGCGAATATGCGACCGTGGAACAGGCCTGGCGGATGCGCCGGCCGGATTAGAGCAAATCCCGCCAAAGTTGAAGACTTTGGCGATAAGGATTTGCGCCATGCGGGTGCCATTCAGCTTCTCGAACTGCGAAGACATAAACTGGCAGCCGCGGTTATGTGGGTCGATTGTTCGGTAGGCTTGCTCATCAGGCTCGCGGAGCGCAATCGGACGATCACCATGGCGCTTCCACCAGAGTTCGAAGAATTCGGCGATCACTTGCTGAGGCGTTTGTGTCAGCCAACTACATGCGTCGATAGCGGTCCCCGTTACTGACTCCTTTGATTCCCGCTGGAGGTGGCTCAATAGCCCCAAAGCGTCTGGGTAGAGGGCACAAAGTTCTTCGGATCCATGCTGAATCGCATACCGTTGTTGCCACAGAAAGCATCGCTTGCCGCCCAGTCGGCAGACCATGATGAAAGGCCGGTCTGGGGGTGTGATTTCAGTGCCCGGCAAATCGTGGCTTCGAGTATTTTGAACTGATTGGTCGGCTTGTACTGCATTTTCAAGATGCCGTCAGCGAAGGGGAGAAACTGCAGGGCACCATCTGCATCGACATACGCTTCCTTGAGCGACGTTACGAAAGAGTCGGAGTAGTAGGCGATGCCGGTGACCCCGTAGATTGGGTGCCCCTGGTTCGGAAAGGCTCTTATCCCCCTGTCGAAGGTCAGATACGCCGACGGCTTCCGGGTCGCGCTGAGCGCCGTGGGCTTGCCGTTCACCGTTCCGCTGTTCAAGGTCACGACAGCAGGCCCGCCGCAGTTCAGATAGGTTAGATAGAAGTGACCCTTGCCTGCTTGAAGGATATCGCCTGAGCTATTGACGGCCTCCTGGAACCTGAAGCCAATTTTCTGACCGAGTGTCGAGCAGTTCCCGTTCGGGAGAGCTGTGCTCGTGATGTCCACCCACTTCTCGCTTGCTGGATCAAGCTTGTAAATGCTGCCGGTTCCGCGACTGTTGTGGAAGAAGAGGAACGTCTCGCGCGCCAAGCTTCCGGTCATCCCTGTCCCCCAAGACGCGAGCGAGAGGGATGAGTTATCATGCGCAACAAGGCCGACTGAAGGGCTCGCGTCGTTCCAGAGTGCGCCGCGCAGGATCGGCACCTGAGTCGTACCAGCAGGCTTGCTTGCCCACCGAAGTTCCCTGGTATTGGTGTCGATCCAAAACAACGCCAGGTGCTCATTGACCTTGTCACCGGTAAGAAGGGGAGCCCGTACAATCTCGTATTGCAGGTCGCTTCTCGGTGAAGAACTGAGTTTGAGACCGCCGACAAGGGAGGGGCCGGTGCCCATCAATCCTGTGGAGTTGTTCTGACTGGAGAGATGATAGAAGTGGATATTGCTATCGCTCGAGTTGCTGGCGGCAATTTCAATTCGGTCCGACAACGCTGTCACGGCGAAGCGTTTGAGACCGTGTATCAGAGAAACAAGTGCCGCGTTCGACCAGGTGATGCACGGAGTCGTTGTGCCAGGGCCCCAGCCGTTTCCCAGGAACTCCATGCCCGCGCTGCTCGCGCATCCACCAATCGACTTGTCACTGCCGACTCTGCCGGCTCGGTAATAGAGCCTCGTCCCATACGAAGGATCCGTTTTCGCATAGAAGATATACAAGAAGCTATTGGGGGCGCTGCCTAGGCGAACCATCTGGGGGGCGCCAACAATGGTGCCAACGACGTCGCCTGAACCAACTCCGAAGCTCCCGCCCGCGGTCCCGTCGGTCTTCGAGAGAGTCTGCTCGCCTTGAACCGGGGCATCGTTGTCGATTGGACCAGCCGAGAGGTTCGCCTTTACCCGACCGCCGGTGGTGCAATTGGTGATGACTCCATCCCGGTTCCAATCAACGGTGTTGGCGTCAGACCAGATTCCGTGATTGTTCAGCAAGTAGCTCCGGTAGCTCGGGTCTGAGAGCGCCGTTCCGATCTCATTGCTCGACTCGCAAAGACTCGAAGAGTTGATCCCACTCTCCAGGAATTGGTTCCCCAGGAACTTGGCATCCGGATTTCGCCATTGGGTATAGGAAACCAGCGCGGGCGTCACCACCGAACTGTTCAGCCCGCCCCTGACGCTCTCGTGCCCAATAAGCAGCGTATGGCTGAACTCGTGCCAAGTCTGGTCGTTGAATCCGAAACTGCCTGTGCCTGCTGTCCCATACTCCACGACGGGGAAGAACCAGGGCTCCTTTCGATTGTCGTGGCCCGGGTACTGGAGTTGCCAGGTGTTGCGAGCAGCTTCCGCTCCGTGCGTTCCGCCGTTGCCCCAATTGCCATAGAGCGTCTCATACCCGGCCTGAGGAGCGAGCCCAATGTCAAGGTGAACGTTGATTCCATCTTGATTGTCCTTGTTGCCGATTTCAGACGCGAGCGCGCCGGAAAAGAGCCCCTGGACTGCCAAAGCATAGGCATGTGTGAAGGGGTTTACACCAATCTCGTCTTTATAGTCGAGTTCGAAGAAGATGTCCTTGTGGCGAGGATTGGCCCCCCATTTGGGAAAGAGGAAGGATGCCGCTGGCGCAGTTTGGCCGTTCTGTACATTAGGCGGAACATCCACCCCAAGCACCTCAACTCGGTCCTCAATCCCATCGCGGTCCGTGTCGCTCAGATTGAAGACTGTCGCACATCGTGCTTGGACATTCTTCATGTCGCATATACCGAGTTCGCGCTCCAAACCGTACCCTAGTCCATCACCGTCATTGTCGCGAAATACATCGTTCGCGTACAACATCGAGGGTCCGCTGATGCCATTGACCGTACCAACCACAATTCGGGATGTCCCTGCACCGGTGATCCGAGAGGCGCGACCTATTCCACTATCATCATCAAATCCCTCAAGATAATTCAAGTTACTGAGCGCAAGGATGAAGGTGTTCTCAACTCCGCCGGGCAACGCGACAGTCTCATATCGAAACGGGGATGAGTTGGTTGAGCGAGGAACATCGACCACTGTTCCCCCAAACGAGAAGTTCATAATTTGCCTGAGGACTGAACCATTCTCCCGAACGGTCAGTGTGGCCGTGCCAGGTGCGGCTCCAGGAGCTGCGTGAACGAAAAGGGTATATGCCCCTCCTTTACCGGCAGGAACCACGTAACTCAAAGTGGGAACCCTTGAGGCAAGCATGTTCTGCCCCAGAGGCGTAACGTTTCCGTGGACGTTGCTCCAGAGATGCATGAAAGGAACAACTCCAACAAGATTGGATAGTGAAAAGGAGTAGGACTGACCATCTCGGAGAGAGATGGGGTGACGTCCGATGGGAGTCGCAGATACCTGAAAACTATAAGGCCCACTAGGTGCGTATACCCAGCGCTGATTGCGACCCAAATGACAAGGGAATTGCTGGATCAACACCCCATCCTGAGTACTGCCCGAAGGAACATCAAGGCAATAACCCGAATGCTTTGCAACGATGCGCACTCCGCCCGCCGGGTCCGCCTGCGGCTCAAGGCGGAATAGCTGATTGTCGCGGTAGTGGCAGGTATACTGCTGCAGCGTCCCATCCTGTGCTCCACCAATGCGGACATCAAGACATAGACCGCTGTTTTGATTCACGAAGTACACATATCCTGGTGCGCTTGCATCTCGTGCCATCCATTTCTGGTTTGCGCCTTCGTAACAACTGTATTGCCTCACATCTGAGCCAGAAGTCAGACTGCCATTTCCGACGTCCAGACATTTTTCCGCTATTAAACTAACGATTTCTGTTCCAATGTCGGCCTGCGCGTGACTCTCTCGCAAATCAGAAAATATAGAAGTGAATATGGCCAAAAAGACAATCACTCCCTTTGCCATGTTTACCTCCTACATTGCTGTGCCGGCAGTACCGGTGGCGGCAGTGGCCGCACCGGCTTGTCTGGCCAATGGAAGAACCAGCTTCAGGTCCCCCCGCCGGGGTATTCGGATCCGACTCGCGCTCGCCGGACCATCCAGCGGCAAGATGCGCTGTCCTACAAACTTTCGTTCAATAGCAATCCATCCCGCAGGCCGGCGGCATCATCGGTACGGTGAAGCTGCCCACACTGTTCAGGTGGCACTGGCCGCCGCAGCTCGGGTTCGTCATGGCGCTGTTGCTCCAGCCTCCCCGCGGCGGCGTGCCTGACATTGGCCGGTAGCTCGAATGGACTGTCGAGGTCATCGGCTGTGGAATGGGGTTGATATTGCCGTCGAGTTCGAGAGTCAGATTCGCCGCGTTGGCCCCGTCCGGCGCCGTGCAGGAAACCCCTATCTGGCCGCCGCGCAACAGCCGGCACCAAGTCGGATCGTCGGGCGCCATCAGATAGACATTGTTGCCCTTGTGGCACGAAGGGCAGGTTTCGACGAGGTCGCTGCCGTCCTCGAGCTGGTTGATGTGCATGGTCGCGCTCGCCCACGGCACCCGATTACCGGTTGCCCGCTCGATATTATCCCAAAAGCAGGCATTGCCGCTCTCCGCCCCCTGGCAGATGATACCGGCGAAGGAGTTGGCGCCCCCGGTGCCACGCGGCAATGCCACGCAGGCGCCGCGCAAGGAGGACGAGGCCCAGGTCCACACCTCCGCCACCCCGCCCGGATCGAGCATATTGATGGTGAGATCGCCCTGATGCGCCCACACGCTGCCCGAGACCGAGAAATCCGGCGGTACCGGCACGCCGCCGCGGGTGCAGTCGTCCATATAGGCGGTCTGGCGGAACAGCTCGCGCAGGATGTCGCGCAGCCGCTCGCTGACCTGCAGGATCTCAGGACGCAGGCGGAAAGCATCGCTCAGCTTGTAATGATGCCAGAGATAATTGGCACGCCACAGATAGGCGCTGCGCCGCTCGTCATTGAGGCGATTGGCGAGCGCCCGAATGGAGAGATGGCGTAGCGCCGCCGCCTGCTCGGGTTCGAGTTTTTGTGAGGCAAGCCCGTCGAGTTCTTTGGCGAGATCGCCGAGCTTCGCGACTGCATCCTCGGACACACCCTTGCCGCCCGGCTCCTCCCGGCGTAGCGCGTCCAAAAGTTCGGCCTGCAACTTGTCCGCCTCGCCCGGCTCGAGATTCACCAGCTTGCCGTCGATATCAAAGAGAATGCCGTGGCCGGAAATCGCCATGCGCTTCTGAAAGGTATAGCGCAGATCGCGCCGCGCCTCTGGCGGCACGACGACGGGGGAGCCCGGAGCCTGCTCGACCTGGAACGCCCGCTCCGGCCGCTTATTGAGATAGGCCTTGATCTGGGCTTGGATGTCGTCTTCGATTTCCGCCGCGGGCGCTAGCGAGGCTGCGGCGAACACTGGTGCGAAGATCGCCAAAAGGAGGCTCGAATGTTTGGACATGGCATCTCCTTCCAGCCGTAGGGCTGGCCCAACCGTCCCACGTTCGAGAAGAAAACTGATGATATCACAAGAGCGGCCGTAACGGAAGGTATCCGCCCACCCAGCGGACTCATCAGCGCCCAGGGCTTGAGGCATCGACGGCCCGATGCAAGCGAAGAGACGATATTCGCCGCCGCCTAGATCACGATCACTTCAGATCGAATCGACCTGAAGTGATAAACGTGATCGGGTTCTTAGGGTAGCGCGTGATCGGACGGAAAACCGGTGCCCACTTTTCCTGATCACACGCCAGCGGCGGCTCGGCGGCGATCCGTTCACTTTTCTTGGCGGCGCGAGCGTGAGGCGGGTGATGTTGCCCGCAAGCACGGCATTTCGGAGGCCACTCTGTATAACTGGTAGACGAAGTTCGGCGACATGGATGTTTCTAATGCGTGCCGGCTGAAGGCACTAGACTAGCCGGCCACCCGGGCCAGCAGGGCCTTCGCTGCTTTCAGATGCGGCACATCCAGCATCTCGCCGTCGAGACCGATAACGCCGGCATCGCCTGCTTGCGCGAAGGCATCCACGATGCGCCGCGCCCGTGCCACCGCCTCGGGCGAGGGCGTGAAGATGCGGTTGACCACGTCGATCTGATCGGGGTGAATGCACATCTTGGCGGTGAAGCCGTCGCGGACCGCGTCATGGCATTGGACCTCGAGGCCCGCGAGATCGCGGAAATTGGCATAGACGGCATCGATCGGCTCGACGCCCGCGGCGCGGGCGCCGATGAGGCAGAGCGTGCGGGCAAGCTCATAGGGACCGGTCGGCCGGCCTAGCGCATCGCGGTTCGCTTGCGCGCCCAAGGCGGCCGCGAGATCTTCCATGCCCCAGGTCAGGCCCAGAAGCTCAGGCCCGCAATCACCATAGGTGCCGAGATTGAACAGCGAGGCGGCCGTCTCGGTGGCGATGGCGACAACAGGAAGCCCGGCCATTTCGACGAGGCGTTTCACGTCGGCGCCCGATTCCGATTTGGGCAGCACGAGCCCGTCAGGTGCCGCCGCCGTGACGGCGTCGAGGTCGTCACCGGTGAGGCCGGTGGTCAGCGCATTGACGCGCACGAAGAGTTTCATGCTGCCGCGCGGCGCGGCGAGCACCTCGCGGGCGAGGGCGCGCGCCTTGGGTTTGTCGGCGAGCGCCACGGAGTCCTCGAGATCGAGGATCACCGCATCGGCGGCGCCGCCGAGCGCCTTGCGAAGCTTCTTTTCACTGTCGGCGGGAACGAAGAGAAAGGAGCGCATGGCGGGCTCAGGCCGGACGCTTGCGCATGAAGGCCTGGCGGCGGCACTCGGCGACGAGGGTACCGTCCTGCTTGAAGGCCTTGTGATGGAAATCGACGATGCCGGCCTCCGGCCGCGACTTGCTTTCGCGCTTGGCTATTACTTCGGTGGTGACGTTCACCGTGTCGCCCTGGAACAGCGGGGCGGGAAACTTCACATCGGTCATGCCGAGATTGGCGATGGTCGTGCCCAGAGTGAGCTCATTGACCGAAATGCCGATCATCAGACCCAGCGTGAAGAGCGAGTTCATGAGCGGCTGGCCCCATTCGGTCCGGGCGGAGAAATGCCGGTCGATATGGAGGGGCTGCGGGTTCATGGTCAGGCAGGAGAACATCATATTGTCCATTTCCGTCACGGTGCGCGTGATGGAATGGCTGTACACTTTGCCGATCTCGAATTCTTCGAACCACAGTCCGGGCATGCTGGCCTCCGTTTGACCTTTACCTAAAGCATCGCCGGACGGATGTGTACTGCCCCGAGTTCGTGCTTTCGGACAAGGGGTGCGTTACAGATTGGGAAGCCCCGCTTGGCGGCCAGCCTCGATCAGTTGCTTGTCCAGCGAGGCGAGGGAGCCGCCGCCTGATCGCGAGCTCGAGATAGACGGCGTCGTAAGCGGCTAGGGCGTGCTGTTCCGCCAGCTCCAGAGTGGTCGTCCAGATATGGAGCGCGGTCTCCGTATCCGTCTTTATGGGAAGGGCAGCGAGTTGCCCGATCGCCTGATCGCGATGCGATCGGTTAATGCGCCTGCGCCGCATCGCCGTCTGCAGGCCGTTGGCACTCGATCTTGCAAAGGGCCGGGAAGGCGATCGTCAGTGATGCGTCCTTACAATAGGCCACCCCCGATATGATCCCGTCTATTAGATTATAACGTTAAGTCAATTTCTCAAGGTGCGGTGCCCAAGCGAGGTTATTACAATCAAAGATTGTTAAGGCCGGCGCCTGAGTCGCGCAGCGAGTCTCCCGAAAAGCCCGTACAGAGTGTGGAGCTGACCCTGTGGATAACTTCCGCGCGTGGAAATCTAACGCATTGAAAAAACATGAATTTTCCTGACGTCTGCGGCTGTGGAAAGTCTGTTAACGACGCATTAACCACCGGAGTCGCAGGACTGACTCAAGGCTAAAAGGGCTGGTTACGGATGCGTTTGGAAGGAATAATCGACATGACGAAATGTCTGCTTGTCGATGAGGATCACGAAGAGCGGCAGGAACTCAGCCGGCTGCTCGGACAGTACGGCTTCGACATGTCCGAGACGGCGTCGGCCGACGCGGCGCTGAAGCTGTGCCGCGCCAATTCTCCGGACGTCGTGGTGACGGCTGACCGGATCGGCAGCATGAGCGCCGGCGAATTCGTCAAGCGCGTGCGCCGTGCCGCCAATGGCCGCAAGCCTGTGGTGCTCGTCTATACAGAAAAGGCCAATACGGATGAAATCGGCAGCGCCATCATCGAAGGTGCCGCGGAATTTCTCCTGAAGCCCTTCGACCGCGATCTCCTCGAATTCAAGCTGAAGCAGGTGGGTCTGCTCTGATTTCTCCAGCCGGCGGCACAATCCCTTCACAATCTCCGTGCACTAGGCCTTATGCGACATAGCGGAGGGGTTTGATGGTTGCCGGTTTGCGCTCGGTCTGGGTGCTGCTCCTCGCGGTCACCATCCTGTCGCTGGGCCACGGTCTGCACGGCTCACTCGTCGGTGTCCGGGCGAGTGCTGAAAATTTCGATGCCGCGACCACCGGCCTCATCATGTCCGGCTATTTCGCCGGACTTCTGCTCAGCTCCATCGTCACGCCGCGCATCGTGCAGAGCGTCGGACATATCCGTGTCTTCGCCGCCTTCGCTTCGGTCGTCTCGACCGCGGTGCTGCTCATTCCTCTGTGGATCGACCCGATCTGGTGGTTCCTCATGCGCTTCGTGGCGGGCCTGTGCACTTCGGGCCTCTTCATCGTGTGCGAAAGCTGGCTCAACTCAGCCTCGACCAACAAGAACCGCGGCCAGCTGCTCTCGATCTACATGATCGTCACCTATGCGGCGATGGGCCTTGGCCAGTTCCTGCTCAATGTGGCGGATTCCTCCGGCTTCTCGCGTTTCATCATCGTGTCGGCGTTGCTGTCCATAGCGATGCTGCCCTTGACCCTCATGCGCTCGGAGACGCCGAGCCTCGCCGGAACCCGCTCGGTGACGATCGCCGAGATCTACCGCTCCTCGCCCCTGGCGATCGTGGCAACGCTCGCCAGTGGCCTCGCGCAAAGCGCGTTCTTCAGCATGGGGGCGGTCTATGCGCTGATGCAGGGCCTGCCGCTGTCGCTGGTCTCCCTGATGATGGCGCTGCCCCCGCTCGCCCTCATCGTCTCGCAATATCCGGCGGGGCTTCTCTCCGACCGCTATGACCGGCGCAGCATCATCATGATCCTGAGCGCCGTCGCCGCGGCGATAGCGCTCATCTCCATCCCGGCCGCGGGCATATCGCCGACCATGCTCATCGGTCTCTTCACTATCTTCGGCGCCATCGCTCTGCCGATCTATTCGCTGGTCATCGCGCATGCCAACGACCATATGGCGAAGGAGCAGATGCTCGGCGCCTCGAGCAAGCTCGTATTGCTCTATGGCACCGGCGCCATGGCGGGGCCTTCGATCGCCGGTTTCTTCATGCAGTATCTGGGCTCGTCCGGCTTCATGACCTTCATGGCCGTCATCTATGTGATCATGGCGGTGCATGCCCTGTGGCGGCGTCAGCAGCGCCCGACCGACATCAAGGCGACGGCCGGCGATATTCTGAAGGCCGGGCCGATGACGACGCCGGTCGCCGCGCAGGCTCGGGCCGAGGAGGGCGCCGTCAAGCCGGGCGCGCCGGGCTGACCGCCACACGGATCAATCTGTGCCAAAATCGCCGGAATCGGCGAGAACTCCCCCTAAGCCGCTCTTACGGCTCGGTTGTCATGGTAAACCGTTTCTTAGTGGTTAGCTGACAATTTTAGGATTCGGATAGCAGTAAGTGGGATTCTTCCATGAAAGGCCAGCCTGGGCTCGATGTCAGCATATTCGACATGATCGTCGAAACCGGAGACGTGCAAGCGCGCATGCAGCTCGCCGTCGAACTCGCCGGCCTCGTCAATGATGCCGAAGCGCCGGAAAACGAGCGCGACTGCGTGGTGCCGAGCCTGCTGAAGCTTGCCTCCGATCCCGTCAAGGAAGTGCGCCGCGTTCTCGCCGAGACGCTCGTCACCGCCCGGTATCTCCATGGCGACATCCTGTTCAGCATCGTCGCCGATGACGACGACATCGCTCTGGCGTTCCTCGCCGAAACCCCGGCGCTGGATCACTGGAAGATGCGCAGCATTGTGCGCGTCGGCGACACGGCGCGGCAGGTCACATTGGCTCAGCGCCCCGATCTCGATGACGACGTCATCAAGGAAATCGCCACCCAGGCCGATATTGCGGCCTGCCTAGCGCTCTTCGACAACGCTCAGTGCACGCTCTCCGAGCGCAACTGCCGCATCCTCTATGCCCGCTTCGGCCGGGTGCAGGAGATCATTGATCGCCTGCTGGCGCTCGATACGCTGCCGCTCGATATCCGCGTCCTGCAGGCCAAGCGCGCCTCCAACCAGGTGCATCAGCTGATGGCCGAGCGCGGCTGGGTGCCGGCCAATGACGCCGCCGACATGGTGGCCGATGCAGAGGAACGCGCGATCCTGCAGATCCTCGACAGCGCCAATGACCTGGAATTGCCGTCTCTCATCCGCTTCATGACCAGCCGCAACATGCTCAACGCCTCGATCATCATGCGTTCGGCATGCGCCGGCAATATGCGTATCGTCGAAGTCGCGATGGCGCATCTCGCCAATGTTTCGCTGGCCAAGGCACAGGACGCGCTCTATGGCGGCTCATCCGCCTTCAATTCGCTCTATCGGGGCTCCGGCCTGCCGCAAACCTGCATCGGACTTCTGCGCGCCGCGGGGCAAGTGGAGCGCGAATTGCGCGACGCCAAGCGCATACTGAGCGATGAAAGCTTCGGCCGCCGGCTCATCGAGCAGATCATGACCGGTGACGGCGCGATGTCGGCGGCGGAACGTGCCAAGTATCTCGATATCGTCGGCCGCTATTCGAGCGATCGCGTGCGCGTCATCGCCAGTCGCCTGCGTGAAGGGCTCGTCAGCGCGGCATAAGTTCATCGACTGAAATTCATCTCAGGCCGGAATTTGTTGCACTCGAGTGCCGCGCGATCCAAAGGGATTCGCCGTGGCGCTCTATCTATTTGCTTGCGCAGCGGACTCTGCAGATGCCGCTTTGCGCCGCGTGCTCGGCCAAGCGCTCATCCTGGAAATGTCTCCGCCGAATACAAAAATGCCGGAGCCATCGGCTCCGGCATCTTCAATACTCAGCTACGCAACTCACGATGAAGTGAGTGTAGGCGCGGCTTCCTTAAGGGTTCCCTAAAAACGGAACTGTTCGGCGAGAACTCGCTCGGCGAGGCTGTGCCCGGGGTCGAATAGAATCCGCGCGGAGCGTTTGCGGTCCTCGGCGATCTCGACCCTGCGGATGTTGCGCACTTCGACATGGTCGGCAACAACGGCGACGGGACGCTTCTCAGCCTCGAGGCTTTCGATCGTCACTTGCGCCTGATGCGGAATGATGGCGCCGCGCCAGCGCCGGGGCCGGAACGGGCTGATGGGCGTCAGCGCGAGAAGCGGTGAGTTGATTGGCAGGATCGGCCCATAGGCCGAGAGATTGTAGGCGGTGCTGCCGGCGGGGGTGGCGAGCAATATTCCGTCGCAGGTCAACTCCTCGAGCCGCACATGATGGTCGATCGAGATCCTGAGCTTCGCCGTCTGATGCGTCTGGCGCAGAAAGGATACTTCGTTGAAGGCCACAGCCTTATGAACGCGTCCCGTCTGGTCGGTCGCCTTCATCTTGAGCGGGCGGACGGAGGTGAGCTCGGCGGCGCGCAGGCGCTCACGCAGATGCTTCTCGCTGAAATCGTTCATCAGGAAGCCGACCGAGCCGCGATTCATCCCGTAGATCGCCTTGCCCGACGACATGAAGCGATGCATCGCCTGCAGCATCAGCCCGTCACCGCCGAGAGCCACGATGATATCGGCTTCCTCGGCGGGAGCCTGACCGTAGAGCTTGATCAGACGCGTCATGGCGCGGCGCGCCTGCGGAACCTCGGCTGCGACGAAAGCGAGGCGGCGAAATTCCATG
This sequence comes from Nordella sp. HKS 07, assembly GCF_011046735.1. Taxonomy (NCBI): domain Bacteria; kingdom Pseudomonadati; phylum Pseudomonadota; class Alphaproteobacteria; order Hyphomicrobiales; genus Nordella; species Nordella sp. HKS 07. The sequence goes on along the minus strand of NZ_CP049258.1, from coordinate 6,332,787 downwards.
TAGGCTCCGTGGCGTTGACAGGAAGGCTCAACTCAATCATTGAAGCGGCGATATTGGCAAGCCCCGAATTTCAGATCAGGCCAACATGCGCCGCATTGTCTTCTGTACCACATGTCGCCATTCAGTCGAGGAGCGGGAAGGGCCGGATGGGCTCACCGGCGGCGAGAGCCTGGCGCGCCATATGGAAAGCCTTGTCGCCGAGAAGCAGCGCGACGACGTCATCATCGCCCGCCAGACCTGCCTGTGGTCGTGTCTGCGCCACTGCAATGTCCTGCTGCAGGATACGGAGCGCTATAGCTATCTGGCCGGCGGTTTCCGGCCCGAGCGCGCCGAGGCCGAGGCCATCCTCGCCTGGTTCGATCTCCATGGTGAAAGCGCCGGTGGGGAAGTGCCGTTCAAGACCTGGCCGCAAGCGATGCGCGGCCATTTCATCGCCCGATTGCCGCCGGTGAAGCCATGAGGCGGGTGACGCTGGTCCTGGGCGGGGCACGATCGGGCAAAAGCCGCCATGCCGAGGCACTTGCGCGCGATCACAAGGGCCGGCGCATCTATGTGGCGACCGCCGAAATCATCGACGAGGAAATGCGCCAGCGCATTGCGCTGCATCGTGAGCAGCGCGCGCCAGGCTGGGAAACGCTGGAAGTCCCGCTCGATCTTGCCGAGGCTCTCGGCGCCGTCGATCACCCGAAGAGCTTCGTGCTCGTCGAATGCATCACGATCTGGATCAACAATCTGATGTATCATGGCGAGGATGTCGCGGGTGAAGTGCAACGCCTTTGCGAGCTGTTGCCGAAACTCAAGGGTCGGATCGTGCTGGTCAGCAATGAAGTCGGCTTGGGAATAGTGCCCGATAACGCGCTGGCGCGCGCTTTCCGTGATGAAGCGGGCCGCGCCAATCAGGCCTTGGCGGCGGTGGCGGACGAAGTGGTGTTTGTCGCCGCGGGTCTGCCGCTGGCGCTCAAGAAACCAAAGCCAGCAGCACGACGAAAACCGTCAACAGCGTCAAAGAGCGCCCGTAGAGGCTGAGGCCGCGTTCGATGTCGATCTGATCGAGCTCGTCCTTGCCATCGCCCATGCAGGCCAGTTCGACATGCCGTCCGCCATAGGAGCGGGGCCCGCCCAATCTTATGCCGAGCGCTCCGGCCAGTGCCGCCTCCGGCCAGCCAGCATTGGGCGAAACATGGCGATCGGCGTCGCGATACATCGCTTCGAAGGAGGCTTTCATATTGGCGCGCCGGGTGAAGCCCGCGGCGAGCGCGAACAGAAGGCCGGTGAAGCGTGAGCAGGGGAGGTTGACGAGGTCGTCGAGTTTGGCGGCGGCCCATCCGAAGGAAAGATGGCGCGGCGATTTATGCCCGATCATGGAATCGGCGGTGTTGATAGCCTTATAGAGAACGATGCCGGGAAGCCCGCCCACTACGAGCCAGAAGGCAGGCGCCACAATGCCGTCGGACGCGTTCTCGGCGAGGCTTTCGAGCGCGGCCCGCGATACGCCGGAGCGGTCGAGCGCTTGCGGGTCGCGTCCGACGATTTGGCTCACCGCCTGGCGGCCCTGGTCGAGCGACGCCGCGAGACCGTCCGCCACCGCCTGCACGTGATCGCGCAAGGATTTCTGCGCAAGGAAGGCCGTGGCCACGAGCGCCTCGGCGATCCAGCCGAAAGGCAATGCACGCAACAGGAAAGCGACACCGGCGGCCACCGCGCCGGTCACCAGGAGCAAAGCGAACAGGGCGAGCACGCCGGCGCCGCGCGAGGCCGGACGATCCGGCGGATTGAAGCGCCGGTCGAGCCAGCCGATGAAGCGGCCGATCCATTCGACCGGATGTCCGATGGCGCGATGGAGCGCCTGCGGATAGCCGAGCAACCGCTCGATCGGCAAAGCCAGGGCGGTGACGATGAAATACATGTCAGAGCTTCACCGGAGCGGCGAGGCCGAGCAGGCGCTCGATATCGAGATGGCGCGCCAGATGATCGGCGAGCTTGTCGAGCGTATCGTCGACCACCTTCTCGAACGCGAATGTGCCGGCTTCGGCGCCGAGACTCGCCAGAAAATGGCGACGGAACTCATCGCTCGAGAAGAGACCGTGAATGTAGGTTCCCATCACACGGCCATCGGCAGAGCGCGCGCCGTCGGGCTGATCGCCGATATGGGTGAAAGGCCGGGCGCAATCGGGGCCTTGCGTGGACCCCAGATGGATTTCATAACCCGCGACGGCAAGACCGCTCGCCGCATGGCGCGCCTCGACACGCGTCAACGTCTTGTCGGGCAGCAACGTCGTCTCGACATCGAGCAGGCCAAGGCCCGGCGATGAGCCCGGTTGTCCCTCCAGCCCTTGCGGGTCGTGGATCATGCGGCCGAGCATCTGATACCCGCCGCACAGGCCGATCACAGCGCCGCCCTGGCGGCAATGGGCGGCCATGTCGATATCCCAGCCTTGCGCGCGCAAGGCGGCCAGATCGCCCATGGTCGATTTGGAGCCCGGGACGATCACCAGGTCGGCATTGCGCGGCAAAGGCCGGCCTGGCTGCACGATCTCCAATGTGACACCGGGTTCCAGCTTCAAGGGATCGAGATCGTCGAAATTGGCGATGCGCCGCAGGCGCGGCACGACGATATGGAATTGGCCGCCACCGATCGCCGCCGCTTTTTCCAGCGCCACCGCATCCTCGGCCGGCAAGAGGCGCGCCTCGGCGAAATGCGGCACGATGCCGAGGCAGGGCCATCCGGTTCGCTGTTCGGTGAAAGATACGCCTTCCGAAAAGAGCTCAGGATCGCCGTGGAAGTTATTGATCAAAAAACCTTTTATCCGCTTGGCATCGTCATTGGACAGGATCGTCTGGGTACCGACGAGCGAAGCGATGACGCCGCCCCTGTGGATATCGCCGATGAGGATGACCGGAATGTCGGCCGCTTCGGCGAAGCCCATATTGGCGAGATCGCCCTTGCGCAGATTGACCTCGGCGGGACTGCCGGCGCCTTCGACGATCACCAGGTCGCCTTCGCCGGCGAGGCGGCGGAAGCTGTCGAGAATGGCCGGCATATACTGGTCGCGCGATCTGAAGAATGCGCGCGCAGTGGCGGTCGCGCTGCGTTTGCCTTGCACGATCACCTGTGCGCCGGTCGTCGTCTCGGGCTTGAGCAATATCGGGTTCATATGAACCGTGGGGTCGATCCGGGCGGCGCGCGCCTGCAGCGCCTGAGCGCGACCGATCTCACCGCCATCGACGGTAACGGCGGCGTTGTTCGACATGTTCTGCGGCTTGAAGGGGCGGACTGCCATGCCCCGATCGGTGAAAAGGCGGCAGAGGCCGGCGACGATGAGCGACTTCCCGACATCGGATCCGGTACCCATCAGCATCAGGGCTTTGGCGCGGGCGCTAGGCAAGGGAGCGCTCCCGCGCATTCTCGCGCCTTCCAATATCGCCCTCTCTCCCGCGCTTGAGCGGGAGAGGCCGTCGAGCCGTGCAGGGCCTTACCAGATTTTCCCTTCTCCGGCTTGGCAAGCGGGAGAAGGGGAAACTCGGGGCGATTTTCGGCATCATGCTCATGCGATCACATGGGCATAGGAGCCCATCACCCGGTTGCATCTGAGGCCCATGGCTCCGAGATCGCGTCCCGAGGCGTCTTGGGCCTCGAAAAGCGCGGAAGCGTTGCCCTCACGGGCAATGGTCGAATAATGAAACTCATGTCCCTTCAGCGTCGCGGGGAAGGGCAAGGCGCCCTCATGGGCGAGACGACGGTAGCCCAGATGCAGTTTCCGCCTGGCGAAGCTCGTGACCACCGGCAAAAGCCCGGCCATTGCATGTTCCTGGTGCTCGGCGTCGATGAGGGCCTGGCCCAGCACCATGTAGCCGCCGCACTCGCCATAGATCAGCCGGTCCTTCGCGGCTGCGTCCCTGAGGCCGGTCAGAAAAGTCGCCGCTCGGCTGAGGCGCGCCGCATGAAGCTCGGGATAACCGCCCGGCAGGAAGATCGCGTCGGCATCAGGTGCGGGCGCCTCATCGGCAAGCGGCGAGAAGAACGACAATTCGGCGCCGGCGCGGCGCCAGCCGGTGAGAAGATGCGGATAGAGGAAAGCGAAGGCCTCGTCATGCGCGATCGCCAGGCGTTGGCCGAGGGGTGCCAGCACATTCAGTGGCGCCGCCGGGGCTATGGGCCGCGCCAGCCCCTGAAGTACGCCGATATCGATATGAGCGGCGACGTTGTCGGCGGCGCGGTCGAGGAAGGACTTCAGGTCTTCATGTTCGCTCGCCTGGACAAGTCCCAGATGCCGGCTCGGCAATTGCAGCGCCCTATCGCGCGGCACGCCCCCCAGGACGGTTACATTCAGGTTACCGAGTGCCTTGCGCAGAATGTCCTCATGACGGGGGCTGGCGATGCGGTTGAGGATGACCGCGGGCAGCGCGAGATGCGGGCGATGGGTGCGGAAACCGTGGACGAGGGCGGCGATCGACTGGGCCTGGTGGCTGCAATCGACGACGAGCACGATGGGAAGCCCGAGATCCTCGGCGAGATCGGCAGTCGAGCCGCGCCCGGTTTCCGGGCCGTCGAAAAGTCCCATCACGCCCTCGATGAGGGTCAGCGAGGCGCCGCTGCCGATCTCGGCGGCGAGGCTTGCGACGAGCTCGGAACTCATCGCCCAGCCATCGAGATTGAAGCAGGCGTGTCCGGTCGCCGCTTCATGGAAGCGCGGGTCGATGTAATCAGGGCCGACTTTCGCCGAGGCGACCTTGATGCCTCGCCGGGTAAGGTCGCGCAGCAGCGCCAGCGTCACCAGCGTCTTACCGCTGCCGGAGGCGGGCGCCGCAATGACCAGCCCGTCAGCCAACCGGATTCTCCCTGAGCGCCCCCTGATACCAGTCGAGGACTTCACGCCATTCGGCGATCGGCCCCAGCACGACAATGGCCGGTGTGGCGGGTTCGGCGCTTGCCAGGAAAGCGCGCACCGCGCCCAGCGTCGTGTGGGCGACTGATTGCCCGGGCAGCGTCGCGTGGGAGATGATCGTGACGGTATCGTCCGGGTCGCGGCCGCCGGCGATGAGCGCATCGGCGATCTCGTCCAGGTTCTTGACCGCCATATACATCACGATGACTGGCGAGGCGGTGGCGACCGCCTGCCAGTTCACATTGGCCGGCATCTTGCCCGATGCGTCATGGCCGGTGAGGAAGATCACCGAATGATTGGTGTCGCGATGGGTGGCGGGGAGGCCGGCATAAGCGAGTCCGCCGATGCCGGCGGTAATGCCCGGCACGATGCGGAAGGGAATGCCGGCCTTGACCAGGTGCTGGCATTCCTCGCCGCCGCGGCCGAACATGAAGGGATCGCCTCCCTTCAGGCGCAGGACCCGCTTGCCGGCTTCCGCCAGCTCGATCAGCCGCAGGGTAATATCGCGCTGCTGGGCCGAGGGCTTGCCGCCCCGCTTGCCGGCATATTCGAGGGCCGTGCCGGGCCTGACCCATTTAAGAATGTCGGGATTGACCAGCGCGTCATAGACGACGACATCACTCGACTGCAGCGCATGATAACAAAGAAGCGACATGAGGCCCGGCGCCCCTGGACCGGCTCCGACCAGCCACACCCAGCCCGGCTCGAAGGCGGGGAAGGGCTCGGAATCGAGGCGCGCGAACCCCGAATGTGCCGTTCCGTCGGCCTTGATTTTGGATGGTTTGTCCATTGGATGTTGTTGGCCCGAAATCCCGGATAATACAATCGGCTTATGGCTGAAGCGAAAGGCAAGGTGCTGATTCTGGGCGGAACGGCGGAAGCGCGCGACATGGCGAGCCTCCTGTGCGACGCGGGCTATAGGCCGGTGACATCGCTCGCGGGCCTTACGCGCCGCCCGGCCGCGATTCGTGGCGAGATGCGGCTTGGCGGCTTCGGCGGACCGGAGGGCCTCGCCCGCTATCTGAGGGAGGAGGGCTTTCGGGCGCTGGTCGATGCCACCCATCCCTTCGCCGCCGTCATCCCGCATCATGCGAAAGAGGCCGCGGAACTCTGCCAGGTGCCGCTGATCCGGCTCGAGCGCCCGGCCTGGACGCGCGAGCAGGGCGAGCTCTGGACCGAGGTTCAGGATAACGAGGCCGCCTTGCGGGCATTGCCTTCGGGCGCCCGGGTGCTCCTTACCATCGGGCGCAAGGAAGTCATGCCTTTCCTGGCGCGGGCCGATATCTCAGGGGTGGCGCGGATGATCGAGCCCCTGGAGGGTGGCCTTATCGCAGCGTGGCGGGTGCTGCTGGCGCGGCCGCCTTTCAGCCTTGACGCAGAATTGCAGCTGATGGACGCTCACGCGATCAGCCATCTGGTGACCAAGAATTCGGGTGGCGAGGAGACGCGTGCCAAGCTGACGGCGGCCCGGACGAGGGGGGTGGGGGTGGTCATGATCCAACGCCCGCGCAAGCCCCCGGCGTATACAGTCGCCGAACCCCGTTCGGTTCTCATACTTCTTGATGAACGCCTAGGCGCTTGACCCAGCCGCGTTTCTCGGCTTCTCTGATTTTAAGGGAAGCGGGCGAAAGCCTGGTTCTCGAGGGAGTAACAAAATCGAATAGGCAGACCGCTCCAGAATATACAATGCCCGGTCAAGGGCGCAGCGATCTCCTCAAAGAGATACGAAAATTCAGGGCGGAAGCATGTTCAGAGAAGGATCAGCAATGAAAAGCACGCTTTTGACAGTTGCATTGGGACTTGGCCTCAGCGTCGCTGCGGTCTCGGCGGCTTCCGCCGGAACGCTCGACGACGTCAAGTCCAAGGGATTCATCCAGTGCGGCAGCAATCCGAGCCTCATCGGCTTCGGCTTTCCGGACGATCAGAACAATTGGACCGGCTTCGACGTCGATTTTTGCCGCGCTCTCGCCGCGGCGATCTTCAACGATCCCACCAAGGTGAAGTTCACACCACTCTCGGCCAAGGAACGTTTCACTGCGCTCCAATCGGGAGAGATCGACGTGCTGTCGCGCAACACGACCTGGTCGATGAGCCGCGACACCTCGCTCGGCCTCAAATTCGCGGGCATAACCTATTATGACGGCCAGGGCTTCATGGTGAAGAAGTCGCTTGGTGTGAACAGCGCGCTCAAACTCAATGGCGCGTCGGTCTGCACTCAAACGGGCACCACGACCGAGCTCAACCTCGCCGATTACTTCAAGGCCAACAACATGACCTATCAGGTCGTGGCCTTCGAGAAGAACGAGGAAGTGCTGAAGGCCTATCAGGACGGACGCTGCGACGCCTACACGACTGACCAGTCCGGCCTCTATGCCGAGCGCCTCAAGCTCGCGAATCCCGACGATCATGTGATTCTGCCGGAGATCATCTCCAAGGAGCCGTTGGGTCCGGTGGTGCGCCAGGGTGACGATGCCTGGTTCAATGTCGTGAAGTGGACCTATTACGCACTCGTCAATGCCGAGGATCTCGGCATCACGCAGAAGAATATCGACGAGATGAAGAACTCGACGAACCCCGAAGTCATGCGCTTCGTGGGTAAGGAAGGTGATTTCGGCGTCGGTATCGGTCTCACCAACGACTGGGCTTCGCAGATCATCAAGCAAGTCGGCAATTACGGCGAGATCTTCGAGCGTAATCTGGGCGAGGGCACCAAGCTCAAGATCGCCCGAGGCAAGAACGCGCTGTGGGACAAGGGCGGCCTGCAATACGCGCCGCCGATCCGCTGAACGATTTCGGGAAGCCCGGAGAAATCCGGGCTTCCTGTTTTTTCTGCACAACGAGATCGCGTTCAAACGCGACGGTTGCGAATAGGGTGGAAGGGGTGAGAGATGACCGCACTCGTCGATGAGGCGCGTCCGCAACGCGTCTCAGCATTCAACGACCCGAAGGTGCGATCGCGTGTCGCGCAGATCATCTTCGTGTTGCTGTTGATCTGGTTCGGCTACGAGATCGTCCATAATACCGCCGTCAACCTGGCCAGGCTCAACAAAAATGTCGATTTCGGCTTTCTGACGAATACGGCCGGCTTCGACATCATCCAGAGGCCGATCGAGTATTCGCGCGATTCGAGCTATTTTCGCGCCATCCTGGTCGGCCTCCTCAATACGCTGATCGTCGCCAGCCTCGGCATTGTCTTCGCCACCATACTCGGCTTCCTCATCGGCATCATGCGGCTGTCGTCGAACTGGGTCATCGCCAAGATCGCTACCGGCTATGTCGAACTCATCCGCAATATTCCGCTGCTGCTGCAGATATTCTTCTGGTATGCCGCCGTCCTCAAGCCCCTGCCGGGCCCGAAGCAGAGCATCGATTTTTTCGGCCTTGCCTTTTTGAGCAATCGTGGCTTGGTGATGCCCAGGGCCATCTGGGGCGAGGGGGCGGGCTCAGTCGCCATCGCCTTCATCCTTGCCTGCATTGGTGCCTATGTCATAAAGCGCTGGGCGCGCCAGCGCCAGGAGCGCACAGGCGAGCAGTTCCATAGTTTCTGGGCCGGCCTGGGCCTGATCATCGGCCTGCCGCTTCTTGTACTTCTGCTGCTCGGCTCTCCGGTGCGATCTGAGTATCCCGAGCTCAAGGGTTTCAATTTCGAAGGCGGCCTCACCATCCTGCCGGAATTGATCGCGCTCCTGCTGGCGCTTTCCATCTATACAGCGTCGTTCATCGCGGAGATCGTTCGCGCGGGCATCCTGGCGGTGAGCCATGGCCAGACGGAAGCGGCGCATGCCCTGGGCCTCAGGTCGCAGCTGACGCTCAGGCTGGTGGTCATTCCGCAAGCGCTCAGGGTCATCATCCCGCCCTTGACCAGTCAATATCTCAACCTGACCAAGAATTCCTCGCTCGCCGTCGCCATCGCCTATCCCGATCTCGTCGCCATGGGCGGCGTCGTCAACAACCAGTCGGGCCGGGCGGTCGAGGTCGTTCTCATCTGGATGCTCATCTACCTATCGATCAGCCTTGGGACCTCGGCTTTAATGAACTGGTACAATGCGCGCGTGCGCCTGGTGGAGAGATAGGCCATGACCGATGTCCCCACCCCGTATGCCTGGGTCCGTACCGAGGAAGCGCGACAGCTCCCGCCGCCACCGAACACGACCGGTGCCGTCGGCTGGCTGCTGACCAATCTCTTTCCCACGCCGCTGAACTCCATACTTACCATACTTGGCACCGCATTCGTCGTCTGGATCGCCTGGGGCGTCATCGACTGGGCTTTGATCCGTGGTGTCTTCGCCGGCGAGGATCGCGAGGCCTGTGTGGCCGTTCCGGATTCCGGCGCCTGCTGGCCCTATGTCTGGGCGAAATTCCATCAGTTCGTTTACGGCTTCTATCCCTTCGATCAGCGCTGGCGGGTGAATATCTGCTTCATCGTCGGCGCCGTGGCGCTGGCCACGATGGCCATCCCCTCGCTGCCCTACAAGAAATGGAACGCGTTGTTCCTGTTGGTCGTCTATCCGCTAATGACTTTCGTGCTTTTGACCGGGGGCAACCTCGATCTGTCGAGCTCGACGCTGCTTTTCATCACCGCGCTGGTGTTGTTGTCGGCGCTCGCGGTTCCGCTGATGGCTTTCGGCATTGAAGACGGTGTCCAACGGAACAAGCCGGCGCTCATGCTGGCCGGGGCTGCCTTGGTCGTCTGGATTCTGTCCTTCCTCATCTCGATGCCCGAGATCGCCATCTTCGGCAATTTCATCTCGTTCGCCTCCCTGGCGATCATAATCCTGCTGGCCGCCGCAGCCTTCCTGTCGATCGGCCATCAGGCCTCGGCACAGGACATTAGCGCCCGCTCGGCGCTGCTGGGTTGGGTCGGCGCGGTTTCGGCCGTTATTGCTGTCCTCGTGCTGGTCACCGCGGATTTTGGATTGGTACAGGTTGAGACCCAGCAATGGGGCGGGCTGCTGGTGACCCTGGTCGTCGCCGTCACCGGCATCGTCGCAGCGCTTCCCTTAGGGATCCTGCTCGCTTTGGGGCGGCGCTCCAAAATGGTGGTCGTACGGCTCTTCTCGATCGTCTTCATCGAAGTCTGGCGTGGTGTGCCCCTGATCACCGTGCTCTTCATGGCCAGCATCATGCTGCCGCTGTTCATGCCGGAGGGCGTCAATTTCGACAAATTGCTACGCGCCCTTGTCGGCACGGCGCTGTTCTCGGCCGCCTATATGGCGGAAACGGTGCGCGGCGGCCTGCAGGCGATTCCGCGAGGGCAGTATGAGGCCGCCCAGGCGCTCGGCCTGTCCTATTGGAGGATGATGAATCTGATTGTGCTGCCGCAGGCGCTCAAGATCGTCATTCCCGGCATCGTCAATGCCTTCATCAGCCTGTTCAAGGACACGACCTTGGTGCTCATCATCGGTCTTTTCGACCTTCTGGGCATCATCAACGCCAGTTTCAGCGACCCTAAATGGGTGTCACCGCAGACCGGAACCACAGGTTATTTTGTCGCTGCTCTGATGTTCTGGGTTTTTTGTTTCGCCATGTCGCGCTATTCGCTATTCATGGAACGCCGGCTTGCGACCGGCCACAAGAGAAGAGGGATTTGATGGCTCAGGGATCCGCACAAAAAATGGAAACGAACGAAGCCGGCGAGGTGGCGATCCAGCTCCTCGGCGTCAACAAGTGGTATGGCGACTTCCATGTGCTGCGCGACATCAATCTCAATGTCGATCGCGGCGAGCGCATCGTCATCTGCGGGCCCTCGGGCTCGGGAAAGTCGACCCTCATCCGCTGCATCAACCGGCTGGAAGAGCATCAGTCGGGCCAGATCGTCGTCGACGGTATCGAGCTCACCAACGACCTGAAGCGCATCGACGAAGTGCGTCGCGAAGTCGGCATGGTGTTCCAGCATTTCAATCTCTTCCCGCATCTAACCGTGCTTGAAAATTGCACGCTGGCGCCGATTTGGGTGCGCAAGATGTCCAAGGCCGACGCCGAGGCGGCGGCGATGAAATATCTCACCCGCGTGAAAATCCCCGAGCAGGCGAAAAAATATCCGGGCCAGCTGTCGGGCGGCCAGCAGCAGCGCGTGGCGATCGCTCGTTCGCTGTGCATGAATCCGAAGATCATGCTGTTCGACGAACCGACTTCGGCGCTCGATCCGGAAATGATCAAGGAAGTGCTGGAAGTGATGGTGGATCTGGCGCAATCGGGCATGACGATGCTATGCGTCACGCACGAAATGGGCTTTGCCCGCCAGGTGGCCAACCGGGTGATCTTCATGGATCAGGGCCAAATCATCGAGCAGAACTCGCCGGTCGAGTTCTTCAACAATCCGAAGAGCGAGCGCACCAAGCTCTTCCTCAGCCAGATCCTGCACTGAAGCTAACCGGCAGCAATTCGGGAAGCTTCCCTTCACGGGCCGCTGCATGTTACGGCCCGTGAGCCCAGTGGTTCACCTGCGAAAACAGGGACTGCAGTGAAAGCAGGAAATTCTCTGTAAGTCCGCTGAAAAATCCCCTGTATTTCTACAGGGGATTTTTGTTGTTCTCAGGCCGCCCACTCGCCTTTGCGCATCAAGGGCTCGGTCCGCCCATCGGCCAGCACGCCGTCAATGTCGAGCGCGCCCGAGCCGATCATCCAGTCGACATGGATGAGGCTCGCATTGGCGCCCGCGGCGGCGAGCGCATCTTTGCTCATGCTCCCGCCATTGGCGAGCGTGTCGCTGTAGGATTGACCCACGGCGATGTGGCAGGCCGCGTTCTCGTCGAAGAGTGTATTGTTGAAGACGATGCCGCTCGCCGAGATCGGCGAGGAGTGCGGCACCAGCGCCACTTCGCCGAGTCGGGCGGCGCCCTCATCGGTGCCGATCATCGTCGCGAAGATATCCGCCCCCTTGTCGGCGTGAGATTCGACGATGCGTCCCGCCTCGAAACGCACCTTGATGCCCTCGATGAATGTGCCTTGATAGGAGAGGGGCTTGGTCGAGGACAGGATGCCGTCGACCCTGTCCTTATGCGGCATGGTGAAGACTTCTTCGGTCGGGATGTTCGGATTGCAGGTGACGCCGTTCTTGGCCACCGAGGCGCCACCCTTCCAGACATGGCCGTCGACCAGGCCCAAAGTCAGGTCAGTGCCGGGGCCCTTGTATTTGAGGGCCTTGTAGCGCTTCGCATTGAGAAAATCGGTGCGCTCGCGCAGCCGGCGCGAATGCTGGACCCAGGCGGCGACAGGATCTGCGGCATCGGCGCGGCTGCAGGTGAAGATGGCGCGCCACAGGCTGTCGAGTGCGGTGTCCGGCGCCTTGTCGGGGAATACGGAACGCGCCCAGGCCGGCGTCGCCGCGGCGACGACACACCAGTTGATCGCATGACCGGCGATGAGCTCGAGGGCCGGCCGATAGGCTTTGGAGCGCGCCCGATTAGCGCGCGTGACCTTGTCGGCATCCTGGCCGGCGAGAAGAGAAGGGTCCTCGCCAATGATGGCGAGACGGGCCGCACCCGCCTTGAAGGCATTGGCGAAGCCGTCGAACAGCCAGGCCGGTGCTGAATCGAAGCTCTTGTCGGAGGCATGCGCGAAGCGCGCCAGGGTCGCCGCGTCATCGGCATAGAGGGTGGTAACGAGTGTCGCGCCGGCCCTGTAGGCGTGTTCGGTGATGCGGCGCACCAGCGCCACGGCGTCGATGGGCGCCGTCATGACGAGTTCTTGCCCGTCGGTGACATTGACGCCGGAATGGACGATCAGCCTGGCATAGCGATCGAGCAGGTCTTCGTGGTTCATGACCATAGTCCTGTTGCAACGGGTGTGTCGGCAGCGGCGCCCCATTCGCTCCAGGAGCCGTCATAGAGCGCATGATCCTTGGCGCCGATCAGGGTGAGGCCCAGTGTCAGGATGGCGGCGGTTATCCCTGAGCCGCAGGAAGTGATGACTGGCTTCTTCACATCGATGCCGGCGGCGGCGAAGACCCTGGCGATCTCATCGGGCGATTTGAGCGTGCCATCGGGTTTGAGCAGGGTGGCATAGTGGACATTGGCGGCGCCCGGCATATGGCCCGAGCGGACACCAGGACGCGGCTCGGGTTCGGCGCCGGTGAAGCGGCCGGGTGATCTTGCATCGGCGATCTGAGTTTTGCCGTTCCCGATCGCGGCGAGCATATCGGCCTTGTCGCGCACCATCATCGACTGGAAGCGCGCGGAGAAGTGCCGCTCCTGCGGCTTGGCCGGCGGGTCTTCGTCGATCGGATGGCCTTCCGCCTTCCATTTGGGGAAGCCGCCGTCGAGCACCGCCACATCGTCATGGCCGAAGATGCGCAACATCCACCAGGCGCGCGCCGCCGAGAACAGTCCGGCAGCGTCATAGGCGATCACCTTCTTGCCGTCACCGATGCCGAGCTTCCTCATGCGCGAGGCGAACTTCTCCGCGCTCGGCAGCATGTGAGGAAGCGTCGTGGCGCTGTCGGAAATGTCATCGATGTCGAAGAACTGGGCGCCCGGAATGCGGGCCGCCTGGAATTCGGCTTTGGCGTCGCGCTTCGCAGTCGGCAGGTGCCAGGAGGCGTCGATGATCGCGATATCCGGCGCATTCAGACGCTCGGCAAGCCAATCCGTGGATACGACATAAGGTGATTGCATCTCAATATTCCTCACGCTGAGGTGGCCGCGAAGCGGCCCTTCATCCGTCTAACTTGCGAACGCCAATCTGATGCGCCGGTTCATCTTGCCCTTGTTCTCGATCTTGGCGACGATGATGTGACCGATGTCACCGGTCGATTTAAGATGCGTGCCGCCGCAGGGCTGCAGATCGACGCTGTCATTCTCGCCGATTGACACCAGGCGGATGCGGCCCGAGCCGCGCGGCGGTTTCACCCACAAAGTGCGGACGAGATTGGGATTGGCGTCGAGTTCCTCCTCGGCGATCCAGCGGGTGGTGATCGGATGATCCTGCGAGATCCAGTCGTTGATCTTCGCCGCAAGCTCGTCCTTGGTCGGGATATGGCCTTCCGGAATGTCGAAATCGATGCGCCCGCCATCCTCGGTCAAGGCGCTCCCTGTCACGGGGAAAGGCACTGCGGCGCACAGCAGGTGCATCAGCGAATGGCAGCGCATATTGCGGAAGCGGTTTTCCCAATCGAGTGCAACGGAAACGGGCGCGCCTGTGGCGAGCGCGACGGGGGCTGCCGGCACATGCACGACATTCTTCGCTTCGTCATAGACGCTGGTGGCGATGGGAATGACCGTGCCGTCGATGGTGAGGCTGCCTTTGTCGCCCGGCTGGCCGCCGGCAGTGGCGTAGAAGACGGTCTGGTCGAGAAGGATGCCGCCCCTTTCATTGATGCCGATGATTTTGGCATCGCAGGATTTGAGATAGGCATCGTCGCGGAAGAGGAGGGTGGTCATGAGGCGCTCACATCCTCGAACACGGTCGGCACATGGGCGATGCGCTCCTCGAGCCAGTCGGGAACCGGCAGGCCTTTCTCGCGCAGGAATTCCGGATTGAAGAGCTTCGACTGGTAGCGCGTGCCATAGTCGCAGAGCAGGGTGACGATCGTGTGGCCGGGGCCCATCTGCTTGGCAAGACGGATAGCGCCGGCGACATTGATGCCGGTCGAGCCGCCGAGGCAGAGGCCTTCCTCCTTGAGCAGATCGAAGACGAGCGGGATCGCCTCCTGGTCGGTGATCTGGAAGGCGTCGTCCACCTTCGCCCCCTCGATATTCTTGGTGATGCGACCCTGGCCGATACCCTCGGTGATGGACGAGCCTTCCGCCTTGAGCTGGCCCGTCGTGTAATAGCTGTAAAGTGCTGCCCCCAGGGGATCGGCGAGGGCGATGCGGATATTCTTGTTCTTGGCCTTGAGGCCGTCCGAGACACCGCCCAGCGTTCCGCCGGAGCCTACCGCCGAGACAAAGCCGTCGACCTTGCCATCGGTCTGTTTCCAGATCTCCTGGGCGGTCGTCTCGATATGAGCCTGCCGGTTGGCGACATTGTCGAACTGATTGGCCCAGATCGCGCCATTGGGAGAGGTTCTGGCCAGCGTCTCGGCCAGGCGGCCCGAATATTTCACGTAGTTGTTGGGGTTCTTGTATGCAACGGCAGGCACCTCGACGAGCTCGGCGCCCAGGAGTCTCAGCGTGTCTTTCTTCTCCTGGCTCTGGGTGACCGGGATGACGATCACGGTCTTGAAGCCCATGGCGTTGGCGACGACCGCGATGCCGATGCCGGTGTTGCCGGCGGTCCCTTCGACGATTGTGCCGCCAGGGCGCAACTGGCCTTTGGCGATCGCGTCCTTGATGATGAACAGAGCGGCCCGGTCCTTCACGGACTGGCCCGGATTCATGAATTCGGCTTTGCCCAGAATGGTGCAGCCGGTGAGCTCCGAAGCCTTCTTCAGTTTGATCAGAGGGGTGTTGCCAATCGCGGCGATGACATCCGGCTTGATATCCATGAATACTCCGACAGGCTCAATAAGGTGACAGGGACGAACCGATAACAGGTCCTTCCGGCATGCGGAAGGTCACTATGGAAGAAGCGGGAGTCGCGTACGGGGTGGAATTTTCCATTTTGTATCCGAGTTTACTCGCCTTTCGCCGCGACGGGTCCGATATTTCCAGACCTCGTGTCAGAATCCACCTGTCAGAGGCGGCAGGTCAACAGAGCGCACAGCATGCCAGCTCTGAGCTTGGCCCAGATGTATCCGGTCAGCAAACGGGGGTCAGAACATGTTGGGCCGCAGGGTGATGGATGGCGGCAGCTTGGCTTCCGGAATGTAGTGCGGATCGACCTTCTGGGCGATGCAGTCGCCGAGCATCAGATAGTCGGAATTGGGCATGTGAAACCAGCGGCGGAATTCCGCCGTGCTCATATGGCCATGAAGATAGATCTCCAGCACTTGCCGGCTGAAGGAGTGAAGCTTCGGCGGCAAGCAGGATTCTATGTCGCGCATCTCCATGGGCCCATTTTGCGCCTATCAGGCCGCCGCGGCCAGCCTTGAGTTCGCACCGAATTTGACGCCTTCTCATCGCAGTTTCACCACCTTCCGCAGCGATAACCTATTTTAACGCTTCCGTCCTGTGTGCTAGATTCGTCTGGCTCCCCGGGGGAGTTCCAAAGGGAGTCTTGCATGTCGGGTAAGAGGCTGACCGGGTACTCGGTATTGAGACCCTGGGTCGAAGTTTGTTTTGGAAGCCCAGGCGAGGCCCGCGAGCCCCTGGGTATCGGCGTCGACCTCCCCAAGTCGCCTTCCCGAAAATATGAACTCCTTGGAATCGCTGGATAATTCAGATATTGCGGATGTGCGAGACCATGACGGAGACCGATATGGCCGTCGCCAGGCGTTCCCAACCACCGACAAGTTTTTTGGACTGAAGCTGAACTCAAACTAAACTCGAAGGAGACTGAGTGAATGGCGGCGTTAGGTTTTTCTAAATCGGTTTTGATGGCGTCGGTGATGGCCGTCGCTGCGGCCTCAGGCGCGATGGCGGCCGAGGACGGCAACAAGGTCGCGCGCGACGGATTGCCGGAAAAATACATCAAGCGCATCAAGCAGTATCAGTCGGCGCTCAACAAGCTCGACGATTCGGAGCAGTCCAAGGGCATCTACCGCAACAGCACGCTGTGGGGCGCCAACTATCCCAAGATCCGCGTGTGCTTCTTCGAAGGCAGCCAGGCGTTGCGCGAAGTGGTCGCCAATGTCGCCAAGGAGTGGCAGGCAGAGGACAATTCGATCCGTTTCGATTTCGGCAAGCCCGGCAAGCGGCGCACCTGCCAGCCGGAAAACGGCAGGGAGATGCAGATCCGCGTGTCCTTCAGCCAGGACGGCTACTGGTCGCAGCTCGGCCAGAACGCCGTGGTCTTCGTCGACCAGAAGGAGGCCACGCTCAATCTCGGCGGCTTCATGAATGTGTCGCCCGACCAACTCTCGGACTATGAGGTCGGCACCATCCGCCACGAATTCGGCCATGCGCTCGGCATCGAACACGAGCACCAGAACCCGAAGGGCGGCTGCGACAACGAGTATAACTGGAAGCTCATCTACAGCTATCTCGAAGGGCCGCCGAACAACTGGACGAAGGAGACGATCGACTGGAACCTGCGCCAGGCCTCGGGCGAGGACCTGCAACTGACCAAGTTCGATAAGCGCTCGGTCATGCTCTATCAGTTCCCGCCCGATTTCTACAAGAAGGGCGCCAAGAGCAAGTGCTTCGTGGCGGAGCCCAATTCGCAGATTTCGGCGGGCGACCGTGCTCTTGCCGCGCAGATGTATCCGGCCAACGCGGCGTCCCGTCTCGAGAACTTCCAGGAGAACAAGGAGAAGTTTGAGGCGATCTGGAAGAAGGGCGACGAGGCGACGACCAAGGGTGTCATGTTCGACGCGGTCAAGGCTTTCTTCGACCGTCCGGGCACCAAGGACGATCCGGCCGAAGAGGATTGATAACTGACGCATGAAGCCGGACCGGCAGGAAATTGCCGGTCCGGATCCTGCTCGAAGGTTGAGGCGATTGCCGGCACATGACGGGCAGCTTTGTGACGAAGGCACGGGCATTGCGAAACTGGCCACGCTGGCTATGGGCGATCCTCACAGCGGTGCTGGTGGCGCTGCTGACCTTGCTGGGCGGCGGCAAAAGTATCACCGCGGCCTATAAGAGCTTCACCGAGACCGACCGCATCATTGAGATCTCGGCGGCGCTTTCGGGCGTCGCCAAGAATTCTCTGCCCGTCACGCTGATCAAGGTCGACGACGAGACCATGGCGAATTGGGGCGGTCCGCCGATAACCCCGCACGCCGCTCTCGCGGAGTTGATCCGGATCGCGGAAGCGGGCGGAGCGCGCGCTGTCGTCGTCGATATCGACCTTGCGCCGGAGGATGCAACGACACCGGCCGATCCCGCCCTCGTCGAAGCGATCAGCGCATCCACCTTGACCGATCCGCCGCTGATGTTCGTGCGCAGCTTTCGCGCCGGTAGTGTCAGCGGCGAAGAGCTCGAGCGCACCCCCACCGTGGCCAATTCGACGCCATATGACGGCATCTTCGCGCAGTCGGGCAAGGCCATCTGGGTGAGCGTGCTGACGCCGCTCTCTGCCGACCGCATCGTCCGGCGCCTGCGGCTCTGGCAGACCTTGTGCGAGGGCGCCGATGGTGTGACCTATCCGTCGCCGGCGCTCGTCGTCGCCGCCAAATTCGATACCGGGGGCGACCGCTCCGACGAGCTCAAGCACTTCCTCGCCGAGCAGGTCGACCGGCGCTGCAAGCGCCTCGACGCGGCGCCGAGCGCCTGGCCGCATCGCCTCTCCTCCGATGTCGCCATCCAGTATATGTTCAACGCCGAGACCGAAGAAGCGAGCGCCAAAACCATCGCGGACGGAGACAGCCAGGTGGCGGTGTTCAATCAGATTCCTGCCTGGGCCCTGGTGCGCTTCGAAGCCGGCCAGGCCTCGGCGGCGGGCGAGATTCATCCGGAGGCCTTCAAGAACCGTATCGTGATCATCGGCGTCACCCATGCCAATTCCCACGATATCTATGCGACGCCGCTTGGATCGCAGCCGGGCGCGGTGATCCTGGCGAACACCGTAGCCGCCGCTTCCGCCATGGCCACCATGCCGGGGGCCTCGCCCTTGGTGGAGATTCTCATCGCCGTCTCCATCTTCGCGGTGCTGGCTTTCATCTCCTATAATTTCCAGCTGGCGCCCTCGGTCCTTATCGCCGGCCTCATCACGGTCGCGGCAGCGCTGGTGCTGTCGCGCCTGTTCGGCTTCGAGGTCGCCATTCGCATCATCGCGGTGACGCTCACTCTGTTCATCCTTCACAAATTTTTCGATTCACTGGCCGGGATCGTCTACGACTGGAGCCACGGCAAAGGCTGGCGCTCCATGCTCAAGACGCATTAGGGAGCTGATCGTGCTGCGCCTTCTCGTCGTTCTTCTGACCGCGCTGAGCTTCGCCGCCGACATCACGCCGGCGCAGGCCCAGGATGTCCGGCCAGCCGGCTATATCATGGCCTATGAGCTGAAAGGCGTGGACGCCGAAAAGCGCACCGTCGTCGTACGCAAAGGGGCAGAACTCGCGCCGAAATTGCTGATGCCGGTCTACGACGGCGATTCCGTCTTCATTCGAGATGAGGAGAGCAGGGTCGTACTGAGCCTGGCTGGCGAAGGGAGCCTCATCGTCACCGGCAAGCTCATGCGCAAGGACGTCACGGGCGAGATGGCGAGCGGTGACGATTCCTTCAGCATCATCGAACAGATCGTCAGCATCCTCATCGGCGACAGCGAAGATGATTCATTCTCCGTTCTGGTGTCGAAAGGCGGTGACGCGATCAAGGTGCCGCTGGCGGTGCGCGGCCGCAACTACATTATCCGGAGTGCCGAGCCCGTGCATCTCGCCTGGACGGGCGGGGAGGGGCCCTTCACGGTGAAGATCGGGGACGGCAAACCCGTCGCCCAGGACACGCGCGAGGTCACGATCGCCGCCGATGCGATAAGCGGCAGCAGATTTGCCGTGACCATCACCGATGCCAGGAAAAACCGCCTGCGCATCGCCTTCGAACTGCGCAAGGCGTTGCCGAATGTGCCGGACAAGATCAAGGCGCGCGAGAACCAGGGTGAGGTCGCCGCCGTGTGGCTCGCCGGGCGCGACAATGGCGCCTGGCGCTTCGAGGCGTTGCGCCAGCTGCGGGCGCTGCCGCGGAATGAAATGACGGCGGGCCTCATCGCGGCTCTCGAGAAAGGCTGGCTGCCGAGGGTGCGTTAGAGAGTGCTGAGATTAGGCTGGGTTATATCCGTATCTTCCCGACGCGATGGTGGGCGCTTGACATCGTGGGCCAGATGGCAGGATTTTGGAAATATCAAGTTGAGGAGTTGCGTTCGGACGTCAACTCCTGGGTCTGACCGAACAGGCTCCTCTATCCGAACTCCGATAAAAGGATCAACCGAATGGCTCTCGGCCTCCGAATAATCCGTGAATTCGTGCAAGCTTTGCTACGCGCGTGGAAAAAGAAGGATGAGGGTAATATCCTCGAGAGTGCCGCACAAACCAGCACGGCATCTGGCGATGGAGCTGCTGGTCAATCGCCCGGGGCTCTCTCACGGCCGGCGAATATACAGACCATCCATGGCCGGCTATTGAATGCGGCCGGAGTATTGCGTGCCGTTGAGCGCACAACACGATTGGGCCTTGGCGGAACAGGGACACATCAACGCCCCGAGAATACAAACAAGGGATTAGGTGATCCCAGAGCTCACATCGATATGGCCAAGAAAGCTCCGCCCCGGGAGAAGCAGTTGCCGGACATTAGCTGCAAAAGGTCCGGCGAAGTTAATTGGCAAAGTCGGCCAGTAACAAGTCTGCTGGCGGATGTCGCCACGTAAATTTCGCGCGCCGAAGTCCTATGCCGCGCTCGCCATCACTGCGGCGGTGTCGAAGAATTCGTAGAACTCCACCGCCTTGCCGCCGGCGAAGCGCCAGAAATCGGCCTTGGGTGAAACGAAGGTCTTGCCGGTTTTCTTGTTGGTGAACGAGATTTCGCTGAGAGCCAGCACATAGGGGCCGGCGGCGACATACTCCCTCACATCGTAATAGTTCATCGTGAAGGCCTCGGAGAGTCCGCGGAAATACTCGGCGACCTCTTCGCGGCTTCGGTGTGTGCGGGAGAAGGCGAGGGGATAGGTCCCTGCGGACAGCGACCCCCAGACGACATTCGGTGCCAGGAGCTCCAGGATCGATTGGATGCTGGCTCCCTTTGTCTTGGCATACTGGGCGTAGAGGTGCTTGAGCGCATTCACATTGGCGCGGGTGGCGACCGTCACTTCGGTTTCAAGCCGCGACTGGCCTTGGCCATTGAAAGGCTTCGGATCGGCGGGCACCGTGCATTCGCCTTCGGCGCGGCAGGCGGCCGCCGCCTGGTGGTTGTCGAAGAACTCGAAAAAGTCGGCGATCTTGCCGTCTTTGATGCGGATGACGTCGAGTTTCGGCGTATGAACGGTCTTGCCGGTTTGCTTGTGCTTCCAGGCGCATTCGCACATGACGGCGACGGTGCCGTTCTGCACCAGGAAGGTGCTGACATTGTAGAAGAGCATTTCCCAATCCCGCGCCAGCCCGGCAAAATAGGCGCGGACATCATCCTTGGTCCTATGTGTGCGCGTGAACTCCATGAGGTTGGCGCCGCCGCCGATCGACCGGAAAGTCGCATCGTCCGTCAACAGTTCAATGAAGCGCTCGCTGGTTGTTCCCTTGCCACGGCCCCAGGCCCGGTAGTGGGACCTGAGGTCGTTCACGATCCTGGTCGCCATGCTGTCCTCCACACCGAGAGCCCCCACTATACACCAGGTTTACGCTGAGGCATATCGCCCGGAGCATTGCCGCAGTTTCGCAGGTAAAGCATGTTGCCGAATTGCCCGAATGAGCTGTCGCGCCTCAGAACTGCGAGTGAACTCCCTGTCGCCTCCAGCCGGCCTGGAGTGATCAATGAAACGCGTTCTCCACACGTAAAAATCGCGAAAAATCAAATCGTTGTGAATATGTCTTTTGAGAGCCGGCGATAAAGACTCTTGAATCTATTCCAGCTAGTTCAGAGGCAAATGAATCAACTTCAAGGTACCTCATGAATCGCCGGCAGATCCTCAGACTCACGACTCTCTTCGGTGCTTGCGCCCTCGCCGCGCCGGGCGCGCTCGCGATCTCGCATCCGGCCGAGCAGTTTCCGATCGACGAAGCGGATGTCGATCGGGTGCCGGAGAAGTTCAGGCGCCAGGCGGTCAGCTATTCGGGACCGGAGAAGCCCGGCACCATCGTGGTCGATACCGCCAACCGATACCTCTACCTCGTCCAGCCGAATGGCGAGGCCTTGCGCTACGGGATCGGCATCGGCCGCCAGGGCTTTTCCTGGTCGGGCCGGGCGGATGTACGGTGGAAGGCGAAATGGCCGCGCTGGACGCCGCCGGCCAAGATGGTCAAGCGCGATCCGGCGGCCGCCAAATGGGCCAACGGCATGCCGGGCGGGCCGACCAATCCGTTGGGCGCCCGGGCGCTTTATCTGTTCCAGGGCAAGGTCGACACGCTCTATCGCATCCACGGCACCGCCGATCCGCGTTCGATCGGCAGAGCGGTCTCGTCGGGATGCATCCGGCTGCTCAATGCGGATGTCGCCGATCTCTATGAGCGGGTCAAACCGGGAGCGCAGGTTGTCGTGAAGCAGGGTGGTCGCAAGCAGCCGGAAAGGGCAGCACCCCGGCTCGAAGCGCGTGAGGAACCGCGTCAGGAAAAGATGAAGCCCAAAGCGCCGATCGTACAGCGCAACTTCAATCTGAACTGACGCAGGCAGAACTGGCGCGCGATCGGACCAGATCACGATGAGTTTGGATTGAATCAATCCAAACTCATAAACGTGATCTATTCCTATATATTAGCGCGGGATATTTGCGAAAAACCGGTAACCACTTTTTCGCATCCCGCGCTAGGAGCGGGGCCGGTCGCGCGCTCATCATCACGGCCGCACATCGAAGGTGAACAGGCTCGACGTCATAGCCGGGCCACCGCCTTCGTCTTCCTCGATCGTCGCCGCGCGCGTAGCCGAGCCGGTAATACCGCCGAGCAGATTCTTGAGCGACTTGCGCTGGGCCGAGCCACGGGTCGCAGTCTCCTCGACATTCCTGGTCTGCTGCATCGCCGACAAGGTCGGCTGGATCAGCGAGCACATGCTGGGGGCGATCTTGGAGGCATCCTGGGGGATGGCGAGGATCACCGCATTCTCGGTGCCGACCGCGGCGGGACGCTTGTTCTGTGCGTCCCAAGTATTGATCTGGATCGTATAGGTGACCTCGCCAGATCCTGAATAGAGCGTGCGCACGCAGCCGCGGGCACGATCCTGACTCGACAGCGGCATCACGCCACCCAACGCGTCTACATAGAAGGCCGCGATATAGTAGGTCTGGTCCGTCTCATTGGTGACCTTGAAGCGCACCGTGTCGCAATTGCCCACCCCTTGAGGAGAGAAGGCGGCGAGCGGCTTGCCCTGTGCGTTCTTGTCGGGCTTGGCGCAGGCGCCGGCGGGATCGCTGCTCTTGTCGCCTTTGCGTGCGATGGTGGCGGTGATCTCCGGCCGGTCGGTGTTGGGATCCTGCGAGGAGCCGACCGAGGAGGCGAAGCGGATCAGCTTCTCGGCGCGCGACAGCGACCACACGGCCTGCTTCACTTTTTCGGCAAGCGCTTGCGCGTCATCGCCGATCTCGACGCTCGGCGTTTCGCCGAAGCTGCCGGCCTTGGTGTCGAAGGGACGATCGGGCCGCATGATCCACAGCCGCCCATTCTGGGCGCGCAGCAACACGTCGCCGTCCGGATTTCCCGGCTCGCCCAAGGCGATGCCGATCTCGGCCGAGCCCGACTCCTTGCCGAAAGCGAGATCGATGGCCTTCGTCACCGTCTCGGAAGCGGCCCCCGCCTTGAGATCTTCCGCGGGCGGCGGCGACACGGCATAGCGGAAGCTCACCGCCTGCTCGGCGAGCCTGACCGCGATCGGCCCCGAGGCGATCTTCTCCGCGCCTTCCGTCCAGGCGATGTTGCCGGCCTGGCTTGAAGCGGCCTCGGCGCTTACGATTTCGGCCTTGCCGATCGGTGCATCGCTCTTGCCCGGCGCATAGAGTTCGACCTTCGAGCCTTCCTCGAAACCATGCAGCACGCCCTGCGGCACCGCCACCGTCTCGTCGGTGATGATCGAGGTGATGAGGCGCGGGCCCTTGTTGGCTGTGCCGGGGAGGGGGCGGTCAAGCACGCCATCGAAGACCGGCTGCGGCACGCGTCCGCCGGAACGGTCGGTCTGCAGATCGGCTGAGATCTCTCGCGCCAGATCGGCAAAGGTCTGCGCCGTGCCCTGGGTCAAGGCATGATGGAGCGCGTTGGTGAAGACGCCCATGCGCTGCGTCTTGCCATCGCCCACCATCGGAAGATTGTAGCCGGTGAAGGGACGCTCGATGGCCTCGTCGAAGGCATCGACGGCGTAGAAGCCGACCAGGTCGTTCTGGTTGGTCATGCTGAGCGCGCCTTTGCGGCTGCCGCCGCGCGTGGCGCTGGCCGACGCGGGCTTGTCGGGCACGCCCAGAACGGCCGGATCGATCGACCTCGTCACGCTGTCGCCGCGCGTCACCGTGCCGGAATTGCAGGAATCGATGATGGCCCAGACGAAGGTGCCGTTGCCGCGGATGGCGTCGATCTTTTTACCGAGCTCGTCATCGACCAGTGCATTCTTGATGCCACCGCCGGTCGGATCATAGGCACCGGTGTCAGTCGGCAGCAGAACCTGGTCATAGCCATCGGCCTCGGGCTCGATCTCGGCCGCGGGATCGTTATCCGGCTGGCGGGTGCCGTGGCCCGAATAGTAGAAGATGAAATCGTCATCCGGACCGGACTCGCTGGCGATGCGATCGAAAGCGGCGCGGATGTTCTCGATCGTCGCGGGGCCGTTCACGGTCGGGTAGTCGGCGCCTTCCGGAATGCCGTCGCTCAGCACCGTGATGTCCTTGGGGTCGACGCCGCGCGACTTGAACAGGCGCCACATTATCGAAACGTCGTTGCGCGGCCCCAGAAGGTCGCGGATGCCGGAGTCCTCATTGTAGTCAGCCACCCCGATCAACAGCATGCGCGTCTTGGCTTCGGCCAGATTAGGCAAAGCGGTGAGAGCGAGGAGGGCACTCGCCGTGCCGGCCATCAGAAACTTCTTCATCATGGGATCAACGCACCAAGGCTGTGGAGGGTAGAAAGGATGTAGCAGACTCGCGTCGACGCCAGTCTTCGCATGACCGGCACCGCACGGCAATTCTAGACGTCTATCCCCTTTGGGCAAGCTACATATCTCCCGCCTTTGTGGCGGCAGAACGGAAAAAGCCGACCGGATTTGGGACGTTTCGAAGATTGGCCGGATAGGTCATAGTAAGGCATGGCATCCAGAATTCCGGAACGAATCGGCTGGGCGGTCGCGACCCTGGCGGCCAGGACATCCGACCGATTGCTGGAAATCGGCTGTGGCAGAGGGCTTGCCGTCTCCCTCATCGCGCCTCGGTTGAAGACCGGGAGCATCCTCGCCATCGACCGCTCCGCCACTGCCATCGCTGCGGCGCGGCGGGAAAGCAAGTCCTGGCAGGGCGCCGACAAGGCGGCCTTTCGTCATATGGCGCTTGCCGACCTCGACGAAAGCGAGGGACTGTTCGACAAGATGTTCGCCATTAATGTAAATCTCTTCTGGACCGACGCCCGCGCCGAGCTGCCGGTCGTCAGAAAATCGTTGAAGAAAAAGGGCAGGCTCTATCTTTTCTATGAACCGCCTGTGGCGGCGCAGCGGGACGGGATTGCCGGGCTCGTTCGCGACAAGCTGCAAGCTTCGGGCTTGACGGTCGAAACGGTCGTCAAGAAAAATGACAGCGCGCCGCTCCTCTGCCTGACCTGCGCAGTGTCCTAAACTAGCAGTGTCCTAAACTAAGAGAATCACGGATGACCTATGCTGCGTGACTATTTGCCGATCTGGACCTGGCTCAGCCCGCTTGCCGGCTGGCTGCTGCTTGCCGCGTCGCTGGGCTACGCTCATCCGCTGTTCAATATCGTGATCGGTCTGGGGCTGGTCGCCTGCGTCCTGGCGGCGGTGCATCACGCGGAGGTCGTCGCCCATCGTGTCGGCGAGCCCTTCGGCACGCTGGTGCTGGCGCTCGCGGTGACGATCATCGAGGTGGCGCTCATCGTTTCGCTCATGCTGGCGGGTGGCGAAGCGACGGCGGCGCTGGCGCGCGACACGATTTTCGCCGCCATCATGATCATCCTCAACGGCATGGTGGGTATCTGCCTGCTGGTGGGCGGGTCGCGCCATGGCGAGCAGGCTTTTGGGCTCTATGGCGTCAATGCGGTGCTCGCCACGCTGGCCGCGATGTCGGTGATCACGCTGATCCTGCCCAATGCCACGACGACCGTCGCGGGACCTATCTATTCGTCGAGCCAGCTGGTGATGATCGCGATCGCCTCACTGACGCTCTACGCCGCCTTCGTGCTGGTCCAGACGGTCAGGCACCGCGACTATTTTCTCCCCGAAGGCAAGGCGGCGCATGATGAGATGGTGCATGCGCGGCCACCCAGCCTGAATACCGCCTTGATCAGCGGCGCGCTTCTCATCGTCTGCCTCGGTGCCGTCGTGCTGCTCGCCAAGTCACTGTCGCCGACGATCGAAAGCGCGGTGACGGCGGCAGGGGCGCCCAAGGCCGTCGTCGGCATCATCATCGCCGCGATCGTGCTCCTGCCCGAGAGCCTCGCAGCCTTGAAGGCCGCCCGCTACAACCGCCTGCAGACGAGCCTCAATCTGGCGCTCGGCTCGGCGCTCGCCTCGATCGGCCTCACCATTCCGGCGGTGGCCATCGTAGCGCTCACCACGGGCTGGACGCTGGTGCTGGGGCTCGACCATAAGGGCATGGTGCTGCTTGCCCTGTCGCTGCTGGTCGCCACGCTCTCGCTCGGCACCGGCCGCACCACCGTGCTGCAAGGCGCGGTACATCTCGTCATTTTTGCGGTATATTTGTTCACCACCATTGTGCCATGAGATATGTCCGACCTGACCGGCCATACGCTTCTCGAAACGCCCAGCGTCGCGGTGCGCGACGTCTACTGCAGTTGCGGGCGCGGCCATAAGAGCTCCGAGGAATGCACGGGCTCGACACTTCTCGTCTTTCCCTATCGCGGTGCCTATGTGCGCTTTCTCGGGCGCGACGAGGCGGTGGCGGAAGCCAATCAGGTCCTGTTCTTCAATGAAGGCGAGGTCTATCGCGTCAGCCATCCGGTGGAAGGCGGCGATGCTTCGCTGGTGATCGAGGTGGAGAATGCGCTGTTGCGCGAGCTGGCGCCCAAGGACCTGCTGCGTGACGGCGGAGGCGTGGCCTTCCGGCGGCAGCGCCTGCGTATCGATCCGCGCGCGCAGGCGCTCGTTGCGATGCTTCGGCACAGTCTGAGGCAGGGGCTCGCCGAGCCGCTCGAGGCCGAGAGCCTGGCTTTGACTCTGGTGCGCCGCGCGCTGGCCCTGCGTACCGCCCACGCGGCGGGCGCCAGTGAGGGCCGTCAGCGTCTCGCCGACCGCGCCAAGCTTGTGCTGGCTCGTGACCTGGCGCGGCGCTGGACGCTCGCCGATATCGCCCAGGAAGTGGGCTGCTCGCCGGTCTATCTCACCCAGGTGTTCCAGCAGGTGGAAGGTCTGCCGCTCTATCGCTATCAGCTGCGCCTGCGGCTGGCGCGCGCGCTCGACCTTATCGCCCAATATGACGATCTGACGGAGCTCGGCCTGGATCTCGGCTTTTCCAGCCACAGCCACTTCACCCAGGCTTTCCGCGACGCCTATGGAAGGACGCCGTCGCAGTTCCGCCAGTCGGCGCTCGATCGCTAAAGATTCCGACAGCGCGCCTCGGAGCGGATGTGGTGCACTCCACTCACCCAATATCGGGTCTCAACTGTGGAGAAATATCATGTCAGCGAAAACATGCGCGGCCTGCGATGACGAAATCGGCGCCAACCCGATCAAGGTGACGATCGCTGGAAAGACTGTCGAGGTCTGCTGCCAGGAATGCGCCCGGAAGCTCAACGAAGCGCAAGCCTCAGCGCTGAGGAGCTGAGCATGCAGCGGGTGCGGCGCGCTGCTGCGGCGCCGTCCCGAATAGGCAATGCGGCCATGGCGTTCAGCCATGGCCGCAGGCTTGTCAGCTGCGTTGCGAGTCGAGGACCTCGTGGTCCTTCTCGACCTGCTGCGCCTTGTGGTAGCTCTCGAAGAGCAGCTGGTAGGCCGGGAAGATCTTGGCGTAGACTTCACCCCATTGCTGCGCATCTTCGCGATGCCAGGTGCGCTGCAATTCGCCAGCAACGGCAGCGGTGTCGATCGGCACGACGCCGGCCTGGGCGACGCGGGCGAGGGTGATCTCCTGCGCCATCTTCGAATAGGTGCCCGACGTATCGACCACCGCGAAGACCTTGTAGCCGTCCTGGACCGCGCTGATGGACGGGAAGGCCATGCAGACGCTGGTGATGGTGCCGGCGATGATCAGGGTCTTGCGCTTCGTCGCTTTCACCGCGGCGACGAAGTCGGGATTGTCCCAGGCATTGATCTCACCCTTGCGAGCGACATACTGGGCATGCGGCGCGTTCTGATGGATCTCGGGGATCAACGGACCGTTCGGGCCCTGCGGCACCGAGGCGGTGGTGATCACCGGCAGCTTGGCGAGCGTCGCCATGCGGGCGAGCGCCGTCGCGTGGTTCCTGAGAACCGGCATCGGCATGTCGCCGACCGTCTGGAACAGGCCGCTCTGATGGTCGATCAGAAGCATCACCGCATCATCGGGATCGATGACCGGGCGTTTTCCGTTGAAATTGGCAGTCATGGTATTCTCCTGTTACTTCTGCGCCAGCGCCGAATAGCTGGTCATAAGGTTACGGTAGTCGGGAATGTGATTGGCGAAGAGCGTCCCGAGACCTTCGACATCGTTGCGCCAGTCGCGATGAAGCTCACAGGCGACGCCGAACCAAGTCATCAACTGGGCGCCGGCGGCCGACATCCGATCCCAGGCCGAATGGCGCGTCATCTCGTTGAAGGTGCCCGATGCGTCGGTGACGACGAAGACATCGAAGCCTTCGGCAAGTGCCGAGAGAGCGGGGAAGGCCACGCAGACCTCGGTCACCACGCCTGCAATGAGCAATTGCTTCTTGCCGGTCGCCTTGATCGCCTTGACGAAGTCTTCATTGTCCCAGGCGTTGATCTGGCCGGGGCGCGGGATGAAGGGCGAATCCGGGAAGAGCGCCTTGAGCTCAGGGACCAGGGGGCCGTTGGGACCGTCCTCGAAGCTGGTGGTCAGGATCGTCGGCAGCTTGAAATAGCGGGCGAGATTGGCCAGCGCGAGCACGTTGTTCTTGAACTTGTCCGGATCGATGTCGCGCACCAGGGACAGAAGCCCGGTCTGATGGTCGACCAGCAGCACCGCTGCCTGCTCCTTGTCGAGACGCTTGTAGGTATTTGCCATTTCAGTATTCACTCCTTGTGTTGGGGATTAGGCGTTTTCCGCGATGGCGCCGAAGCGGCCATTCTGGAATTCGGTGATGGCCTGGCGGATCTCGTCGGCCGTGTTCATGACGAAGGGTCCGTGCATGACGACCGGCTCGTCGATCGGCTCGCCGCTCAGGATGAGGATCTGCGCGTCGCTCTGCGCTTCGAGCGTGATCGTGCCGCCCTTGCGGTCGAAGAGCGCGAACTGCGCCTCGCTGGCGACGGTGTCGTTGTTGAAGAGCACCGAGCCCTTGAGGACGACGGCGGCCAGGGTGTGACCATCGGGCAGCTCGAGCTCAATCGGCTTGCCACGGCTGAGCGAGACGTCCCACACATCGATCGGTGTGAAAGTGCGCGCCGGTCCCTTGCGGCCCTGATAGTCGCCGGCGATGACGCGGAGCGTTCCGGCGCCATCTGTGAGCGGGACAGAGGGGATGTCGCGGGCGAGCAGGGCCTGATAGCCGGGAGTCGCCGCCTTGTCCCTGGCCGGTAGATTGACCCAGAGCTGCACCATTTTCAGCGTACCGCCCATGCGGGTGAAGTCCTTTGAGTGGAATTCCTCATGCAGGATGCCGCCGGCAGCGGTCATCCACTGCACGTCACCCGGGCCGATGACGCCGCCACGGCCCGTCGAGTCGCGGTGCTCGACCTCGCCCTCATAGACGATGGTCACCGTCTCGAAGCCCTTGTGAGGATGAACGCCGACGCCGCGCGGCTGATCCGTGGGTTCGAACCTGGCTGGACCGGCATAGTCGAGCAGGAGGAAAGGGCTCACATGCTCGCCATGGCTCGCATGCGAGAAGAGGGAGCGGACGGGGAAGCCGTCGCCGACCCAATGGGGCCGCGGACCACCGTAAATACCTAGGATCTTTCTCATGTTCTGTCTCCGATGGGGATCCCTGAAGGATCGTGTCGCGGAGTACATATGGCTGCACCAAATCTGGCGGTAGATAGCCATTTCGGGCTATAATGTCCTGAGAATAGGACAATGAGAATGCAAGACCTGAACGATCTGCGCTATTTCGTCGATGTGGTGGAACAGAACGGCTTCGCCGCCGCTGCCCGTAAGCTGGGCATGCCGCGCTCCCGGCTCAGCCGCCGCATCGGCCTGCTCGAGGAGCGGCTCGGCGTGCGCCTGATCCAGCGCTCGACCCGGCGCTTCGCCGTCACCGACATTGGTCGGGAATATTACCGGCACTGCGTCGCGATGACGGTCGAGGCCGATGCGGCGCAAGAGGCGATCGACCGGATGAAATCCGAGCCACAGGGCGTGGTGCGGATGAGCTGCCCGTCTTCGGTGATCTATTTCCAGCTGGGGGAGATCATCGCGAGCTTCGTCGCCGACCATCCGAAAGTGGAGGTGCAGCTGGAAAGCACCAACCGGCGTGTCGATGTCATCAGCGAGGGCTTCGATCTCTCGATCAGGGTGCGCTTCCCGCCGCTCGAGGACAGCGACCTTGTGATCCGCAAGCTCGCCGAGAGCCGGCAACGCCTGGTGGCCAGTCCGGCCCTGCTCAAAGGCAATTCCCGGGCACTCGTCCCGGCCGATCTCTCAACACTGCCCAGTCTCGCCTGGGAGCCGGCAAGCCTCGAACATGAGTGGCGGCTTGAAGATGCGCAAGGTGCGACCAGCGTCATCCGACATCGGCCCCGCTTCATCACCGAGGACATGGTGGCCCTCAGGTTGGCGACACTCCAAGGCGTGGGCGTGTGCCAGCTGCCCACATTCGTGGTGCAGGAGGATCTGCGCGCCGGCAAGCTTATCGATGTCTTGCCCGGCTGGGCGCCACGCTCGGGGATCATCCATGCGGCCTTTCCGTCACGCCGCCGGCTTCTGCCGTCGGTGCGGGCTCTGCTCGATCGCCTGGCGAGTGAATATGCCGCGCTGGATCAGACCCAGGCCGTGTGATCGGGCCACGATCATGGTATAGCGCGCGGGACTTGCCGGCGTATTCGATTCTCATCGCCCGAGGGTTCATTGTCTCGCATCCGTAATTTCATCCTCAAGCACCGCGTCAGCCTGCGCGATCTCGGCATGCTTGCCGCCGTCATCGCGGTGATTACCTATATCGCATTCGAGATCGATATCTTCGCCACCGCGACCGGCGCCTCGGAGCATGAGCGAAGGATCGATCTCAACGAAGCGCTGCTCATCGGTGGAATCCTGGCGTTTGGCCTGCTGATCTTCGCCATGCGCCGCTATTTCGACCAGAAGCGCGAAATGGCGCGGCGCATCGCGGCCGAGGCGCGGGCGCGCGAGTTTGCCTATCAGGATCCGTTGACCGGGCTCCCCAACCGGCGCCAGTTCGAGGAGGCGCTGCGGACTGCGGTCGCCTCGCCGCCGGCAGCCGGTCTGTCGCATGCCGTGATGCTGCTCGACCTTAACAGCTTCAAGCAGATCAACGATACCTACGGCCATGGCGTCGGCGATGAGGTGCTGCTCCATGTTGCCGGACGCCTCCTGCGCGCGGTGCGCGAAGGCGATCTGGTGGCGCGTCTCGGCGGTGACGAATTCATCATCCTGGCCCAGCATCTTCTGGGGGCGGAGGCCGCCGCCAGCATCGCGCTCAGGATCATTCACGTACTCTCGGAGCCCATCGGCACCGGGCGAAGCCGGCATCAGATCAGCGCCGGCATCGGCATAGCGCTTCTGCCCGGCGATGCGCTGAGCGGGGACGAAGCGTTGCGCAAGGCGGATGTGGCGCTCTATCGCGCCAAGGCCGAGAAACGCTCCGCCTATCGCTTCTTCGAGGAGGAGATGGATCAGTTGATGCGCGAGCGCGCGCAAATGGAGGACGAGCTGCGCCGGGCGCTGGAGGCAGGTCGCGTGCGTCCACGATTCCGTCCGTCCTTCGATCTGGAGAACGGCGCGGTGACAGGTTTCGAAGCCGTGCCGAGCTTGATCAGGGAAGATGGCGAAGAAGTCCCGCCAGAGCGCTTCCTGTCGATTGCCGAGGAGGCGGGGCTCATCCATGCCATCGCGACACGTATCCTCGAGCTTGCTTGTTCGGCGGCCCGGCATTGGCCGGAAGGCGTGTCGCTCGCCATCGACGTGCTGCCGGCGCAGCTGCGAGACCGTGACCTCGGCGACACGATCCTGAAGATGATCGCCAAAGCCGAGATCGCGCCCGCCCGCGTCGAGCTCGACGTGGCCGAGAGTCTGATCGTCAAGGATCTGGAGGCCGCCAAGACCGCGCTCGAACCATTGCGCGAGGCGGGCGTGCGCATCGTGCTGGATAATTTCGGCACCGGCTATTCCAATCTCTATCACATCCGCGAATTCGGCTTTGACAAGGTGAAGATCGACCGCCGCTTCGTGGCCAATATGGACCAGAAGGACGCCGCCAGGATGGTGCGTGCGCTGGCCGGCCTGGTGCATGGGCTTGGGCTTGCGGTAAGCGCCGACGGCGTCGCCGGTGCAACGGCGAAGCCGCTCCTGATCGCCTCGGGCATTCATGAAGGCCAGACGTCGGCGAGCCTCGTCACCGCGGAGGGGACGCGGGAATTCTTCAAAACCTTGTAGTGTGCTGAACGCGAAGTTCCTGATATCAGGCGGCTTGCACCGACAGGACCTTCGCGTTCAAAAGCACACTAGAATCATTAGATTTTCTAGTGTCCTTCCGAATCCGAAGTTCGCTCGGAAGGTCCCGCTGGCTGTGGCGAACTTCGGATTCGGGACACTAGTGCCGAAATAGCAATTCCGGAAACGCGAGGCTCGAGCGGCTTTGCTAGAGCGGGCTCAAACGATTTGTCCGGGAGGCAAGCATGATGAAGATGGGATCTGTCGCGTTTCTGTTTCTTTTGTTGATCGCTTTCAGTGGTCCGTTGCAGGCGCAGGACAATCCGCCCTTGCGCCATCCGCTGGTTAGCGCCGACGTCATGAAGGAAGAAGTGACGATCGGCCAGCGAACGGACGGGTCGCCAGTGAAGATCACGCTGTCGACGCCCAAGGGCGAAAGCAAGGACAAGCTGCCGGTGGTGCTGTTGATGCATGGCGGCATCCCGGCCGAAATCAAGGCGCCGGCGAGCATCTGGCAGGTCAATCGCGACTGGGGCACGGTTATCGCCGCCTCGGGGGCGGCGGCGATCATGTATGATCATTCGCTGGGCTCACCGAAGCGCGAGCTCGATCTGGCGCTCGGCCAGCTCGACCAGGTGCTCGGCTGGCTCAGCGCCGAGGGTGAGGGAAAGGGGCTCGACACGAAGCGTGTCAGTGTGATCACCTTCTCGGCAGGCGGGCTTCTGGTGCCGTCGCTGCTCGATAGCAAGCGCCCGCTCGCCGTCGGCCGTGTCGTCATGTTCTATCCCTCGACCGGCGTCGTGCCAGGCAGCCCAAGCGAGCCGCTCACCAGCGCTGAGCTTGCCGCGCGGATGAATCTCAAGCGGGTTGCCGGGCTGATCGCGGAGCGCAAATTGCCGCTCCTGTTCCTGCGCGCCGGCGGCGGCCATATAAAAGGCCTCAACGCGCTTCAGGACGACACGATTGCGGCGCTGCTCGCTGCGGATGCGGTTGTGGAAGTCGTGAACCTGCCTGGCGCGCCGCACGGCTTCGACTCCCGCCTCGACAGTGCCGCCGTCACCAGTGCCATCGACCGGGCCATTAACTTTTCCATCCGGGACTGAGGGGATTCATTGACACCATACCCACCGGTAGGTACCTTGGCCGCTGGTGAGTATGAGATGCAGACGACAGAGACGCCACACGAATCCAAGACCAGGATCCTCAATGCCGCTCTCGATGTCTTCCGCGCCAAGGGCTATGCGGCGACGCGGATCGAGGATATCTGCGCCGCGGCGGGGCTCACTAAGGGCAGCTTCTTCCATCACTTCAAAACCAAGGAAGATCTGGCCATCGAGGCGGCGTCGCATTGGGGAGCGTATGCCGGTGAGCTCTTCGCCACGGCGCCTTACCAGACGCTAGCCGATCCGCGCGACCGGCTCCTCGCTTATGTCGATTTCCGCAAGAGCCTGATGCAGGGCGAGTTGCCCAAATTCACCTGCTTCGGCGGCACGCTGGTGCAGGAGGTCTATCTGTCGCATCCGCAGATCCGCGACGCCTGCGGCGCGACCTTCGACAGTCATGGGGCGGCACTGGCGGATGACGTCGCCAAGGCGATCGACAAATATGGCAGCGACGGCACCTGGACGGCGGAAAGCCTGGCCTTGCATATCCAGGCGGTCCTCCAGGGTGCCTTCATCCTCGCCAAATCCAGGCAGAGCGCCGAGGCCGGCATTCAGTGCGTCGATCATTTGCGGCGCTATCTCGAGGTCTTGTTTCCACCGGCGCGAAAGGCCTAGCTGGAGGTGCGGCTGTGTTCCTTGTCTTCAACGACCGGCCATCGGATTCTCCCTATATCGAAAGAGTCTGGCGCTGCCACAGCGAGCGCGCCGGCCAGTTCCATTCCATCGCCTCACCACATTGGGAAATGGCGGTGTCGCGACTCAAGGGCAGAATATTCCTGACGATCAGGGGGCCTGAGACCAGGGCGACGCTGGCCGACTGTCCGGCCGAGGGAGAGTGGTTCGGCATCCGTTTCAAGCTCGGCACATTCATGCCCTCCTTGCCGGTGAGCGCACTCATCGACCGAAATGACAAGGATATGCCCGACATGACCGGACTCGGCTTCTGGCTCGATGGCATGCAATGGGAGTATCCGGATTTCGAGACGGCCGAGGTCTTTGTGTCGCGTCTGGTGAAGAGGGGCCTCATCACGCGCAATCAGGCGATCACCGAGGGGCTGGCGGGGGACGAACGGGCGTTGTCGCGACGCTCGGCCCAGCGGCATTTCCGCCAGGCGACCGGAATGACCCACAGTACCTTCCAGCAAATCGAAAGGGCCCGTTGCGCCGTCCAGCTCCTCAGGAATGGCCACTCGATTCTTGACACGGTCCATGAAGCCGGCTTCTTCGATCAATCACATCTTACGCGCGCGCTGAAGCATCTCATCGGGCAGACCCCAGCACATGTGCAGCGCCAGGACGAGCAGCTGTCGTTTCTGTACAAAACAAACCCCTAGCGATGCGCCTATGGTCCGCGCCTCTATGCCCGCCCGATCGCAGGCGGGAGTGGCTTCAAGAGGACAGGCTCATGCGCAAGCTCAGCACCTATCTCTCCTTCGATGGCATGACCGGTGAGGCCATGCGTTTCTATGAGAAGGCACTCGGGGCCAAGGTCGATCGTCTCATCAAATATGGAGACATGCCTCAGACGACGCAGGCACCGTCCGGCTCACCCGACAATGTCCCGCATGCGCAGCTCACTTTCGCCAATGGTGATGTGCTCATGGCGAGCGACCGGGCCGGTGAGGCAGTCCCTGAGGGGATGAAAGGCTTTTCCGTCGCGCTCGACTATGCCACCGAGGACCAGGCGAAGCGCGCTTTCGACGCGCTGGCGCCAGGCGGCAGTATCGTTGTGCCGCTGCAGCCATCTTTCTTCGCAAGGCGTTTGGTATGCTGGTTGACCGCTTCGGCACGCCGTGGATGATCAGCGGCGGCACGATGAATGGCTGAGTGGTTCAAAACAACTTTGAGGGTGGGACATGCCTGCGGACAATAAGACAGCGCGGTGGATCGGCTATGGCCTGAGCGGCCTGTTCGTCCTGTTCATGGTCTTCGACAGCGTCATCAAGCTGGTGCCGCTCGATGTTGTGATGGAGACATTGCAGGAACTCGGCTATCCGGCGAGTTCGGGGCTGGCACGCGGCCTCGGCGTTCTGGCACTCATCTGCACCGCGCTCTATGCCTATCCGCGCACCTCGCTGCTCGGCGCCGTGCTCATGACCGGTTATCTGGGCGGCGCCATCGCCACGCATCTGCGTCTCGGCAGCCCGCTCTTCAGTCATCTCTTGTTCGGCGTCTATCTGGGCCTCTTCATGTGGGGCGGGCTCTATTTGCGCGACGAGCGCCTGCGTGCGCTGTTTCCCCTTCGCCGCTGACGCTACTTCTGCTTCGTCACTGTGAGATGGGTGGCGGCCGGAGTCGCGACGCGATCCGTTACGACATAGCCCAGTGCCGGCAGATCGAGGCCGGCAAACAGGTTCTCGCCGCGCCCCAGGAGGGCCGGGGATTGGACCAGATGCATCCCGTCGATGAGGCCCGCCTGCAAATACTGCCGGATCGTGGCGACGCCGCCGCCGACGCGCACGTCCTTGCCTTTTGCGGCCTGCTTCGCTTGCTCAAGGGCCGCCTCGTAGCCCTCGGTCACGAAATGGAATACGGTCCCGCCTTCCATGGTGAGCGGCGGGCGCTTGTGATGCGTCAGCACGAAGACCGGCACATGATAGGGCGGGTTGTCGCCCCACCAGCCTTTCCAGCTTTCATCCGGCCAGGGACCGCGGATCGGGCCGAACATGTTGCGCCCGAGAATCCAGGACCCGATATTGTCGAAGCTCTTGGCCGCGAAGTCATTGTCGATGCCCTCGGTTCCGTGGCCCTTGCCGAACATCGCCTGGAATGTCTTGGTCGGAAAGAACCATTGAGGCAGTTTTTCGCCATTGAGACCAAGCGGGTTCTCGAGGCTTTGGTCAGGTCCGGCGCCGAAGCCGTCCACGGAGATGGAGAAAGCGCGGACATAGAGTTTCGACATGAGGCCCTCCAGACTGATTGTCGTTTGCAATCAGTCTATTCAGGCCGAACCCAGCTGGCAAGTTCGCCTATGGCGATTTCGCGAGGGCCTCGCGGGCGAGTTGCCAAGCCGATGAGCGCGAAGTTGCGCCTGCGCTCTTGACCGCACGACAGCGTTATTCGTGGCCGGGAAATGCCTCCGTGCAGGTCATATTTGCGAAAGTGAGCTGACGAGCATCAGCCCGACCACCGCAGGTGCGTCCGTATTTGGATAAGAAGGAATCGAACAGGACGCGCTGACTCATCCAGATCGAGTCGCATGCACTCATCGAGCCCTGATAACAGGCGACCTGAGCGTCGTTGAAGTCGGCGGCCCAATCGCCGGGCTCGGCGAGCCACGGTTCCTCCGGGGTGGGCAGATCGTCAGCGGATTGGGCGCGCGCCGCAAATGTCCAAAAAAGGGACGCGCCGGCAATGGCTGGAACCAGCCATATGCGGAAAGCACGGCGAGGAGCGTCGTTAGACATGGTCCCCATCCTTCCAGCAGTTCCGAACGCCGAGTCTACAGACGATGGCCGGGAACAAGCAAGATGGGTGCGAGCATCGGCCTGAAACGCGCGTGCGGTTTTCAGGGAAAGGACGACGTTCCTAAAATGAAAAAGGGCTAGATGCCTCGCATCTAACCCTTTGTGAAACTGGCTCCCCGGGCCGGACTCGAACCAGCGACCAAGCGGTTAACAGCCGCTTGCTCTACCACTGAGCTACCGGGGAATGGCAGCGCGTATACATAGGTTTCTCGCATTTGAAAAGTCTTTTTGCAAGCCGTCGAAAAGCCTTCATGGCCTCCTTATATTTGCCAAGTAGCAAGCGGGGCAGGCGCCTATGCACAGTGTCAAATTCGGCGGGCGAAGGTTCTCGCTTCCCGGTCATCCGGTGATCAGAATCATCCTGGGTTTCGCCCTGATTCTGGGTGGGCTCCTCGGCTTCCTTCCGGTCCTTGGCTTCTGGATGGTCCCGCTGGGCCTTTTGATTCTCGCGGTGGATATTCCCATGGCGCGCCGGCTCCGGCGCCGGAGCGAAATCAGGTTCGGCCGCTGGCTCATCAGACGACATCCAAAATGGGCGCGCCGCTTCGGCTTCTCGACCGCTCAAAAAACTGAGTGACGACGCCTTGAAACCAAAGCGCAGCTCGCGCGGGGCATTGACATTCCCTTCTTGGAGACCGGCACAGTGAGCTTCGGAAATTTTTCGCGCCGTATTCGCTCGCCTTGATCGCGGGGGTGGTCATCCAGACCGAGAATCGGTGACTCGAAGCTGAGTGTTTGGATTGGAGAATCGCGCATGATCGAAGCTGTCCGTCTGTATCTCATATGTGCGGGAGGACCGGCATATGGCAAGGCGATCGCCGCGTTGCGGCGTCGTTCTCGCGATGCTTTCGAATTGCTTGATTTTATAGGAAAAATTGGAGGCCTCGCCCGGAATCGAACCGGGGTGCACGGATTTGCAGTCCGCTGCGTAACCACTCCGCCACGAGGCCTTCGGCGGGCCTTATAGTCGAAGCAATCGAGGACTACAATGTGTTACGATTGGCAGATGGACAGACCCTCTCTATTTGGTTATCAGCGTCTTATGACTGATTTCGCTCTCGCCCGATCAAAGATGATCGATTCGCAAATCCGCCCGAACGGCATCACCGACGGGCGCATCATCCTGGCGATGGCCGCGCTGCCACGCGAACTGTTCGTGCCGGAGTCGCGTCGTGCCGTCGCCTATATGGATGAGGATATCGACATCGGAAGCGGGCGCGCCCTGATGGAGCCGATGGCGCTGGCCAAGCTCATTCAGCTTGCGGAAATCGCTGCCGACGAGACGGCGCTGCATATCGGCTGCGGCACCGGCTATGCCACGGCGCTCATGGCGCGGTTGTGCAACAAGGTCATCGCCATCGACGAGGATCAGGGTTTCGTCGATGCGGCGGCAGGCAATCTGTCGGCGCTGGGGGTCGCAAACGCCTCGGTCCATCAGGCGGCGCATGCTGAGGGCTGGAAAGCGGGCCAGCCTTATGATGCCATCGTGATCGACGGCAGGGTGCCATCGGTACCCAAGGCGCTGCTCGAGCAGCTCAATGATGGCGGGCGCCTGGTCGCGGTGGTCGGCGATCAGACCGTGGCGACGGCAACCGTTTTCACCAGCAATGACGGCGCCATCAGCTCGATGCCCGCCTTCGAGGCGTCGGTCGCCCGGCTGCCGGGGGTCGTGGTGGACCGGCCAGCTTTTGTTTTTTGATTGCTTTAACCTATTGCGCTACAATGGGGCCCTCGGGCTCGAAGGGGACACTAAAAAGTGGATTTTGGGCAAATGGGGTTTAAGCGACTTAGTGCGTGGGGAATGGTCGGGGCATTCGTCGTTCCCTTAATGTTCTCGTCTGTGACCGCGAATGCCGAGAATTTGTCGGAGGCGCTGGCGAGCGCCTATTCGGGCAATCCAACCTTGCGGGCCGAGCGGGCCCGCCAGCGCGCGACGGACGAGGCGACGCCACAGGCCCTGTCCGGATGGCGGCCGACGGTCGATGCCCAGGCCAGCAGTGGTTTCGTCGATACCTTACAAAAACCCAATCCCGGCGAATGGGAATCGAGGCGTCCGGGCGACCTCGCCATCACGCTGAGCCAGCCGATCTTCCGTGGCTTCAAGACTGTCGAGGGTGTCAAGCAGGCCGAGGCGGTCGTCGAAGCTGGCCGGCAAAATCTCCTAGCGGTCGAACAGCAGACGCTGTTCGATGCCGTTACCGCCTATATGAATGTGATCCGCGACCGGCGTGTGCTGCAGCTGCGGCAGCGCAATGTGAAGACCCTGCAGGAGCAACTGCGCTCCACCCAGGAGCGCTTCAATGTCGGCGAGGTGACCAAGACCGACGTGTCGCAGGCGCAGGCGCAATTGGCGCTTTCGCAATCGACGGTGGCGGCGGCCAAGTCCAATCTCGCCTCGAGCGTGGCCAACTACAACCGGGTCGTCGGCCATTCGCCGGGCACGCTCAAATATCCCAAATTGCCCAAGCTGCCGTCGAATCTCGATGCGGCTTTGGTGCTTGCCGAAAATATCAATCCCAACATTCTGAACGCCGCCTTCGTTGCCGAGGCGGCGCGCCACAATGTCGGTGTGGTCAGAGGCGACCTCCTGCCGAGCGTGAATCTGCAGGCGAGCGGCACCAAGACCGTCGATGATCTCGATCACTTTGCGGACAACAATACCCAGCGGCTCGCCCTCATAGGAAGCATTAATGTTCCGCTTTATGAGGCCGGCAGCGTCTATTCGGCGGTGCGCGAGGCCAAGCAGGTGGAAAGCCAGCGCCGCATCGAGATCATCAGCGCCGCGCGGGCCGTGCGCGAATCGGTGGTGACGTCCTGGAATCTCTTGATTGCGGCGCGCGAGACCATCGTGTCCTCCCAGGCGCAGGTCACCGCGAACCAAGTCGCTCTCGACGGCGTGAAGCAGGAGAACCTGGTCGGCTCACGCACGACGCTCGACGTGCTGAACGCCGAATCCGATCTGCTGCAATCCGAAATCATCCTGGCCCAGGCCGAGCGCGACCAGGTCGTCGCCGCCTATCAGATCCTTGGATCCGTCGGCAGGCTTACCGCCCGCCAGATCGGCCTCGGCGTCGACTATTACGATCCGATCGAGAATTACGACCGGGTCCGCAACAAATGGTTCGGTACGGGCGTCAAGACCATCGACTGAGGTTTTCGCCGGTCGGGCCCATCACGTTCTTGTGGTTAACTCGGCCTGTCATTTGCAAGCGGGATCGATTTAGGCGATCTTGCGGGCCATAGTGGCGCTAGAGAGTCGCGGCGACAGGACCTATTTCAATGAAGCACGGGCAGAAACCGGCCGAGCCCCGGATGGAAGATGTGCTTGCCTCCATCCGACGCGCCATTGATGAAAATGCCGCCGCTGCTTCTTCCGACCGGTTTGGCGATGCCATGGCCGACCTCAGGGGAAGAGTCGAACCCCCGCCGGCGCGTCCTGACAATCGGGCGCGGCGGAGCTACGATTATTCTTCCACCACGGCATCTCAGCAGTCCCAGCCCCAGGGCTTCGCCGGCATATTGGGCGGACGCCGGGAAGAGACCATGACTGCCTTCCGCGAGCGGGCGTCTTCTTATGAGACGCGGCTCCGGCGCCCTGATCCCGTGCTGCCCGAACCGGTCCTGCCGGATGACCAGGACCAATATTCTTATGATGGCTACTTCGGCGCCCAGGCTGCCGAGTATGTGGAGCCGGAGCCTGAACCTGAATCTGAGGCCTATCCGTCCCTGCGGGAGCTCGATCCGCCGCGCTTTCTGCCGCCAGCGCCAGCGCCGGCGGTGATTGCCGAGGAAGCTACGGATTTCGCCCTCGAATCCGGGCTCATGTCCGAAAGCACCAGTTCCGCTACCCAGGCCGCCTTTGCCCAACTGGCTGAGACAATCACAAGGCGGGCACTGGGGGATCGTCCGATCGCGGATATCGCCCAGGAGCTTCTGCGCGGCATGCTCAAGCAGTGGCTGGATGAGAATCTGCCAAAGCTCGTCGAGCGCCTGGTGCGCGAGGAGATCGAGCGGGTGGTCAGGCGGCCGCAGCGTTAGAGCATCGGCCCGAGAAGCTTGTGGTCGAGCTTGACCCGACCATGCGTGCGGTTCTCGGATAAGCCGATGCGCAAGATCTAGGAGTCGTCGCGCGATCGGCTGAAGCGGGGGGAACTGTGCTGGCGGTCCAGGGATAATGGAAAAACGACAGGCAACGCGCATGCGCCGCCTCAAGGAGGGGCGCGTTTTTTTCCTTGATGGTAAAACAGTCATTACATGCAAGGTGCGCGATGTGAGCGCGACCGGTGCCAGGCTTCGGGTCGGCGAATCCTTCCTCATCCCGCTCAACTTTCTGGTAACCATTCCCGGCGAAATGGACCAGCGTCCAGCCGAGCGCGTCTGGGTACGCGGCGACGAAGTTGGCATCCGCTTCAAGATTTGAGGCCACTGGCCGGTTGAAACCTGCGGCACTCTCGTGTTTAAAGCCCGCCATGTTCTCCCTACATAGCGAAAATCATGCTTGAGAAGACCTATATTCCTACCGAGATGGAAGCCCGCCTCTATGAGGCCTGGGAGAAGGGCGGTTATTTCAAGCCCGGACGCCGGCCCAAGGCCGAGCCTTTCACCATCGTCATCCCGCCGCCCAATGTGACGGGCTCGCTCCATATGGGGCACGCGCTCAACAATACGATCCAGGATGTCCTCTGCCGCTTCGAGCGGATGCGCGGGCGCGACGTGCTGTGGCAGCCCGGCACCGACCATGCCGGCATCGCCACGCAGATGGTGGTCGAGCGCCTGCTTCAGAAGGAGAACAAGACAGACCGGCGGTCCATGGGACGCGAGGCCTTTCTCAAGCGTGTCTGGGCGTGGAAAGAGGAGTCGGGCGGCGCGATTTCGCGCCAGCTGCGCCGTCTCGGCGCTTCCTGCGACTGGAGCCGCGAGCGCTTCACCATGGATGAAGGCCTGTCGCGCGCCGTGCTCAAGGTCTTCGTGCAACTCTACAAGGAAGGCCTGATCTACAAGGACAAGCGGCTGGTCAATTGGGATCCGAAGCTTCTTACGGCCATCTCCGATCTTGAAGTGGTGCAGAAGGAGGTCAAGGGCCATCTCTGGCATCTGAAATATCCGATCGAGGGCACAGATCAGCATATCGTCGTCGCCACCACGCGGCCGGAGACGATGCTGGGCGATTCCGGCGTCGCGGTGCATCCCGACGATGAGCGCTACAAGCATCTCATAGGCAAGGATGTCGTGCTGCCGCTGGTCGGCCGCCGGATCCCGATCGTCGCCGATACCTATTCAGACCCCGAGAAGGGCACCGGCGCGGTCAAGATCACGCCGGCGCATGACTTCAACGACTTCGATGTCGGCAAGCGCAACGACCTGCCCCAGATCAACGTGCTCGACCAGTTCGGCAAGATGCAACTTGCCGGCAATGAGGACTTCCTCGCCGGGGCGAATGTGCCGGCGGAGACGCTGGCGCTCGATGGGCTCGACAGGTTCGAGGCGCGCAAGCGCATCGTCGCCATGCTGGAGGAGCAGGGGCTCCTCGACAAGATCGAGCCACATGTCCATCAGGTGCCGCATGGCGACCGCTCCGACGTCGTCATCGAGCCGTGGCTTACCGAGCAGTGGTATGTCGATGCCAAGACGCTCGCCCAGCCCGCCATCGCCGCGGTCGAGAACGGCGACACGGTCTTCGTGCCGAAGAACTGGGAAAAGACCTACTACGAATGGATGCGCAACATCCAGCCCTGGTGCATTTCGCGCCAGCTTTGGTGGGGCCATCAGATTCCGGCCTGGTACGGTCCCGATGGCGAAGTCTTCGTCGAGGAGAGCGAGGACCTCGCGCTCGCCGTCGCGCAGCGCCATTATGGCACGCGCACGATGCTCAAGCGCGACGAGGACGTGCTCGATACCTGGTTCTCTTCGGCGCTGTGGCCATTCTCGACGCTGGGCTGGCCGGACGAGACACCAGAGCTCAAGCGCCATTACCCGACCGACGTGCTGGTCACCGGCTTCGACATCATCTTCTTCTGGGTCGCCCGCATGATGATGATGGGGCTTCACTTCATGAAGGAGAAGCCCTTCCATACCGTCTACATTCATGCACTGGTCCGCGACGAGAAGGGCCAGAAGATGTCGAAGTCGAAGGGCAATGTCATCGACCCGCTCGACCTCGTGGACCAGTTCGGCGCCGACGCGTTGCGCTTCACGCTGGCCGCCATGGCGGCGCAGGGCCGCGACATCAAGCTTTCGACCCAGCGTGTCGAAGGGTACCGCAATTTCGGCACCAAGCTGTGGAACGCGGCGCGCTTCTGCGAGATGAACGGCGCCAGGCGCGATCCGGATTTCGACCCGATCGCGGCGCGCGTCACCATCAACCGCTGGATCGCCGGCGAGGTTGCGCGCACTCGCGATTTGGTGACCAACGCGATCGAGGAGCATCGCTACAACGATGCGGCCGGCGCCCTCTATGGCTTCGCGTGGAATGTCTTCTGCGACTGGTATGTCGAGCTCATCAAGCCCTTGCTGTCGGGCAGCGACGAAGCGGCCAAGGCCGAGACGCAACATTGCGCGCAATGGGTGCTTGATCAGATACTGCTGCTTCTGCATCCCTTCATGCCCTTCGTCACCGAGGAGCTGTGGCAGAAGACCGGTGCCGCGAGCATGCTGATCGATGCTCAGTGGCCGATCTATCAGGGCCTGGGCGATACGAAAGTCGATGCCGAGATGCGCTGGGTCATCGATTTCATCTCGCAGGTCCGCTCGGTGCGCGCCGAGATGAATGTTCCGGCGGGTACCAAGATCGACTGCGTCATTGTCGGCGCCGATACGGAATCGCGCCGGCGCGCCGCGACCTGGGAGCAGGAGATCATGCGGCTGGCTCGCCTCAAGGCGATCAATTTCGAGGACAAGGTCCCGGCCTCCTCGGCGCAAGTCGTGCTCGGCGAAGCCATACTGGCCCTGCCGCTCGAGGGCGTCATCGACTTCGCCGCCGAACGGGCGCGACTCGGCAAGGAGCTCGAAAAGGTGTCCAAGGACATCGGCGTCATCGAAGGCCGGCTAAGCAATCAGGGCTTCGTCGCCAAGGCTCCGGAAGAGGTGCTGGAAGAGACGCGCGAGCGCAAGAACGCGCTGGTCGCGCAGCGCGTCAAGCTCACGGAAGCTCTGGACCGCCTGAAGTAATTCAGGCGGAGGCGGCCGAACGAACCTTCTTGCCCCGGCGGCGGGCTGCCGCCTTCACCGGCGCGGCCGAGCCATTGCCGCCGGCCGTGCGGACCGCCACCGCCGGGCGGCGGCGCACCATGCCGCGTGGGAACAGCGTACCAATGGCCATGCCGAGCCCGAGGCCCACGGCGCCCAGCA
This sequence comes from Nordella sp. HKS 07, assembly GCF_011046735.1. Taxonomy (NCBI): domain Bacteria; kingdom Pseudomonadati; phylum Pseudomonadota; class Alphaproteobacteria; order Hyphomicrobiales; genus Nordella; species Nordella sp. HKS 07. The sequence goes on along the minus strand of NZ_CP049258.1, from coordinate 6,288,381 downwards.
GGAGCGGATTGGCCTCGGTCAGATGTCCGATATCGGTGCGGCGCGGCAGGCGGAGGGAGCCCAGATGGGCACTCCCCGCCTCATGCGCCCAGTCATAGGCGCGGCTCAGCGTCGCGCGGCCACGGCGCAGCGCCGTGCCGGCATTGTCCTGCAATAGATGCGCCGTCGAGGCGATGCCGGCCTTGCGGGCGGTCTTGCGTGTCTTGCGTGCTTTCGTCGTTTTCATCGTTTTCATCGTTTCATTTCCTTCTCTTGCGATGTGATCAGGGTCGTCTGCTTGCGCTTCAACTTCGGGGCTTTGACGGCCTTGGCCGGCTTGCGCACCTCGAGTACGAGCCAGCCGAGGCCGAGAAGAAGGGGAAGCGCCGGGAGCGGGTTTCGGCGCAAGGCGCGGCCGGTGGCGGCGACAGCTTCCGCCTGCGGATCGAGCCGGCGGAGCGCCTCGTCGGCTAGACCGAGTGGCGTCAGCCGCGGCCTCAATTTGCGCAGGCGTTGCTCGAAATCCTGCCGTCTGCGATCGGCCTCGGCTTCGAGTTCATCAAGCTTAGTCATTGAACCGGTTCCAGATTAGCTTGGCGTTGCTGCGCAGGCGTCCGCGCAGCGGATCGGGCTTGAGCAGCAGGAAACGCGCCACCGCGAGCAGGACGAGCCCGGCGAGCAACAGAGCCAAGCCGACCACGAACCCCGCGGTGATTGGGCCGAGGGAGAATGCGAGATAGTCGACCAGAGTCTCGGCCAAAACCGTCAAGGCGACGAAGATGGACATCAGTGCAATGACGATCAGGCCAGCGGCCAGTATCATGCGCCGCATGCTTGAACTCACGCGGGCGCGCAGCAACGCCCCCTCCGCGGTGAACCATGCCATGAAGTCTCGCTTCAGTTCCTCGAACGAGCCGGCGAGGGAGTCGTCCACAGGCTTGCTGTCGCTCTTCGCCATACCATCTCCTTCGAAGCTGCCGCTCTGACGCTAGTTTGCAGCCTTGCGCAGCGCTCTTCGCCGTTTGCCGCGTCCGGCGGAGGACTTGCCCCGTTCCTTCATCGGAACCGGCCAGCCATGCATCAATTGAGTGACGGCGAGGCCGGCGGCAACGCCGAGCGTCAGAGTGGCGACCGGCTGCCGGCGCGCAAAGCTTGCGAAGTCATCCAGCATTTCCGGAATATCCGTCCTGACGACATAGTCGGCAAGATCGTCGAGGTTGTCGGCGGCCGTGTCGCTATAGGCGCGAAGCTGCGGGAAGTCGTCGAGAGTCTCTCCGAAATGACGGGTCGCCTCGGCGAATTCCACGATCCTGTCAGCGCCGGCGCGTTTGCGGCTGTCGGCCAGCGTCGATGCCAGCGACAGCGCGTCGTCGAAGAGGCGGTTTGCAGTGCTTTTACGCTCGGCCGCCGGGCGCGGCCGGCGCGCTCTCTTAGCTTTTGCCAATGGTCTATCCTCGCATTGAAATGAGCATGCGCGACCATAACGTCTCTAAAGTGGAAAGGTTCCTTGCCGGGGAACCCTCCGTGCCCTGGGCGTGCGATATCGGCAAGAAAGCACTAGAGCATTTTCATAGTTGATGGCGATAGCCAGCGGCGCGGATATAGTTTTCGCACTCTTTCAGTGTGAAGGTGTTGAGAGTGCGGGCGATAGCCTGGATGAGGGTTTCGAGAGTACGGGCAGCTTCCTTTCGCAGGTGTGATTTGAACTTGGCGATTGCCTGCTCGATGGGGTTGAGATCGGGTGAGTAAGGGGGCAGGTAACGCAGAGCAGCACCGGCGGCTTCGATCGCATCCTTGATGCCGGGAACCTTGTGGCTGGCGAGATTGTCCATGATGACGATGTCGCCGGTTGAGAGTGTGGGCGCAAGGATCTGTTCGACATAGGCGCGGAAGCACTCGCCATCCATCGGACCATCGAAGACGGCAGGTGCGGTGATACCGTCGCATCTGAGAGCGGCGACGAAGGTTATCGTTTTCCAATGTCCCCACGGGACTTTGCACAGCAGGCGCTGTCCGCGGGGAGCGCGGCCATAGCGGCGTGCCATGTTAGTTTGAGCGCCGGTCTCATCGATGAAGACAAGGCGCGCCGCGTTTAGATCGCTCTGAGCCTCGTGCCAGGCTCGGCGCGCTTCGGCGATGTCTTCGCGCTCCTGCTCGGTGGCGCGTTGTGTCTTTTTTTGAGCGGCAGCTTCAACTGCTTGAGAGCATTCCAAAGGCAACCAACACTGACCTCGATACCATGCTCAGCCAGTAAGAAGGTCCGGATCTCCGCTAGCGTGGCATCACAGTTCTCACTCACATGCTGGCGTAGAACTTCATGATGGCCCTTGAGCTTGGGCTGGGGACCACCAGCCCACGGCAGCGCTGTCGTCATTCCGCTGGTCCGACGCCGGATCAGAATCTTATAGACGTAGGACACATCGACATGAAACAGCTCAGCCACCGCGCCGGGCTTCAGCCCGCCGTCAACCGCCGCCAACACGCGATCACGTAAATCCTGGGAATAGGGCTTGCCCATGGGGTCCTCGTGCCGAATCAACCACAAGAACAAGGAATCAGAAAACCCTCCCCCTGAGAATCCCCCAGATTCCATCAATCACGAAAACGCTCTAGCCTGGTCGCTGCAGGAATAGCGGGAGAAATCGTCCAGCGCCGCGAGAGCGCGAGCGGTCGCGACCCACCGCTTCTACCCGCCGGAGAGAGCGGCCGGCAGCTTCGCTGCACGGCGGGCGACACCGGCTCGTACGAGCAGCCGCATCGCCACAGCCGGTCCAGCGTGGCATTGTCAAGCACCCGGAGGTGCGGGACCAGAGTGAACCTCTCGAATACCATGCCGACATCTCGCCTGAGTCGACGAAACTCGCGCGGCCGAGCGGCCATGGGCATCCGTTGCCTGCGTCGACATTGTGTAAGACCGATCGAACTGGCAAGAAGTGATACGCATTTCAACAACAAGGGTTCTACTCTACCCATGCCGGAAGTCCGCCGCACCGTCATCGCTCCGCAGTCGGGACAATCCTTCCCGGTAAGGCGCGGCGAAACCATCCGCATCATCGACCCGCAAGGCCAGCAAGTCGCCGATCTCTGGGCTTTCGTCACCGACGGGCCCGAGCTCGACTGGCTCAGCACCTCGCAGACGCGCGACATCACTGAACGGATTTTTCCGCGCGTGGGCGATCATTTCTACAGCACGCGGGGCGTGCCTTTGCTGACGCTGGTGAAGGATGCTTCGCCTGGACCGCATGACATGCTGTTTCCCGCCTGCAATCGCTGGCTCTATGAACGCGCCGGCCTGCCGGATCATCCCAATTGCCAGGACAATCTCATCATCGCACTTCGGACGGCGGGGCTCTCGCTGCCGGCGGTGCCCGACCCAGTCGATTTTTTCCAAAACTCGCTACCCGATCCTGATGGCCGCCTCGATGTGCTGGCCTCGATTAATCCGCCCGGCGGCTATGTGGCTTTACGGGCGCTACGCGATCTTCTGGTGGTCGTCACGGCATGCTCGGTGGATTTCCATCCGACAAACGGCGATAAATGCACGGAGATCGTGGTCGAGGTCGTTGAGAGCAGCGATCCTGTTGGAAATTCGCATTGACCGCCAGAATGTGCGCGTAGCACGACTCTAGCCGAAAATCCCGGGCGAAAATGACTCATATCGGACACAATCGCGCTCGATGGACTCTATGCTTCGACCGTCTTTGACGACTTCAAGAAATCGCGCGGACCATCCGTGAACAATCGACGATCGGCTACGATAAGTTCAGGCGTGGTGAGAGGCGGAGTCTATTGCGCGGAGACCGTGGCCAACTCGCCTCCAGAAAACCGACACCGGTCAAGGAACGCGCGGCGCTCGAGATTCGATGAAGTGTGCGTGGAGCGCGCGGGAGGCTCGGGCGACGTCGGCGTCGGGCACCATCCACGTGATGCGGAACGACGAGGTCGATATCCCGCTGTACGGGATTTCTGCACGGCGCAGCACCGACAACCCCGCACGCACGTTCGCGTAGGTGGCGTTGATGCCGGCGCCGATCGCGCTCACCGCGCCGAGCCGCTGATGAACGTGACGCGATGGCCGAAGCGTGCGTGCGTGGCCTGCTGCACGCCCTCGGCGTCGTGGAGGTTCTCGCGTGAGACGACCAGCGCGGCGTGGGCAGTATTGGTAGACACGTGCAGCTGCTTGCCAGCCAATTTCTGCAGGTCAGCGACGCTGATTCCACCGTACTTCTGGACGACGATGGCCATGGCCATCAGCCTAACGCATTGAAACGAAAAACGAAGAACGAACAACGAACAGAATGGAATAGATGCGTTTATACGCCGATATCGTGGCGCGGGACGCATTTGCCGATCCGGGCGCGACGATGAGACCGGGTACGCTTAATTCTGTTGGGTTTCGGCTGAGGTCGTTATGTTGTAAAATCATTGCGGAGAATTGAGGTCGACAATGACTTCCAAGACACCTTTTGGAGTTATTGTGTTCCGCGTGGTTTCTCTTATGTGGACCATGGCGGTTATTGGTGTCGCAAGTGTTACTGGTGGTTTCATCTTTGTTTTTACGACTAGCTTAGTTCTCATAGTCATCGGCATTTTTTTGGTTCTTTTCATTGGCATTGGCGCTCTCAAGCTATTGCGAAGTTGGATTCGAGTGAGCCTCCCCAGTGAGCCTGAAGAGACAGTTCAATCCGATAATGCAACGACGTCTCGCACGCGCATGAAATGGCGCAAACTGAGCCTTGGCGAGCTTTTAACTGTTCAGGCTGTCATCGCAATTTTATTTGGCTATCTGCTAGTCAGCCAGTTTCCAAAAGTGCCCTTGGTATCGGCATGCATAGTAAGCATCGTCTTAGCGTTAGTCGGCACACTGCTCGTGAAATTGGCTATTGGATGGATGCGCAACCCCATTGAGATATTTGGCTTGGACCTTTGGCGGAATATTCCAGACGACAAACAAGGTAGCGAATGAGGGGCCGACTAGGATGAATGTGAGCAAGCCGAGCCTTTGGTTGGCGGGCAAACGTTGAGAGCTACTCCGTCAAGACACTGCAGCCACTTCTATGGGTCCCAAGGGAAGGTCACACTTCCGGAGACAAACCGACCGTTGGCCAAGCGCCAAGCCTGCCCGATCCCTGGTCATGCTGTCGGTCGAGGTGACGGAGCAGAGGCGCAGACATAGCGCGACGGCCGCAGAACCTGTTAATATCTCAATGGCTCCGTAGGGCGCAATGCCAAGACGGTGACGGATTCCTCTGATATCATGATCGCTTCTTGATACTATCATCGAACTCCATCGAACTCCTATGACAGTTTGGACTGAGTCAAGCTGGGCACAACGCAGGTAAAGGTGGGTGATCATGAATCTGAACAGCGTGGCCGGAGTCATAATAGCAGTCGCGAGCCTATTGTTTCTGTCCGGAACGGGCTCGGCTCAAGATGCGATCACGGCGCCGGCGCAGAAGACGATCGGTATGGCCAGAACCAAGATCGTTCCATCGCTGATCGTGATGAATTCCGATGGCGCAAAGCTCAATGGAAGCACACTGACGCTCACCGGCATCTCGACCAACTCGATTTTGTTTGCCGATCGCCCCGTGCGCTCGGCGGGACATGCCCTCACCGTGCATCTTCTTGAGGAATGGGCTCCGGGGGCTGGCAGCTTTGCCAAGGACCCGCCGAATGCCACCGTGTCGGTGTTGAACAAGGACGCTTCTGCTGTCGAAGACGCCGTCGTCGTGCTCAAGGAGCCAAAACTCAGCGGCGATACGCTGACGTTCAACGTCGATGTTCTGGAAGGCAACCTCGCGAAGGCCGACGGGCCCGCCTCGATATTCATCGATGTCATAGGTTGGCCGTTCACGCCAGGGGGCGCGGCCCGTCGCACTGCCGAGCGCAGCGCCTGGTACCGGAGCTCTGCGCCGCCGATCGACTGCGGTCCACCATGGAACCCTTGCTTCTGAGACAAACTCGCGAGCATTCTGATTAGCGTCGCGACCTCCCGGCCGGATAGGGCCCACTCCATTCAATCGTCCCAGGCGGCGTCTCGCCTGGCAGATCGGCGGACCCGGATGTCCGCCGTGCCGCGCTTAAGGTCTGCTTCTAGCCCGTTGCGTCATTTCGCTGCACTGCGGAATTGGCTGCTATCGGGGCATAGCGTACTCTGGTGAGTCGTCCGGCCCGGCAGATTTACGGGTTCGCAGCCTAGTCCGTGCTCCTCGCGATCATTCGATTTGCAGACTATGGCGGATCACTGATGAGACCAATTGTTGTGCCAACGCGTTGACGTACCTGTACTCGATCTCGCCATTCGGAAGATTGGCAATCTAGGTGAATCCGAAGGCACGGAGATGCTTAGGAGAAGTCTGAATGGGGTCGGCAGCCGGGTCAGTGCCAAATCTCCATCTCCGGATTGGGCCGAGAGATATGAACTACGCAAGGATCTCGCCGGCGGGTGCTCAATACCATCCGACCATCCCCAACCGAGCGCCGTCTTCGGCACCCTTGATAAGGTGGGTAAGATCCTCATCCGACTCGTCCGAATGAGTGAAACCAACGACAGAAAAGCCACAAAAGTCTATTCATGACACTATCCAGATGTCTGATGCCAGCAGTCTGCGGCTGCGACACCGGCAGCGCCAATGCCGACTGGACATTATTTTGATGATCTTGCTACGCTAGTTGCCCCGGTCGGGAGGCGGCGATGGAGCTCCATCAGGTACGCTATTTTCTGGCGGTCGCGGAGGAGCTCAACTTCTCGCGCGCCGCCGAGAAATGTAGCGTGTCGCAGCCGGCACTGTCCCGGGCGATCATTCTTCTCGAGCAGGAATTCGGCGGCTCGCTGTTTCACCGCGAACGTCGGCTGACCCATCTGTCGCCGCTCGGCCGGATGGTGCGCCCCTATCTCGAACTAATTGCCCGAGAATCGGACGCGACCTTGAAATTGGCTCGGCAACATGCGGGCGCGGAAAAGCACACGCTCAAGCTCGGCATCATGACAACCATAGCGCCGAACCAATTCACGGAACTGATCATGGCGGTGCCGCGTGCCTATGCCGGGGTCGACATGATGCTCTCGGACGCGAATTCCTTCGAGCTTGAACGCCGCCTCACGGCCGGTGAGATCGATGCCGCCATTTGTGCGCTGCCAGGCAGGGAGCCGGGACCCGAACTCCATCTTCTGCCCCTATTCCGGGAGCAGATGGTGATTGCCATCCATCCCAACCATCGCTTCGCCAATCAACCGGCGGTGCGGGTGAAGGACCTCGGCGGCGAAGCCTATATCCATCGCAATCACTGCGAATTTGCGGGCTATGCCGACGGCATATTGCACTCGCAAGGGGTCACTGTAGCGCCCGCCTACTTCAGCGACAGCGAGGAATGGACGCAGGCGATGATCGCCGCGGGGCTTGGCTTTGGCTTCATGCCCCGCCACAGCGTCAATCATCCCGGCGTCATCGCGCTCCCGGTGATTGAGCCCGAATTCTGGCGGGTCGTCAGCCTGGTGACGATGACGGAAAAGGCGCACTCGCCCGCGCTTGGCGTACTGGTCCGCGAAGCCATGCGCAAGGAATGGTTCGGCGCTAAGGCAATCGCGGCCAGCGAAACGGCGGCGGATCAGTCTATTTCTTGACCGACGATGTGATAGATGCGATGACTTCGGAGGCCATCTTGAAGGCAGCAGCGCGATTGCTGATATGATGCCGTCGGGCGATGTAGCCGAAGTCGTTGTAGATCGTCCAAACTTGGCCGTTCTTGTCCTCGATGACGAGCAGGCGTACCGGCCAATCGATGCCAGCTTGCGGGTTTGACGTCATGAACTGGGAACCGAGCGCCGGATTGCCGAAGATCAGCAGCGTTGAGGGTCCAAGCTTGATTCCGGCATCGGCTGCCAGCTTCGTCTGATCGATCTCGGCGAAGAATGTGATGCCCTTGGCGGCGACATCCTTCTTAAGGCGGTCGATGGTCTCGCTCATGGAATAGGCGCTTTTCCCTTCGACGATGCCATTCTGCGCAGCCTGGGCTGGGATGGGAATAAGGGCGGATATCGCCAGTGCGACGGCGAGGCTGCGGCGATTCAACATTTTTGATCTCCTGTTTTGAGTTACGCGGGTTTGATCCTCACCATCGCAAATGGTCTCTGTCCGTTGAAATGCCGTCTCGCTATCGTTGCGATGCGGGCGCGCTATCGTTTTCCGTCATGAAAGCCGCCAAGAGACATGCGGCGGTGAGTGCCGCGCCAAGGACGATAACGGCCGCCGTCCAACCGAAATGATCGAACACTTGCCCGATCACAATACTGCCGACGAGCCCGCCTGAATAATAAGAAGCGAGGTAGACACCACCCGCCGAGCCGCGCGCCGCGCCAGCGCTGCGGCTGACATAGCCGGTCGCGGCCGCCTGGGCGAAGAACGTGCCGGCTGCAAGGAGTGCCATCGCGCCGAGAACGAAGGTCAAATTGGGGACAAGTGACGCAGTCAAACCCAGGAGGGCAACCAGCAGCGACAGGATGATGACCGTTCCGGCACCCAGCCTGGTGCTGGCAAAACCGGCAAACGGCGTGATGATGACCGAGGGGATGAAAATGAGATAGACGAAACCAAGTTGCATCGCCGAAAGGTCGAGAGGCGGTCTGGTGAGCAGGAAGTTCACATAGGTGAATGTGCCGATGAACACGAAAAGGATGAGAAAGCCGATAGCGAAGGTGGCATTCAGCGAGCGTCGGCGGAAGAGGACGAGAATATTTGCCTGTGTGGTTCCAGTCCGGTACATCGCCTCGCCGCTCAGCAGGACAAAGGCCAAGGTAGCACCGGCGAGATTCAGTCCGGCGAAGATCAGAAAGTTCGCGGAAAGGCCCAAATGATCGGCGATGGCAGCCGACATCAGCCGGCCGAAGAGGTTGCTCGCGACATTTCCGGTAACATAGGCGGCAAGAGCTGCCGATATGAGATGCGGACTCGCAGTTTCAGCTATGTAGGTGATCGTCAGGCTGAAAGCGGCTGACATGAAAACGCCCTGCGCGAGGCGCAGGGCGGCGAACCATGGGAGCGTCGGCATCGTCGCCAGGAGCAAGGTGGGGAAGGTCAACAAGGCGAGACTCAAGACGACGCCCTTACGCCGTCCGATTCGATGGTTGAGCAGAGCGACGCCAAGGCCCGAGATCGCCATGCCCATGGTGCACAGATTGACGGCCGATCCCATGAGGCCCGGCGATACGCGATAAGCAGCGGCGAGAGAGGGTAGGATGGCTTGTGTCGCAAAGAGATCTACCAAGGTGAGAAAGCTGATGACGCCAATGGCGATCAGCCTGGCAACAGGCGGCGCAGCGATGCGCGGCGCGGTCTCGACGGCGCTTGTCATGGGTGTATCCGTGAATAGATTGGCGTGGCACTCGGTGAAGAGTGCCACGCATTGAAATCCCGGCCCCGAGGTCGCTCAAAAATGGGCCGGTCGGTTTTCACATCATATGAGCATCCATATCGGCGCTGTGGAAGATGTCGGCGGAGATCAGGACGGCTGGCTTGTTGCCGGTGTTCTTCCACCAATGGGCCAGCTTGTCACCGAACTCGGCGACGGTGTCGCCGGCCTTGTGAATGATAGGCACCTCGCAAGTGCTCCGATATTCGGTCACTGTTCCCGACACGACATAGATATTGGCGGGGCGGGTCTTGTGATCATGCCAGGGCACGACGCCACCCGGCTGGATGACAAGCTTGCGCAGGCGTAGCGTTTCGCCCTTGAAGGCTTCGCCCTTGGGTGTGAGGTCGATCGATGCCAAAACCTGGTCGGTTACCTTCTTGGGCATCATTTCGCCCGAAGTTACGGCGTTATCCTTCATCTTGCCGGACGGGCATTCCCCGGCCTGAGCGAAATTGGCCGCCGTGGCAAATGCCAAAGCAGCAATACCGATGCTTACGGTCAGATTAAGTTTCATCAACAGTCTCCATGTTTGCTGCGCGACATGAGGAGGCGCAGCTCCAGCGCTGAGACTGCCAAAGCCCGGTGTAAGGCTGAAATGCCGAAAGAGTTTGGATTCGATAGCCTGATCTTATGATACTCGATCCCCTCATTCAGGAGTGCCCCGCGCAGCAGGACCTCGAAGCATCCGCTAAGTTAGAATACGAGTGGTGAAGCATACCTTCGAGACTTGCTGCGCTCGCGCCTCAGGGTGAGGATTGTAGCTGGATGCTATGCAGTCACGGACGTGAACTGGCTCTCGGGCCAGGGATGCGCGCGGGCGAGCTTGACGAGTGCCGCGACTGCCGGGGAGTGCCGCCGACCCGCCATCCAGATGAGGCTGACATCCCGCGACACTTCCGGGTCGATCAGGGGGCGCAGCTGGATGCCCGGAATGACAGCGCTGAATTCGGGTATAATGCAGATTCCAAGGCCGCCTGCCACCATATTCTGGATCCAGTCCTCACGCTCGCTGGCAAAGACAAGGGGCGCGTCGGCATGGCATTCATCGGCAATCTTGGACAACGTGTCGCGATACTCGCAATTTATTCGGCGCAAATAGCTTTCGCCATGAATCTCGCGCATCGGGATGCCATTCATGGCGGCGAAACGATGCTGTTCGGGAAACGCGATCACGAAACGCTCGCCATAGAGGCTGTGGGCCTCGATGCGGTCAGAGAAGCCATCCGGATTGGCCATGATGGCGACGTCGATCTCGCCTTTCTCGATCTTGGTAGCAAGCTCCTTGGCGATGCCTTCGACGAGTTTGAGCGACACGCCAGGAAACTTCCGGCCAAATTCCGCGACAAGTCCGGTCAAACGGCGAGGTCCGATCGTGCACATGATGCCGAGCGTCACATTGGCGTCCTCGAGAGTCAGGAATCGCCGTGCATCACGTTTGACCTCGGTAAGGCCGTCCAGGATTTGCTGCAGACGTGGCTTCATAAGAAGGCCGAGATCAGTAACATGCGTCAGGTTGCGCTCGCGGCGGAAAAGCAGGCCGCCGACCTCTTCCTCGAGTTGCTGAATGGCGCGGCTCAGCGCCGGCTGAGTGACATTGCACTTCTCCGCTGCCCGCGTGAAGTTCAACGTCTCGCACACAGCGAGAAAATATCGGACGTGATGTATATCCAAGAATGACCCCGATATTAGGGTTCCAATCATAACGGCCTTACCTTGTCATGAACAGGTCAGATTTGACGTTGTTTCGTTAAGGATCCGACAGGTTCTTTTCGAAATGGAGGCGCAAAACTCCATAACCAACGGTCTTGTGGCCTCCGCGGGGAGGTATTGATTGCTTGCCATTGCCGTTAGACCGCTAGATCGAAACGGCTCGCCGGCCAGGGATACTCGCGAACCGCCTTGATGAAGCTCATCAGTGCAGGTGACATGCGCCGGCCGGACATGATGACCAGATTGATCTCGCGCCATACGTCGGGCTCGATTACGGGGCGCAATTCGAGGCCGGGGATCACGGCGCTGAATTCGGGGATGAAACAGATGCCGAGGCCGCCCGCCACCATGTTCTGGATCCAATCCTCCCGTTCACTCTGGTAACAGACATTGACGTCGCCCCCCGATTGGCGAATGAGATCGTCGATATTGTTCTGATACTCGCAATTGAGACGAAGCAGATAGTTCTCACCATTAACTTCCGGCATGCGCACCGCCTTCATGTGGGTAAAGCGATGGCCGGGGGGGGCAGGCGAGGAGGAAGCGCTCGCGATAGAGTAGTTCGAGGTCGAGACGCTCGGGATAACCGTCGGCCGATGCCATTACTGCTATGTCGATCTCGCCACGTTCGAGCTTACACGCAAGCGCCGCCGGCATACCTTCGATGAGCTCCAGTGAGACACCGGGATAGCGCATGCGGAAATCGGCCAGCAGACCTGTAAATCGGGTCGGACCCACGGTGCACATGATGCCAAGTCTGATCTGCGCATTTTCGAGAGTGAGAAACTGCCGGACCTCGCGTTTTACCTCGCCCACCGTCTCAAGGATCTGTTGCAGGCGTGGGCGCATCAGCATCCCCAGGTCGGTTAGATGGGTAAAATTGCGTTCGCGGCGAAACAGTTGCCCGCCGATTTCCTCCTCAAGCTGTTGGACAGCGCGGCTGAGGGCCGGTTGGGTGACATTGCAGGCCTCCGCGGCGCGAGTGAAATTAAGCGTCTCGCAGACGGCGAGAAAATAGCGAATGTGATGTAGATCCATGGCTTAGGACCGTAGCCAAGGTGGCGCCCGGCCGCCAATGCACGCTCGACATGGAAATAATAGCCGCTCGGCATTTCCGATGGCCGGCCGTTTTGTTCAAGCTCAGGACCACAAAACGCCGGAAGTCGGAGATTGAAATGCTGGTCTTGAATAGAAAAATGGATATGCAATCGTCACGCCGTCCGCTCGAGGGGCGCGCCGCTATCGTCACGGGTTCGACCAGCGGCATTGGCCTTGGCATCGCCAAAGCGCTGGCCGAAGCCGGCAGTGCCGTCATGCTCAACGGGTTCGGGCATCGTGATGACATCGAAATGCAGCGCCGGTCGCTGGCGGAAGCGCACGATGTGGATGTCGCTTATAGCGATGCCGACATGTCGCAAGCCGACGCTATCCGTTCCATGGCGGAGCAGGGCACACGCCGCTTCGGTCAAATCGACATAGTGATCAACAATGCCGGCATCCAGCACGTGGCCCCGGTCGAGTCCTTTCCTCCCGAGAAGTGGGACCAGATCCTCGCCATCAACCTGTCCTCGGCCTTCCATCTTGTGCGTGCCATCTTCGAAGGGATGAAGGCCCGCAACTTCGGTCGCATCGTCAATATATCGTCGGCACATGGCCTCATCGCCTCGCCGTTTAAATCGGCTTATGTCGCCGCCAAGCACGGCATCGTCGGCTTCACCAAGGTAGTCGCCCTCGAAGGAGCGGATGCGGGAGTGACAAGCAATGCCATCTGTCCGGGCTATGTTTGGACCCCGCTCGTCGAACGGCAGATCGATGACCAGGCAAAGTCGCATAAAATTCCGCGCGAAGCAGTTATTCGCGACGTCCTTCTGAAGAACCAGCCAAACAAGCGATTTGCCTCGGTCGAAGAGATCGGCGCGCTCACGGTTTTTCTGTGCAGCGATGGCGGAAGCTCGATTACCGGTGCGGCCATACCTGTCGACGGCGGTTGGACCGCGCATTGAAGGGAGAGACACAATGGACCACTCAAGCATCCCCACGACCCGACCTCATGCAAGGCGAAGGACAGCTTCAGGCTCAGCGACCAAGACACTCAATCTCGCTTTGCAGGGGGCGGTGCCCATGGCGCTTTCACCTGGGGCGTACTGGACCGCTTGCTCGAAGAGCCCAAGCTTGATTTCGAAGGTGTGGTGGCGACCAGTGCCGGCGCCATGAATGCGGCGGTCATGACATATGGGCTGGTCGAGGGCGGGCGCGAAGGCGCGCAGAAGGCGCTCGCCAATTTCTGGCGCCGGGTAAGCCATGCTGCGGCCTTCTCGCCGATTCAGCCCACGCCGCTCGACCGCCTCACTCGCAACCGGTCGCTCGAGAACTCGCCACCCTACGTCCTGTTCGATCTGGTGACGCGGCTGATGTCGCCCTACCAGTTCAACCCGCTTGATATCAATCCGCTGCGCCGCATTCTCGAGCAGTCGATGGACTTTGAGGCGCTGCGTTCAGCCCGCTGCAAGCTCAAACTCAACATCTGTGCCACCAATGTGCGTACCGGCAAGGTCAAGGTGTTCGACAATGACGACATCACCTGCGATGCGGTCATGGCCTCGGCCTGTCTGCCTTTCCTGTTCCGTGCCGTCGAGATCGGCGAGGACGCCTATTGGGACGGCGGCTATATGGGCAATCCCGCGATCTTTCCGCTGATCTATGGCTGCGAGTCGCCGGACGTCCTGGTCGTCCATATCAACCCGATGTCAAGGCCGGAGCTGCCGCGCACGGCGACTGAGATCATGAACCGGATCAATGAGATCAGCTTCAATTCGTCGCTGATGCGTGAAATGCGGGCAATCGATTTCGTCAGCAAGCTCATCGACAATGGCGCTTGCCCGACCCGCGATCTCAAGCGCATGCATATTCACGCGATATCGGCCGACGACATCATGCTGGGCCTGGGCGTCGCCAGCAAGCTTAACGCCGATTGGGAGTTCTTGACCGATCTGCGCGACGCGGGGCGCGAGCGCGCCTCTTCGTGGCTCGCCGACAAATATGACCAGATCGGACACCAATCGACCATCGATATCCATGGTGTCTATTTGTGACTTCCCCGCGCGGCCGTCCCGCTTCCCCTCTCGGCTGCACCTCAGGCCGTTCCCCTAAAAGGAGAGCGGCCTTTCTCTTTACTGAACGGCCATCTTCTCGTCAGCGCGCCGCACGCGAGAACACAGAGATAGATAGGCGACAGCGGGCGATCATAGAACGGCGCTATCGTTATCATGCTGATACGGCATTTCAGTTCGCCGCGCGATTGGCAGAAACTCCTTGGCGATCGGCCATCGCAGCCGTGCGAAATCAACATTCCCAATGGAGAGTCCAATGATCAATACCAAGTTTCTCGTCGGTTCGGCGCTCGCGGCGATCACCACGCTCGCGGCCAGCGGCGCCTTTGCCGGTCCGGCACCGCAACCCGATTATCAATTCGAGAAATGCTACGGCGTGTCGAAGGCCGGAACGAATGATTGCCAGACGGCGACGCATTCCTGCGCCGGGACCGCGAGCGCCGACAACCAGGGCGACGCCTGGATTTACCTCCCCGCCGGAAGCTGCGCCAAGCTGACCGGTGGCAGCAACGAACCCAAATCCTAATTTGCTTGGCGCGTGTTCCGCCGGAAACCGGATCACGCGTTCGCAGATCTCAAGCCAGTTCAACGAAAGGGTCCTGACATGCCGACGAAACCCCTCCGTTCTCCCCTGCCTCCCGTCGCCGGCATCGGCTTGCGCGGCCCCCATATGCCGCAAATACTGAAGCAGCGACCGTCCGCGGGCTGGCTTGAGGTCCATGCCGAAAACTACATGCATCCGAGCCCCGCCACGGCGGCGCTCGAACAGCTGTGCCGGCACTATACCTTGTCGATCCATGGCGTTGGTCTGTCGCTGGGTTCGGCGCAGGGCGTCGATACCGCCCATCTCGCGCGCCTCAAGTCGGTGTGCGACCGCTTCCAGCCGGCAATGGTCTCTGAGCATCTTGCCTGGTGCGTCGGTGACGGCATCTATCTGAACGACCTCATGCCGCTGCCTCATGACGAGGAAGCGCTCGCTATCGTCTGCCGCAATATCGATCAGACGCAAGAGGTGATCGGTCGGCGCATTCTGATCGAAAACCTGTCTGCCTATATCGGCTTTGCGCGCTCGACAATGGCAGAGCCTGAATTTCTCAGCGAGATCGCCAGGCGCACCGGTTGCGGCCTTCTGCTCGATATCAACAATGTCCATATTTCTGCGCGAAATCTCGGTTTTGATGCGCAAGCCTACATCGCCCGCCTGCCGGGCGATAGCATCGAGGAGATCCATCTTGCCGGCCATGCAACGAATGACACGCCCGACGGACCGGTCCTGATCGACAATCACGGTTCTGCCGTGGCTCCGGCGGTATGGTCGCTCTATCGCTTCGCGCTGGAGCGTATCGGGACGCGCCCAACGCTCATTGAATGGGATTCGGATATCCCGCCACTCGCTACGCTGCTTGGTGAAGCCATGTGGGCCGATCTCCTCGCCGAAACTGTCGCGAACGCCAAGCCTTCGGTTCTCCCATTCTTGCCGCCAAGCCGGTCGAAGATAGCGAAGGTGGGCATATGCGATCATCACCCGAGCCGGACCTACCAACCGCTGGAGCTCGCCCATGCGTAGTCTTGCACAACTGCAGGCATCCATGACGCAGGCCCTTCTCGACGGCAGCTCCGTCGATATCCAAAGCGAATTCACCGCCGCGCACGCCGACCCTGCGCGCCGTTATGCGATCTATCGCAACAACATGGTCCTGTCGCTCACGGCCCATTTGCGGACGGTCTTTCCAGTCACCGCAAGGCTCGGCGATGAGCGTTTCTTCGCCTATGCGGCACATCAGTTCATTTTGCGCGCGCCGCCACGCCAGGCGCGTCTTGCCACCTATGGCGACCGCTTTCCGCAATTCCTGTCTCGCTTTCCGGCCTGTCGGCATGCGCCGATCCTCGCCGAGATGGCTTCCCTCGAATGGGCGATTCACAGCACCCTGATCAGTACGCAACTGCCTTTCCTCAAAATTGCGGAAATGGCCGAGACCTCGACGCTCGATCTCCAGCCAAGCCTCCGCCTCGTTGTCTCGCGCTGGCCGCTCCTCGGCCTTTGGGCGCATCGGAGCGAAACTCCGCAGACTTTGCCGCGCCGGACCACCCGCATTGCGACTATCCGTCATGATGATGACATCAGGTTTTTCGAGCTCACGCCTGCGAGATTTGCCTTCTGGCGTAGCCTTGTCCGGTGCCGCTGCATCGAAACGGCGGCGGCCCGGGCGCTTGCACGCGACTCTGGCTTCGACCTCACGGGTGAAATCCTCTTCCTTTTGCGCAACCAGCTTGTGATCCGCGCTGATGCGCACAAGCCATTGAAAGGACAAGTATCATGATGAATCTCTCTTTGCCGGATACGGACAAATCGATTTTTTCGTTGACCGGCGCCTTCAGGAAAGCCGTGGCAGTCGCCGATGCCATACCGATGTCGGTCATTCAGCTCGCCGCGCGGGTCGCCATTGCCAATGTATTCTGGAATTCGGCGCAATCGAAATTGGTCAGTTGGCCTGTGACGCTGCAACTCTTCGCGATGGAATATCGCGTGCCGCTGCTGCCGCCGGATATCGCGGCACCCTTGGCGACCGCCACCGAATTGACCGGCTCGGTACTGATTTTTCTCGGCCTGTTCACACGTCTCGGCGCGCTGGCGCTTCTCGGCCTGGTCGCAGTGATTCAGATATTCGTCTATCCTGGGCATTGGGGCGAGCATCTCATGTGGGCAAGTTTGCTCGGTCTCCTTCTTGCGCGTGGTGCTGGTATCGTGTCGCTCGACCAGCTGGGCCGACGGCTGATTTTTGGGCAATAGGTGAGCCTTGGACGAATTTCCCGCAGACAAGCGAGCCGGACAAGCACTGGCCCGCCCACAGGTGGTCATTCTGGGCGCGGGCTTTGGCGGCCTCTCGGCCGCCACGGCGCTTCGCCATGCGCCGGTCGATATCACGCTGATCGATCGGCGCAACTATCACCTGTTCCAGCCATTGCTTTACCAGGTCGCCACCGCCGGCCTGTCCCCGGCCCAGATTGCATCGCCGATCAGGCGCATCGTCTCGCGGCAGAAGAACGTTACCGTGCTCATGGACAAGATAGTCGCAATCGATAAATCCGCTAGCGAGGTGGTGACATCCAAGCGCCGCATACATTTCGACTACCTGATCGTCGCCACCGGCGCCCGACACGCCTATTTCGGCCATGAGCAGTGGGAGGAATTCGCGCCGGGCCTCAAGAAGATCGACGAAGCGACGGAAATTCGCCGGCGCATCCTTCTCGCCTTCGAACAAGCCGAGGCGACGGTCGATGAGAACGAGCGCCGACGGTCCTTGACCTTCGTCGTCGTGGGTGGCGGACCAACCGGTGTGGAGATGGCCGGTGCCATTGCCGAGCTCGCGCATCGCACCATCGTACATGATTTCCGTCATATTAATCCGACGCAGACACAGATCATTCTCGTCGAGGCCGGAAGCCGGATTCTTCCCGCCTTTCCCGACAAGCTATCGGAATCGGCGGCCAGACAGCTGTCCCGATTGGGTGTCACGGTCATGACCGAGGCCGCCGTCACAGACTGCGGCAACGACGGCATAACCCTCAGGGATGGCCGGCGCATAGAGACGGCAACGATCATCTGGGCGGCTGGGGTCATGGCGTCACCAGCCGGAAAGTGGCTCGAGGCCCAATGCGACCGCGCTGGGCGGGTCGTCGTCGACGCCACGCTTCGTTTGCCGGGCTCCGACAATACATTCGTCATCGGAGATACGGCGATTGTGACGGATGTAAATGGCATTACTGTTCCGGGCATAGCGCCGGCCGCCAAGCAGATGGGGTATTTCGCGGCGGGATCGATCCTGGGCGATCTCAAAGGCAGTCCGCGCCGCAAGTTCAAATATCGCAACTATGGGAATCTGGCGACGTTCGGCCGAAGCTCGGCTGTTGCGGACTTTGGCGGCTTCACACTCTCCGGCTTCCCCGCCTGGCTGATCTGGTGCTTCGCCCATATCTGGTTCCTGATCGGCTTTCGCAACCGTCTTGTCGTTTTTCTTGATTGGATCGTGGCCTATGTCTCATTCAACCGCGGCGTCCGCCTCATCACAGGCGGCGAAAACTGACGTCATACCGCGCCTCAAAGTACGAATCGGCACAGCCCTCACCGGGCTGGTGCTCATCGCGGTTCTAGCGACCGCGCTCGTCGTGCACATCTCCTGGATGCGCACGGCGAGCCGGAATGTCGAGACGATCGTCGGCTCGATCAATGTCCAGACGGCGGGTGTCGTGAAAAAGGAGCTCGAGACTACGTTCCGGGCCTCGGAAGGGGCGGTCGAGGTCATCCGGTCCATCCTTTTCCAGGGCGCCATCAGCGCCGAGGACGAGGCCAAGCGCGAATTCGTCTTCCTGTCGGTCCTGCGCTCGCTGCCATCCGTGTCCTGGATCGGCTTCGGCTTTCCCGATGGTCGGTTCTTTGGCTCGCACATACTGATCGACAACAAGATCGAAATGGTCGAAATCGGCGCGCCCCTCGCCAATGGCAGGCGCAGCCTGCGCCGTGACAGATACAGGTCCATCCCTGAGGACATATTCTTCGAAGAGCGCAGCAAGGGCGAGTCGGCTTATGTGACGCTCGGCAGCAAATGGTATCGCGGCGCCGTTGGCGGACAGGGGGTGACGTGGACCATGGTTGACGTCCTGCCGAGCGGCTTCGAACCGGCGGCCGTGGCGGCGACGCGCTTCGATCTGCACAACCGCTTCCAGGGTGTAATCATGGTCTCACTCAATCTGCATCGCCTGGCTGATTTTCTGGGGCAGCTGGATGTGGCGCAAAAGGGTGCGGCGGTCATCGTCAGCGAAACCGGCACGGTCGTTGCCTCGTCGGTGCCAAAAATGAAATCAGCATCCCTGCTGGAACCAAGCGACAAATCGCAGATCATCACCGCGCTCAATCGGGCAAATGCCATGAAGTCGCCGGAAGGCATGGTCACGAGTGACGACGGAACTGTGTTCTATGGGACCAGGACGCCATTGAACTTTAACGGCTGGGCGCTCGTTACAGCGATACCGCGAGCCGCCTTCACCGCGGAGATCGATCGCAATACGCGCCGCCTTCTCGTGACGCTCATGCTCTTCGCCGCGCTGACCGCAGGGCTCGCCGCCCTGTTTGCGCACTACTCTGTCGCCAGGCCGATCCAACAAGTGGCGGGCGAACTCAAGCATATCGAGAGTTTCGCGCTTTCCAATGTCAGGCATGTCGCGACGCGGCTATTCGAGCTCGACAGTCTGTCGAACGCTCTGCATCGGATGGCCGGCAGCTTGAATGCTTTCCGCCTCTATGTCCCGAGTGATATCGTGCGCAGCCTCATCCAGCACGGGGTCGAGCCCAAGCCTGGCGGCGAATTGCGCGAGATCACTGTCATGTTCGCTGACCTTCCTGGCTTTACCCAGCTTACGGAGGATTATGGTCCCGACGTCGCACCGTTCCTGACCGAATTTCTAACTCTGGCGACCAAGGCCATTCATCGGGAAGGAGGCATCGTCGACAAGTTCATTGGCGACTGCATAATGGGCATCTGGAACGCGCCGGCAGCGAATGAGGATCATGCCTTGAGTGCCTGCCGTGCGGCTGAAACGATACGCCAGGCCATGCGCCAACTGGCGCGCCCGGATGGTCGAATGAGTGGACAATTCGTGCGCATTGGCATCAATAGCGGAATCGCCCTTGTCGGCAATGTCGGATCCGTCGAACGCCTGAGCTATACGGCCATTGGCGATGTAGTGAATGTCGCAAGCCGCCTCGAGGCGCTGGGCAAGGAGCTCGATGCCGAGATCCTGATGAGCGATGAGACCCGCAAGCTCGCCGGTCCCGCGATTGTTACGCGCTCGCACGGCGCGGCACCCGTCAAGGGACGGACCAGCAAGGTCAAAGTCTTTGAGCTTTTAGGTTTGGACGGTCCAGCATCGCTTGAAGCCGGAGAAGATGAACATGCAGTCGTTCGATTAGTCAAGACTCCTGAAGGGCGCTACACGGATGCGTTTCTGAACCGGCACCCGGCCAGAATGGGCGTGGGCGATGAGCGCGATCCATGGTTCTAGGATGATCAAGCGCCCAATTGATATGCTTGTGGCATTTCGTGACTCGGATTAGGTCCCTGAGCGACTGAGCACCCCGGTAGCCAAGACCTAGAGATACTCATCGGCCAAAAATTTCGTCCGCCCCCCAAAGCGCAACAGAATTGAGAGCGAGGCAACGGAGACAACCGTAATAGCCGGTCACTCAGAAGTAACACGCCAACTTCACAAAGTTCGTTACTCCTTGGCGTGAGAAGGGAGCACATGCCGCTCCGAGTCAGCCGTGCTCAAGTATCAATTGATCGAGAGCAGCAAGATCTCGACCTATGGCTATTATCTCACCGTCAAGGCGTTCAGGTGTTCCACCCAGCCGATTGACCCAAAACGTTGGATAGCCAAACCACGCGGCACCTGCCCCGTCCCATCCCGCGGAGGCCACAAAAGCGATCTGTTCCTTTGCAAGCCCGAAGCTATTAACCCCGAGCTGATAGGCCCTGGGATCCGGCTTGTAAGATTTGATCGCGTCGGTACTCAGCACGTGCTCAAAGACACGCTGGAGGCCTGAATTCGCTAAGCCAGTATTGAGCATGTCAGCCGTCATGTTCGACAGCAAACCGAGGCGAAGGCTTCTTGCCTTGAGCTTCTTCAGAGACTCGGCGGAATCAGGCCAGGCTTTGAG
The DNA here is from genome assembly GCF_011046735.1 of Nordella sp. HKS 07. Classification (NCBI taxonomy): domain Bacteria; kingdom Pseudomonadati; phylum Pseudomonadota; class Alphaproteobacteria; order Hyphomicrobiales; genus Nordella; species Nordella sp. HKS 07. Next base: position 6,267,453 of record NZ_CP049258.1, on the reverse strand, counting down.
GTTCAAGAAAGCACATCTCAACCGCCCACGCGCTTCTTCACTCACTCGATCGCCGGTTTGCTCGGCGGCAAACACATGAGCATCGTCAACAATGGACAGGAAATCCTTATAGTGTGCGCCAAGTACTCGGAGCCACTGATATTCGAACATGCGCGCTTGAAACAGGCTCAAGAACGCATCTCCAGCCTGCGGATGCAGCCGCTTGGCTTGGGCAAGGGCGGGGCGCGGATCGAGAATGGCAAAACCGTCAAATGCCACCGCTCTGATCGATTGCGGAAGATTTGCAGCAAGCTCTGATTGCTTGGCGAGAAAGCCTGCCGCAGCCGTGGCAGCTATCATAGTCAACAAGCTTCTGCGAGTGCGGGACATCGTAACAGAGCCTCTTCGCATTTGTACGCATCGGTGACAGTAGATGTTACTTCCGGTCTAACATTTTTCGGGGGAGGAGATTGCGCCACCGCAGGCGGGGATACTCCGCACGCAAACTTTGCTGGGCCATTCTCGCCCTCGCACACCCCGGCATTCGATGGTGTCGCCGTCGATGGCGCAATTTGTAGCTGCCGGTGCAAAGCCGGAACGGCTTGCTGACGCACCGCCGCATAAAGGTCCGCCGACACTTAGGCGGCGCGCCTTTCCCCGATGCTGACGTTACCCTGACCACGCATCCTGATAGGAACCGTTTGTTGCAGCGCTCTAATAGTATGAATTTATTTGGCTAAATGGTGCCGGAAGAGGGGATTGAACCCCCGACCTTCGGTTTACAAAACCGCTGCTCTACCGCTGAGCTATTCCGGCGCCGCGCGACCCGCATATAGCTGGCCTGTTATCGCAGTGCAATCTCCTGATCGCCTGTCCGTCGCCTCAGGCCGCGGCTTTGGCCCGCTGCCGGCTGCCTTCGATATTGGGCAGGAACCAGGTCACGAGCCCGATGAGCGGCAGGAACGAACAGATCTTGAAGACATAGTTGATGCTGGTCATGTCGGCGATCTCGCCCAGAATGGCGGCGCCCAAGCCACCCATGCCGAAGGCCAGGCCGAAGAACAGGCCGGCGATCATGCCAGTCCGGCCAGGCACCAGCTCCTGCGCGAAGACGACGATGGCCGAAAAGGCCGACGACAGGATGAGCCCGATGATGATGGCAAGCACCAGCGTCCATTCGAGATTGGCGTAGGGCAGAGCGAGGGTGAACGGAACCGTGCCCAGGATCGAAAACCAGATCACATATTTCCGGCCGAAATAGTCGCCGAGCGGACCGCCGAGGAACGTGCCGGCGGCGACCGCGGCCAGAAACACGAAGAGATAGAGCTGCGAACTGTGGACCGACACGCCGAAGGTATCGATCAGATAGAAGGTCAGATAGTTGCCGAGGCTCGCCATGTAGACGAACTTCGAGAAGACCAGCGCCACCAGCACCGCAATGGCGAGCTTGATGCGCCCCGGCGAGAGATGCGCGATATGAGCGCGCTTCGTCGTGTTCGCGACGCGGGCGCGGCCATGAGTGGCGTACCAGCGCCCGACGAAGGTCAGAAGCCCCATGGCGACGATGCCCGCCGCCATGAACCAGGCGATGCTCTTCTGACCATTGGGCAGGATGATGAGGGCGGCAAGCAGGGGGCCGAGGGCCGAGCCGATATTGCCGCCGACCTGGAACAGCGACTGCGCAAAGCCGTGCCGGCCGCCCGAGGCGAGTCTCGCGACGCGCGATGATTCGGGGTGGAAGATCGCCGAGCCGATGCCGACGCAGCCGGCGGCGGCCAACAGCAGTGGATAGGAGTTGGCGGTGGCGATGAGACCGAGCCCCACCACCGTCATGCCCATGCCGACGGCCGCCGAATAGGGCTTCGGACGGCGATCGGTGTACATGCCGACAAGCGGCTGCAGCAGTGAGGCGGTGAGCTGGAAGGCGAGGGTGATGAAGCCGATCTGGCTGAAATCGAGCTGATAGGAATCCTTCAGGATCGGGTAGATCGAGGGCAGCAGCGACTGCATCATGTCGTTGAGCAGATGGCTGATGCTGAGCGCGGAGAGAACCGCAATGACCGTGTCGTCATGCGACGGCGCTTTGGTGGTCTCGGCAGTGGTCACGGCTCGGTTCCCGACTAGATCACGATGAGTTTGGATTGAATCAATCCAAACTCATAAACGTGATCGATTCTAACGTTTTAGCGCGGGATTGTTGCGAAAAACCGGTTTCCACTTTTTCGCATCCCGCGCTAATGGACGAGATTTCCTACCCGATCCCGCTGTTTCAGGCCCGCGCATTTTCGGAAGGCGAGCCACCCGAGCGATGCAGGGCATAAAGCGCGATCGCCGCCGCATTGGAGACGTTGAGGCTTTTGATCTCGCCCGGCATGTCGAGCCTTACCACCAGATCGCAGGTCTTGCGCGTCAACTGCCTGAGACCCTTGCCCTCGGCACCCAGCACCAGTGCCACGGGGCGCGATATCCGGGCGTCGCCGATATCCTCGGCCGCCTCGCTGTCGAGGCCGAGCAACAGGAAGCCATATTCCCTCAGTTCCTCCATGGCGCGGGCGAGATTGGTTACCTTGGCGAAGGGGACATGCTCATAGGCGCCCGAGGCCGATTTGAGCAGCACGCCCGAGGCTTCCGGGCTATGACGCGCGGTGGCGACGAGGGCCGTCGCTCCGAAGGCGGCGCAGTTCCTCATGATCGCTCCGACATTATGGGGGTCAGTCACCTGGTCGAGCAGGACGACGATTCCCTGGCGAGGGATCTGGTCGAGCCGGGGTTGACGTAAGGGCTCGCAGTCGAGGACCAGGCCCTGATGGACGGCGTCGGGGCCCAGCAGACGATCGAGCTCGCGGGGAAGGGCGGGTTCGACGGTGATTCTCGCCGTGGCGATCTCGTCCGTGAGTCGATCAGCGGCGTTCTTGGTCGCCAGAAGCTTGATAAATTTGCGTTTTGGGTTCTTCAGCGCCTCCGCTACGGTATGCACGCCGTAAAGGCGCTCAATTTCGTCGTTATGGGGCCGGTGCTTCTGGTGATCGGACATGGCCGCCCTTATATAGAAAGTCCTTTGCGGCTCAATCCCAGCGCGCCTTGTAGAAGCAGGACTTTTTGCGGTTGACACATTCCCGTGCGGCGCGCATAAAGCCGCCACTCAAGGGCCCGGGCAATCCCCGGGCTCCTTGGCGTTTGGCTCAAGCTCATACGGCGATTCGGGGGAATGTCCCGAGCGGCAAAGGGGGCGGACTGTAAATCCGCTGGCTTCGCCTTCGTAGGTTCGAGTCCTACTTCCCCCACCATCGCCATCGGGGGAGGGTCAAGCGCCGAGACTGAGGCCGAGCTTTGAGGAGTACGAGTTCCCGGGCGGGTGTAGCTCAATGGTAGAGCAACAGCCTTCCAAGCTGATGACGGGGGTTCGATTCCCCTCACCCGCTCCAACTTAAGATGTCCGAGCCTAGAACAGGGTTGTAGAAATGGCCAAAGAGAAATTCAACCGAGACAAGCCGCATTGCAATATTGGGACGATCGGCCATGTCGATCATGGCAAGACGTCTTTGACGGCGGCGATTACGAAGGTTTTGGCCGAGACCGGTGGGGCGACCTTCACGGCGTATGACCAGATCGACAAGGCGCCGGAAGAGAAGGCTCGCGGCATCACGATCTCGACGGCTCACGTCGAATATCAGACGAAGAACCGGCACTACGCCCATGTCGACTGCCCGGGCCACGCCGACTATGTGAAGAACATGATCACCGGTGCCGCCCAGATGGACGGCGCCATTCTGGTCGTGTCGGCCGCCGACGGTCCGATGCCGCAAACGCGCGAGCATATCCTGCTGGCCCGCCAGGTCGGCGTTCCGGCACTGGTCGTGTTCATGAACAAGGTGGATATGGTCGACGATCCGGAGCTTCTGGAGCTGGTCGAGATGGAGATCCGCGATCTACTCAATTCGTATCAGTTCCCGGGCGATGAGATTCCGATCGTCAAGGGTTCGGCTCTGATGGCGCTCGAAGGCAAGAGCCCGGAGCTCGGCCATGATGCGGTCCTGAAGCTGATGGAAGCGGTCGACAGCTACATTCCGCAGCCGGAGCGTCCGAAGGACCAGCCGTTCCTGATGCCGATCGAAGACGTGTTCTCGATCTCGGGCCGCGGCACGGTTGTGACGGGTCGTATCGAGCGTGGCGTCGTGAAGGTCGGCGAGGAAGTCGAGATCATCGGTCTGCGTCCGACGACGAAGACGACGGTTACCGGCGTCGAGATGTTCCGCAAGCTGCTCGATCAGGGCGAGGCTGGCGACAACGTGGGTGCGCTGCTGCGCGGTATCGACCGCACGGGTGTGGAGCGCGGTCAGGTTCTGGCGAAGCCGGGTTCGATCACGCCGCACAAGAAGTTCAAGGCCGAGGCTTACATTCTGACGAAGGAGGAGGGTGGCCGTCATACGCCGTTCTTCACCAACTATCGTCCGCAGTTCTACTTCCGCACGACGGACGTTACCGGCGTCGTGACATTGCCCGAGGGCACCGAGATGGTGATGCCTGGCGACAATGTGACGGTGGACGTGGAGCTGATCACGCCGATCGCGATGGAAGAGAAGCTGCGCTTCGCCATCCGTGAAGGCGGCCGCACCGTCGGCGCCGGCGTCGTCGCCAAGATCATCGAGTAACGGAGGCACATAGGGGTGTAGCTCAGTTGGTAGAGCGGCGGTCTCCAAAACCGCAGGCCGGGGGTTCGAGACCCTCCGCCCCTGCCACCCTCTAGAAAGAGACAAATGGCCAAGACAAACCCACTCGAGTTTCTCCAGGAAGTCCGCCAGGAAGCCAAGAAGATCACTTGGCCGAGCCGGCGCGAGACGATGATCACGACCGTCATGGTCCTGATCATGGTGGTGTTGGCGTCTGTCTTCTTCCTGGTCGTCGACGCCATCCTGAAATGGGGTGTCGAAAAGATGCTTTTCGGGATGTGAACGGATGACGAAACGCTGGTACATCGTTCACGCCTATTCGAACTTCGAGAAGAAGGTCGCCGACTCGATCAAGGAGCAGGCGACGCAGAAGGGCCTGGGCGACCTGTTCGAGGCGGTCATGGTACCGACCGAGGAAGTCGTCGAGATCCGCCGCGGCCGCAAGTTCAAGAGCGAGCGCCGCTTCTTCCCGGGCTATGTGCTGGTCAAGATGGACCTCACCGATCAGGCCTATCACCTGATCAAGAATACGCCCAAGGTGACGGGCTTCCTGGGATCGGACAACAAGCCGATCCCGATCACCGATGCCGAGGCCGCGCGTATCCTGAACCAGGTTCAGGAAGGCATCGAGCGGCCGAAGACATCGATCAGATTCGAGGTCGGCGAGCAGGTTCGCGTCGCCGATGGTCCGTTCGCTTCCTTCAACGGACTCGTCGAGGAAGTGGACGAACAGAGGGAACGCCTCAAAGTGGCAGTTTCCATTTTCGGCCGGCCGACGCCGGTCGAGCTCGAATACGGACAGGTCGAGAAGATCCGCTGATCGGATCGCCTGCCTGCGAGCATAATGCACCAAGACGCTCGCGTCTTGGTGATGACATTATGCTCCATATGAGAACGATCACGTTCATGACTTTTGACGGGGACCGTCAAAAGTCATCGTGATCTCCGGTGGGAGGCATTGCGCCGGACCACTAACCTCAGCTGCCGTCTTCGGACGGCGAGGGAAAGCAAATGGCTAAGAAAGTAGTCGGTTACGTTAAATTGCAAGTGCCGGCGGGACAGGCCAATCCGTCTCCGCCGATCGGTCCCGCGCTCGGTCAGCGCGGTCTTAACATCATGGAATTCTGCAAGGCCTTCAATGCGGCCTCGCAGGGCATGGAGCCGGGCTCGCCGGTGCCGGTGGTCATCACCGCCTATCAGGACAAGTCGTTCACCTTCGAGATGAAGGCGCCGCCGGCGTCCTATTTCCTCAAGAAGGCGGCCAAGATCAATGCCGGTTCGAAGGATCCGGGCAAGGGCGCGCCGATCGGCAAGGTCACGATGGCCCAGTGCCGCGAGATCGCCGAAAAGAAGATAAAGGGCATGAACGCGCGCGACCTTGAAGCCGCCACGCGTGAAATTGCCGGTTCCGCCCGCTCGATGGGCATCGAAGTGGTGGGGGACTGATATGGCCAAGATTGCCAAGCGCATTAAGAAGAACGCCGAAGGCCTGAGCCGCGAGAAGTTCTACGGCCTCGGCGAGGCGGTGAAGCTCATCAAGTCGCGCGCCACGGCCAAGTTTGACGAGACCATCGAGGTGGCGATGAATCTCGGCGTCGATCCGCGTCATGCCGACCAGATGGTCCGCGGCGTGTGCAACCTGCCGAACGGCTCGGGCCGTACGGTTCGCGTTGCTGTCTTCGCCAAGGGTGCCAAGGCTGAGGAAGCGAAGAAGGCGGGAGCCGATATCGTCGGTGCCGAGGATCTCTTCGAGATCGTCAACAAGGGCACGATCGACTTCGACCGCTGCGTCGCGACACCCGACATGATGGGCCTCGTCGGCCGTCTGGGTAAGGTGCTGGGCCCGCGTGGCATGATGCCGAACCCGAAGGTCGGCACGGTGACCATGGACGTCACGGCCGCCGTCAAGGCGGCCAAGGGCGGCGCCGTCGAGTTCCGTGTCGAGAAGGCGGGCATCATCCAGGCCGGCGTCGGCAAAGCGAGCTTCTCGGAAGAGCAGATCACCGGCAATATCAAGGCGTTTGTCGACGCCGTGATCAAGGCCAAGCCGCAGGGCGCCAAGGGCACCTTCGTCAAAAAAGTGTCTATTTCTTCGACTATGGGCCCCGGCCTGAAGCTCGACATTGCGAGCCTTACGGCTACCGCCTAACAAGTTTCTGGCTGAAAAGAGAAATTTTTTCAGTCAGTTAGCAGGAGATCTAAAAGTTTCCTGCGAACCTGTCCGAGATTGCTGGCGTGGGGCTTCGCTCCGCTTAAACATGAAAGCCCGCATGAGATAGGTCAAAGAGATCGTGTTCCCCTTCGGGAACAGTGATCGGTTTGAACCTTCAATGCCTCCGTCACCCAGCCACGGGATGCGCGGAGGGGACAGGCACATGAGCGCCGCTCGAGCCTCATCTGCCTCGCGCAGTCGGGTTCCGGCGGCTGGTGCATCGGCGCCTTCATCCTCGGAGAGGGCGCCAACTTAGGAGAGAGCAAGTGGAGAGAGCTGAGAAGAAAGAGCTCGTCACAGCGCTCAACAGGGTGTTCCAAGACACCACTGTTGTCGTTGTGGCCCACAATAAGGGCCTCACTGTCAATCAGGTCAACGACCTGCGCGGCAGGATGGCCCAGGCGGGCGCGACCATCAAGGTCGCGAAGAACCGTCTCGCTAAGCTTGCTCTGGATGGCACACCCGCAGCCGGTATCAAGGACCTGTTCACAGGTCCGACCATGGTGGCTTACGCCGCCGATCCGGTCGCAGCGCCCAAGGTCGCGGCTGAATTCGCCAAGGGGAATGAGAAATTCGTCATTCTCGGCGGCGCGCTCGGCACGACCATCATGGACGCCGCCGCGGTCAAGGCCCTCGCGGAACTGCCCTCGCTCGACCAGCTCAGGGCAAAGCTCATCGGCATGATCCAGACGCCGGCCACCCGCATCGCGGGCGTGGTCCAAGCGCCTGCCGGTCAGCTGGCGCGGGTGCTGAATGCCTATGCCACCAAAGACCAAGCTGCCTGACGGCTCGCTTTAGTAAAACCTGGTTCAAACTGATTGAAAGAGAGAATGTAAAATGGCTGATCTGTCCAAGATCGTTGATGATCTGTCCGCTTTGACGGTCCTCGAGGCCGCCGAGCTTTCGAAGCTTCTGGAAGAGAAGTGGGGCGTTTCCGCCGCCGCTCCGGTGGCCGTCGCCGCCGCTGCGGGTGGCGCTGCCGCCGCTCCGGTCGAAGAGAAGACCGAATTCACGGTCGTACTCGCCAAGGCCGGCGACAAGAAGATCGAAGTCATCAAGGAAGTCCGCGCGATGACCGGCCTGGGCCTCAAGGAAGCCAAGGACTTGGTCGAAGGCGCTCCGAAGGCCGTGAAGGAAGGCGTCAACAAGAAGGACGCCGAAGAGATGAAGAAGAAGCTCGAAGCCGTGGGGGCTTCCGTCGAGCTCAAGTAATGACTATATCACGGGGTCCGTTGGTGCGGGCCCCGTGATCCATAACTGGTATGATCAACAGCTTGCTTGAAACCCTTGAAATGAGGGTTTGAAGTAAGTTGTTGAATTGGCATGTAAAAGTTCACTTACGAAGGAAATAACATGGCTGAAGCGCAGACCGTCGCAAGTCGCAAAAGGGTTCGTAAGTTTTTCGGCAAGAATGCGGAAGTCGCGGAAATGCCGAATCTCATCGAAGTTCAGAAGGAAAGCTATGATCAGTTTCTGCAGGTCAGGGAACCTGCCGGTGGGCGGGCCAATGAGGGTCTGCAGGCCGTCTTCAAGTCGGTTTTCCCGATCAGCGACTTCACCGGTCAGGCCATGCTCGAATTCGTCCGCTACGAATTCGAACCGCCGAAATATGACGTCGACGAGTGCCAGCAGCGCGGCATGACCTTCGCGGCGCCGCTCAAGGTGACGCTGCGTCTGATCGTGTTCGAAGTCGATCAGGACACCGGCGCCAAGTCGGTCAAGGACATCAAGGAGCAGGACGTCTATATGGGCGACATGCCGTTCATGACGTCGAACGGCACCTTCGTCGTCAACGGCACCGAGCGCGTGATCGTTTCCCAGATGCACCGCTCGCCGGGCGTCTTCTTTGACCATGACAAGGGCAAGACCCATTCCTCCGGCAAGCTTCTCTTTGCCGCGCGCATCATTCCCTATCGCGGCTCCTGGCTCGATTTCGAGTTCGACGCCAAGGACATCATACATGTCCGCATCGACCGGCGCCGCAAGCTGCCGATCACCACGCTGCTTTACGCGCTGGGACTCGATAGCGAGCAGATTCTCAACTACTTCTACAAGACCGTTCCCTATACCCAGACCAACGAAGGTTGGCGGACCCCCTTCGACCCGCAGCGCTATCGCGGCCAGAAGCCGACGGTCGACTTGATCGACGCCAAGACCAAGCAGGTCGTGGTCGAAGCCGGCAAGAAGATCACGCCGCGCCTCGCCCGCAAGATCGCCGAGGACGGCGTGACCGAGCTCCTCGTGCGCAACGAGGACCTTTACGGCCTCTATCTCGCCAGCGAGCTGGTCGACGAAACAACCGGCGAGATCTTCGCCGAGGCGGGTGACGAGATTTCGGAGAAGCTCCTCAAGTCGCTGACCGAGGCCGGCTACTCCAAGCTCGACGTCCTCGACATCGACCACATCAATACCGGCGCCTATATCCGCAACACGCTCAAGGCCGACAAGGTCGAGAGCTACGAGCAGGCGCTCATCGAAATCTACCGCGTGATGCGCCCCGGCGAGCCGCCGACGCGTGAAACGGCGGAAGCTCTGTTCAACGGCCTGTTCTTCGACTCCGAGCGCTACGATCTTTCGGCGGTCGGCCGCGTGAAGATGAATATGCGCCTCGAGCTCGAAGCCGCCGACACGGTGCGCGTGCTGCGCAGGGAGGACATCCTCGCGGTCATCAAGACCCTGCACGAGCTGCGCGATGGCAAGGGCGACGTCGACGATATCGACCATCTCGGCAACCGCCGCGTGCGCTCGGTCGGCGAGCTCATGGAGAACCAGTATCGCCTCGGCCTCGTGCGCATGGAGCGTGCGATCAAGGAACGCATGTCGTCGGTCGATATCGACACCGTCATGCCGCATGACCTGATCAACGCCAAGCCCGCGGCCTCGGCGGTGCGTGAATTCTTCGGCTCATCGCAGCTGTCGCAGTTCATGGACCAGACCAACCCGCTCTCCGAGATCACCCACAAGCGCCGCCTGTCGGCGCTTGGTCCGGGCGGTCTGACGCGCGAGCGTGCCGGCTTCGAAGTGCGCGACGTGCATCCGACGCATTACGGTCGCATCTGCCCGATCGAGACGCCGGAAGGTCCGAATATCGGTCTCATCAACTCGCTTGCGACCTATGCGCGCGTCAACAAATACGGCTTCATCGAGACGCCGTACCGCAAAGTGATGAACGGCAAGGTGACCGACGAGGTCATCTATCTGTCGGCTATCGAGGAGGGCAAGCATCACATCGCCCAGGCGAACGTGCCGCTTACCAAGGAAGGCGCCTTCGAGGAGGAACTCGTCGTCGCCCGTAACCATGGCGACGTGCTGATCGTTCCGCGCGAGAAGATCGATTTTGTCGACGTTTCGCCGAAACAGCTTGTTTCGGTCGCCGCGGCGCTCATTCCGTTCCTCGAGAACGACGACGCCAACCGCGCGCTGATGGGCTCGAACATGCAGCGCCAGGCGGTGCCGCTCGTTCGAACCAACGCGCCGCTTGTCGGCACCGGCATGGAAGCCGTCGTGGCGCGCGACTCGGGTGCTGCGATTGCGGCACGCCGCACCGGCGTCGTAGACCAGGTCGATGCCAAGCGCATCGTGATCCGCGCCACGGAAGAGACCGATCCGACGAAGTCGGGCGTCGACATCTATACGCTGGCGAAGTTCCAGCGGTCGAACCAGAACACCTGCATCAACCAGCGTCCTCTGGTGCGCGTGGGTGACCAGGTGAAGCTCGGCGACATCGTCGCCGACGGCCCCTCGACCGATCTCGGCGATCTGGCTCTCGGCCAGAACGTGCTGGTCGCGTTCATGCCCTGGAACGGCTACAACTTCGAAGATTCGATCCTGCTTTCCGAGCGCATCGTGAAGGACGACGTGTTCACCTCCATCCACATCGAGGAATTCGACGTGATGGCGCGCGACACCAAGCTCGGCCCCGAGGAGATCACGCGCGACATCCCGAATGTCGGCGAGGAAGCGCTGAAGAATCTCGACGAAGCCGGCATCGTCTATATCGGTGCCGAGGTGAAGCCGGGCGACATCCTGGTCGGCAAGATCACGCCGAAGGGCGAGAGCCCGATGACGCCGGAAGAGAAGCTCCTGCGCGCCATCTTCGGCGAGAAGGCGTCCGACGTCCGCGACACTTCGCTGAAGCTGCCTCCGGGCGTTTCCGGCACGGTCGTCGAAGTGCGCGTCTTCAACCGCCACGGCGTCGACAAGGACGAGCGTGCGCTGGCCATCGAGCGCGAGGAGATCGAGCGTCTCGCCAAGGACCGCGACGACGAAATGGCGATCCTCGACCGCAACTCCTATGGCCGCGTGCACGACTTCCTGGTCAACAAGCCGGCCACCGGCGGGCCGAAGGGCCACAAGCTCGAAGGCAAGATCACGCCTAAGAACCTCGAGGACATCCCGCGCTCGCAGTGGTGGAACATCGCTCTCTCCAACGAGAAGTCGATCGCCGAGCTCGAGGCAATGAAGCAGCAATACGAGGAGTCGAAAAAGCGCCTTGAAAACCGCTTCCTCGACAAGGTCGAGAAGCTGCAGCGCGGCGACGAGCTGCCGCCGGGCGTGATGAAGATGGTAAAGGTCTTCGTCGCCGTGAAGCGCAAGATCCAGCCGGGCGACAAGATGGCCGGCCGGCACGGCAACAAGGGTGTGGTGTCGAAGATCGTTCCGATCGAGGACATGCCGTTCCTCGAGGACGGTACGCATGTCGATATCGTGCTCAATCCGCTGGGCGTGCCGAGCCGCATGAATGTCGGCCAGATCCTCGAGACCCATCTGGGCTGGGCCTGCGCCGGTCTCGGCAAGCAGATCGGCCAGATGCTCGAAGCCTATCGCGAGAACGGCAAGGCGAAGCCGGTGCGCGATCAGCTCAACGACATCTATGGCAAGAACGAGGAGATCGACGGGCTCGACGACAATCAGGTGATCGAGCTCGCCGGCAATCTGACCAAGGGCGTGCCGATTGCCACCCCGGTGTTCGACGGCGCCCGCGAGGAAGATATCGCGCATCTGCTGAAGGAAGCGGGTCTGTCGACCTCCGGCCAGGTCAGGCTGTTCGACGGACGCACCGGCGAGCAGTTCGATCGCCAGGTGACGGTGGGCTATATCTACATGCTCAAGCTGCATCATCTCGTCGACGACAAGATCCACGCCCGTTCCATCGGTCCCTACAGCCTGGTCACCCAGCAGCCTCTGGGCGGCAAGGCGCAGTTCGGCGGCCAGCGCTTCGGCGAAATGGAAGTGTGGGCGCTGGAAGCCTATGGCGCCGCCTACACCTTGCAGGAGATGCTCACCGTCAAGTCGGATGACGTGGCGGGTCGGACCAAGGTCTATGAGGCGATCGTGCGCGGCGATGATGCGTTCGAGGCGGGCATTCCGGAAAGCTTCAACGTGCTGGTCAAGGAAATGCGCTCGCTGAGCCTCAATGTGGAGCTGCAGAACTCGCAGCAGCAATCGTAATCAACGGGCAGGGCGGTCCGCCGCCCTGCCGGCACTTTCGTTTCGTCGCGTCCAGACAATCACCCTCTGCGGGGAGGCAAGCCCGCATAAAGGAGAACAGTGTCCATGAACCAAGAGGTCATGAACATCTTCAACCCGGCCCAGCCGCCGCAGACCTTCGATCAGATCCGCATCTCGATCGCGTCGCCTGAAAAGATCCTTTCGTGGTCCTTCGGCGAGATCAAGAAGCCGGAAACGATCAATTACCGCACCTTCAAGCCGGAGCGGGACGGCCTCTTCTGCGCCCGTATTTTCGGCCCGATCAAGGACTATGAGTGCTTGTGCGGCAAGTACAAGCGGATGAAGTACAAAGGCATCATCTGCGAGAAGTGCGGCGTCGAAGTCACGCTTTCGAAGGTCCGGCGCGAGCGCATGGGCCATATCGAGCTCGCCGCTCCCGTCGCCCATATCTGGTTCCTGAAGTCGCTGCCCTCGCGCATCGGCTTGCTCCTCGACATGATGCTGAAGGACATCGAGCGCGTCCTCTACTTCGAACAGTATATCGTGCTCGAGCCCGGCCTCACTCCGCTCAAGCCCTTTAGCCTCCTGACCGAGAGCGAGTATCTCAAGGCCCAGGAGGATTACGGCGAGGATTCGTTCACCGCTGGCATCGGCGCCGAAGCGGTGCGCGAGATGCTGATGGCGCTCAATCTCGAGAAGCTGCGCGAGGACCTGCGCGAGGAGCTCAAGGTCGCCACGGGCGATCTCAAGCCCAAGAAGCTCGCCAAGCGCCTCAAGATCGTCGAGTCCTTCATCGAGATCCGGCAACCGTCCGGAATGGATGATCCTCACCGTTGTTCCGGTCATTCCGCCGGAATTGCGCCCGCTCGTGCCGTTGGACGGCGGTCGCTTCGCGACATCCGATCTCAACGATCTCTATCGCCGCGTCATCAACCGCAACAACCGCCTGAAGCGTCTCATTGAGCTGCGCGCTCCCGACATCATCGTGCGCAACGAGAAGCGCATGCTGCAGGAAGCGGTCGATGCGCTGTTCGACAACGGCCGGCGTGGCCGCGTCATCACCGGCGCCAACAAGCGACCGTTGAAGTCGCTCGCCGACATGCTGAAAGGCAAGCAAGGCCGCTTCCGCCAGAATCTGCTCGGCAAGCGCGTCGACTATTCGGGCCGCTCGGTCATCGTGGTGGGGCCTGAACTCAAGCTGCATCAGTGCGGCCTGCCGAAGAAGATGGCGCTCGAATTGTTCAAGCCGTTCATCTATTCGCGCCTCGACGCCAAGGGCCTTTCGGCCACCGTCAAGCAGGCGAAGAAGCTGGTCGAGAAGGAAAAGCCGGAAGTCTGGGATATCCTCGACGAGGTCATCCGCGAGCATCCGGTGCTGCTCAACCGCGCTCCGACCTTGCACCGGCTCGGCATCCAGGCCTTCGAGCCGGTGCTGATCGAGGGCAAGGCTATTCAGCTCCACCCGCTCGTCTGCGCGGCGTTCAACGCCGACTTCGACGGCGACCAGATGGCCGTGCACGTACCGCTGTCGCTGGAAGCGCAGCTCGAAGCGCGCGTCCTCATGATGTCGACCAACAACATCCTGCATCCGGCCAACGGTCAGCCGATCATCGTGCCGTCGCAGGACATCGTTCTCGGCCTCTACTATCTGTCGCTGATGCGCCAGAACGAGCCGGGCGAGGGCAAGGCCTTCGGTTCGATGGCGGAGCTCGACCATGCGCTCGCGCAAGGCGCCATCACGCTGCACACCAAGGTCAAGGGGCGCGTCAAGGAGATGGACGCCAATGGCGCGCTCAAGACGCGTATCGTCGAGACGACGCCGGGCCGCATGAAGATCGGCGAGCTTCTGCCGCTGAACAAGGGCGTGTCCTACGACCTGTGCAACCGACTGATGACCAAGCGCGACATCTCCAAGATGATCGACGCCGTCTATCGGCATTGCGGCCAGAAAGAGACGGTCATCTTCTGCGACCGCGTCATGGGCCTCGGCTTCTTCAACGCCTACAAGGCGGGCATTTCCTTCGGCAAGGATGACATGGTCATCCCCAAGACGAAGGAGAAGTTCGTCAATGAGACCCGCGAGCTCGCCACCGAATACGAGCAGCAGTATATCGACGGTCTCATCACCCAGGGCGAGAAGTATAACAAGGTCGTCGACGCCTGGGCCAAGTGCACCGATCGCGTCGCCGACGAGATGATGAAGCAGATCTCGTCCGTGCAGATGGACAAGGAGACCGGCCGCGAAAAGCCGATCAATTCCATCTACATGATGAGCCATTCGGGTGCGCGCGGCTCGCCGGCGCAGATGAAGCAGCTCGCCGGCATGCGCGGCCTCATGGCCAAGCCGTCGGGCGAGATCATCGAAACCCCGATCATCTCGAACTTCAAGGAAGGACTCACCGTTCTCGAGTACTTCAACTCGACCCACGGCGCCCGCAAGGGTCTGGCCGACACGGCGCTCAAGACGGCGAACTCGGGTTATCTCACCCGTCGTCTCGTCGACGTGGCGCAGGACTGCATCATCACGACGGAAGATTGCGGCACCAAGTCGGCCATCACCGCGCGTCCGATCATCGACGCGGGCGAGGTCATCGCTTCGCTGGGTCTGCGCATCCTCGGCCGCACCACGGCCGAAGACATCAAGGATCCGGTCAGCGGCGACGTCATCGTCGAGGCGGGCAATGAGATCCTCGAGAGCCACGTGGAGATCATCGAGAAGGTCGGCATCCAGGAGGCCCGTATCCGTTCGGTGCTGACCTGCGAGACCAAGTTCGGTGTCTGCGGCAAGTGCTATGGGCGCGATCTCGCCCGCGGTACGCCCGTCAATATGGGCGAAGCGGTCGGCGTCATCGCGGCGCAGTCGATCGGTGAACCGGGCACCCAGCTCACCATGCGCACCTTCCATATCGGCGGCACGGCGCAGGTGCTCGATCAGTCCTTCGTGGAGTCGAACCACGAGGGCACGATCAAGTTCCGCAACAAGAACGTGGTCCGTGATTCCTCGGGCAAGCTCATCGTCATGGGCCGCAACGTCGCCATCGTCGTCGAGGACGGCAAGGGCAACGAGCGCGCTATCCATAAGCTGACCTACGGCACGCGCCTGTTCGTCGACGAAGGCGACCAGATCAAGCGCGGCACCAAGGTCGCCGAATGGGATCCCTATACGCGTCCGATCATGACCGAGGCCGACGGCACGGTCGAGTTCGAGGACGTCGTCGAGGGCGTTTCGGTGAACGAAATCGCCGACGAGGCGACCGGCATCACCAATCGCGTGATCATCGATTGGCGCAGCAATCAGCGCGGCTCGTCGCTGAAGCCCGCCATCGTTGTCAAGGGTGCCGACGGCCAGGTGGCGAAGCTCGCCCGTGGCGGCGAGGCTCGCTATCTGCTTTCGGTCGACGCCATTCTCTCGGTCGATCCGGGTGCCAAGATGAAGGCCGGCGACGTGCTGGCGCGTATTCCGCTCGAAAGCGCCAAGACCCGCGACATCACGGGTGGTCTGCCGCGCGTGGCCGAACTCTTCGAAGCGCGCAAGCCCAAGGACCATGCGATCATCGCCGAGATCTCGGGCCGCGTCGAATTCGGGCGCGACTACAAGAACAAGCGGCGTATCCGCATCGTCCCGCAGGACGATACGATCGAACCGGTCGAGTATCTCATTCCGAAAGGCAAGCACTTGCCCGTGCAGGAAGGCGACTTCATCGAAAAGGGCGAGTACATTCTCGACGGCAACCCGGCGCCGCATGACATCCTGGCGATCAAAGGCGTGGAGGAACTCGCTTCCTACCTCGTCAACGAAATCCAGGAAGTCTACCGGCTGCAGGGCGTGAGCATCAACGACAAGCACATCGAAGTGATCGTCCGCCAGATGCTGCAGAAGGTCGAGATCACCAATACCGGTGAATCGACGCTGCTGGTCGGCGAACAGATCGATCAAGTCGAACTTGACGACATCAACGACAAGCTGATCGCCGATGGCCGTCAGCCCGCTTCCGGGGTGCCGGTGCTGCTCGGCATCACCAAGGCGTCGTTGCAGACCCGCTCCTTCATCTCGGCGGCATCCTTCCAGGAGACGACAAGGGTGCTCACCGAAGCCTCGGTCGTCGGCAAGATCGACACGCTCGAAGGCCTCAAGGAGAACGTCATCGTCGGCAGGCTCATCCCGGCCGGCACGGGTGGCATGCTCTCGCGCTTCAAGACGGTCGCCGACCGGCGCGACACCCTCATCCTCGAGGAGCAGGCCAAGGGCGCCGAAGTTCTGCCCGCCGCCGAGTAAACGGCAGCGGACCAAAATTAAAAAAGGCCCGGTGGAGCGATCCGCCGGGCCTTTTGCTTGCGCGCATGAGAAAAAGCCTATGCGCCGATCTGCCGGCGATGCGCCTCGGCGAGCTCGGCCAGGCTCTTGAAATGGAAATCGACCTTGGGCGGGTTCTTGGGGAGCAACGTTGCGCCGCCGCCCGCTTGGCCGAAGCGCCGGTCGATCCAGGCGCGCGCGAGGCCGGCTTTCTCGGCCGGCACATGGTCGTGATGCAGGCTCTGCGCGGTGTGCAGGATGTCGGCCTTGCCGATGCCGAGCTCGGCGTCGAGATGCTTTAGCAGGAAGGCGAAGTTGCGGGCGTCGGGCTTGTAGGAGCCGATATCCTCGGCGGTGTAGACTGCATCGAACGCGACGGCGAGCTTGCGGTTGCTGGCGGCAAAGCTCACGCGGTCGGTGTTCGACAGGATAATGAGCTTGTAGTGACGCTTAAGATAGCTGAGCGCCTCGGCCGAGTCCGGGAAGGCGGGCCAGTCCGGCACGGAGGCGCCGAAACGCTCGTGCAGATCGGAATGGACCGCGGTGCTCCAGGCCCTGGCGAGGCGCGCATGGACGGTGGCGAGCAGGGTGGAGTAGCGCAGCGACGGGGTCTCGAGTTCCTGGTCGGTTTCGAGGCGGCCGAACAGGTTGAGCGCCTCCTCGCGGGCGATCGTCAGCTGTCCAGCCGAGATGAGCGGTTGCAGCGCATTCCAGATGCCGGTCTCCCAATCGATCAGCGTGCCATAGCAATCGAAGGTCAGGGCCTTGTAGTCCGTCAGTTTCATCTTTCGGTCCTCCGCAAATGCTGAAGAGGCTAGTGTGCTGGACGCAAAGTTCCTGATATCAGGCGGCTTGCACCGACAGGAACTTCGCGTTCAAAAGCACACTAGAATCATTAAGTTTTCTAGTGTCCTTCCGAATCCGAAGTTCGCTCGGAAGGTCCCGCTAGCTGTGGCGAACTTCGGATTCGGGACACTAGCTAAAGACATACGTGTTGTGATGAGCCGAAGCTCCGGCGGGCTTAGCCGTTCCTGCGCCCGGCGGCGCGGAATTCCGATGGCGTCACTCCGAAGCGCTGCTTGAACAGCCGGTTGAAGGACGAGACATTCTGATAGCCGAGATCATAGGCGATCTCGGAGATGGGATCCGGGGTGCCGGTCAGCCGGTCTACGGCGCGGTCGAGCAGTCGGCGCAGCCTGAATTGTTTCGGCGACTGCCCGGTCGTCGCGCGGAAGAGAGCGTGGAACTGGCTCTGACCGAGGCCGGTCCGGCGCGCCAGGCCGGCAACACTCTCGTCGCTGCGTGCGAGCGCCGCGAGGATGCGCTCGTCGACGCGCGGCGCCGCTGTAGGAACGGGCTTGACCAGCTGAAGTCCGGTCAAGGCCAGACGCGCCGCATCGGCGGCGCGGTGCTGGTCGGCGGCGATCTCGTCGCCGATGAGGTTGAACAATCGCCACAGGAATGGATCGACCTGCGTGACGATCGAGGCCGGCAGGTCGCCGGCGATCTCGCTGCGGTCCACATCGAGCACCATCAGGCGGCAGTCATGGCTGGGGACGAAATCATGCTCGTGGCCTTCCGGGATGACGGCGAGCCGGTGGTTCGACACAACATTGCGCTCGCCTTCGATGTCGATCCGCATTGCGCCCCGCATCGGGAACAGGATCTGGACGAAGTCGTGGGCGTGCCGGCCGCCGCCGCGATACTGCCGGATCTCGATCTGGGCGGACATAAGCGGGCTCTCCTCTTCACCAATAGGCGGCGATGCCCTGGAGGCCGGATAGAACGGCAAGAAACGCGAGCAGCGCCAGCACCCATTTGCGGAAGACCCGGGGGTCGGCGCCCTTGAAGCTCTTCGCCCCGAGCCAGATTCCGATGAACAGTGCAGGCAGGAAGATAAACGCCAGATAGAGGGAATTCCAGCCGATAAGCGATTCTTGGCTCATGAAAGCGAGGCCGATGAGATCGGTCATCAGGAAAAAGGCGATGAGCGAGGCGCGGCCCGCGATGTTGCCGGCGGGCGAGGCGAAGTAGAACAGGATCACCGGCGGCCCGCCAATGCCGAAGGCGCCGTTGAAGAGACCGGAGGCGACGCCGACGCCCGCCGAAGCTGTCATGCCGGGCATGCTCTTCAGCGTGAAGCCGCGCCACATGAAGCCGGTGATGATGAGAACGAAGACGGCGAGCGCGATCTGCATCGGTGGGGCGGGGACATTGGTGAGAAGCCAGACGCCGAGTGGCGTGCCCACCAGGCAGCCAACGATGAGGGGCGCCAGCGAGCGCCAATGAATGTCCTTCCAGATGCCGGGGAGCATATGCAGGCTCGCGGCGATCTCGAGCATGAAGACCGCCGGGATAAAGGTCTGGGGCGGCATCAGTAGCGAGAGCGAGGTGATGACCAGCAGCGAAAAGCCGAAGCCCGAATAGCCGCGAACGATGGCGGCCAGGAAGACGAAAAGCGAGCCGAGCGCGAGATCAGGAATAGTCAGCACCGGTCTTCCGTCCGATCACGCGCCGAATAGCCGAATAGAATTGTGCGATCACGTTTGTCATGTCAGGTCGGGCCAGTTCGAGGTGACCGTGATCCCACGTCGGGGCGGGCATGTATCCAGTTGATATCAATCAATAGCCTGCAAAGCAGCGGTCGAGCGCCTCCTCGACCCAGGCTACGTCGTCGAGCTTGATGCACATCGGCGGCACCATGCGCAAGATATTTCGGCTGGCGCCTGATTTGCTGACCACGATGCCGTTTTCGCGTGTCTTCTCGAAGATGTCCGCCGTTTCCTTCGTCGCCGGCGTCTTGCTGCGGCGGTCGCTGACGAGCTCCAAAGCCAGCATCAGGCCGTGGGCGCGCACTTCGCCGATGATCTCGTATTTCTGGTGCAGGCGGTCGAGGACCGCCTTGAGCGCCGCGCCAACGGTCTTGGAGTTCTCCTGAAGCTTCTCCTCGTCGATCACTTTGAGCACGGCGCGCCCGGCGGCGCAGGCCATCGGGCTTGCGCCATAGGTGTTGAAGAAGAACTTCTTGGCCAGCACCTCGGCGACGTCGCGGCGCGCCACCACGGCGCCGAGCGGAAAGCCATTGCCGATTCCCTTCGCCATCACGACGATCTCCGGCAGCACATCGTGGTGCTCGAAAGCCCAGAAATTGTCGCCGGTCCGGCCGAAGCCCGACTGCACCTCATCGACGATCAGGACCCCGCCGGCGTCGCGAATCTTTCCGGTCGCGGCCTTGAGGTATCCTTTGGGCAATTCGACGATGCCGCCATAGCCCTGGATCGGCTCGACGATGAAACCGGCGAGCTTGCCGGGCGTCGCGAACTGGATGGTGCGGTCGATCTCGGCCAGATACGCGTCGGTATCGCCCTCGAAGACCCCGCGATAAGGGTCCGGATTGGCGATGTGATGGATGCCGCCGAGCAGGGGGATGTTATGGCGGAAGCCGCTGATGCCGGTCAGCGACTGGGCGCCGATCGTGGCACCATGATAGGCGTTGCGCAGGGCCAGCATGTCGATATTGCCGCTGAAGCTCTGGGCCATGATGAGGGCGAGGTCGATCGCCTCGGTGCCGCTATTGGTGAAGTGGACCACCCAGTCCTGGCCCTTGGGCATGCGGGCGGCGAGTTCCTCGGCAAAGTGCGCCGGTACCGGGTGGTAGAACATGGTGGTGCAATGCTGGAGCTGACGGATCTGCTCTTCGACGGCGCGTGTCACCGTCGGGTGCGCGTGGCCCACCGAAATGCAGACATTCATGCCGAGGAGATCGAGATATTTCTTGCCGGTCTCGTCCCATAGATACTGGCGCTCGCCGCGCGAGAAGATCAGAGGAGTCTTGTACGGGACGAACGCTCTCTGGGAGGCAGCGTAATATTTGTCTCGCCGCCCGATAATGGCCTCGGTCGACCAGTCGGTATCGAATTCCGCCATGAGCCCCTCGCGCAATCTTGCTAGCGCGAGATGCGAAAAAGTGGGTACCGGTTTTTCGCGAGAATCCCGCGCTAAATATAAAGATCGATCACGTTTATGAGTTTGGATCGATTCGATCCAAACTCATCGTGATCTAGGCCAGTCTTTCAGATTTGGAACGCGATGCTAGAACCAATTCGGAATGAGAAACGGGGCCATATGGCCCCGCATCCAAAATTACCGTTACGTCATATAATCTTCAGTTCGCCATGGCGACATTGCGCTCGGGCTCGATGAGGCCGATCAGGGCACCGGCCGAGTCGGCCACCACCGCCAGCTTTCCGACACCCGGAATATGAGCGGAGGGACGCATCACCTCGCCACCTTCGCGCAGCGTATCCTGTTCGGCCTTGTCGATATCGGACACGGCCAGATACGTCATCCAGTGGGACGGGATGTCGGTATACTGCGGAGAGGTGAGTTCGAAGATGGCGCCGACGGCCTTGTTGTCCTTGCGGGCGATCCAGTAGGTCCCGCCATTGGGCAGGGAGGTCGAATCGAATTTCCACCCCAGGGTGCGGCCATAGAAAGCTAAAGCGGTTTCGGGTTCCCAGGTATTGAGTTCATGCCACCAGGCAGGCTGGGCCAGCATCATCGATATTCTCCCTCTCGAATCTCTGGATTTGCCGTCCATAGCCATCATGTCGGGGGGAAGGGGCGAGGTTATGGCGCGATTGCGGCAATGTCGCGCCCCGGCTGATTCCCATCCCGGGACGATCCTGGATAGAATCGGGGCCCCGATGGCGGGTCGGGCGGCGGCTGACGGTCATTTCCGGGGGAGACGAGCCCGGAATTCCGGTCTCTGAGGGGAAATGTCACCCCAATTCGGGTTTCAAGCCCCGCCGGTTCCGCAAGCTGCGGCATAATAGCGAAACTTTCTTGCGTTCCGGGGTTGACGGGGGTGGGGTGTCTCAGTATGTTCCGCTCGTTTTCAGGCGGCAGGCAGTAGGTGCTTCGCGCTCCTAAACGCTGGCGGAAAACACATTTTGAACATTCAAGGTCAAGACCACAAGGCCTGCCGGCTGTGGTCCTCTGGTTTTGAGGCGCTGTGCACCTTTGTGAGCCAGGTGCGCCAGCGTCTTTGTCATGTGCGATGTGAACCATCGCTCGGGCTCACAACAGTTTTGCGAAGGTAGAGACAAGGCCCTATGCCGACGATCAACCAGCTCATCCGCAAGCCGCGCTCCGCGCCGACATACCGGAGCAAGGTGCCAGCGATGCAGGCATGCCCGCAGAAGCGCGGCGTCTGCACGCGCGTCTACACCACCACGCCGAAGAAGCCGAACTCGGCCCTGCGGAAGGTGGCGCGTGTTCGTCTCACCAACGGTTTCGAAGTCACGAGTTATATTCCTGGCGAAGGCCACAACCTGCAGGAACACTCGGTGGTCATGATCCGCGGCGGCCGCGTGAAGGACCTCCCGGGCGTCCGCTATCATATCGTTCGCGGCGTGCTCGACACCCAGGGTGTCGTGAAGCGTCGGCAACGCCGTTCGAAGTACGGCGCCAAGCGTCCTAAGTAAGGGGAGGTCAGAGCATGTCGCGCCGTCACCGCGCTGATAAAAGAGAGATTAATCCGGATCCGAAGTTCGGCGATCTCATCGTGTCCAAGTTCATGAACAACCTCATGTACGAAGGTAAGAAGTCGGTCGCCGAGTCGATCGTCTATGGCGCCTTCGACAAGATTCACGGCAAGACCAAGCAGGATCCGCTCGGCGTCTTCCATCAGGCGCTCGACAATGTCAGCCCCGCGATCGAAGTCCGCTCGCGGCGCGTCGGCGGCGCCACCTACCAGGTGCCGGTCGAAGTCCGCACCGAGCGCCGTCAGGCCCTGGCGATCCGCTGGATCATCATCGCCGCCCGCGCCCGCAACGAGAACACCATGGTCGACCGCCTGTCGGGCGAGCTCATGGATGCCGCCAACAACCGCGGCACCGCCGTCAAGAAACGCGAAGACACCCATCGCATGGCTGAAGCGAACCGCGCCTTCTCGCATTATCGCTGGTAGCCCTGAGGAACTGAGATCATGCCCCGCACGCACGCCATCGAAGACTATCGCAATTTCGGCATCATGGCCCACATCGATGCCGGAAAGACGACGACGTCCGAGCGTATCCTTTACTACTCCGGCAAGAGCCACAAGATCGGCGAAGTCCATGACGGCGCCGCTACCATGGACTTCATGGAGCAGGAGCAGGAGCGCGGCATCACCATCACCTCGGCCGCCACGACCACCTACTGGAACGGCAAGCGTCTCAACATCATCGATACGCCCGGCCACGTGGACTTCACCATCGAAGTCGAGCGTTCGCTGCGCGTCCTCGACGGCGCCGTCTGCGTGCTCGATTCGAACCAGGGCGTCGAACCCCAGACCGAGACCGTGTGGCGCCAGGGCGACAAGTACAACGTGCCGCGCATCGTGTTCTGCAACAAGATGGACAAGACCGGTGCGTCCTTCGAGCAGTGCATCAAGGATATCAGGGAGCGTCTTGGCGCCAAGCCGGTTCCGATCCAACTGCCGGTTGGCTCGGAATCCAATTTCAAGGGCATCATCGATCTCGTCCGCATGAAGGCGGTGATCTGGGAGGAGGAATCCCTCGGCGCCAAGTTCAACGACGCGGAAATTCCGGACGACCTCAAGGACGCCGCTGAAGCCGCCCGTGCCGAGATGATCGAAGCCTGCGCCGAACTCGACGAGCAGGCGACCGAGGACTTCCTCAACGGCAAAGAGCTCTCCAACGAGACCATCAAGAAGCTGCTGCGCAAGGCGGTCGTCACCGGCGCTTTCTTCCCGGTGCTGTGCGGCTCCTCGTTCAAGAACAAGGGCGTTCAGCCGTTGCTCGACGCGGTTGTCGATTATCTGCCGTCGCCGCTCGACCGCCCGTCGATCAAGGGCATCGACGTCAAGACCGGCGAAGAGACCGTCCGCAAGTCCTCGGACTCGGAGCCGCTGTCACTCCTAGCTTTCAAGCTGATGGACGATCAGTACGGTATCTTGACCTTTTGCCGTCTCTATTCGGGCTCCCTGTCGAAGGGCACTTCGCTTCTCAATTCGACCCGCGAGAAGACCGAGCGCGTCGGCCGCATGGTTCTCATGCATGCCAATATGCGCGAGGAAATCTCGGAAGCCTATGCCGGCGACATCGTCGCTCTGGTCGGCCTCAAGGATACGCGCACCGGCGATACGCTGTGCGATCCCGCGAAGCCGGTGATCCTCGAAAAGATGGATTTCCCGGATCCTGTCATCGACATGTCGATCGAGCCCAAGACCAAGGCTGATCAGGAAAAGATGGCGATCGCGCTGTACAAGCTTGCGGCCGAAGATCCGTCCTTCCGCGTTTCGACCGATAGCGAGTCCGGGCAGACGATCATCAAGGGCATGGGTGAGCTTCATCTCGACATAAAGGTCGACATCCTGAAGCGTACCCACAAGGTCGAAGTGACTGTCGGCGCGCCGCAGGTTGCTTATCGCGAAACGATCACCCGCGCGGCGGAAGTTGATTATACCCATAAGAAGCAGACCGGCGGTACTGGTCAGTTCGCTCGCGTCATTCTCGAGATCGAGCCGAATGAAAAGGGCGCCGGCTACGAGTTCGAGTCCAAGGTCGTCGGCGGTTCGGTGCCGAAGGAATTCATCCCCGGCGTCGAAAAGGGTATCAATTCGGTCATGTCTTCGGGCGTGGTTGCCGGGTTCCCGGTGCTCGACGTGAAGGTCGCGCTCACCGACGGCGCCTACCACGAAGTCGACTCCTCGGCGATCGCCTTTGAAATCGCGGCGCGTACCGCGATGCGGGAAGGCCTGCAGAAAGCCGGATCGGTCCTGCTCGAGCCGATCATGAAAGTCGAAGTCACCACCCCTGAGGATTATCTCGGCGGCGTGATCGGTGATCTCAACTCCCGCCGCGGACAGATCATGGGCACCGGCAACCGCGGTAACGCGCAGATCGTCAACGCGATGGTCCCGCTCGCTAACATGTTCGGCTACGTGAACAGCCTGCGCTCGATGAGCCAGGGCCGCGCCAGCTACACGATGCAATTCGACCACTATGAGCAGGTGCCGACGGCAGTTGCTCAGGAAGTCCAGAAGAAATTCGCGTAATTAAGTTTAAGACCAAAGACGGAGTAGTCCGATGGGCAAAGAGAAATTCAACCGAGACAAGCCGCACTGCAATATTGGGACGATTGGCCATGTCGATCATGGCAAGACGTCTTTGACAGCGGCGATCACGAAGGTTTTGGCTGAGACCGGTGGGGCGACCTTCACTGCGTATGACCAGATCGACAAGGCGCCGGAAGAGAAGGCTCGCGGTATCACGATCTCGACGGCTCACGTCGAATATCAGACGAAGAACCGGCACTATGCCCATGTCGACTGCCCGGGCCACGCCGACTATGTGAAGAACATGATCACCGGTGCCGCCCAGATGGACGGTGCGATTCTGGTCGTGTCGGCCGCCGACGGCCCGATGCCGCAGACGCGCGAGCATATTCTGCTGGCCCGTCAGGTCGGCGTTCCGGCGCTGGTCGTGTTCATGAACAAAGTGGACATGGTCGACGATCCGGAGCTTCTGGAACTGGTCGAGATGGAGATCCGCGATCTGCTCAATTCGTATCAGTTCCCGGGCGATGAGATTCCGATCGTCAAGGGTTCGGCTCTGATGGCGCTCGAAGGCAAGAGCCCGGAGCTTGGCCATGATGCGGTCCTGAAGCTGATGGAAGCTGTCGACAGCTACATTCCGCAGCCGGAGCGTCCGAAGGACCAGCCGTTCCTGATGCCGATCGAAGACGTGTTCTCGATCTCGGGCCGCGGCACGGTTGTGACCGGTCGTATCGAGCGCGGCATCGTGAAGGTCGGCGAGGAAGTCGAGATCATCGGTCTGCGTCCGACGACAAAGACGACGGTTACGGGCGTCGAGATGTTCCGCAAGCTGCTCGATCAGGGCGAGGCTGGCGACAACGTGGGTGCGCTGCTGCGCGGTATCGACCGCACGGGTGTGGAGCGTGGCCAGGTTCTGGCGAAGCCGGGCTCGATCACGCCGCACAAGAAGTTCAAGGCCGAGGCTTACATTCTGACGAAGGAGGAGGGTGGCCGTCATACGCCGTTCTTCACCAATTATCGTCCGCAGTTCTACTTCCGCACGACTGACGTGACCGGCGTCGTGACATTGCCCGAGGGCACCGAGATGGTGATGCCTGGCGACAATGTGACGGTGGATGTGGAGCTGATCACGCCGATCGCCATGGAAGAGAAGCTGCGCTTCGCCATCCGTGAAGGCGGTCGTACCGTCGGCGCCGGCGTCGTCGCCAAAATCGTAGAGTAAGAGAAGATGCAAGCGAACAACATCCGCATCCGTCTCAAGGCGTTCGACCATCGTATCCTCGATACGTCGACGCGCGAGATCGTGAACACGGCGAAACGTACGGGCGCGCAAGTGCGCGGGCCCGTGCCCCTGCCGACCCGCATCGAGCGTTTCACCGTGAACCGCTCGCCGCATGTCGACAAAAAGAGCCGTGAGCAGTTCGAAATGCGGACGCACCGGCGTCTTCTGGATATCGTGGATTGGAATCCGCAGACGGTCGATGCGCTGATGAAGCTCGACCTGGCGGCGGGTGTTGATGTCGAGATCAAGCTCTAATTGAGCTATTAGGAGTAAAGCGATGCGTTCTGGCCTCATCGCACAGAAATTGGGCATGACCCGGATTTACACGGACGAAGGTGCGCAAGTGCCGGTCACCGTGCTGAAGGTGGACAATTGCCAAGTGGTCGCCCACAAGACCGCCGATAAGCATGGCTATACAGCCCTGCAACTCGGCGTGGGCACGCCCAAGATCAAGCGCCTCTCGGCGGCTCAACGCGGTCATTTCGCCGCGCAGAAAGTCGAACCGAAGCGCAAAGTGCAGGAATTCCGTGTCAGCCCCGACAACGTGATCGCGGTCGGAGCTGAGATCACTGTCGACCACTTCGTCCCCGGCCAGCTGGTCGATGTGACAGGCACGTCGATGGGCAAGGGCTTCGCCGGCGGCATGAAGCGCTGGAACTTTGCCGGTCTGCGCGCCTCGCACGGCGTGTCGATCAGCCACCGCTCGATCGGTTCCACGGGCAACCGCCAGGATCCGGGCAAGGTCTTCAAGAACAAGAAGATGCCTGGCCATCTCGGCGCCGAACGGGTTACGACGCAGAACATCGAGGTCGTCAAGACCGACAAGGATCGTGGCCTGATCATGGTTCGCGGCTCCGTGCCCGGCGTCAAGGGCGGCTGGGTCTCGGTGCGCGACGCGATCAAGCGCAAGCTCCCGCAGCAGGCGCCCCGGCCGGGCGCGTTCAAGGCTCCGGTCCAACAAGCTCCCGCGGCTGAATCCGCGGTCAAGGAATAAGGATGCCAGTCATGAAAGCCGACATCCAAACCATCGAGGCCGAGAAGGCCGGATCGGTCGATCTCGCGGACCACATTTTCGGTCTCGAACCGCGCGCCGATATCCTGCATCGAGTCGTTCTGTGGCAGCTCAACAAGCGCCAGGCCGGCACGCATCACAGCAAGACCCGCGGCGAGATCAACCGCACTGGCAAGAAATTCGGCAACCAGAAGGGTTCCGGTGGCGCCCGTCACGGTTCGCGTCGTTCCGGCATCTTCGTCGGCGGCGGCAAGGCCTTCGGGCCGCGCTCGCGCAGCCATGAGACCGATCTGCCGAAGAAAGTCAGGGCGCTTGGCCTTCGCCACGCGCTTTCGGCCAAGGTGAAGTCGTCCGAGCTCATCATCCTGGACAAGGCGGAAATCGGGGAAGCCAAGACGAAGGCGCTCAAGTCGGCCTTCGTCAAGCTCGGCCTTGACAATGCGCTGATCATCGACGGCGCCGAATTGAACAAGGGCTTTGCCGCGGCGGCGCGCAACATCCCGCATATCGACGTCCTGCCGATCCAGGGCATCAATGTGTATGACGTTCTTCGCCACAAGAAACTCGTGCTGACCAAGGCGGCCGTCGAAGCGCTGGAGGCGCGGTTCAAATGAGCAAGGAACACTACTTCGACATCATCCGGGGGCCGGCGATCACCGAAAAGGGCACGCTGGTTTCCGAGAGGAACCAGGTCGTTTTCAACGTCGCCTCGACCGCAACCAAGCCGCAGATCAAGGCCGCCGTCGAGGGCCTTTTCGGCGTGAAGGTCAAGGCCGTTAACACGCTGGTGCGCAAGGGCAAGCTCAAGAATTTCAAGGGCAAGGCGGCGCGCCTCAGCGACGTGAAGAAAGCCTTCGTGACACTGGCCGAAGGCCAGAAGCTCGATGTGACGACCGGTCTGTAAGGTTCAAGGATTGCTGAAAGATGGCACTCAAAACATATAACCCGACCAGCGCCGGCCAGCGCCATATGGTGATGGTCGATCGCAGCCACCTGTGGAAGGGCAAGCCGGTCAAGATGCTGACCGAAGGCTTGACCAAGAGCGGTGGACGCGGCAATTCCGGCCGCATCACGTCGCGCCGCAAGGGCGGCGGCCATAAGCAGGCCTATCGCTTGGTTGACTTCCAGCGCGGCAAGATCGATGTCGCGGCGACGGTCGAGCGCCTCGAATATGATCCAAACCGCACCGCCTATATCGCGCTGATCAAGTACACCGATGGCGAGTTGGCCTATATCCTGGCGCCGCAGCGCCTGGCGGTCGGCGACACAGTGATCTCCGGCGCCACGGCTGACGTGAAGCCGGGCAATGCGATGCCGCTGTCGGCGATGCCGGTCGGCACGATCATCCACAATATCGAGACGAAGCCCGGCAAGGGTGGCCAGCTCGCGCGTGCGGCCGGCACCTATGCGATGCTCGCCGGCCGCGATCAGGGCTATGCGCTGCTCAAGCTGAAGTCGGGCGAGACCCGCATGGTGCGTGCCGAGTGCATGGCCACCGTCGGCGCCGTTTCCAATCCCGACCACGTCAACGAGATCGTCGGCAAGGCCGGCCGTGCTCGTTGGAAGGGTGAGCGTCCGGTATCGCGCGGCATCGCCCGCAACCCGGTCGACCATCCGAACGGTGGCCGCACCAATGGCGGTAAGCACTGGGCGACCCCCTGGGGCAAGCCGACCAAGGGCAAGAAGACCCGTAACAACAAGGCGACGCAGAAGCTCATCCTGCGCAGCCGTCATGCCAAGAAAGCTTAAGAGGTAGTCCGGTGTCACGCTCGCTATGGAAAGGCCCGTTCGTCGACGGGTATCTCTTGAAGAAGGCGGATGCGGCGCGTTCGAGCAGCCGCAACACTCCGGTCAAGACCTGGAGTCGCCGTTCGACCATTCTGCCGCAGTTCGTGGGCCTGACGTTCCAGGTCCATAACGGCCACAAGTTCGTGCCGGTTCTGGTGTCGGAAGACATGGTCGGGCACAAGCTCGGCGAGTTCGCGCCGACGCGCAGTTTCCACGGCCACAGCGTCTCCGACAAGAAGGCGGCGCCAGCTAAGGATGCGAGGAAATGAGCAAGAAAGCCAAAAAGCGGTCTCTCGCCGATAACGAGGCGCGCTGCGTGACCTGCTCGATCCGGGTATCGCCGCGCAAGCTCAACGACGTCGCTGCTTCTATCCGCGGCATGAAGGTCGACAAGGCTCTCGCCGAGCTCACCTTCTCGCGCCGCCGTATCGCCGGTACCATCAAGAAGACGCTCGAATCGGCGATCGCCAATGCCGAGAACAACCATGACCTCGACATCAATCAGCTGATCGTCGCCGAGGCCCATGTCGGCAAGAACCTGGTGATGAAGCGCTGGACGCCGCGTGCGCGCGGCCGCGTCGGTCACATTCATAAATTCTTCAGCCAGCTGACGATTGTCGTGCGTGAAGTGAAGGAGGCCGCCTGATGGGGCAGAAAGTTAATCCGATCGGTTTCCGACTCGGAATCAACCGCACCTGGGATTCGCGCTGGTTCGCCAACCGCCGCGAGTACGGCAAGCTTCTTCATGAGGACATGAAGATCCGCAGCTACCTGAAGGAACAGCTCAAGCAGGCTGGCGTCTCCAAGGTGCTGATCGAGCGTCCGCACAAGAAGTGCCGCGTCACCATCTTCTCGGCGCGTCCGGGCGTGGTGATCGGCAAGAAGGGCGCCGACATCGAAAAGCTGCGCAAGAAGGTCGCTGAAATGACCGGTTCGGAAGTTCACCTCAACATCGTTGAAGTGCGCAAGCCCGAAACCGATGCGACGCTGGTGGCCGAGAACATCGCCCAGCAGCTGGAGCGCCGCGTGGCGTTCCGCCGGGCCATGAAGCGCGCCGTGCAGTCGGCGCAGCGCATGGGGGCCGAAGGCATCAAGATCACCTGCGCCGGCCGACTGGGCGGCGCCGAGATCGCGCGCACCGAGTGGTATCGTGAGGGCCGCGTGCCGCTGCACACGCTGCGCGCCGACGTCGATTACGGCACCGCGACCGCCATCACCGCCTATGGCACCAATGGCGTCAAGGTGTGGATATTCAAGGGTGAGATCCTCGAGCACGATCCGATGGCGCAGGACAAGCGCAATGCGGAAAGCCAAGAGGGTCAGCGCCCGCGCCGCGAGCGCGAAGCGACTGCGGCCTGAAGTTAAGGTAACGAACCATGCTGCAACCGAAACGTACAAAATTCCGCAAGGCCCACAAGGGCCGCATTCATGGCAAGGCGACGAGCTGCGCTAATCTGGACTTTGGCGCCTTCGGCCTGAAGGCCCAGGAGCCGGAACGGCTGACCGCCCGCCAGATCGAAGCGGCCCGCCGGGCTCTGACCCGCGGCATGAAACGCGCCGGCCGCGTGTGGATCCGCGTCTTCCCGGACGTGCCGGTGTCGAAGAAGCCTGCCGAAGTGCGCATGGGTTCCGGCAAGGGCTCGACGGAATACTGGGCCTGCCGGGTCAAGCCGGGCCGGGTCCTGTTCGAGGTCGACGGCGTGAGCCGTCAGATCGCTGAGGAAGCGCTCGCCCTGGCGGCGGCGAAACTTCCGATCAAGACGCGCTTCGTAGCGCGGCTTGGCGAGTGATGGAGTAGGGCGCCATGAAGGCTAGTGATGTGAAAGCAATGACCCCGGATCAGCTCAAGGACGAGCTGCTCAAGCTGAAGAAAGAGCAGTTCAACCTGCGCTTCCAGAAGGCGACGGGCCAGATCGAGAACACGGCTCGCGTCCGCAAGATCCGCCGCGATATCGCGCGGATCAAGACGTCGCAGCAGCAGCGCGCCCTGAGCGCGGCGAAGTAACGGAGAGATGTGATGCCGAAACGCGTCCTTGAAGGCGTTGTGGTGAGCGACAAGAACGACAAGACCATCGTGGTCAAGGTCGAGCGGCGTCTGACCCATCCGGTTCTGAAGAAGACCGTGCGCCTGAGCAAAAACTACCATGCGCATGACGAGAACAACACCGCCAAGGTCGGTGACGTCGTGTGGATCGAAGAGACCAGGCCGATATCGAAGCAGAAGCGTTGGCTTTTGCTTGAGAAGGTCGGCGGGGCCAAGGGCTGAGTTTGGATCGATAGGGAAATTTAGGCTTGGGGTCCGCCCCGGCCGGAGAAGACAGGTGAAGCCATGATCCAGCAAGAAACGAATCTCGATGTCGCCGACAATTCCGGCGCCAAGCGCGTCCAGTGCATCAAGGTGCTGGGCGGTTCGAAGCGGAAATACGCCTATGTCGGCGACGTGATTGTCGTCTCCGTCAAGGATGCCATTCCGCGCGGCCGCGTGAAGAAGGGCAACGTCATGAAGGCGATCGTCGTGCGGACCGCCAAGGACATCCGTCGCGCCGACGGCTCGGTCATTCGTTTTGACCGCAATGCCGCGGTGTTGATCAATGCTCAGGGCGAGCCGGTTGGCACCCGCATCTTCGGACCGGTGCCGCGCGAGCTGCGCGCCAAGAACCAGATGAAGATCATTTCGTTGGCGCCGGAGGTGCTGTGATGGCGTTGAAGCTGAAGATACGCAAGGGCGACAAAGTCGTCGTCCGAACCGGCCGCGACAAGGGCAAGGTCGGCGAAGTGCTGCGCGTCTTCCCTGAAGACAACCGCGCGCTTGTCCAGGGCGTCAATGTGGTGCGCAAGCACCAGAAGCAGACCCCCGGCCAGGAGGGCGGCATCGTCTCCAAGGAGATGCCGATTCACATTTCGAACATCGCGCTGCGCGATCCCAAGGACGGCAAGCCGACCCGCGTCGGCTACAAGGTCCTCAAGGATGGCAAGAAAGTGCGGTTCGCCAAGACTTCCGGAGAAGTGATCGATGGCTGACAAATACACGCCGCGGCTACGCAAGCAATATGACGAAGAGATCGTCAAGAAGCTGACCGAGCAGTTCGGCTACACGAACCCGATGGAAGTGCCGAAACTCGACAAGATCGTGCTCAATATGGGCATCGGCGAAGCGACGGCCGATTCCAAGCTGGTGCAGGTCGCCGTCGGCGAGCTCGAGAAGATCGCCGGTCAGAAGGTCGTCATCACCAAGGCCCGCAAGGCCATCGCGACCTTCAAGATCCGCGAGAACCTGGCCATCGGCGGCAAGGTTACGCTGCGCAAGACGCGCATGTACGAATTCCTCGACCGGCTCATCACCATTGCGCTGCCGCGCGTACGTGACTTCCGCGGCCTGTCGTCCACCAGCTTCGACGGCCATGGCAACTATGCCATGGGCATCAAAGAGCACCTCATTTTCCCGGAGATCGACTACGACAAGATCGATCGCGTCTGGGGTCTCGATGTGATCGTCTGCACCACGGCCAAGTCCGACGACGAAGCCCGTGCGCTGCTCGAAGCGTTTAATTTCCCGTTCCGCAAGTCTGCCCGTAGGCAGGCGGCGTAATGGTCACGATGAACTGAGGTAGCCCAAATGGCGAAGAAGAGCTCGGTTGAGAAGAACGAAAAGCGGCGCAAGATGGCGAAGAAGTTCGCCGCCCGGCGCGCGCGTCTCAAGGCGATCACCAAGAACCAGACGCTTTCGATGGAAGAGCGTTTCGCAGCGCAGCTTAAACTTGCGGTGCTGCCGCGCAATTCCTCGCCCAACCGCATTCGCAACCGGTGCGAGTTGACCGGGCGTCCGCGCGCCTATTATCGCAAGCTTAAGATGTCGCGCATGGCGCTGCGCGAGTTCGGCAACAAGGGCCAGATCCCCGGCCTAGTCAAGTCGAGCTGGTAATAGACGCGGACGGAAAAGGAGAACAGGCAAATGAGCTTTACCGATCCGATCGGCGACATGCTGGCACGCATCCGCAATGCGCAGGAGCGCGGCAAGTCGAAGGTGACGACGCCGGCGTCGAAGCTGCGCGAGCGCGTGCTCAACGTGCTGCAGCAGGAAGGTTTCATCCGCGGCTTCGCCACCGTTCAACACGATGGCGGCCAGGCTGAGATCGAAATCGAACTCAAGTATTTCGACGGCGCGCCCGTGATCCACGAGATCCAGCGTGTGTCGAAGCCGTCGCGCCGGGTCTATGCCTCGGTCGACAGCATTCCCACCGTCTACAATGGACTTGGGATCTCCATTCTTTCGACGCCGAAAGGTGTCATGTCGGATGCAGAAGCGCGTGCCCAGAATGTGGGTGGCGAAGTGATCTGCACCGTATTCTGAGGACTGAACGATGTCGCGCATTGGCAAGAAACCTGTTCCGGTTCCGACGGGCGTCACCGTCAATCTCTCGGGCCAGAACGTCTCGGTCAAAGGACCGAAGGGCGAGCTCAAATTCGTGCTGGTCGAGCATGTGCTGGCCAAGCTCGAAGACGGCAAGGTCGCGGTCGATCCGCGCGACGAGTCGAAGCTGGCGCGCTCGTGCTGGGGCATGTCGCGCACCATGATCTCCAATATGATCAAGGGTGTGACGCAGGGCTACAGCCGTTCGCTCGAAATCAACGGCGTCGGCTATCGCGCCGCCATCCAGGGCAAGGTACTGCAGCTCAATCTGGGCTTTAGTCACGATGTCAACTATGCGATCCCGGAGGGCATCGAGATCAAGACGCCGAAGCCGACCGAGATCGTGATCAGCGGCATCGACAAGCAGCGCGTCGGTCAGGTCGCAGCCGAGATTCGCGATTTCCGCGGTCCCGAGCCCTATAAGGGCAAGGGTATCAAATATTCAGACGAACGCATCTTCCGCAAGGAAGGCAAGAAGAAGTAACGGGTGTCATTATGTCGACCAAGCTCGTAAAAATGAATTTCCGGCGTTCGCGCGTGCGCAAGGCGCTCAACGCGGCCGGCAAACTGCGTCCGCGCCTTTCGGTGTTTCGCTCGTCGAAGAACATCTACGCCCAGGTCATCGACGACCAGCGCGGCGTGACGGTCGCGGCGGCATCGACCCTGGAAGAAGGCTTCAAGAAGGGCGGCAAGACCGGTGCCGACAAGGCTGCGGCAACGGCGATCGGCAAGCTCGTCGCCGAGCGTGCGGTCAAGGCCGGCATCGACAGCGTCGTCTTCGATCGCGGTGCCTATCTCTATCATGGTCGCGTCAAGGCGCTGGCCGATGCGGCTCGCGAAGGCGGCCTCAAGTTCTAATTCGTTTCGAGGAAGGCAAGGATCATGGCACCAAGGGAACATGGCGGAGATCGCGGCAGGGATCGCGAAGAACGCGATTCCGAGTTTCTTGACAAACTCGTGCACATCAACCGCGTCGCCAAGGTGGTGAAGGGCGGTAAGCGCTTCGGTTTCGCCGCCCTCGTCGTCGTCGGCGACCAGAAGGGCCGCGTCGGTTTCGGCCACGGCAAAGCGCGCGAAGTTCCGGAAGCGGTGCGCAAGGCGACCGAAAGCGCCAAGCGCGGGCTCGTCCGCGTGCCGCTGCGCGAAGGCCGCACGCTGCATCACGACGTTGACGGTCGCTGGGGCGCAGGCAAGGTCGTGCTGCGTTCGGCGCCTCCGGGAACCGGCATCATCGCCGGCGGTCCGATGCGCGCCGTCTTCGAGTCGCTGGGCATGCAGGACGTCGTCGCCAAGTCGAAGGGCTCCTCGAACCCGTACAACATGGTCCGCGCCACCTTCGACGCGCTGAAGAAGCAGGCGAGCCCGCGCGCCGTCGCGGCCCGCCGCGGCAAGAAGGTCAGCGATATTCTTTCCCGCCGCCGCGATATCGATGCGACGGCAGAGTAATCAGGTGTGACCATGGCGAAAGAGAAGACCAACAAGACCGTGACGGTCGAACAGATCTACAGCCCGGCACGGCGTCCCGCCGACCAGCGCGCTACGCTGATCGGCCTCGGCCTCAACAAGCGCCACAAGCGCAGCACTCTGCAGGATACGCCCGCGGTTCGCGGCATGATCGCCAAGGTCCAGCACCTTGTGCGCGTCGTCGAGTAAGGAATAGATGCGATGAGACTCAATCAGATTTCCGACAATGAAGGCGCTCGGCGTCCGCGTAAGCGGCTCGGCCGCGGTATCGGTTCGGGCCTCGGCAAAACGGCGGGTCGCGGCGGCAAGGGCCAGACGGCCCGTTCCGGCGGCGCCAAGGCGGGCTTCGAAGGCGGCCAGATGCCGATCTATCGGCGTCTTCCGAAGCGCGGCTTCAACGTTCCGTTCCCGGTCGAGTATAACGAGATCAATCTCGGCCGGATCCAGCAGGCGGTCGATGCCAAGAAGCTCGACGTATCCGCTCCGGTGACGCTCGATGCTCTCGTCAAGGCCGGCGTCATCACCAAGGCGCGTGCGGGTCTGCGCCTGCTCGCCTCGGGAGAGTTCAAGGCAAAGCTCGCCTTTGAGGTGGATCATGCCTCCAAGGGCGCAATAGCCGCGGTCGAAAGAGGCCGGCGGCAGCGTCAAGGTGCTGAAGGCTGCGAAGCCCGAGGGCGAGCCGGTCAAGGCGGAAGCCAAGGCGAAAGCCGCCAAGCCTGCCGCCAAGTCGGAAGAGAAGCCGGCGGCCAAGGCGAAGAAAGAAGAGAAGCCGGTAAAGTCGAAGTGAGTTGCGGGCGCCGGCCCGGCACCCCATCTAGGGGATTTGGGTCGGGTCCTGAGGGAAGCACATGGCATCGGCAGCTGAACAACTTGCAGCCAACATAAATTTCTCGGCCCTGGCCAAGGCCGAGGATCTCAAGAAGCGTATCTGGTTCACGCTCGGCGCCCTCATCATCTACCGGCTCGGCACCTATATCCCTATGCCGGGGGTCGATACGATCGAGCTCGCCCGCTTCGCGGCGCACAACTCCACAGGCATTCTGGGCTGGGTCAACGGGCTCGCGGGCGGCGCCCTCGGGCGCATGGCGATCTTCGCCCTCAACATCATGCCGTATATTTCGGCATCGATCATCATACAGCTGCTGACCACCGTCTCGCCGCATCTTGAGCAACTCAAGAAGGAAGGCGAGTCGGGCCGCAAGAAGATCAATCAGTATACCCGCTATGGCACGGTGGTCATCGCCGCGCTGCAGGCCTACGGCATCGCCGTGGGTCTCGAGGGGCAGGGGAGCATCGTGCTCGATCCGGGCCTCTTCTTCAGGGCCAGCACGGTCATTACGCTGACCGGCGGCACCGTCTTCCTGATGTGGCTTGGCGAGCAAATTACTGCGCGCGGAATCGGCAACGGCACCTCGCTCATCATCTTCTCGGGCATCGTCGCCGGCCTCCCGACGGGTCTCGCAGCACTCCTCGAGCTCGGTCGCACCGGCCAGATGTCGACGTTCCTCATCCTCGGCATCTTCATCATCGCGCTCGCCGTCATCGCCTTCATCGTCTTCGTCGAGCGGGCCCAGCGCCGGCTGCTGATCCAGTATCCGAAGCGCCAGGTCGGTATGAAGGTCACGCAGGGCGACAGTTCGCACCTGCCGCTCAAGCTCAACACGTCGGGCGTCATCCCGCCGATCTTCGCGTCCTCGCTGCTCCTGCTGCCGATCACGGTCGCCAATTTCACCCAGGGCCAGGGGCCGGATTGGCTCAACCGCATTACGGCTCTTCTGGGCCATGGACAGCCGCTCTTTCTCACCTTCTACGCGCTGCTGATCGTCTTCTTCGCGTTCTTCTATACGTCGATCATGTTCAACCCGAAGGACACGGCCGACAATCTGAAGAAGTATGGCGGCTTCATTCCGGGAATCCGCCCGGGCGAGCGCACCGCGGAATATATCGACTATGTGCTGACCCGCATAACCGTGCTCGGCGCCCTTTATCTTGCGATCGTCTGCTTGCTGCCGGAGTTCCTCATCGGTTATGCCGCCATGCCGTTCTATTTCGGCGGCACGTCGCTCCTCATCGTAGTGAGCGTGACCATGGATACGGTGGCGCAGGTTCAGGGCCATCTGCTTGCCCAGCAGTATGAAGGCTTGGTCAAGAAGGCGAAGCTTCGGGGAGCGCGCCGTTGAATCTGATCCTGCTCGGACCGCCTGGCGCCGGCAAAGGCACTCAGGCGAAGCTGCTCGAAGACAAGAAGGGCTACAAGCAGCTCTCCACCGGCGACATGCTCAGGGGCGCGGTTGCCGCCGGCACCGAAATGGGCCGCAAGGCCAAAGAGGTGATGGACAAGGGACAACTCGTCTCCGACGACATCGTCATCTCCATCATCTCGGAGCGACTGGACCAGCCTGATGTCAAGAAGGGCTTTATCCTGGACGGCTTCCCGCGCAATACGGCACAGGCCGAAGCGCTCGACCGGATGCTCGGGGAGAAGGGGCACAAGCTCGACGCCGTCATCGAAATGGAAGTCGATGACGAGGAACTCGTGAGGCGCATAGCTGGTCGCTATACCTGCGCCAAGTGCGGCAAGGGCTATCACGACGAGTTCGAGAAGCCGAAGAAGCCCGGCGTTTGCGACGTCTGCGGATCGACGGAGTTCGCGCGGCGCGCCGACGACAATGAGAAGACGGTCAGGGACCGTCTGGTAGTTTATAACAAGCAGACTGCTCCGCTGGTCGATTATTACGGCCGGACGGGGGTGCTGCATACGGTAAACGGTATGGCGGAGATCACGGAAGTGACCCGCCAGATCGAGGATGTGCTGGGACAGGCATGACGGTCGGGTGTGGCATCTAAGCGGTTGACGCAACTGCGATTCAGCCTTAGATACACCCCGTTATGACCGACATGAAGGCTGGCTTCAGGAGGGGAAACCTCCGGAGGCACGGCCTTGTGCCATTTAGGCGCCGGCACCGCGTTTGAGTATTGACGGAGACTATGGGCGTAAGCCCTTGTAAGGCTTAGGAGAAAATAAAGTGGCCCGCATCGCAGGCGTTAACATTCCGACCAATAAGCGCGTTGAAATCGCCCTTCGCTATATCCATGGCATCGGCCCGGTCAATGCGAAGGTGATCTGCAAGCAAGTCAGCATCCCGACGTCCAAGCGCGTCAATGAGCTGTCTGACGCCGAAGTGCTGCAGATTCGCGAAATCATCGACCGCGACTATGTGGTCGAGGGCGACCTCCGCCGCGAGGTCTCGATGAACATCAAGCGTCTGATGGATCTCGGCACCTATCGGGGCCTGCGTCATCGCAAAAGCCTGCCGGTCCGCGGCCAGCGCACCCACACCAATGCCCGCACGCGCAAAGGCCCGGCCAAGGCCATCGCCGGCAAGAAGAAGTAAGAGAGAGCCCCATGTCGAAAGAGCCCGTCCGTCCGCGCCGCAAAGAGCGCAAGAACATCACTTCTGGCGTCGTGCATGTGAATGCGTCGTTCAACAATACGATGATCACCATCACCGACGTCCAGGGCAATACCATTTCCTGGGCCTCGGCAGGCAAGCTCGGCTTCAAGGGCTCGCGCAAGTCGACGCCATATGCCGCTCAGGTCGCGGCCGAGCAGGCCGGCAAGTCGGCCATGGAACACGGCATGAAGACCGTGGAAGTGGAAGTCAGCGGACCGGGGTCGGGCCGTGAATCGGCGCTGAGAGCTCTGCAGTCCTGCGGACTTCAGGTCACCGCGATCCGTGACGTGACGCCGATCCCGCACAACGGGTGCCGTCCGCCGAAGCGTCGTCGCGTCTGACGAGATTTTCCGGAAGCGGCGTGCCCGCTTCCCTAGCACAGTGAATAGTGACCTGAGCGCCGGCCCGCCGGCAGCAAGGTTCTGAACAGGATGACACCATGCATGTGAATCAGAAGAACTGGCAGGAACTCATCCGTCCGAGCAAGCTCGAAGTCTCGGCCGGGCGTGACCGCAAGCGCGTGGCGACACTCGTCGCCGAGCCGCTCGAGCGCGGCTTCGGCACGACACTCGGCAATGCGCTGCGCCGCGTCCTTCTTTCCTCGCTGCAGGGTGCGGCGGTGAGCTCGGTGCAGATCGACGGTGTCCTGCATGAATTTTCCTCGATCGCGGGGGTGCGCGAGGACGTCACCGATATCGTCATCAATATCAAGGAAATCGCGCTCGCCATGCATGCGGAGGGCCCGAAGCGGCTCGTCCTGCGCAAGGAGGGCCCGGGCGTGGTCAAGGCCGGCGATATCCAGCAGACCGCCGATGTGCAGATTCTCAATCCGGACCATGTCATCTGCACGCTCGACGAGGGTGCCGAAGTGCGCATGGAGTTCACCATCAACAACGGCAAGGGTTATGTGCCCTCCGAGCGCAACCGTCCCGAGGACGCGCCGATTGGCCTGATCCCGGTCGACAGCATCTACAGCCCGGTCCGCCGCGTGTCGTACAAGATCGAGAACACCCGCGAAGGCCAGATCCTCGATTATGACAAGCTGATCATGACGGTCGAGACCAACGGCTCGATGAGCCCCGAGGACGCGGTCGCCTATGCGGCGCGCATCCTGCAGGACCAGCTGTCGGTCTTCATCAATTTCGACGAGCCGTCGAAGGTCGTTCACGAGGACACCCGTCCGGAGCTGGAATTCAACGCCGCCCTTCTCAAGAAGGTCGACGAGCTCGAGCTCTCGGTGCGCTCCGCCAACTGCCTGAAGAACGACAACATCGTCTATATCGGCGACCTCATCCAGAAGAGCGAGGCGGAGATGCTCCGTACCCCGAACTTCGGGCGCAAGTCGCTCAACGAGATCAAGGAAGTGCTCGCGCAGATGGGGCTCCATCTCGGCATGGAAGTGCCGAACTGGCCGCCCGAGAACATCGACGAGCTCGCCAAGAAATACGAAACGCATTACTGAGAATTTGAGGAGACGTAATCATGCGTCACGGATTTGCCGGCCGCCGCTTCAACCGCTCGGCTTCACACAGGAAGTCGATGCTCGCCAATCTGGCGGCATCGCTGATCAAGCATGAGCAGATCGTCACCACGCTGCCCAAGGCCAAGGACCTGCGTCCGGTGGTCGAGAAGCTGGTGACACTCGGCAAGAAGGGCGATCTCGCGGCGCGCCGCCAGGCCATCGCTCAGATCGGCGACGAGGCCCAGGTCAAGAAGCTCTTCGACGTGCTGGCCAAGCGCTATGCCGAACGCAAGGGCGGCTATACGCGGGTGCTCAAGGCCGGCTTCCGCTATGGCGACTCGGCGCCACGTGCCGTGATCGAATTCGTCGATCGCGACGTCAATGCCAAGGGCCTCGATTCGGGTCCGACCATGAAGACGGGCGAAGAAGCGAGCGAAAGCGCCGCCGCCTGATCGACGGCACGTTACCGGAATGAATCAAGCGGGCCTTCGGGGCCCGCTTTTTTGTTGCAACCATCTGGGAAGGGTCACGAATGCCGATGCTAGTGTGCTGAACGCGAAGTTCCTGATATCAGGCGGCTCGCACCGACAGGAACTTCGCGTTCAAAAGCACACTAGAAATATTAGATTTTCTAGTGTCCTTCCGAATCCGAAGTTCGCTCGGAAGGTCACGCTGGCTGTGGCGAACTTCGGATTCGGGACACTAGATCACGATGAGTTGGATTGAAGCAATCCAAACTCATAAACGTGATCGATTCTTATATGTTGGCGCGGGATTCTTACGAAATATCGCTTGAGAGAGGGCCAAGAATCGAAAAGCGGACCAGCGGCCCGCTTTTCTCGCTTTTGCGCCATCACCGCCTTTATGGGCGGATCGCCCGGGCAGCGTGTTGCAAAACCTGGCCCATATGTCCTTCACGGTTGCGCCGGAACGCAGACGGCGTTATGCAGCCAAATGCCGGTTTTATCGTCGATTTGATCAGTTTCCCGGCAAGGTGACGGCACGTGATGTTTACCCAGAAGGACGAGGATCTCCTCGCTTTATTGCGCGTTAATGCGCGGGAGCCCGTGGCCTCTCTGGCCCGGAAGCTCAAACTTTCCCGAACGACAGTTCAGGACCGGATCCCGCGCCTCGAGGAGCAAGGCGTCATTGCCGGCTATGCCGTCCGGCTCGCCAGCGCGGTCGACAAGAGCGGCATTCGCGCTTATGTGACTATTGCGGTTGAGCCGCGCCGGCAGGTTGATGTCGGGCGGGCCCTGAGCAAGCTGCCGCAGATCGAATCCCTGCATACCGTGGCGGGCAAGTTCGATCTCGTGGCCTTGGCGCGTACCGCGACCGCCGAGGACATGGATCGCATGCTCGACGGTGTCGGTCTAATTCCCGGCGTAACGCGGACAGAATCTGCCATTATCCTGTCGACCAAAGTCGATCGGCGTTAGGACTTGAGAATGAAGTCGAAATTTCTTTTTGCTGCTGGCCTCATCCTTGCGAGCCTCGCGGCGCTGCCGGCGGGCGGCGCGCAGACGGTTCCGCAGTCGCGCAGCCAAATCCAGTTGTCCTTCGCCCCCGTCGTCAAGGAGACCTCGCCGGCGGTCGTCAACGTCTATGCCCGCCGTCTCGTCTCGCAACGCGACCAAGGGCTCTTCGCCGATCCGTTCTTCCGCCGGTTCTTCGGTGGCGAAGGGGCCTCCGGGGCGCCGCGCGAACGGGTGCAGAACTCGCTGGGTTCGGGTGTCATCGTCGATGGCAAGGGCCTTATCGTCACCAACAACCACGTCATCCTGGGCGGCAGCGACATCCGCGTCGTACTGGCCGACCGGCGCGAATTTGAAGCCAAGCTCCTGGTCGCCGACGAGCGCACCGATCTCGCGGTCTTGAAGATCGACCCCCAGGACGAGGAACTGCCGGCGCTCACCATGGGCGATTCCGACAATCTCGAAGTGGGCGATCTCGTGCTCGCCATAGGCAATCCCTTCGGCGTCGGCCAGACGGTGACGAGCGGCATCGTCTCGGCGCTGGCGCGCACCCAGGTCGGCATCACCGACTATCAGTTCTTCATCCAGACGGATGCCGCGATCAATCCGGGCAATTCCGGCGGCGCGCTCATCGATCTCAAAGGCAATCTCGTCGGCATCAACACGGCGATCTTCTCGCGCTCGGGCGGCTCGATCGGCATCGGCTTCGCCATCCCCGCCAATATGGTCAAGACCGTGGTGCAGTCGGCCGAG
This sequence comes from Nordella sp. HKS 07, assembly GCF_011046735.1. Lineage (NCBI taxonomy): Bacteria > Pseudomonadati > Pseudomonadota > Alphaproteobacteria > Hyphomicrobiales > Nordella > Nordella sp. HKS 07. The sequence goes on along the minus strand of NZ_CP049258.1, from coordinate 6,225,683 downwards.
ACGGGTGGGCGCATCCAGCGCCCGTGGATCGGCGCCGAGACGCAGGATGTGACGGCGGAGATCGCCGACTCTCTGGGCTTTGCCCGGCCGGAAGGTGCCCTGATCGCCGGGCTTCACCCGAAAAGCCCGCTCGCCGTCGCCGGCCTCAAGCGCGGCGATGTCATCCTGGGCATCGACGGCAAGCCGGTCGAGAACGCCAAGGAACTGACCTACCGGGTCGCAACCGCGCAGATCGGCTCCTCGGCGATCGTCGAGTATCAGCGCGGCAGCGAAAGGCGCGAGACGCGCATCGAGCTCATCGCCGCGCCCGAAACCACCGCGCGCGACGAAACTCTGTTGGGAGGCAATACGCCTTTCACCGGACTTGTTGTCGCCAACCTGTCTCCGGCGGTCGCCGACGAGCTGGGCCTGCCGTCCGGCTCGACGGGAGTCGTCGCGTCCGACGTCAGGGGCGGACCGGCGAAGCGCATCTTCCGCAAAGGCGATGTCATCCTGGAAGTGAACGGGGTGATCATCGACAACGTCGACACGCTGAATTCGGCGGTGAAGACCGGCGACGGTTTCTGGCAATTCGCGGTCAATCGTGGCGGCCGCGTCATTCGTATGCAGCTCGGCGGCTAGCGCGGGATGCGAAAAAGTGGGCACCGGTTTTTCGCAAGAATCCCGCGCCAACATATGGAAATCGATCACGTTAATGAGTTTGGATTGATTCAATCCAAACTCATCGTGATCTAGAGCGCTTCCCGCGAAAGTTGCTCGACTTTCGCGACAAGGAAGCGCTCCAGGTATATTTAATCGAGCCTCTTTATCCCGTTTTGATCGAATCCATTGATTCGATCAAAACGGGAAAGGCTCTAAACGACGGATCGGGATGGCCAATCTCTTCCAGGCGGCCGGATTGGACAAGGAAGCGCCGCGGCCGCTGGCCGATCGCCTCAGGCCGCAGAAGCTCGCCGATGTGGTGGGCCAGGAGCATATTACCGGTCCTGACGGCGTCCTCACCCGCATGATCGCCGCGGGCAGGGTGCCTTCAGTCATCTTCTGGGGGCCGCCCGGCACCGGCAAGACGACGATCGCGCGGCTGCTCGCTGGCGCCACCGGCCTCGTCTTCGAGCAGATGTCGGCGATCTTCTCAGGTGTCGCCGATCTGAAAAAGGCCTTCGATATGGCGCGGTCCCGGCGCGACCAGGGCAAGGGCACGCTACTCTTCGTCGACGAAATCCATCGCTTCAACCGATCACAGCAGGACAGCTTCCTGCCCGTGATGGAAGACGGCACGATCACTCTGGTTGGCGCGACGACGGAGAATCCCTCTTTCGAATTGAACGGCGCGCTGTTGTCGCGCGCGCAGGTGCTGGTACTCAACCGGCTCGATGCGGAAGCGCTCGAGAAACTCATTTCGCGTGCCGAGCTGCATGAAAAGCGGGCGCTGCCGCTCGATGCGGAGGCGCGCCAGGTGCTGGCCGGGCTTGCCGATGGCGATGGCCGCTATCTGCTCAATCTGGTCGAGGACATCTTCGCGACCGTGCCGGAGGGCGGCGGTGCGCTCGATGCGGCGAGGCTCGCCGAAGTCATACAGAAACGGGTGCCGCTTTATGACAAGTCGCAGGACGGCCATTACAATCTGATCTCGGCGCTGCATAAGACGGTGCGCGGCTCCGATCCCGACGCGGCGCTCTATTATCTCGCCCGCATGCTCACCGCCGGCGAAGATCCGCTCTACATCACGCGCCGCATGGTGCGCATGGCGGTCGAGGATATCGGTCTCGCCGATCCGCAGGCGCTGCAGCAGGCCCTCGCCGCGAAGGAGGCCTATGATTTCCTCGGCAGCCCGGAAGGCGAGCTCGCTCTGGCGCAGGCCATCATCTATCTCGCCACCGCGCCCAAATCCAATGCCGGCTATGTCGCCTACAAGGCTGCCATGAAGCGGGCCCGGGAGACGGGGTCGCTGTCGCCGCCCAAGATCATCCTGAATACGCCGACGAAGCTCATGAAGGAGCAGGAATATGGTGCCGGCTATCACTATGACCATGACGAGCCGGATGCTTTCTCGGGTCAAAACTATTTCCCCGAGCAGATGAAACGCGAGCGCTATTACGATCCGCCGGAGCGCGGCTTCGAGCGCGAGATCCGCAAGCGGCTCGACTACTGGAGCAAGCTCCGACGCGACCGCGGGGAGAGCTGACCCCGGTCAGGTAGCGCGGGATGCGAAAAAGTGGACACCGGTTTTTCGCAAGAATCCCGCGCTAACATATAAGAATCGATCACGTTTATGAGTTTGGATTGATTCAATCCAAACTCATCGTGATCTAGCAGCGGCGATGGCCTGGACCATCGTCGCGACAGCTTCGTCGCGCGGCAATTTGCTGTCCCGTGTCAACGTCCGCCAGGTGAAGAAGTCGAAAGCGAGGCCGAGCAGGGCGCGCTGCCGGGCATTCAGCCCTTGTCCCAGCACGTCTTGATAGACCGCCATGGGAGGCCCCATGCGCAGCTGGATGACCTCCTTTGTCAACGCATGATGTTCGGCATCGCGCAGCACGCAGCCGATCAGGCCGGCATTGCGCGCGTACCAGTCATAGAGGGCGCCAAGCCCGGCCTGGAGCCGTTGCCTGGGATCAGCCACGGACCGCCAAAGCTCCGCATCCGGCAAAGGATCGCGATCCGCGGCTAGGCCCGAGCAGGCCAGCAACAGATCCCGCTCCGTGGGAAAATGCGCATAGTAGGTGTGACGCTGAACGCCGGCACGTTCCGCCACCATGCTGATCGTGGTGAAAGCGGGGCCAACGCTGCCATGCAACTCGACCGCGGCTTCCACGATGCGTTGCCGGGTCTGGGCCTGCTGGTCGGCGCGGCGTTTAAGGGTGTAAGTTCGGTTCACGAGATTTTAATTGCACAGTAATGTGCGTCCAATATTGACGGAAGGCAAGAATTTCAGTACACACTATTGTACTTCTAAATCCCGTTCCTGTCGATCCCTGCCAATGGAGGATTTCATGGAAACAAGGATCAACGAGATCGCCGACGGCATTTACCGGCTCTCGACCTTCGTGCCGGATATCGCGCCTCCCGCCGGGTTCACCTTCAACCAGTTTCTCATCCTGGGCGAGGAACCTCTGCTCTTTCACACCGGCCTCAGGACCATGTTTCAGAGCGCTCGCAGCGCGGTCAGCCGGATCATCGCGCCAGCAGAGCTGCGCTGGATCGCCTTCGGACATTATGAAGCCGATGAATGTGGCGCGATGAACGAATGGCAGGCCATCGCGCCCAGAGCCCAGGTGGCGCATGGCCGGACCGGTTGCTACGTCTCTCTCAACGACATGTCGGACCGCCCGCCGCGTGTCCTCGAGCATGAAGAAGTGATCGGGCTGGGGAAGGGCAAAAGCGTGCGCTATCTCGATACGCCGCATATCCCGCATGGGTGGGACGCGGGCGTTCTCTATGAGGAAAGGAGCGGCACCTTGCTGTGCGGCGATCTCTTCACCCAGATCGGAGACGGCGCGCCGCTGACGGAGAGCGACATCGTCGGACCCGCCATCGCCGCCGAAGACATGTTCCGCTTTTCCAGCCTCAATCCCGGCATGGGCAAGACGATCCGCCGGCTGGCAGAGCTTGCACCGAAGACGCTGGCGTTGATGCACGGACCGTCATTTACCGGTGACGGGGCGCAGGCGCTGACGGCCTTGGCCGATGACTATGACCGCCGGATCCGTCTGGCCTTGAGCTAGAGCGCTTCCCGCGAAAGTTGTTCGACTTTCGCGACAAGGAAGCGCTCAAAAAAACGTAAGGAGGCGCGGTTACCAGGGGATCGCCTGGCCGTCGCGGAAGAAGCCGCCGGTCGGCCCGTCAGGCGGCAGCGTCGCCGCCCAGACGATGCCGGCCGCACCTTCCGCCACATCGCGTGTAGCACCTGGGCCGCCCATATTCGTCTTGACCCAGCCCGGGCAGACCGAGTTGACCAATATGCCGCGCGGCCTCAGCTCATAGGCAAGCGTGCGGGTGAACACATTGATGCCTGCCTTGGAGGCGCGATAGCCGTAATAGCCGGGTCCCATTTCGCCGAGCGAAGCCATGCTGGACGAAACGTTGACGATACGGGCGCCGCGCGCCAGGTGCGGCGCCAGCGCCCGGGTGACGCTCCAGGTGCCGATCATGTTGATTGCGATCGTGTCGGTGACGTTCTTCTCCGCACTTCTCAGAACGCTCGCCGTCGAGCCATATTCCGTCTGCGGATCACTGCCCTTGCCGGCCTCGTACATGACACCGGCGCAGTTGATCAGGACATCGATGGGTACGTCCTTTTTCTTCACCTCTTCTACGAGCGACTGGATCGACTGCGGATCCTGCATATCGAAGGCATGCGCGGTGACGAGACACCCGTCGGCGCGCAAGGACTGCGCCGCCTGCTCGAGACTAGGCGATGTGCGGCTGGCGATGAACAGGCGATAGCCGAGCCTTCCCATTTGTCGTGCGGTTTCAAAGCCTAGACCCCGCGAGCCGCCGGTGATCAAGGCGAGAGGCAAGTTGGACATGTAAAACGACATTCCTTCGGGAGTCAGACTTCTATTCAGCCAAGATGTTCCCGGTCAGGTGGCTGATACCCAGAATGGGTTCTACTCAAAAAGCGCTGAAAAGTTGCAAAGCTTTCCAAACAATTTTCTGTTAATTCGAAATGTATGATCAAATCAAGGAGTCTTGTCTCATTACACGAGTTTAATCTAGAGCATCGGACCGAAAAGTGCGAAGCGGTTTTCGGATAATCCGATGCGCAAATCAAAGAGTTAGAGCGCCGGCCCGATTCCATGTGAGCGTCCGGCGCTCTGGCGCCCAGGAAGGCCCGCCATGACAGATCCGTGTCAGGAGGAATTCGACCAATTGGTCAAAGTGACGTTACGATCAGCCCGGTCCTGGCCGTCGTCGCGCGTTAATCGCATCCCGCGCTAAGGCCATATCCGTTCCGTGCTGACCGTTCTCCTGGGCAGTAGCGTTTGCCGCAGGCCGGCGATCTCACTCCGCCGCTTCGGTCTTGGTCCGCGCCCGGCGCAGCACGTCCTTGAGGAACTGGCCGGTATAGGAGCGCTTCTCCCTCACGCAGTCTTCCGGCGTTCCGGCGAAGACGACCTCGCCACCGCCGTCGCCGCCTTCCGGACCCATGTCGATGATCCAGTCGGCCGTCTTGATCACCTCGAGATTGTGTTCGATGACGACCACCGTGTTGCCCTGTTCGACCAGCTCATGCAGCACTTCGAGGAGCTTGCGCACATCGTGGAAATGGAGCCCGGTGGTCGGCTCGTCGAGCAGATAGATGGTGCGTCCGGTGGCGCGCTTGGACAGTTCCTTGGCGAGCTTGACGCGCTGGGCCTCGCCGCCGGAGAGCGTCGTCGCCTGCTGGCCGATATGGATATAGCCGAGCCCCACGCGTTCCAGCGTCTCCATCTTGTCGCGCACCGACGGCACGGCGCGGAAAAACTCGGCACCCTCCGCCACCGTCATGTCGAGCACGTCGGCGATCGATTTGTCCTTGAATTTGATCTCCAGCGTCTCGCGGTTATAGCGCTTGCCGTGGCAGGCATCGCAGGTGACATAGACGTCGGGCAGGAAGTGCATCTCGATCTTGATGACGCCGTCGCCCTGGCAGGTCTCGCAACGCCCGCCCTTCACGTTGAAGGAGAAGCGCCCGGGCTCATAACCGCGCGCCTTGGCCTCAGGCAGGCCGGCGAACCAATCGCGGATCGGCGTGAAGGCGCCGGTATAGGTCGCCGGATTCGAGCGCGGCGTGCGACCGATCGGCGACTGGTCGATGTCGATGATCTTGTCGAGGAATTCGAGGCCCTCGATCCTGTCGTGCTCGAGCGGCTGCTCGCGCGTGCCCATCAGCTTGCGGGCGATGGCGCGGTAGATCGTGTCGATCAGCAAAGTCGATTTGCCACCGCCCGACACGCCGGTCACGCAGGTGAAGAGGCCGAGCGGGATTTCCGCCGTCACATCCTTGAGGTTGTTGGCACGAGCCCCCGTGACCTTGATGCGGCGGCCCTTTTCCGGCCGGCGGCGGCGTTGCGGCACGGGAACCTGCTGCAGGCCTACGAGATATTGCCCGGTGAGCGAGCGCGGATTGGCCATGATCTGGTCGGGGGACCCTTGCGCCACGATCTCGCCGCCATGGACGCCGGCGCCGGGGCCGATATCGACGACATAGTCGGCGAGCCTGATCGCATCCTCGTCATGCTCGACGACGATGACGGTGTTGCCGATGTCGCGCAGATGCACGAGGGTCTCGAGCAGGCGCGCATTGTCGCGCTGATGCAGGCCGATCGAAGGTTCGTCCAGCACATAGAGCACGCCGGTGAGGCCTGAGCCGATCTGCGAGGCGAGCCTGATGCGCTGACTCTCGCCGCCCGACAGCGAACCTGAGACGCGCGACAGATTGAGGTAGTCGAGGCCGACATCGACGAGGAAGCGCAGGCGGGCGCGGATTTCCTTCAGGATGCGTGCGGCGATCTCGCGGTCCTTCGGCTTGAGCTTGCCTTCGAGCTTCTCGAACCAGTCATTGGCGCCGTTGATCGACATGTCGGAGACCTGGCCGATATGCAGCTTGTCGATCTTGACGGCCAGCGCCTGCGGTTTCAGGCGATAGCCGCCGCAGGCATCGCACGGATGATCCGACTGGTACCGCGACAGCTCCTCGCGCATCCATTGCGAATCCGTCTCGCGCCAGCGCCGCTCGATATTGCCGATGACGCCCTCGAAGGTCTTCTTGGTCTTGTAGGTGCGAAGCCCGTCGTCATAGACGAAGGTGATCTCGTCCTCGCCGGTGCCGAAGAGAATGGCGTCGCGCGCCTTTTTCGGCAGATCCTTCCAGGCCGCGGTCATCGAGAATTTGTAAAACTTGGCGAGCGCCTCGAGCGTCTGGGTGTAGTAGGGCGAGGTGTTGCCGGTCTTGGCCCAGGGCAGGATCGCCCCGTCGCGCAGGGACAGCGTCGCATCGGGCACGACGAGCTCGGGCTCGAAGCGCAGCTCGGTGCCGAGGCCGTCGCATTTGGGACAGGCGCCGAAAGGATTGTTGAAGGAGAACAGGCGCGGCTCGATCTCCTCGATGGTGAAGCCCGATACGGGACAGGCGAATTTCTCCGAGAAGAGAATGCGCTCATGCGTCTCGTTCTTCGACTTGTTGGCGCTTTCCTCCGAGGTGCGCGACGGCGGCAGCGGCTTATCGGCATATTCGGCGACGGCGAGGCCTTCGGCGAGCTTGAGCGCCGTCTCGAAGCTGTCGGCGAGGCGGTTGCCGAGATCGGGCTTTACCACGATGCGGTCGACGACCACGTCGATATCGTGCTTGAATTTCTTGTCGAGGGCGGGGACAGCCTCGATTTCATGGAACTTGCCGTCGACCTTGACGCGCTGGAAACCCTTTTTCTGGAGCTCGGCCAGCTCCTTCCTGTATTCGCCCTTGCGGCCGCGCACGATCGGCGCCAGCAGATAGAGGCGGGTGCCCTCGGGGAGTTCCATTACCCGGTCGACCATCTGGGTGACCGTCTGGCTCTCGATGGGAAGGCCGGTGGCGGGCGAATAGGCAACGCCGACGCGGGCGAAGAGAAGCCGCATATAGTCGTAGATCTCGGTGACGGTACCCACCGTCGAGCGCGGATTGCGGCTGGTCGTCTTCTGCTCGATGGAGATGGCGGGCGAGAGGCCGTCGATCTGGTCGACATCGGGCTTCTGCATCATCTCGAGGAACTGGCGCGCATAGGCCGAGAGGGACTCGACATAGCGGCGCTGGCCCTCGGCATAGATCGTGTCGAAGGCGAGGGAGGACTTGCCGGATCCCGACAGGCCCGTGAAGACGATGAGCTTGTCGCGCGGCAGCTCGAGCGAGACGTTCTTCAGATTGTGCTCGCGTGCACCCTGTATCGAGAGGACTTTCTTGTGATCGGCCATGGCGGTTGACTAGACCAAATAGAGAACGCGGGCAAGCTCGATGAAGCGCCCGAAAGCGCCATGCTGCCCTCTTGAAGCGCCAGAACATGTCAGCAGCTTGACCGTTGCCCACATGGGTAGAAATACCGCTGTCCACAAGGGCAGAAATAGTGTCCATGGCGCCCACAGGAAAAGCGGATACCGGTTTTCCGTCCGATGACGCGCTGAACTTTAGATTTCGATCACGCCTATCACTTCGGGTCGAGCTGACCTCAGGTGATCGTGATCCAGGAGGAACTACCCAGATGCCATTGAACCAGATCATTCTCTACGCAAAAGACGTGGAACAAACCGTCGCCTTCTATGAAAAATTCTTTGGATTCAGGGCATCCCGCGAAGAGAGCGATCGGATCGTGGAACTCGTTGCGGCTGACGGCGGCGCCCGGCTGATGATCCATCAGGCCGGAAGGGCACAAAAAGCCGGCCAGTCACAGGTGAAACTGGTTTTCGACGTGGAGGATGTCGAAGCCTTTTGCGCGAACTGCAAGAGGCACGGGCTGGTGTTCAGCGCTCTTCATCAAGGCCAGGGTTATGTGTTCGCCAACGCGCGGGATCCGGACAAAAACTCCATCTCGGTCTCCAGCCGCGCCTATCGCAAATCGTGACGAATACGCAGTCCCTTTTGACTTGACATCACGGGGGATCGGACCAAGATATTTCTATCATCGGTCGCGAGATTGATGACAGAGCAAACAGAAAAGGAGGGAGGCATGAATCCACCGGGCTACCTTCTTCGACTGCGACAGGTTCCGCAGTCACGGCTCTGACAGCGCGCTGCAGCACAATCGACGCCGATCAGGCCGCTCATCTGAAAATCCAACACCACATGCGAGGGCGGACCGCCTAAGCTGGGCAAGTCCAGAGCCTCGAAAACATCCGGTATAACTACCGGAATAGACTTCGAAGAATATCGAATGAAATCTCGTAGGATCGAGTGCCCCGTCGGCGCAGATGAGCGCGGCGGGGTTTCGATTCGTGGATAGAGCATCGGCCCGAAAAGTGCGTGCGGTTTTCGGGCAAGCCGATGCGCAAGAACAAAGAAATAGAGCGCCGGACCGATTGGCCAAACTGTGACTGCTCAGGCCTTCAGATACTTCTCCCGCAACGGCGATACCGCATTGGCATGGGCATCGAAGCCTTCGTAGCGCGCGATGATGTGAGCCTCGCGCGCCAGCGCCGGATAGCCCTCGCGCGTCACATGGCCGATCGATGTGCGCTTCATAAAATCATAGACCGACAGCGGCGAGGCGGTCCGGGCCCAGCCGCCGGTCGGCAATACGTGATTGGGGCCGAGCACAAAATTGCCGAGCGTCGAGGGCGTGTATTCGCCGAGCAGGATCTCACCCGCATTCTTGAATGACGGCAGCCAGGCTTTGGGATCGCGGCTCAGAATCTGCAGATGCTCGGGCGCATAGTCATTGACGAAGGCGATGGCGCTTGCGGCATCGGGACAAAGCAGGATGCCGCCCTGCGGACCTTTCAGCACGGTGCCGGCGAAAGCGGCGCGATCGGGGCTCATCTCCTTCAGGAAGTGGGGCAGGGCATCGCGCGCCGCCTCGGCCACCTCCGGGACATGCGTCACCAGCCAGGCGGAGGAATCCGCACCATGCTCGGCCTCGATCAGAAGGTCGAGCGCGGCCAGACGGCCATCCACCGTCTCATCGGCGAAGATGATGCTTTCGCTCGGACCCGCCGGCGTGCCGGTGTCGATGATATCGGCGACGAGGCGCTTGGCGGCGACCACCCAGGGGCTACCCGGTCCGACGATCTTGGCGCATCTGGGGATCGTGCCGGTGCCGTAGGCGACGGCGGCGACGGCCTGGGCGCCGCCGCATTTGAAAATGTCGGTGACGCCCGCCGCTTCGGCCGCGACCAAAGTGGCGGCATCGACCGACCCGTCGGGCCCCGGCGGGGTGACGATGGCGATTTTCTCGACACCCGCCACCTTGGCCGGGATGCAGGTCATCATCACCGAACTCGGGAAGGAGCCCTTGCCCCTCGGCACATAGCAGGCGACGGAAGCGATGGGGCCGATGCGATCGCCGGCAAAGGCGCCGGGCGATATCTCGTGCAGCCACATTTCCTCAGGCTTCTGGTCCTGATGGAATTTCGTAATGTTGCGGGCCGCGAAGGCGATGGCCGCGCTGATGTCGGGTGCCAGAGATTTCCGGGCATGGCGGAAATCGTCCGGCGTCGCCGCCAGATTGTCGGCGGAGACCGGCGCCTTGTCGAACTGCCGGGTGAATCTCGCCACCGCCTCATCGCCTTCCTGCGCCACGGCCGCGACGATGGGCGCCGCTTTCTCGAGATAGGGCCCGAGATCGCTTTCGGTGCGCGCCAGACAGCGCCGGCGCTCGGCCGCAGTAAGCTCCGCCAATTTGAGGAAATTGGCGGGCCCGGTCATCTCTCGTTGTGGAAGGTGGTCGAGATGTAGTCGTCGTCTTCCTGCGCGTTGCGCTCGAAGGCGAGGAAGTCCCAATAGCCGCAATTGTCCTTGCCGGGATAGTCGCGGCAGGCCCAGGGCCTTGCTTCATAGATGGTGCAGCGGCGCGCCTCGGTGTCGAAGAACTGGCAGATGCGGCCGAAATGCTTGTCCTTCTTGCGCCGCATCACGCGCTTATAGCCGTAGGAAGACTTGAAGTACTTCTTCTCGGCGATCTGTAGGGGAATATCGAAATGCTTGGCGATGCGCGCCGCGTCGCGGTCCTTCACCTCGATGACAGGATAGGAGCAGCAATAGCCGGGGCACTTCAGGCAGTCATATTTCTTTCTGGGCATGGCAGGCCTATTTCTTCGTGGACGCGCTCTTGATGCTCGCGAACTTCCGCTGCGTTTCGGCCATCTCGGCCTGCAGCCACTCGCGGAAGGCGCGCGCCGGGGCTGATTCCTTAGACCCTTTTGCGCGTACGATGAAGTAGCCGCCATGATCCTTGATGTCGAGCGCGAAGGGGCGCGCCAGGCGGCCTTCGGTCATGGCGTCGGTGCACAGGATCATGTCGCCGAGCGCGAAACCCTGACCCGCTTCCGCCGCCTCGATGGCGAGATGGCCCTGGAAGACGGTGCCGCGCCAGTCCTCGACGCCCTTGATGCCCGCCGCGTGGAGCCAGTCGGTCCAATATTGTTTGCGGCTCTCATGCAGCAGATTGTAGTCGGCGAGATCGCCGGGGCTGAGGGGCCCCGCATCCTTGATGAGACGCGGGCTGCAGACAGGAAAAATCTCGACATCCGAGACGAGCTTCTGGATTTCGACATCGGGCCAGCGACCGAGGCCATAGCGGATGCCGAGATCGGCCTTGTCGGAGCGGAAGTCGACGAGACGGTTCTCGGGATCGATGTCGAGCTCGATATCGGGATGGAGCTCATTGAAGCGGCCGAGACGCGGCACCAGCCAGCGCGAGGCGATCGAGGGCTCCACCGAGACATTGAGCGTGCGCACTTTGCCCTGGGCCGCGGCTTCGATCGTCGCTTGCGCCATATTGTCGAAGAGGGGGGTGAGGCGGGCGCCGTAGCGGCGTCCCGCATCGGTCAGCTCGACGCCCCGGCCGGTGCGGTTGAAGAGATCGGTGCCGAGCCATTCCTCCAATTCACGAATATGACGGCTCACCGCCGCATGGGTCACGAACAGCTCGGCGGCGGCGTTCGTGAAGCTCTCATGCCGGGCGGCGGCCTCGAAGGCACGAAGGGCGTTGAGCGACGGCAGGCGCCGGGCCATGGGGTGTCCTGTAAGTTTTCCTTACAGATAGCGTAGGATAATGCCGTTTGTGGTGCAAGCGCGAATTGGCTATTTTCAGACCATACAGAGATTGCTTAGAACAAGAAAAGGAGATTGATCATGAACTGGATTTTCGAAGCTTATTCAAATGTTTACAACGCGGCTATGATGCAGGATCAGAAGCATCCGGCTCATGTTGCAACTGAGAAGACCGGCGCCGAGCCGAAGAGCTTCTCCTTGTTCAAGCCCTTCGTCCGCGGCTGATCTTCGACCTGACCTTGGATGCGGCTCCCGTCACGCGCCATACAAAGTTTTCGATCACGTTTATCGCTTCAGGCCCGAAGCCGGACCTGAAGCGATCGTGATCTATACCGGGGCCGCTGCAATGACGGTAACCTCTACGACCAGCCTGGGATCGGCCAGGCCCGCGACCACCAGCAAGGTCGCCGCCGCTTTGTGGCCCTTGAGCACCTCGTCCCGCACCTGCCGGTAGAGCCCGATCTGCGAACGGTCGGTGATGAAGACGCGGGCATCGACGATCGCTCGGTGGTCCATGCCGGCCGCCTTCAATATGCCCAGCACATTGGCCCAGGCGAGACGGTGCTGCTCCTCGGCGCTGTCGGGAATCTTTCCAGAGGCCGGATCGGCGCCTACCTGTCCGGCGACGAAGAGATGGCGAGCGCCCGGCGCCACCTCGACGGCCTGCGCATAATTGGAGAAGGGTTTCGGGGCCAGGTCGGTTTCGATCTGCTTCAGCATGGGAACCTCTTGTTTGACAGATCACCCCTTATACCGCTTGCGTTTGGAACATAAAGAGAACATATTTGCGGGGGATAACATTCGATCCGCAGTGGAACGGAAAGCGGGTTTGGGTGATCACCGTGCCTGAACAACAATCATGATTGGCGCGCAAGCGCTGGTGCCCGGAAAGCAAGGAGAAGCGGATATGGCCGGATCGGTGAACAAAGTTATTCTGGTGGGAAATCTCGGCAAGGATCCGGAGGTGCGTCACACCCAGGACGGCCGTCCGATCGTCAATCTGTCGATCGCGACGTCGGAAAACTGGAAGGACAAGCAGACGGGTGAGCGCAAGGAGCGCACCGAGTGGCACCGCGTCGTCATCTTCAACGAGAATCTGGCGAAGGTCGCCGAGCAGTATCTGAAGAAGGGCGCCAAGGTCTATCTCGAGGGCCAGCTGCAGACGCGCAAATACACCGACAAGGACGGGGTGGAGAAGTATTCGACGGAAGTGGTGCTGCAGCAATATCGCGGCGAGCTCACCATGCTCGATGGGCGCAGCGGCGGCGGCGACAGCGCCGGCTTCGGCAATGGCGACAGCTTCGGCCAGTCGAGCCCGATGGAGCGTCCGCGCAGCGGTGGTGGCGGCCGGCCGCAGCAGAATTTCGCCCGCGACCTCGACGACGAAGTGCCGTTCTGAACCGAAGGCCTGCCTGCGTTACCGCGGGCAGGCCGACTCTCTTGCTGGTGCAACGGTCCGATCATCGTCGATCCTCCGGTGGCCGACGAATTCCTGACAGATCAGGGCTTGGCCAGATACGCGGCCGGATCGACGGGCGCCGACTTCTTTCGCACCTGAAAATGCAGCATTGGCCGGGGGGCGTCACCGCTCTTCCCGGATTCGCCGATGACTTCGCCACGTCGGACTTGCTGTCCGCGCCGTACCTTTAGCTCGCGGAGATAGCCGTAGACGGTCACCAGGCTGTCCTCATGACGCACCAGAACCGTGTGCCCAGCGCTTTGAGTTCGCCGCCCGCATAGATCACGATACCTTTCGCGACCGCTTTGACTTTGGTGCCTTCCGGCATCGCGATATTGATGCCTTCGGTCGTTTTTGCGTCAAAGAGCTGCAGAACTTCGCCGCGCGCCGGCCACGGGAAATTTCCCGTCCAGACGATCTTCACATCGGATTTCTGTGGGAGTGCCGGAGAATCGGAGGAGGGCGTCTTCGAACTCTCGATCGCGTCTGTCTGGCTGGCGGGCTTTGCCTCGGCAGTGGCGACATCGCCGCAGGTGACGATGCGCGAGGCGCTTGAGCCTGGCCCAGGCATCACAAGTGCAGGGTCGGCGGGAACGCCGTCGCGCCGCAGTTCGAAATAGACGTCCTGCTCTTTCTCTGACGGCTCGGCCAGCATGCCGATCTCTTCACCGAGGCGCACCTTTTGTCCAATGGTCACGGACAACCGCGCGGCCCCGGCAACGACGGTCTGATATCCGCAGCCATGCTTGAGAATCAGCAGCTCGCCATAGTTGCGAAAAGGCCCGGCATAGACGACAACGGCATCCGCGGCGGCGCGGACGGCGCCTTTCTTCGGCGCAAGAGCAATGCCCTGCAGCGTGCCGCCTTCTGTATCGGGCGCGCCGAAACTGCGCTTGACGGCGCCGTCGACAGGCCACGCGAAAGTGAGGGTGTCCGGCGCGGACTCGGCCATCACGTACCATTGCGAGAAGAGAAGAAGCAGAGTTGCCAGCCCGTATGCCTTGGGGTTCATCTGATCCGACCGAAAATGCGACAAGTCTCCTCCGGCACTTTCGGCGCGGGACCTGAGTGCGGTTGCCCCCATCTGTAGCCGCAGAATTGATCTCGGCAAAGCGGTGCGAAATATCTATATCGTCTTGTCACCGAGATCCCTTCCGAGAGATGAGCCTTGCATGAACGCGATCACGCCGCAGATTTTCCATGATGTTGACATTCTGGGACGTGTTTTCGCGGAGCGGCTGCTCGCTCTCATCGATCAGGCGAAAGCGGCCGGCCGGCTCTTCCTGCTGGGCTGTCCGGGCGGCCGTTCGCCGCGACCCGTCTATCAGGCCATGGGACAGGCGCTCGCCAAGCGGCCCAGAGACCTCAGTCACCTGGTCATCGTGATGATGGACGACTATCTGGTCGAGACCGGCTCCGGGCTCGATCATGTGCCGGAGAACAGCCATTTCTCCTGCCGGCGCTTCGCGCAAGTGGAAATCGTCGGCGTACTGAACGAAGCGCTTGCGGAAGGGTTCCGTATCCCCGCGGCGCAAGTCTGGTTTCCGGATCCACGGGATCCTCAGGCCTATGATGCGCGGATAGCCGAGGCGGGGGCATCGACCTTTTCATTCTCGCCTCGGGAGCGAGCGACGGCCATGTGGCCTTCAATCCAAAAGGGAGCGCGCGCGACAGCCGTTCGCGCATCGTGCCGCTGGCCGAAGATACCCGGCGCGACAACATGAAGACCTTTCCCGATTTCCGGAGCCTCGACGAGGTGCCGCGGTTTGGCGTGACGGTCGGCATCGATACGATCGCACGCCACTCCAAGGCGGCTGCGATGATCGTCTGGGGCGACGGTAAGCGTCTGGCTTTCGAGAAGCTTGCAGCGGCGCACGACTACGATCCCGACTGGCCCGCCAGCGTGGTCTGCATATGTCGGGGAGCCGAAATACTCGCCGACACATCGGCAGCCGGAAAATGACGCGCTGGGCCATCGGCGCCGATGTAGGCGGCACCAAGATTGCTGCCGGCCTCGTGGAGCTCGATACCGGCCGGCTCATCGAGCGCATGGAATTGCCGACACCACGCGGGCAGGGCGCTCAGGCCGTGATCGCTGCCATCGGTGACGCCGTCCTGCGGATCGACGACGCGGCGACACGTTCGGATGTCCGGTGGCAGGGCCTGGGCATCGGCTTGCCGGAACTGGTCCGGCTCGATGGCACGCCGGCCAGCCAATGGATTGCCGACTGGCGTGGCGTCGACCTGCCGCAAGCCCTGTCCCGCTTCGCTCCGGTCAGGGTCGAGAGCGACGTGCGCCTAGCGGCCTTGGCCGAATTGCGGTACGGGCATGGCCGCTCATTGCCGAGTTTCATCTTTGTGTCGATCGGCACGGGTTTGAGCTGCGCGGTCTGCCGCGGCGGCCGCATCGAGCGCGGTGCTCGTGGTTTCGCGATCCATTTCGCCTCGAGCGATCTCGTTTCCTTTGCCGCGACGACCGGCCAGCGCACGACATTCAATCTTGAGGCCTTCGCCTCCGGGCTCGGCATGAGTGAGGCCTATGAAGCCCGCACCGGGCGTGCCGCCACCGCCCGCATGATGGTTGAGGCGGAAGCGGGGCCTGAAGGAGAGGCGCTGCTGGACGAGGCGACCACAGCGCTCGCCAGCGCCATCGGCCAGGTGATCAATCTGATCGATCCCCATGGCGTGGTGATCGGCGGGGGGGCTCGGCACGGCGCCGCGCTACTTCGCCATGCTCAAGGACAAGATACCGGCCTATATCTGGGCCGAGGAGTGCCGGGATCTCCCGGTTCTGTCGAGTCAGCTCAGAGCTTCCGCAGGGGTCGTCGGGGCAGCCGCCCTGCATGCTGGCGAGGCCGTCGCAAGGCCTTGATTTCAAGGCCTGATTCAGCCCCGTAAAACCGGTATTTTTGGCCCAGTTTTCATGTGCTTGGCATTGCTTCTGACAGGTCTGGGCGGCTAATATGCTTAGCCGCTCGAGATCGTTTCCAGAAACGAGGCCTCCCAGGCCTTCTCGGACGGTTTATGCAGAGCGTTATTCCTTCAGGATTCCCGTGGCCGACAACGACGACAAGAACGATCCGAATTCTTCCGGCAATCCGGGTGAAATCACGCCTATCTCCATCGAAGAGGAGATGAAGAAGAGCTATCTCGATTACGCGATGAGCGTGATCGTGTCGCGTGCACTTCCCGACGTGCGCGACGGCTTGAAGCCGGTGCACCGGCGCATCCTCTACACGATGCATGAGAACGGGTTCACGCCCGACAAGGCACATAAGAAGTCGGCGCGCGTCACCGGCGACGTGATGGGTAAGTACCATCCGCACGGCAATCTCGCGATCTATGACGCGCTGGTGCGTCTGGCGCAGGATTTCTCTTTGCGTCTGCCCTTGATCGACGGGCAGGGCAATTTCGGCTCCGTCGACGGCGATCCTCCGGCGGCCGAACGCTACACCGAAGCCCGCCTCGCCAAGGCCGCCATGCCCTTGCTCGACGATCTCGACAAGGACACGGTAAATTTCGTCGCCAACTATTCCAACGAATTCCACGAGCCGACGGTCCTTCCGGCGAAATATCCCAATCTGCTCGTCAATGGCTCGGGCGGCATCGCGGTCGGCATGGCCACCAACATGGCGCCGCATAATCTGGGCGAGGTGGTCGACGGCACCATCGCCACGATCGACAATCCCGGCATTACCATCGACGAATTGATGAACATCATCCCGGGACCCGATTTCCCGACCGGCGCCATCATCCTCGGGCGCGCCGGCATCAAGTCGGCGATGCATACCGGGCGCGGCTCGATCGTCATGCGCGGCAAGGTCACGACCGAGGAACTGCGCAAGGAGCGCGAGGCTCTCATCATCCACGAGATCCCCTATCAGGTGAACAAGGCGACGATGATCGAGAAGATCGCCGAACTGGTACGCGAGAAGAAGATCGAAGGCATCTCAGACATCCGCGACGAAAGCGATCGTCACGGCATGCGCGTCGTGGTCGAGCTCAAGCGCGACGCGATGGCGGACGTGGTGCTGAATCAGCTTTATCGGTTCTCGCCGCTGCAGACGACGTTCGGCGTGAACAATATCGCGCTGATCGGCGGACGGCCCGAGCTGCTCAACGTCAAGGACCTGATCCAGGCCTTTATCGGCTTCCGCGAGGAGGTCGTCACCCGGCGCACGAAATTCCTCCTGAACAAGGCGCGCGACCGCGCCCATATCTTGGTCGGCCTCGCCATCGCGGTCGCCAATATCGACGAGGTGATCGCGCTCATCCGCCGTTCAAAGGACGCCGCCGAGGCGCGCGAAGCCTTGATGGCGAAGGCCTGGCCCGCCAAGGACATGGCGCCGCTCATCGCGCTCATCGCCGATCCCCGCCACAAGCTCGGCGCCGACGACACCTACAAGCTCTCGGAAGAGCAGGCGCGTGCCATCCTCGATCTGCGCCTGCAGCGCCTCACGGCGCTGGGGCGCGAGGAGATCGCCGAAGAGCTGGAAAAGCTCGCCAAGGAAATCTCCGACTATCTCGACATATTGCGCTCGCGGGCGCGCGTCTTCGCCATCATCAAGGACGAGCTCACGGCCATCAAGACCGAGTTCGCGACGCCGAGGCGCACCCAGATCGTCGACAACGAAGGCGAGGTCGAGGACGAAGACCTCATCCAGCGCGAGGACATGGTGGTGACGGTGAGCCACACCGGCTATGTCAAGCGCGTGCCGCTCTCGGCCTATCGCGCGCAAAGGCGCGGCGGCAAGGGCAGGGCCGGCATGCAGACGCGCGAGGAGGATTTCGTCACCAAGCTCTTCATCGCCAATACCCACACGCCGATCCTGTTCTTCTCCTCGGCTGGCATGGTCTACCGCATGAAAGTGTGGCGGTTGCCCGTCGGCAACCCGCAGGCGCGCGGCAAGGCGCTCATCAACCTGCTGCCCTTGGCGCAGGACGAGCGCATCACCACGGTGATGCCGATGCCCGAGGACGAAGCGACCTGGGGAGCGCTGCAGCTCATGTTCGCCACCCGCTCGGGCAATGTCCGGCGCAACGAGCTCTCCGATTTCGAGAGCATCAACCGCAATGGCAAGATCGCCATGAAGCTCGACGCGGGCGACCAGATCGCCGGCGTCGATATCTGCACCCTCGCCGACGACGTGCTGATGACCACGGCGCATGGCCAATGCATCCGCTTCCCCGTCGAGGACGTGCGCATCTTCAAGGGCCGGGATTCGACCGGCGTGCGCGGCATCAGGATCGACGGTGACGATCACGTGATCTCGATGGCGATCCTGCGCCATGTCGAGGCCTCGGCTGACGAGCGCCTGGCCTATCTCAAGATGGCGCGCGCGGTTTCGGGCGACGAGGGCGATGAGAATGGCGCCTCCGAGGAAGAGGTGACGCAGGCGCAAGAGGCGATACTGACGCAGGAGCGCTACGCCCAGATGGGTGCCGCCGAGCAGATCATCCTCACCGTCTCCTCCAACGGCTACGGCAAGCGCACCTCGAGCTACGAATACCGCGTCACCGGGCGTGGCGGCAAAGGCATCACGGCCATGGCGGTCAATGACCGCAACGGCCCGCTGGTGGCGTCCTTCCCGGTCGAGGACGCGGACCAGATCATGCTGGTGACCGATGGCGGCCAGCTCATCCGCTGCCCGGTCCACGACATCCGCAAGGCCGGCCGCGCGACGCAAGGCGTGATCGTGCTCGACACGGCCGATGACGAGCATGTCGTCTCGGTCGAGCGCATCAGCGAGGAAGAGGAAAACGGCGAGGGGTAAGCCTTGCTCTATCCATTTCCTGAGGATCTGACGCGAAGATGGCGAATGCGCCTGAACTGACCTTTGTGCCGGGGAAGCTGTTCGTTGCATTTTTTTGAAGCGCCGCCCCGCACGCTCCGGTTAAGCCGGCGGGCGCCGAACGTCGTTTCGTTCCAGCTGCTTGCTGAACGCAATTGACTGCCAATTTAGGGAGTTAGCTACCCGCTGGTCCTTATTGATTATTCGTTGAGCAGAAATTGTTCGCTTTTTGTTCCGATTGCGATATAACGGCATTTCAGCCTGCAGTTTGGTGGCAACGTCCTGAAGTAAGAAATTTTCAATGCGCTCAACCCAATCATTTTCTATTCCAGATGAAGTAGAAATATCTGATTCGTTAATTGCTGGACGGGCGCTTGGGGGGATGAGCAGTCAGGTTAAGTCTCAGCGTATTCGCGATCCACTGCACAATCTGATCGAATTCGATGTCGATCAATTCGAGCAGACCATGTGGCGTGTCCTGCAAACACGGCCATTTCAACGTCTCCGGCGAATTCGTCAACTCGGCTTTTCAGAATTTGTGTTTCCGGGGGCAACCCATTCGCGTTTCGCGCATTCAGTTGGGGTATTTCATATCGCGCGGTCATTGATGACCATAATCGAGCGCGACCCTTCCAAGCGAACTCATCAATCGCATGTGGCACTTGCTGCCGCACTTGTGCATGACTTGGGACATGGGATGTTCAGTCACTCCTTTGAGGATGTTGGTAAACAGCTCAATCTACCAATGGCCATTCATGAAAATGTCAGCGATGCGCTGATCAGGAATTCAGAGGTGAGCGAGGTCTTTAATTCTGAATTGGGCCGTAGTTTCTCTGATGAAGTTGCGGATGTAATTCGGATTAAGAAGCCCGGGAATTTGATTGATTCAGTTG
The DNA here is from genome assembly GCF_011046735.1 of Nordella sp. HKS 07. Lineage (NCBI taxonomy): Bacteria > Pseudomonadati > Pseudomonadota > Alphaproteobacteria > Hyphomicrobiales > Nordella > Nordella sp. HKS 07. Next base: position 6,205,817 of record NZ_CP049258.1, on the reverse strand, counting down.
TGTCAAGCCAATTCGATGCCGATCGTCTCGACTACATGCAACGTGATCGCTTGATGACCGGGATTCAAGGAAGTGGTGTGGACGCGACCTGGATTCTTGCTAACTTGGAAGTGGGGACCGTTCCTCTAAACGCGGACGAAGAGTCGGCCGGTGAGGTGAAGACCCTTGTTTTGGGTCCGAAAGCGTTTCACGCAGCAGAGCATTATGTCCTCTCCCTGTTTCAACTTTACCCCAATGTTTATCTTCACAAAACAACACGGGGAGCTGAGAAGATTTTCACTTCTCTTATAGTGAGGCTACATTCGCTTATTGAAAGTGGACATCAAAGTGCATGTGGACTTCCAGATTTGCATCCTTTGATGCTTTTTCTCTCTGATCCCGGAAAAATTGAAAATGCAATTCTTTTGGATGATTCCGTTTTCTGGGGAAGCTTGTTTTTCCTATCTCAGGCGAAGGATAGGCTTGTGTCAGAATACGCAACCAGGCTTCAAACCAGAAGGCTGTTGAAGTGCATAGATCTCAGGAGGATGATAGAAGGACGCACTCCTATTAGGAGAGGCATGACAATTGATGACCGACGTGAGCGAGAAGCAAGAATATCTTTGAGCGTAAAGTCGATTTTGAAAGAATTGGAGGAGCGTGCCGCTCACCGGAAGAAGACTGGAGGGCATGAAATCCTTATAGATGAGTATCGTCGCTCTCCTTACAAAAAGTTCCAAGACTCGCAAACTCCATTGAACCAAATACTAATACGCAAGGGTAATGAAATAGAGGATATGGCTCACCTTTCGTCCGTAGTATTTGGAGCGGAGTCTTTTGAAATCAGTCGTGTGTATGTCAGCGAAGATGACTCTGAGGGAAAATCTATGATTTTGCAGATCATAGATAAATCAACGGGAGAATGAAATGTCAGCTTATGATTTGCACGAGAGAGCTGCCTCCCTTGTCTTGGACGCGGGTGGAGAGCTAGTCGGACGCACTCGCTTACAGAAGGTTGCTTATCTAAGCAGCCTTGCAGGCCTTCTGGATGATTTCGAGTTTGAGTATAGGCATTATGGCCCGTTTAGTGAGGAGCTTGCAGACGCAATTAAGTTAGCTATTGGCCTTCGATTGGTTCAGGAAGAGGAGCGGCGAACCGATTGGGGGGGCTGGTATTCGGTTTTTACTATCCCTCAGCGGAAAAGTCTGGCGCCTTCTGCTCGTGCTTCGTTTGTGTCTGCGGCAGCCGGAATTGGTGCGATTGAATTGGAGTTGGCTGCTACTGCAGCGTTTCTTTTTATTGTAGAAGGATTCGGTAGAAACGGCCAAGGCGATCCGTGGGAAGAGACAAAGCATAGAAAGCCTGAGAAGGCTGGTGAAGGTCGGCTGGAACGGGCAAAGGCGGCGTATCGTAAACTTAGGGAAGTGCCGACGCCGAATCCTCTTCCCGCGATTGTGTAGCGCTAGCTAATGGCCTTCTTCGAGGATTAGCGCCAAGATTTTTCGTAGGTACGCTTCGTCATTCCCTCCCACGGAGCTGAGTTATGATATTGAGACCCATCTGCCTAGCAGCGGCGACTCTAAGGATGGAAGACATTGCAGCCGCCCCGTTCGGTTCGGAACCTTGTCTGATTCACGCGCGACTCCAGGCGAGTAGCGCAGTGGTGGCGCGACACTCAGCCGAGACGTGAAGGGTCCATAACCTGACTACGGCGCATGGCCAAGGCAATCGCTTTTCAGTCGAGCGCGTCATCGATGATGAAGAAAACGGCGAGCGGTAGATCTTGCTTTATGTCTTTCCCGATGGTCTAAAGGCAAAGGTGGCGCATGATTATCAGCGGCCCTATGCCGATCCGGTCAAGGGCAGAGCAGGTGATCTCCTCGCTCCCGACTATTTGCAGGAGACGGATCTCTTCGGATGGATCTGGTGCCGCAATGAAGCGGGCCAGGAAGGTTGGGCGCCGCGCAATTGGCTCGAGCCCGCGGGCAACAATCTCCGTCTGATCCGGGATTTTGACGCGATTGAGCTTACCGTCGCTCAGGGGGAGAGCGTGGCGCTGCATTTCTCCGAAAGTGGCTTCTGTTGGGTCACTGGAGCTTCCGGCGAAACGGGATGGGTACCGGACGCGTTCCTCGAGCTGTCGGGCGCGTGAACGGAATTGACTCCGCTCTTCGGGAGCGGGATTCTGCAACAGCAGACAACTAGCAGGACGCGTCATGACAACGATGCCCATCCGCCTGACCGCGGCGCCGCTCCGGGCGGAAGACATTGCGGCCATTGCGCGGCGTCGTTCACGGGTCGAAATCTCACCTGACATTCATGCGAGGATCCGCACCAGCCGCGCCGTGGTGGAGCGCCATGCCGCGCAGAAGCGTCCGATCTACGGACTGACCACGGCGCTGGGCGCCGCCGTGGATACGCCGCTCGGTGAGGAGGACCTGATCGCCTATCAGCGGCGCATCGCCTTCGGTCACGCCGTCGGCTTCGGGCCGGCTTTGCCGCGCGATGCCGTGCGCGCCATGATGGCGGTCAGGATCGCCGGCATGGCGGCGGGCGGCACCGGCATTTCGCCTTCTGTCTTCGAAGGGCTCGTCGCGGCGCTCAATGCCGGGCTGCATCCGGTGGTGCCGGCGCTGGGCTCGCTGGGCGCCGCCGATCTATCGCCGCTGGCGCATATGACTCTCGGCCTCATGGGACATGGTCAGGCGGAATATGGCGGCGAGATCCTGCCGGCGGCCGAGGCGCTCAAGCGCGCCGGCCTGCCGCCGCTCGAGATCCACGCCAAGGACGGTCATGCCATCATCGTCGCCAACAGCCTCTCCGTAGCGCAAGGCTGTCTCGCGCTGGAGGATGTCGAGCGGGCATATCTGTGGTCGCTGAAGGCCATCGCGCTCAATCTGGAAGCCTTCCGCGGCAATGTCAGCGCGCTCGATGACGGCGCGATGGCTGCGCGTCCGGCCTTCGGACAACGGGAGGTGGCGGCGCAACTGCGCGATCTTCTGGCGGGCAGCGCGCTGTTCGCCGACGGCGCCGCCCGGCGCATCCAGGATCCCTTGAGCTATCGCTGCGTACCGCAGGTCTGGGGCGCGCTCAGTCACGCGATCGAAGAGGCGCGCGCCGCGACCGAAATCGAGCTCGCCAGTTCCGGCGACAATCCGGTCGTGCTGGCCGCCGAGGACCGGATCGTGTCGCACGGCAATTTCGACATGACCGCTTTCGTCCTGTCCTGGGAACGGCTCGGCCAGGCGCTCGCCCATGCGGCGGCGGCCATCGCCAACCGGACGATCAAGCTCATGTCGCCGGTGGTCGCGGGCCTGCCACGTTTCCTGGCGTCGGAGGGTCAGAACCGCATCGGCCTCGCCATACTGCAGAAACCGATCGCGGCGCTGGAAGCCGAGATCCGCTTTCTGGCGAACCCGATGTCGCTGACCCCGATCGCCGTTTCGGACTGGATCGAGGATCAGGCGTCGATGGCGCCCGGCGTGATCGCCAAGCTGAGCCAGATCATCGACCGGCTCCGCTATCTCATCGCCATGGAGCTTATCGCCTCGGCCCATGCCCTGGAGATCAGGGGCGTCATGCCGGAATTGGGCCGCGGCGCCGCCGAGGCCTACGCGGCCGTGCGCGGTTATGTTGCTCCTCTGACCGAGGACCGGGAGCTCGGCAGCGACACGGCGCGTATCGCGGAGATGATCGCCGCGGGCTGAGCGGGCAGCGTGCCACCCGGCCGATTTGGACGTTTGAAGCAGGAACTTGCGCTGCAAGCCGGAAATGTGGGAAGTCAGGGCCAGCGGGGCATCGGGCCAGGTCGAAGACCTTGGCGGCTCCGGACAATGTGCTGAAGGTCCTTATGCCGCTCGATCTCTTCCTTGCTTTCCTTGCCGCCAGTGCGCTGCTCTTCGCCAAGCCCGGGCCGGCGATGTCGGTCATCGTGGCCAACAGCATCGGGCAGGGGGTGCGCGGCGGCCTCGTCACCGTCGCCGGCAATGTCATCGGCTTCGTTCTCCTGATTTCGCTTGTCGCTCTCGGCCTCGCCTGGATCGCGGACGCCATGAAGACCTGGTTCGACTGGATCCGGCTCGGCGGTGCGGCTTTCCTGCTCTATCTCGGCGTCACGCGCTTGTGGTTCGCGGGCAGGGCCGGGCTGTCGGGACCGCAGCCCACCGGTCGGCTGTTCCGTGACGGCTTCCTCGTCGCCGTCGCCAATCCGGAGGTCATCCTTTTCCTCGCCGCTTTCCTTCCGCCTTTCGTCGATCCGTCGCGGCCGGCCGCACCCCAGCTCTCGATCCTCGGCGTCACCTTCGTCGCGGTCAGCGCCATTTTCGGCGCGCTGCTGGCGATCCTGGCAGCTCAGGCGCGTAATTTCCTTGCGGGCGAACGCCTCGTCTGGCTCGACCGCGTCAGCGGCGGGCTCCTGGTGATCGCCGCTCTCTGGCTGGCCTGGCCAAGATAAAAAGACAAACACAAATACAAAGACAAATAGAATGTCAGATCGTCGCGCACACTGGGATCATGCCTACACCGTCAAATCCGATACCGCCGTCAGCTGGTATCAGGAGGTGCCGGAGCGCTCGCTCGCCTTGATCAGGCAAGCGGGCGGCGGCTCCGTTATCGATATCGGGGGCGGCGCCTCGCGCCTCGTCGACCGGCTGCTGGCGGAGAGTTATGCCGACCTCGCCGTGCTCGACATTTCCGATGTGGCGCTGAGGCGCTCGAAGGAACGGCTCGGCGCCCTAGCCGACAAGGTCGCGTGGATCGTCGCCGATATCACGCGCTGGCAACCGGCGCGGCAGTGGAACGTCTGGCACGACCGCGCCGTCTTCCATTTCCTCACCGAGGTAGATGCCCAAGACGCCTATATCGCGGCGCTGAAAGCCGGCACCCGGCCCGGATCTCACATCGTGATCTCGACTTTCGCGCTGACCGGTCCTGAGAAATGCAGCGGCCTGCCGGTGCAGCGCTACAGTGCCGACACGCTGGCCGCGCGTCTCGGAGCGGATTTCGAACTCATCGACGAGGCCGGCGAGACGCATCCGACGCCCTTCGGAACGACCCAGGCCTTTACTTATGCGGCTTTCAGGCGGTCCCGATCAGCGCTGTGAGCCCGTCCTCGCCGCCGCCTGCCGGACGAGCGCGCAATCCTTAGCAATGTCTCCCTCTCGGTGAAAGTTGTGGGGGCGAGCGTCGCGGCAGACGCGCCACCACTCAATCCGTCATCCCAATTTCGGTGACAGTGCACTTAATAGTGTCCCAATTTCGGTGACAGTGCTTAATAGTGGTTGCGCAGAAACAACAATATTGAATGCACTGTCACGAAATTCCGCAGAAACAACAATATTGAATGCACTGTCACCGAAATTCCTAATAGTGGTTGCGCAGAAACAACAATATTGAATGCACTGTCACCGAAATTCCACTGTCACCGAAATTCCGAAATTCCGAAATTCAACAATATTGAATGCACTGTCACCGAAATTCCTAATTCGTCGTCAGCAAATGGATTTCGTCAAAAACGTAGATAGAGTTTTATCTGGTAAAGCGGCACAGGACGTAAAGCGTCTACGCGAAATGGGCCAGCTCCCGTCCACAGAAAAGTAAAAGCGACTCGGTGTATCTAGCTTTGTGGCCTGCTGGTAGTTGGTGCTTAGAATTTCGGTGACAGTGCATTCAATTTCGTCGTTTCGGCGCAGCCGATCTATTAAATGCACTGTCACCGAAATTTTCTGAAATTTCGAAATTTCTTATTGATCTATTAAATGCACTGTCACCGAAATTTCTATTAAATGCACTGACACCGAAATTTCGAAATTGTGTGTCACCGAAATTGAGCCCCATCCGACGCCCTTCGGGACGAGCCAGGCCTTTACCTATGCAGCTTTCAAGCGCTCCTGATCAGCGCTTTGAGCGCATCCTCGCCGCCGCCTGCCCAGCTCTCAGCTGATATGAGCTCGTCGAGGGCCAGGCGCTTGCGCCAGCCCTTGCTTTCGAGCTCGGGCCTGTCCGCGAAATCCGAGACATAGCCGAGGCAGAGATAGGCAACCGGGGTGACATGCGCCGGAAGGGCGAGCAGGGCCTTCAGCGCATCCTTGTCGAGAATGCTGACCCAGCCGAGCCCCAACCCTTCGGCGCGCGCCGCGAGCCAGAGATTCTGTACCGCGCAGACGGTGCTGTAGAGATCCATCTCGGGGTTGTGCCAGCGTCCCAGCGGCGATCCTTCGGCACGGCTCCTGTCGCAGGTGATGCAGAGATTGACCGGCGCTTCGACAATGCCGTCGAGCTTCAGGGACCGGTAGAGCGCCTGCCGGTCATCCGCGACGTGACGAACCTCCTCGGCCCGGGCCTGGCGGACGAGGTCGCGTATCTGCGCCTTGCGCCCCGCATCGCGAATGACGATGAAATTCCACGGCTGCATGAAACCCACCGAAGGCGCGTGATGGGCGGCGGTGAGGAGGCGCGCCAGGACCGGATCGGGAACCGGGCAGGGCAGGAACTGGCCACGTATATCGCGGCGGGTGAAAATGGCCCGATAGACGGCGTCGCGCGCCGCCGCGTCGAAATCGCCGGCGGAAACAGGTTCGGTCTGCATCGCTCTTCCCCTTGCGTTGCATCGCCGCCACCCGCCTGTCCACGCGGATAGCCATCCTGCCTGGCCGGTCTTCTGGCTCGGATTCACCTTCTCCCAGCGCCTTCCCGGTTAACCCAGTGGCCTCACACTTCAGCGTAAAAAACTGAAATGGCTGGAAAAATCTTCCTTACAGCGTTGGGCACGCCACGGCGTCGCACCGTGTTTCCGATTCTCCCTCGCCGCGTGGCGAAGGCACCGGGCAGTAAGGCGCAAGGTAGAAGAGCATCAGGCCAGCTGTCCAGAATCCTCTTGCATGCGTGTGCGCGATTATGGCTTGCTCGATGGCCAGGAACGGGAGAGAGCCATGACCATCGAAGCCTATGTCGCCTTCTGCATTGCCGCCATCGCCATCGTCATTGTGCCGGGCCCGACCGTCACCATCGTCATCGCCAACAGCCTCAAGCACGGCGCCCGCGCCGGTCTTCTCAATGTCGCCGGCACCCAGGCGGGCCTCGTGGTCTGGATGGCCATCGCCATTGCCGGACTTGCTTCGGCCATCACCTATATGGGCGTCTGGTTCGATGTGCTGCGCCTTGCGGGTGCTGCCTATCTCATCTGGCTCGGCATCAAGCTCTTGCGCTCCAAGGGCGACGTGTTGACCCAGAGCGCGCCCGCGGCGCCGAGAGGTGGCTTTTTTCTGCAGGGCTTCGTCGTCATCCTGTCCAACCCGAAAGTGCTGCTCGTCTTTGGCGCGCTCATCCCGCAATTCATTTCGCCCAATGGCGATTACCTGAACCAGCTGATCCTGCTGGGCTTGAGCTTCATGGTCATCGCCACCGTCTTCGACAGTCTCTATGCTTTCGCCGCCGGCAATGCCGGGTCATGGCTCTCGCAGAAGCGGGTGCGCTTCGTCGAGATGTCGAGCGGCCTGTGCCTGATCGGCGGCGGCATCTGGCTGGCTTTGCGCGGCCGCTGAGCGTCGGCCAAGGTATCCCCACGTAAGCACATTCGAGCCATGCCATCTGACCGGTTGACAGGGCAGGCAAGCACGCGCACGAAGGCATCGTCCTGAAAGCATTAGGAAAAGACCGAGAAACCATGCCCAGCTATCGTTCCCGCACCACCACCCATGGCCGCAACATGGCCGGCGCCCGCGGCCTCTGGCGCGCCACCGGCATGAAGGACAGCGATTTCGGCAAGCCGATCATCGCCGTGGTCAACTCATTCACCCAGTTCGTGCCGGGCCATGTGCATCTGAAGGATCTCGGCCAGCTCGTCGCGCGCGAAATCGAGGCGGCGGGCGGTGTCGCCAAGGAGTTCAACACCATCGCGGTGGATGACGGCATCGCCATGGGCCATGACGGCATGCTCTATTCGCTGCCGTCGCGCGAGCTCATCGCGGATTCGGTCGAATACATGGTCAACGCCCATTGCGCCGACGCGATGGTCTGCATCTCCAATTGCGACAAGATCACCCCCGGCATGCTGATGGCGGCGCTGCGCCTCAATATCCCGGTCGTCTTCGTCTCGGGCGGGCCGATGGAGGCCGGCAAGGTGGTGCTCAAGGGCAAGGAAGTCGCCCTCGACCTCGTCGACGCCATGGTGGCGGCCGTCGATGACAAGGTGTCCGAGGAGGACATGAAGGTCATCGAGCGCTCGGCATGCCCGACCTGCGGCTCGTGCTCCGGCATGTTCACGGCCAATTCGATGAACTGCCTCACCGAGGCGCTCGGCCTGTCGCTGCCCGGCAACGGCTCGACGCTCGCCACCCATGCCGACCGCCGCCGGCTCTTCGTCGAGGCCGGCCATCTCGTCGTCGACCTGGCGCGGCGCTATTACGAGCAGGACGATGCGAGCGTGCTGCCGCGCTCGGTCGCGAGCTTCGCCGCCTTCGAGAATGCCATGACCCTCGACATCGCCATGGGCGGCTCGACCAATACGGTGCTGCATCTGCTCGCGGCCGCGCATGAGGCCGAACTCGATTTCACCATGGCCGATATCGACCGGCTGTCGCGCCGCGTGCCGGTGCTGTGCAAGGTCGCCCCTTCCAAGTCGGACGTGCATATGGAGGACGTGCACCGCGCCGGCGGCATCATGGCGATCCTCGGCGAGCTCGATCGCGCCGGTCTGATCGACACCTCTGTCGGCTCCGTCCATTCGGAAACGCTGGGTGTCGCGCTCGAACAATGGGACGTGATGCGCACCAGGAGCGCCAAGGTGAGCGACTTCTTCCGCGCCGCGCCGGGTGGTGTGCCGACCCAGGTCGCCTTCAGCCAGGAGCGCCGCTATGACGATCTCGATCTCGACCGCAAGACGGGCGTGATCCGCTCGGCCGAGCATGCCTTCTCCAAGGATGGCGGGCTGGCGGTGCTCTACGGCAACCTGGCCGAGCTCGGCGCCATCGTGAAGACGGCGGGCGTCGATGAATCGATCCTGGTTTTCTCAGGGCCGGCCGTCGTGTTCGAAAGCCAGGATTCGGCGGTAAATGGCATTCTCACCGGCAAGGTCAAGGCCGGCGATGTCGTCGTCATCCGTTATGAAGGCCCGCGCGGTGGTCCCGGCATGCAGGAGATGCTGTATCCGACGAGCTATCTCAAATCGAAGGGGCTCGGCAAAGCCTGCGCCCTCATCACCGATGGGCGTTTCTCGGGCGGCACATCCGGCCTTTCCATCGGCCATGCCTCGCCCGAAGCGGCGGAAGGCGGGTTGATCGGCCTCGTCCGGACCGGCGACAGGATCGAGATCGACATCCCGAAGCGCAAGATGCATCTGGCCGTCGATGAGGCCGAGATCGCCAGGCGCCGCGCCGCCAAGACGGCACACGACGGCGCCGTCTGGAAGCCGGAAGAGAAGCGCAGTCGCAAGGTCACGACCGCCTTGCGCGCTTATGCGTCGATGGCGACAAGTGCCGCGAAAGGCGCCGTCCGCCACGTGCCGGAATGAGTTTTGGCTCCCTCCGGCGCATCGCAAGATGCGCGGGAGGGAGAGCAGATCAGCCCATGCCCAACTTTTTGGCGAGCTCTTCGTCCCAGTAAGTGGCTTCGATCTTGTGGCCATCGAGGTCGCGCAGGAAACAGCCATAATAGGGTTCGCCATACTCCTCACGCGGACCGGGCTTGCCGTCATCGCTGGCGCCGGCGGCGATCGCCGCCTTGTGGAAGGCGTCGACCTCGGCCTTCGAGCCCGCCATGAAGCTGACATGGGTGCCGTTGCCGACGGTGGCCTTCTTGCCGTCGTGAGGCGCCCCCACCCAGAATTCGGGGAACTGCTTGCCGAAGGCGGCGACGCCCGGATGCTCCATGATGATCTTGCAGCCGAGGGTCGCGAGCACCTTCTCGTAGAAAGCCCTGGCTTTGTCATACTGGTTGGTGCCCAGGGACACATGCGAAATAGTCGAAGGATTGTCGTTGGCCATTATGGTTACTCCCGCTTGATTTGGGGATCTTACTGCCTTCTGCTGACAGGTTGCGGCAGGAGCGCGATCGGGCTATGGCTGGCGCCATGGCGCGCACAGGCTTCTATCCCGGCAGTTTCGACCCCGTCACCTATGGCCATCTCGACATCATCGCGAGAGCGGCGCGGCTGGTGGACAAGCTCGTTCTTGGGGTCGGAACGCATCACGGCAAGAAGGGGCTGATCGATGCCGAGACGCGCATCAAGCTGCTCGAAACCGTGACGGCGCCGATCGCCCAGCATACCGGCATCAAGATCGTGGTCGAAGCCTTCGACGATCTCGCCGTCGATGCGGCGCGGCGCGCCCAGGCCGGCCTCATCATCAGGGGCCTGCGCGATGCGAGCGATTTCGACTACGAGGTCCAGATGGGCCAGATGAACGGTTCAATGGCGCCCGACATCGAGACCGTGTTCCTGGCCGCCAGCCCGGCGACGCGGATGATCGCATCCTCGCTCGTCAAGCAGATCGCCGCCATGGGCGGCGACGTCACATTGTTCATCCCCAAGGAAGCGCTTGCCGCCGTCAAAGCTGCCCTCAAAAAGCCCGCCTGAGGGGGAAAACCCGCTGCATTCAACTCAAGGAGACCCCACATGAGATTCAAACTGGGCCTTGTCGGCCTGATCGCCGCCGTGGCGCTCGGCAGCCTGCCGCTCGCGGCGCAGGAGCTCGACCCCGAGAACACCCTGGTGATCAAGACCTCCGACAAGTGCGACATCACGATCAAGCTCCGGCCCGACCTCGCGCCCAAGCATGTGGCGCAGATCAAGAAGCTGGCGCGCGCCAAATATTATGACGGCGTCCCGTTCCATCGCGTGATCGAAGGTTTCATGGCGCAGACCGGCGACGGCCAGAATGGCGACGGCACCGGCGGGTCGAACGAACCCAATTTGCCGGCTGAATTCACCAACACGCATTTCGCGCGTGGCGTGGTCGGCATGGCGCGCACCTCCGATCCCAACTCGGCGAACAGCCAGTTCTTCATCATGTTCGCCGATGGCGGCTTCCTCGACGGACAATATACGGTGTTCGGCGAAGTCGCGTCCGGCATGGACTGCGTCGACAAGGTCGCCAAGGGCGAGCCGCCCGCGAAACCAGATAAGATGGTAACTGTCAGAGTCATGAAGGATATCAAGTGATGGCTAGCGATCTCGAAAACACGATCTATATGGACCTCGGCAAGGGCCGCGTGGTCATCGAGCTCCGTCCCGATCTCGCCCCCAATCACGTGGCGCGCATCAAAGAACTGGCGCGCGAGGGTTTCTATGACGGCGTGCCGTTCCACCGCGTCATCGAGGGCTTCATGGCGCAGGGCGGTGATCCGACCGGCAGCGGCATGGGCGGCTCGAAGAAGCCCAACCTCAAGGCCGAGTTTTCGCGCGAGCCGCATGTGCGCGGCGTGTGCTCGATGGCGCGCTCATCCAATCCGGATTCGGCCAACAGCCAGTTCTTCATCTGCTTCGGCGATGCCACCTTCCTCGACAAGCAATATACGGTGTGGGGCAAGGTGAGCTCCGGCATGGAACATGTCGACGCGCTGAAGCGCGGCGAGCCGGTGCGCGAACCCGATCGCATCGTGAAGATGCAGGTCGCGGCCGACGCGACGGCCTGATCGCGACATGCTGCTGATCGGAAAACGGGGGGCACTGGCGGGTGCGATGCTGCTGATCTCGGCGGGCGAGGCTCTCGCCACCGAGAATATCGTCTGCACCGCGCCCAATTACGATACGTCTTTCAGCTTTCTGGTCGGCACCACGCCGGGTCTCAAACCCTTGAGCCTCAGCATGGAGGCCAAGGGCAGGAAATGGGCGACGTCGGCCGAGGCCGGCGTCACTCCCATCCTCGTCGCCCAGTCTTTCTCCGACGAAGGGGGCATGAAGATCGATGTCACCGATGGCAATGCCGAGGCTATCATCGCCAAGCTGCGCGTGAGCTATGCGCATGAAGAGGGGACCGACGGCATCTTCTCCGGCACCCTTCATATCGTCGGTGTCGGTGCCTGGCCGGTTACCTGCCTGGGAGAGTAGCTCCCATGCGCGTAGCCGATTTCGATTTCAATCTTCCCGACGAGCGCATCGCGCTCAGACCCGTGCATCCGCGCGACGCGGCGAAGCTCCTGGTGGTGCGTCCGACGGCGCTGGAAGACCGGGTGGTGCGGGATCTATCGTCGCTTTTGCGTCCCGGCGACGTTCTGGTCTTCAATAATACCAAAGTCATCCCCGCCGCGCTGACCGGCAACCGGATCGGACGCGGCGAGGCGACGCCCCGGATCGAGGCGCTCCTGCATCAGCGTCTCGACGGGTCACGCTGGAAGGCCTTCGCCAAGCCCGGCAAGCGGCTCGCCGTCGGCGATCGCATCCGCTTCGGCGCCGAAGGCCGGGTCTGCCTCCTGGGTGTCCTCGACGCTACCGTCGAGCAAAAAGGCGAGGGCGGCGAGATTACATTGGCGTTCGACTTCCATGGGCCAATTTTGGATGAAGCCATCGCCGCTTTGGGCGACATGCCTCTGCCGCCCTATATCGCCGGCAAACGTGAGTGCGACGAGCAGGATCGCGTCGATTACCAAACCGTCTTCGCCGAGACGGAAGGGGCGGTGGCTGCGCCGACGGCTGGCCTGCACTTCACGCCGGACTTGATGAAGTCTCTTCAAGAGTCTGGAATTAAAGAAGAATTTTTAACGCTCCACGTCGGGGCTGGTACTTTCCTGCCGGTCAAGGCGGAGGATACGGCCGAGCACCGGATGCATTCGGAATGGGGTGTGGTGCCCGCCGATGTGGTGGCCCGGCTAAAGGAGGCTCGGGCCAGAGGCGGACGCATCGTGCCGGTCGGAACGACGTCGCTCCGGCTCCTCGAAAGCGCCGCCCGCTCGGGCGAGCTCGCGCCTTTCGAGGGCACGACTGATATTTTCATCACCCCCGGCTACCGCTTCAGGGTCGCCGATCTGCTGCTGACCAATTTCCACCTGCCGCGCTCGACGCTGTTCATGCTGGTCGCGGCCTTTGCCGGGCTCGAGCGGATGAAGAGCGCTTATGCCCATGCCATTGCGGGAAACTATCGGTTCTATTCCTATGGCGATGCCAGCCTGCTATTCCCCGCGCCATCATGAGCGAAGGCTTTTCCTTTACCCTGCATAAGACCGACGGCGCGGCGCGCCGCGGCACCATCACCACCGGACGCGGCGAGATTCGCACGCCCGCCTTCATGCCCGTCGGCACTGCCGGCACGGTAAAGGCCCTTTACCCTGAGCAGGTACGCGAGACCGGTGCCGACATCATCCTCGGCAATGTCTATCACCTGATGCTCAGGCCTGGTCCCGAGGAGGTGGCGAAGCTTGGCGGCCTGCATCGCTTCGCCAACTGGCCGCGACCGATCCTCACCGATTCCGGCGGCTTCCAGATCATGTCGCTCGCCAAATTGCGCAAGATCTCGGAAAAGGGCGCCGTCTTCCAGTCGCATATCGACGGACGGAAATACGAGCTCACCCCCGAGCGCTCGATGGAGATCCAGAGGCTGCTCGGATCCGACATCCAGATGCAGCTCGACGAGTGCCTGATGTATCCCCATACCGACAAGGATGCCGAACGCGCCATGCAGCTGTCGCTGCGCTGGGCCGAGCGCTCGCGCCAGGCTTTCGGCACGCAGCCGGGACGCGGCAATTTCGGCATCGTGCAGGGTGGCGTGAATGAGAGGCTGCGGCGGATCTCGGCCGAAGGCCTCCGCTCAATCGGCTTCGAGGGCTATGCGATCGGCGGCCTCGCCGTGGGTGAGGGCCAGGCGCTGATGCTGCAGACGATCGAGAGCACCGTCCCGCATCTCCCCGCCGACCGGCCGCGCTATCTGATGGGTGTGGGCACGCCCGAGGACATCCTGGAAGCGGTGGCGCGCGGCGTCGACATGTTCGACTGCGTGATGCCGACCCGTTCCGGCCGCCACGGCCAGGCTTTCACACGCTTCGGCAAGATCAATCTGCGCAACGCCAGGCATGCCGACGATCCGCGCCCGCTCGATCCCGAAAGCCCATGCCCGGCGCTGTCCGTCTACTCCCGGGCCTATCTGCATCATCTCATCCGCTCAGGCGAGATTCTCGGCATGATGCTGCTCACCTGGGCCAATGTCGCCTATTACCAGTCGCTGATGCAGGGCATCCGGGACGCCATCGACCAGGACCGGTTCGAGGATTTCCGGCTTGCGACCAAGGAACAGTGGCAGCGAGGGGATGTTTCCGCCTAGATTTCCTCATCAGGTCACCCCGAGGAGGCAGCGTCCGATGAAAATGAGTGGCGAAGAGATCATTCCGGCATCGCGAGAGACGGTCTGGAAGGCGCTGAACGACCCGGAAATCCTGAAGCAGTCGATCCCGGGTTGTGAGGCGATCACCAAACATTCGGACACCGAACTCGAGGCGAAGGTGACGGTGAAGGTCGGACCGGTCAAGGCCGCCTTCACCGGAAATGTCAATCTGACGGATCTCAACCCGCCCGCGAGCTACCGGATTTCGGGCGAGGGCAAGGGCATTGCCGGCCTCGCCAATGGCGGGGCGGATGTGCGCCTCGAAGAGGTCGACGGCGGCACGAAGCTCTCCTATGACGTCGATGCGCAAGTGGGCGGCAAGCTCGCCATGCTGGGCTCGCGCCTCATCGATTCCACCGCGCGGTCGCTGGCGACCCAGTTCTTCGACAAATTCGCCAAGATCGTCGGCGGCGTCACGGAAGAGGAGGCGCCCAAGAAAGGCGCCAAGAAAGCAAAGAAATCCAAGCGCTGAGTCTCACAGCTGGTAGCCGAAGAGACGCAGGGCGAGGAAGATCGCCGCGAAGATCGCCATATAGGCAAGAGCACCATAGAAGACGGCCATATGCAGGATGCGCAGCCAGGGCGGCGCCGCTTTGAGGCGGCGATTGAGCCCGAATAGCAGCGACAACAGCACGATGGCGATGGCGAGAATCGTCAACCTGATCAGCATCGTCGGCTATTTACCGCTTCCCGCGACATGGTCGCCGTCGCGTGTCAGGTAATAGGCAAAAAGAATCGGCAGGAAAGTCACCGCTATCACGAAAATGGCGACCACATTGGTCACCGGGCGCTGGCGCGGCCGGATGAGCTCGGTCAGCATCCAGATCGGCAAGGTCGCCTGCTGGCCGGCGGTAAAGGTCGTCACGATCACCTCGTCGAATGAGAGCGCAAAGGCCAGCATGCCGCCCGCGAGCAAGGCTGAGCGGATGTTGGGCAGCACCACATAGCGGAAAGTCTGGAAGCCGTCAGCGCCGAGATCCATCGAGGCTTCGATGAGGCTTCCTGATGTTCGCCGGAAGCGGGCCAGCGCATTGTTGTAGACGACGACGATGCAGAAAGTGGCATGGCCAAGCACGATCGTCCAGAAGGAGAAGTCGAAATTCATGATGTTGAAGGCCGAGCGCAGCGAGATGCCGGTGATGATGCCGGGGAGCGCTATCGGGAGGATGAACAGGAGCGAGATGTAATCGCGACCAAAGAAGCGGGCGCGCGCGACCGCCGCCGCGGCGCAGGTGCCGAGCACCAAGGCGATGGCCGTGGCGATCGTCGCGACCTTCACGGATAGCCACAGCGCGTTCCAGATGTCCTGGCGCTCCCACACGGCGCCGAACCATTTGAGGGTCAGTCCCGGCGGCGGAAATTGATAGCTCTTCTCCTCGGTGGTGAAGGCATAGAGGAAGATCAGCAAGAGCGGCACATGCAGGAACAGGAGCCCGGCGATTGCTGCGAGGCTCAATGCACGGGGCGCCGGCTGACCGTGATCAGAGCGCATCGAAGGCCCCCATGCGCTTGGCGATGGTCAGATAGATGCCCATGATCACGATCGGCACCACGGTGAAGGCGGCGGCGAGCGGGATGTTGCCGGCGGTGCCCTGCAGCGTATAGACGACCTGGCCCAGGAAGTAGCTCGACGTGCCGACGATCTGCGGGATGATGTAATCGCCCAAGGTGAGCGAGAAGGTGAAGATCGATCCGGCGATGAGACCCGGCAGCGCCAAGGGAAAGATCACCGTCCAGAAGGTCTGGCGCGGCATGGCGCCGAGATCGGCCGATGCCTCGAGAAGATTGGCCGGCACGCGTTCGAGCGCCGCCTGCGTCGGGAGGATCATGTAAGGCAGCCACACATAGAGAAATACGAGGAAGGTGCCGATATAGCTGATGCTGAGCGAGGGGCCGCCGATGACTGGGATGGCCAGGATAGCGTCCAGGAGCCAGGTCAGATAGAGCTTGCCCGCGAGCCAGGTGATGATGCCTTCCTTGGCGAGGATGAGTTTCCAGGCATAGACGCGCACCAGGTAGCTTGACCACAGCGGCAGCATCACCGCCAGATAGAAGAGCGCCTTCCAGCGTCCGCGCGCATAGCGTGCCGCGTAATAGGCAATCGGGAAGGCGATAAGGGCGGCCGCCAGCGTAACCGCGACCGCCATGAGGAGGCTTCTCAGGATGACGTCGATATTGGCGAGATTGAAAAGCTCGGCATAGGTGGACAGCGTGAACTCGCGCTTCACCATGCCGGAGAATTCGTCGATCGAGAAGAAGCTCTGGACCAGGAGCGCCAGCAGCGAGCCCAGATAGACGATGCCGAGCCACAGAAGCGGCGGCGCGAGCAACAGCGCCAGCAGAAGATGCGGATGCCGGAACAGCGTGTCGGATATCCGCCGCAGGACACCGCCGCGCCGGTCATGGACGGTGCCGGCGACGACGTCGGTCACGCCTCGTCCTCCATGGCATGGAAGGCGCTCGCCGGCCACTGCAAGGTCACCGTGTCGCCGACATTGAGCGCGCCGAACGAGGAGGGTGCGGAGACCGCGATCGACTGGCCGGCGGCATCGGTATTCACCCGCGTCACCGCGCCTTGATAATGGACCGAGGTGACCTTGGCCTCGACCGCATGGGGTGCGGCGTTCGTTCTGCCGGTGCCGGCGGAGAGAACGATCTTCTCGGGTCTGAGGCTCACCCATTTGCCGGGGCCGCCCGTTCTTTGCGAGAAATCGGGCGGCAGCACATTCGAGGAACCGACGAAGTCGGCGACGAAACGGGTGCGCGGGCGCTCATAGATGTCATGCGGCGCGCCGACCTGGACGATCTTGCCCTGGTTGAAGATGGCGACCCGGTCAGCCATCGACAGAGCCTCACCTTGATCATGGGTGACGAAAACGAAAGTGATGCCGAGATTGCGCTGCAGGGTCTTGAGCTCGACCTGCATCTGCTCGCGCAATTTGAGATCGAGGGCGCCCAGCGGTTCGTCGAGAAGCAGCACTTTCGGTTCGTTCACGAGGGCGCGGGCGAGCGCCACACGCTGGCGCTGGCCGCCCGACAGCTGCGAGGGCCGGCGCTTCTCGAAACCCTTGAGCTCGACGAGGTCGAGGGCCTTCAGCGCCTTCGTTACGCAGTCTTGGCGAGCCACGCCCTTGACCATCAGTCCATAGGCGACATTGCCGAGGACGGTCATATGCGGGAAGAGCGCATAGTCCTGGAAGACGGTGTTCACGTTGCGCCGGTAGGGCGGCAGGCCTTCGGCGGTCTCGCCGAAAATCTCGATATGGCCGCTGGTCGGCTGCTCGAAGCCGGCGATGAGGCGCAGGCAAGTGGTCTTGCCCGAACCGGACGGGCCCAGCATGGCGAAGAACTCGCCCGGCGCGATGTCGAGCACAACGTCGTCAACCGCGCGCACGGGACCGAAATGGCGCGAGACATTCTGGAAGGAAACTGCCGTTGTCATAAGGAGGACTCCCGCCGCCGGCGGGAGCTTCTGTCGTTCAGCGGCCGCCGAGCACGGCGATATAGTCGGAGACCCAGCGATAATAGGGCACACAGCCGGCGCTCTGGCTCGCGCATTTGGCGACCGGCGTACGCCAGAAGTGGATCTTGTCGAAATTGCCGAAACCGTTGGTCTCGCAGCCGGCATCGGTCAGGAGCGCATTGCCCGTGCAGGCTGCGGGGACGGCCGGCACGGAGCCGAACCAGGCGGCGAGATCGCCCTGCAGCTTCGGGCTCAGCGAATGTTCGAGCCACATATAGGCGCAGTTCGGATTGGAGGCTTCCGAGTGCATCATCGTCGTATCGGCCCATCCGGTGGCGCCTTCCTCTGGGAAGGTCGAGGCGATCGGCTGCTTGTCGGCGATGAGCATGTTCACCTGGAATGGCCAGGAGGAAGATGCGGCGACACCTTCATTCTTGAAATCGTCGACCTGGATGAAGGCGTCATGCCAGTAGCGGCCCACCAGCTTGCGCTGGGCGCGCAGCAGTTCGAGCGCGGCCTTGTACTGATCCTCGTTGAGCTCATAGGGGTCCTTGATGCCGAGCTCGGGCTTGTGCTTCATCAGATAGAGCGCGGCATCGGCGATATAGATCGGTCCGTCGAAGGCCTGGACGCGGCCCTTGTTGGACTGGCCGTCGGGAAGATTCTGTTCCTCGAAGACGACGCTCCAGCTTTTCGGCGGTTCCTTGAATACGGTGGTATTGTAGGCGAGGACATTCGGTCCCCATTGATAGGGAACGCCGTAGTGGACGCCTTCGACGGTAAACCACGGCGCGTTCTGCAGTCGCTCGTCGACCGTCTTCCAGGACGGAATCAGATCGGTGTTGATCGGCTGCACGCGCTTGCCCGAGATGAGGCGCAGCGAAGCGTCACCCGAGGCGGTAACGAGATCGAAGCCGCCTTCGTTCATCAGGGCGACCATTTCATCCGACGTGCCGGCCGTCTTCACATTGACTTTGCAGCCGGTCTTCTTCTCGAACTCTGTGACCCAGTCGTAATTCTTGTCGGACTCGCCGCGTTCGATGTAGCCTGGCCAGGCGACGATGTTGAGCTGGCCCTCGCCGGGGCCGATTTCCTTCTTCATCTCGGCCGCGGCAGCCAGGCCGGAGAGTGCGGCAATCGCTATCAGGGAAACGAAAGTACGCTTCACGGAATTCATGATTTCCTTCCTCCTGCGAGCCAGTATGATTGTAACGCGCACCGGATGGCTCTCTTCGATGTGCCGCGCGCTTCTCAGCGCGCCGCCGAATTCGCCGCGTACTGAGTTCTAGTTGCTGCAACGTTAGCTTGTCTGCCAAATGAAGGGAAGTGGGTCTTAAACCTTTGTTAAGGATGAGCAATGGCACTGTGGCTTAAGGATCCGCTGGCCATTCTGGCGGAAAATGCTGAACGCGGCGTCGTTGTCGAAGGGGCGCGCATCGTCGAGCTGGTGGCGAAGGGGGCAGAGCCCGCCACGGTGATCGACGAGATATTCGAGGCGGGACGGCATGTAATGTTGCCGGGCCTCGTCAACACGCATCATCATTTCTACCAGACCCTGACGCGCGCACATCCTGATGCGATCAACAAGGAGTTGTTCGCCTGGCTCAAAACATTCTACCCGGTCTGGGCGAGACTCCGGCCGGAAGACCTCGCGGTCGCCACGAGGCTCGCCTTGACCGAGCTCCTTATGTCCGGCGTCACCACGACATCTTACCATCATTACCTGTTTCCCGATGGTCTCGATGACGCCGTTGATATCCAGGTCGCGGAAGCGCGCCGCACGGGCCTCAGGATGACGGTCACGCGCGGCTCGATGAACCTATCGGTCAAGGATGGCGGTCTGCCGCCCGATTCGGTTGTGCAGGATGAAGATGCCATCCTGGCCGATTGCGAGCGCGCCATCGCGCGCCATCACGAGCGCGGCGAGGGCGCCATGGTTCAGATCGCGCTGGCGCCATGTTCGCCCTTCAGCGTTACCAGGGAGCTGATGCGCGCGACGGCCCGGCTTGCCGAGACGCATGATTGCCGCCTCCACACCCATCTCGCCGAGACACGGGACGAAGATGCCTTTTGCCGCCAGATGTTCGGCATGTCGCCGCTCGACTACCTCGAGGATACCGGCTGGCTCACGGCGCGCAGCTGGCTCGCCCATGGCATTCACTTCTCCGACAGCGATATAGAGCGGCTGGGCCGGCACGGCGTTGGCATATGCCACTGTCCGACCTCGAACATGCTGCTCGCATCGGGGCGCTGCCGCACCTGCGAACTCGAGGCGGCCGGCGTGGCGGTCGGCCTCGGCGTCGACGGCGCGGCCTCCAATGACAGCTCCAATCTGATGGAGGGCGTGCGCCATGCGCTGCTCGTCAACCGTCTGACCTATGGCACGAAGGTCACCCATCTCGATGCCTTGCGCTGGGCGACATCGGGTTCGGCCCGCTGCCTCGGACGCAACGATATCGGCGTGATTTCAATGGGCAAGCAGGCGGACCTGGCGCTCTTTGATCTGGATGAATTGCGCTTCTCGGGCGCCGGCGATCCCTTGGCGGCGCTGATTCTCTGTGGGGCGCATCGGGCGGACCGGGTCATGGTCGCCGGAAAATGGAAAGTGACGGCCGGAATGCCGGTCGGTGTCGATCTGGAGTGGCTCAAGGCCGAGCACGGAACGGCCGCTCGCCGGCTCGTGATGTTGGATTGACCAAAATTTTAATTGCATGATAAGCTTTTATCCAAGAAGAAATATAAGCGTGGGAACGTTAAGGGGTGAGCATGGGCAGTTCTAACGGACAGCCGGCGGTCGTTGTTGAGGGATTGCACAAGAGCTTTGGTGATCTTGAAGTATTGAAGGGCGTGTCGCTCACCGCCCACGAGGGCGATGTGGTGTCGATGATCGGCGCCTCCGGCTCGGGCAAGAGCACGTTCCTGCGCTGCATCAATTTCCTCGAAATGCCGACCCAGGGCCGCATCCAGGTCACCGGCGAGGAGATCAGCCTCAAGACCGGGCATGACGGCAATCTGCACCCGACCGACCGCAAGCAGCTGGAGCGCATCCGCACCCGCCTCGGCATGGTGTTCCAGTCCTTCAATCTCTGGCCGCATCTGAACGTGCTGGAGAATGTGATCGAGGCACCGGTGCATGTGCTCAAGGTGCCGAAGGCGGAAGCCATCGAGCGCGGCGACGCGCTGCTCCAGAAGGTCGGCCTCTACGAGAAGCGCACACAGTATCCGGCCTTCCTGTCGGGCGGCCAGCAGCAGCGCGCGGCCATTGCGCGGGCCCTGGCGATGAATCCCAAGGTGATGCTTTTCGACGAGCCGACCTCGGCCTTGGACCCTGAACTTGTCGGTGAGGTGCTCAGGGTCATACGCGATCTCGCGCTCGAGGGGCGGACGATGATTCTCGTGACCCATGAAATGAAGTTCGCCCGCGATGTGTCGAGCCATGTGATCTACCTGCACAAAGGCCTGATCGAGGAGGAGGGCCCCCCGACCCAGGTCTTCGGGTCGCCGAGGAGCGACAGGTGCAGGCAGTTCGTCTCCGGAATTCACTAACCCGTTTGCAACGTTTGGACGACGTGCTTTAGTTGACCGCGCTTCGAATACGAGGCGTCGGGGCTTTCACAAAAACCGGATCGAATGATCCAATACTAGGGAGAGAAGAAACCATGACATTCACCCGCCGCTTGATGATGGCCGTCGCGGTCACCGCGCTATGCGGTTTCGCCGCTGAGGCCAAAGCCGATTTGAAGTTCGGTGTAGCCGCCGAACCTTATCCGCCCTTCACCTCCAAGGATGCTTCCGGCACATGGGTCGGCTGGGAAGTCGACCTGATGAACGCCGTCTGCGCCCAGATGAAGGAAAAATGCGAACTGGTCGAAGTGGCCTGGGACGGCATCATACCGGCCCTGACCGCCAAGCAGATCGACGTGATCTGGTCGTCGATGTCGATCACCCCCGAACGCAAGCAGACGATCGACTTCACCAAGATGTATTACAATACGCCCACCGTCATTATCGGCGCCAAGAACGGCGATACCGACATTACGCCGGAGCATCTCAAGGGCAAGACGATCGGCGTCCAGGTTTCGACCATCCACCAGAAATACGTCGAGAAGTATTTCGGCGCCGACTCGACCATCAAGACCTATCAGACGCAGGACGAGGCGAACAACGATCTCGCCGCCGGCCGCCTCGATTATGTGCAGGCGGATGGGAGCGCGCTCGATACTTATCTCAAGACCGATCAAGGCGCCGCCTGCTGTGAGTTGAAGGGTGCGGTGCCGGAGGATCCCGAAATTCTCGGCGAAGGTGTCGGCGGCGGTGTCCGCAAGGAAGATACCGAACTCAAAGCGAAACTCGACACCGCGATCGACGCGCTCGCCAAGTCGGGTGAGATCAACAAGATCACTGAAAAATATCCCGAACTCGTCGGAAAGATGATACTCCCGCAGTGATCGGCTGTGGCTGCTTCCAGATTCCCCTGGAGGCAGCCAGGCTTTCCATTACGAGGTGCTAGATGAGCGGGCTGGAGCTGCTGGCGTGGAGTCCACCAGGGTGGGGGAGAAACCTCTTCAACGGCGCCATCAGCACCCTGCAGATTTCCGCGCTCGCCTACCTGCTCGGCCTCGGGATCGGTTTGTTCGGCGCGATCGGCAAGCTCACAGGCGGCAAGCTGACCCGGCAGTTGCTTGACGGCTACACCACGATCGTGCGTTCGGTGCCCGAGCTCGTGCTGATCGTGATCCTCTATTACACGGGCACGCAGGCCATCAACAATGTGCTGGTCGGCATGGGCTACGGGCCGGTCAGGATCAATGGCTTCGTGGCTGCGGTGGCGGTGCTTGGCGTCGTGCAGGGCGCCTATTCGACCGAAGTTCTGCGCGGCGCGATTCAGGCCATTCCCATCGGCCAGATCGAGGCGGCGAAGGCCTATGGCATGTCGCCTTTTCTCCTGTTCCGGCGCATCACCTTGCCCGCCATGCTGCCCTTCGCCATTCCTGGCCTCTCCAATCTGTGGCTCAATGCGACCAAGGACTCCGCGCTGATTTCCGTTGTCGGTTATCTCGAATTGACCAAGATCACGCAACAGGCGGCGGGCGGCACGAAGTGGTACTTCCTGTTCTACACCGTCGCGGCGGCCATCTATCTGTTGATCTCTCTCGTCTCGCTCAGAGCGTTCGGTGCGCTGGACCGCTATGTCCGGCGCGGCCAGCCGAAAGTAGGGTGAGGGCGGCGCATGGATTTCACCGTCCTCATAAAGTTTCTGCCGCTTATTCTCACCGGGCTCTGGTACACCATCGTCCTTCTCGTTCTTTCGGTCTTTTTCGGGATGATTCTCGCCATCCCGATCGGACTGGTGCAGGTCACTGGTCCGCGGCCGCTGGCTTGGCTGGCCTCCGCCTTCTGCACCACGATCCGCGGCACGCCGCTCCTGATCCAGCTTTATATCCTCTATTACGGACTGGGATCGCTCTTTCCGCAGATCCCGTGGATCCGCGAAAGCTTCGTGTGGCCGGTCCTGAGGGAAGGGTTCTTCTATGCCGTGCTGGCCTTCACGCTGAGCTTCGCCGGCTATGAAGGGGCGATCATGAAGGGCGCTTTCGCCAGCGTGCCCAAGGGCGAGTTGGAGGCGGCGCGCGCCTTCGGCATGTCGCCCTTCACGGTGCTGCGACGGATCTGGTTCCCGCGCGCCTTCCGTATTGTCCTGCCGACTCTGGGCGGCGAGACCATTCTGCAGCTCAAGGCGACGCCGATCGCGGCGCTGGTGACCGTCATCGAGCTCTATGGCGCCGCCGGACAGATATTCCGCTCCACCTTGGACTTCTTTCCGCCGATGATCATGGTGGCGGTGATCTATATCCTGCTCACCTTCGTCATCACCCGCCTGTTCAACATGATCGAGCGCCAAGTGCCGCAAGGGCGCTGATATTATCTTTTAAAATCATATGGATGTGCCGGTTTAATGAAGCGGCATGGAAGCTGCGTGTCGTTTCAGGTCGCGCTTTCACAGGCAATCGTCTAAAGCAGGCGCAACACCTAGATCAATCAATGGATTAGAGACTTGACGACTGTGACGGCCCACGACCGGCTCGCGAGCCATGCCGGTGAACTTCGCGCCATCAGGCATGACCTGCATCAGCATCCGGAACTCGCTTTTGAGGAGACGCGCACCAGCGAGATCGTGGCGCGGGAGCTTGCCCGGCTCGGCTATGAGGTGACGCGCGATATTGCCGGCACCGGGGTCGTCGGCACGCTGTCTTTGGGACACGGTCGCCGGAGCATCGGGTTGCGCGCCGACATGGATGCCTTGCCGATCATCGAGACCACCGGCCTTGCCTATGCCAGCAAGACCCTCGGCAAGATGCATGCCTGCGGCCATGACGGCCACACCACGGTACTCCTGGCAGCGGCGCGCTATCTGGCCGAGACGCGCGATTTCAACGGCACGGTGCATCTCATCTTCCAGCCGGCGGAGGAGAATATCGGCGGCGCCCAGCGTATGATCGAGGAGGGGCTGTTCAAGCGCTTCCCCTGCGATGCGGTCTTCGCCTTCCACAACTGGCCGGGCCTGCCGACGGGCCAGTTCGCCGTCAGACCCGGCACCATTATGGCCGCAGTCGATACGCCGACTGTGATCATTTCCGGCCCCGGCGGCCATGGCGCGTTGCCTCATAAGAGCGCCGATCCGATCGTTGCGGCGTCGGCGGTGGTGACGGCGCTCCAGACAATCGTGGCGCGCAATGTCGACCCGACGGAGCCCGCGGTCGTCACTGTCGGCACCTTCAATGCCGGCACGGCCTGCAATGTCATTCCAGAAAGCGCCAAGCTCGAGTTCAGCGTACGCAGTTGTTCGGCCGCCGTGCGCAAGCTCCTCGCCGAACGCATACCGGCGATCGTCAAGGGCGTGGCCGAGGCGCATGGCTGCAAGGCCGCGATCGACTACGAATTTGGCTATCCTGCCACCATCAACACGCCGGATGAGACGGCTTTCGCGCGTGCTGTAGCGCTGGAGCTCAAGGGCGATCACCCGCTCATCGACCTCGCGGCGCCGACCATGATCTCGGAGGACTTCGCCTATATGCTCGAAGCCAATCCCGGCTGTTATTTCATGCTCGGTAATGGCGACGGACCCGACCGCAAGATGCTGCACACGGCCGGCTACGACTTCAATGACGAGCTCCTGGTGATCGCGGCGGCACAGTTCGGTCGGATGGCGGAGCGCTTCCTCCTCAAGGTCTAGCTGGCGATTGCCGGCCAGCACGGGGCGGGGTAGGAGAGAGGCATCGCATCCCGAGATTGCCAATGCCGCTTGAGACCTTCCTGCTGTTCGCGCCGGCCTGTTTCGCCATCAACATGGCCTTCGGGCCGAACAATCTCCTGTCGCTCACCAATGCGGCGCGCATCGGTGTCGCCCCGGCGATCCTTGCCGCGGCCGGGCGGATTGTGTCCTTTGCCGCCATGATCGCCATTGCCGGTGTCGGGCTCGGCGCGGTCCTCGCGGCCTCGGAAACGGTGTTCACGCTCGTCAAATATGCGGGTGCTGCCTATCTCGTATGGATCGGCATCAATCTCATCCGCGCCGGTGCGCCCTTGATGCGCGAGGAGCCGGGGGTGCCCAGAGCGTCGCTGCGCAAGCTGACACTGCAGGAATTGTGGGTGGCGGCCGGTAATCCCAAGGCGATCCTGGTGTTCACCGCCTTCTTTCCGCAATTCGTCGACCCCACGTCCTATGCACTGAGCTTCACGATCCTGGGCGCGACATTCCTTGCCTTCGAGACCGTCGCCATCGTGGTCTATTCCTTCATCGGCGCCAAGCTCGGCCGCTATATGCGCGACGGGCGTGCTCTCAAATGGTTCAACCGGACGAGCGGCGCCATGATGATCGGCTTCGGCGTGATGCTCATGTTCACCCGCAGGCCTGCGGCTTAGAGCGTGATGGCTTTAGGACGAGTCGCTATCACGCTTTATCTTGTTTGCGCATGATCTTTTCGGAAAACCGCTTCGCACTTTTCCGGATCATGCTCTAATCCTTTCGAAGACGCTCGGCGAGCTTCGCCACGAAGGCCTGAAGCCGGCCATAGAGGCCGAAATCGTTCAATCGCGCCGTCGCCTTGCCAGGCGGCAGCTCGACTTCGTCGATCTCGAGGGACGCCTGTTTCACATCCTCGCCGTCGAGCTCCGACACGGTCAGCGAGGCGGGTCCCATCTGGATGCGGTCGCCCATGCCGATGCGGTCCTCGCAGCGCAGACGGAAGGCTTCGGTGATCGTCAGGCCCTTCAGATCATCGGGAACGGCCAGGCCATAGGCGCCGGCAAGCTCATCCAGCGAAATGGCGCCGGTGAATTCGAAGGAGGCGACCGGATGGTGTGATTGGATGGCGTCGGAAGCGGCGAACAGGCGGTCGAGGCGTTGGGCGCGTTCGGTCGGCACCAGGAAATAGGCGTAATCACCCGGGGTGAGGGCCTTGGCCTCGGCCCACGTCATCACGCGCTCGTCGCGCGCCACCATGATGGGCTGGATCCACGAAGGCAGGTCGGTCCGGGTCAGGATCGGGCTGTCCGCGATGATCGGAAAGCCCACCATTTCGCGGTTGGTCTGGCCGGGTAGGTCGATCTCGACACGCTGTGTATCGGGGGCCGTCTCGGTGAGGGCGACGCCGAGGCCGCGCGCTACGGCGGTGAGCGTCCAGCCCTGAACCAGAAGCGAGATGAAGACGGCGACATAGGCGACGTTGAAATAGAGTTCGGCATTGGCGACGCCCGACAAAGTCGGGATGGCGGCGAGAAAGATCGACACTGCACCGCGCAGGCCGACCCAGGAAATGAAGGTCTTCTCGCGCACGGTGAAGGGAAAGCGCCACAGGCAGAGCCAGACCGCCACCGGCCTTGCGATGACGATGAGCGCCACCGCGAGCAGGATGGCGGGCAGGAGATAGCCAAGCAGTTTCGAGGGCGTGACCAGGAGTCCCAGCACCAGGAACATCACGATCTGGCAAAGCCAGGTCGCGGCGTCGTGGAAGGTCAGGATCGACGGGAAGGCACGCGCCGGGCGATTGCCGAGCACGAGGCCCGCCAGATAGACGGCGAGGAAGCCCGACCCCTCGACGGTGGCGGGTGCGGCGTAAATGGCGAGCGCCGCGGTCATGGCAAAAAGCGGGTGGAGGCCGGCGGGCAGCGACATGCGGTTCAGGGCCTGCACCAGGAGATAGCCGCCGACAAGCCCCGCCACGGAACCGATCGCCACCTGACGGACGAGCAAGTTGATGACATCCATCGTGGAGCCCTGCGGCCCAAGCAGGATGAGCTCGACCAGGACGATGGTGAGGAAGACGGCGAAGGGGTCGTTGGTGGCCGATTCGATCTCGAGCGTGGCGGATACTTTCCGGCGCAATTGCAGGCCGCCGGCCCGCATCAGGAAGAACACGGCGGCGGCGTCGGTCGAGCTGACGATGGCGCCGAGCAGCAGGCCCTCGAGCCAGGAAAGGCCGAGGACCAGGCAGGCGAGCAGGCCGGTTATGGCGGCGGTGAGGAAGACTCCGACCGTCGCCAAGACGCTGGCGGGCAGGAGGCTGCCGCGGAAAGCGGAGAGCCTGGTCCTGAGGCCGCCGTCGAACAGGATGATCGCCAGCGCCACGGTGCCGACCATGTAGGTGAGACGGTAGTCGTTGAAGACGATGCCGCCGGGGCCATCCTCGCCGGCCAGCATGCCGATGATGAGGAAGACGAGCAGCAAAGGCGCGCCGAATCGCGTGGCAATCAGGCTTGAAGCGATGCCGACGAGAATGAGGACCGAGAGAAACAACAGTCCGAGATTGATGAGGCCGATCTGCTCCATCCTCGTGCCTTAGCAGAGGCTCAGGCGGCTGACCAAGCGCTCTGTAAGTGATGCTGCTATAATTGCATACTGACCTGGCAGGGGGCACCGGCGAAAGCTGATTGATCGGGAGCCGATTCGCCGGGTACGGGCCGGGAAGTGAGCGCAGATCCTAGGATTTCTCGAAACGGATACCGCAGTTCTTCTTGATCGAGGCCTCCTTGATGGCCTTTTTCTGACCCTTGAGCTGCGCCAATTCCGCGGCGGTCTGCCCGTCGCCCTCATTGGCGAACAGGATTGGCCAGAACAGGATGAGGCCGACAGTGGTCTTGATCGTGTCATTCTGGCGGTTTTTGTCTTGAACGCCGGCCACCTGGGCGGCGCGGGCGGAAATCCTCTGACCCTCCGCGGCCAGCTGCTCGCAGGTGTAAGGCTCGTAGACCATCGGTGAAATATAGCTCGCCTGGATATTCTCGGACTTGGACGCGCATCCCGCGACCAAGATCATGGCCACAAGAGCCACATTGATTTTCATTTGCTGTTTTCTCCCCAACCCGGTCGCCCGGGTCAGCGTTGCATAACGCAAACAAAATCAGTGGGAAATACAATGTAGAGGCGGGCGTCCTCGCCGACCGGCTGCTGGTCTACCAGGTCTGGATAGGCTGAGGGCCCTCTTGCCGGTTCCTGGGCGTGCCCGAGCCCAAAGATGCATTTTCACGCACGAACAGCCGGGAGGAGTTCTGGGTTCGTCTCGCCGGCACGGATTGACGGCCAGCGGTGGCGCACAAGTGCCTGATGCCCGCAAGTTCCGCTGCGATCTCGACAAGATTGAGATCGATCACGGGTCAATTCGTTGATGGGGCGCCTCGCGGTTCCGGCTGGCCGAGGACGAAGCCCTTGCCATCCAGATTATAGATATCGGGCCGGAAATTGATCGCGCCTTCAGGCGTCGCCCAGGCGGTCAGATACATGAAGCGAACGCTTGGCGGTGTCTGCACTTTCAGTTCATAGGGTTGCCGGGTTCCGATGATCTGGCCGTACTGATCGGGGCTGTAGTCCGCCTGATCCCGTAGCACCCAGTCGACGACCGTTTGCACCTGATCGACACGGATACAGCCCGAGCTTTCGAAGCGCGCATTGCTGCCGAACAGCTCACGGTGCGGCGTATCGTGCATGTAGACCATGAACTTGTTGGGGAAGTTGATCTTGACAGTGGCAAGGGCATTGTTCTCGCCCGGGTCCTGACGGAAGAAATAGCGCTCCGGCGGCGTATTCGCCCAGTCGATCGTCGAGGGATCGATTTCCGGGCCATCTACGCCGTCGAACACCCGGATTTGCATTTTTGCCAGATAGCTGCGGTCCTTGAGATAGTGTGGAACGATGTCGCGTTCGACGATCGAGGCTGGAATCTTCCAATAGGGATTGAAGGTCACGTCGCTGACCGTGCTCACCAGTGTCGGCGACGGGCGATCGAGCTTTCCCGCCACGATGTTGTGACGCGAGAAGACCCGGCCATCTTCAACGGTCTCGAGCTGCAGCGACGGGATGTTAACGAGGATGGACCGCCGTCCGAGGTCCTGCGCATAGGCCGAGACGCGGGGCTGATTCTCGAGCAGCGTAGCGAGGCGGATCTCGGCGGGGATGTTGAGCTCGGTCAGCGTGCGGTCGCCGACCGTGCCGGTCGGTGCCACGCCATGATTGACCTGAAACGCCTTGACCGCGTCGACCATCGCGGCGTCGAACAACGAGCCGTTGGGTCCGCCAAGCGTGTCGAAGGGGAGATAGTTCTCGAAGATCAGTCGCTGACGCAGCAAAAGGACCTGCTCGCCTTTGGCGCCCTTGGACAGCTTCTTGCTGGTGATCTGGGGCCAGCCGCCATTCTTGACGATCTGCTTGTAAAGCACGATGGCGTCGGCAAGGGCCTGTTCCGAGCCTCCTGTTAGCATCGCCAGCTCATCATTGTTGGCGACGATCTGGGTACGGGTCGCGAGCTTGCCGGGTGCGGAAACCTGAGGAGCGACCGAGGCAGCTGACCCATTATCTTGCGTGTCCTGCGCGAAAACCGGCGCGGATGCGAGACTGAGCAGCAGCACGGCGATGCCCGCTCCATGTCGGAAGCCAAGTTGCCGGGGTGATTCCATTATGGACCTAGGCCTCCTTGCAGCAGCGAATCCATTGATCCAGTCGACGGACTGTTCACAAATGTTGTGTTTTCTGGGACATTTCCCCGATAGTCCGAGTGCTATCTCGTAATAATGCCGAGATTAAGGTCGGGCGGGGTTTTAGTAACTACTTGATTTCGTTGGTGAGCCCGGATGGGTTCGAACCATCGACCCTCTGATTAAAAGTCAGATGCTCTACCACTGAGCTACGGGCCCACATCGAAAGGCGGGCGGACCATAGTTGCGCCGGAACGGCCGGTCAATAGAAAGCCGTTGATGTTCTGGTCCGGTCTTTGGAAAAGGGTACGGTTTTTGCCTAAAAGCCCTTGTAACAGACTGTTCAGCCTTGCCACCTAGTTTGCCGGCCGTCCGACGCCCCCTGGAGATCCTGACCGACCATGCCCAAATCCCAGCCTATCGCTGTCGTCGTCCTTGCCGCCGGGAAGGGGACGCGCATGCGTTCCGACTTTCCGAAAGTGCTGCACAAGGCGGCCGGGCGGACCTTGCTCAGCCATGTGCTGCACGCCGCGGCCGGGGCCAGGCCGCAGCGAACCGTGGTCATTGCCGGGCCGGACATGTCGGCGGTCGGCGCGGAGGCCCGCCAGGTGATTCCCGACGCCGTCATCGCCATCCAGGAGAAGCGGCAGGGCACCGCCCATGCGGTCGGCATGGCGCAGGACGGGCTCAAAGGCTTCGAGGGCACCGTGCTCGTCCTCTATGGCGACGTGCCGCTCATCCGGACCGAGACCATCAGGGCGCTGGCGGAGGCGGTGAACGATGAAAGTCCGCTCGCCGTTCTCGGCTTCCGGGCTGCCAATCCGACCGGCTACGGCCGCCTCATCCAGAATCGCTCCGGGAGGCTCATCGCCATTCGCGAGGAACTCGACACAACGGTCGACGAGCGCCGCATCGACCTGTGCAATTCGGGCTTCATCGCCGTCACCGCCAAGTTCCTCTGGCAACTTCTGCCCCGGATCGACAACAACAACGCCAAGCACGAATATTATCTGACCGACCTCGTCGGCCTTACCGTCGCCGAGGGCAGTCAGGTGGCGCTGGCCGAATGTCCTGAAGCCGAGGTCCATGGCGTCAACACAAGGGCGCAGCTCGCCCAGATCGAGAGCCTGCTGCAGGCACGCTACCGGCAAAGTGCTATGGACAATGGCGCGACGCTCATCGATCCTCCTTCGGTTTTTCTTTCGGCCGACACCGAGATCGGCAAGGATGTCACGATCGAGCCGCATGTCATCATCGGGCCGCAGGTCAGGATCGGCGACAATGTGGAGATCATGGCCTTCTCGCATCTCGAAGGTGCGAAGATTGCCGACGGTGTGCGGATCGGCCCATATGCCAGGCTCAGGCCCGGCGCCGAGATTGGCCGCAATGCCCATATCGGCAACTTCGTAGAGATCAAGAAGGCGACGATCGGCGAGGGCGCCAAGGCCAATCATTTGACCTATATCGGCGACGCGACGGTCGGCGCGCGCAGCAACATCGGCGCGGGGACCATCACCTGCAATTATGACGGTTATGACAAGCATCTGACCGAGATCGGCGCGGATGTCTTCGTCGGCTCGAATACGGCGCTGGTCGCGCCGGTCAAAGTCGGAGACGCGTCTAATATCGCGGCCGGAAGCGTCATCACCGAGAATGTCCCCGAGCATGCGCTCGCCATCGCGCGCGGACAGCAGGCGGTGAAGCCCGGTTGGGCGAAACGCTACCGCGAGATGAAGAAGGCCAGGAAAGAGAAGAAGGGTAAGGCGTAAACATGTGTGGCATAGTCGGCATCCTGGGCACCGAGCCCGTCGCCCATAGCATCGTCGAGGCGCTGAAGCGCCTGGAATATCGTGGCTACGATTCAGCCGGCATCGCCACCATCGAAGGCGGCAAGGTCGAGCGGGTGAGAGCGCCCGGCAAGCTCCACAATCTCGCGGACAAGCTGAAGGCGACGCCGATCCGGGGCACGACCGGCATCGGCCATACGCGCTGGGCCACCCATGGCGTTCCCAACGAAACCAACGCGCATCCGCATGTGTCGGGCGATGTCGTCATCGTGCATAACGGCATCATCGAGAATTTCAAGCCGCTCAAGGAGGAACTGCAGAAGGAAGGCTATGTCTTCACCTCGCAGACCGACACCGAGGTGGTGGCGCATCTAATCGCGCGCGAGCGGGCGAAGGGGCTCAAGCCCAGGGACGCCGTGGCCAAGGTGCTGGGCCGGCTCGAAGGCGCCTTTGCGCTCGCCGTGCTGTTCAGCGGCGAGCACGACCTGATGATCGGCGCCCGCATGGGCGCGCCGCTCGCCGTCGGCCATGGCGAGGGGCAGATGTATCTGGGCTCGGACGCGATCGCGCTGGCGCCCTTCACCAATCGCGTCACCTATCTCGAGGATGGCGACTGGGTGGTGCTGACGCGCAAGTCGGCCGAGATCTTCGATGCCGAAGGTCGCGAGATCACCCGGCCGATGAATTTCACGCAAGCCTCGGCCTTCATGGCAGACAAGGGCAAGCACCGCCACTTCATGGCCAAGGAGATCGCCGAACAGCCGGAAGTGGTCGGCCGCACGCTCGCCGAATATGCCGACTTCTCGGAGCGCGCGACGCGGCTGCCGGAGCAGATGAAGATCGATTTCGGCAAGCTCGACCGCCTCACCATCACCGCCTGCGGCACCGCCTATCTCGCCGGCCTCACCGCCAAATACTGGTTCGAGCGCTATGCGAGGCTGCCGACCGAGGTCGATATCGCGTCGGAATTCCGCTATCGCGAAGCGCCGATGCCGAAGCGCGGCGCCGCCATCGTCATCTCGCAATCGGGCGAGACCGCCGACACGCTGGCGGCGCTTCGTTATTGCAAGTCGCAAGGCCAGGACACCGTGGCGCTCGTCAATGTGCCGGGCTCGACCATCGCGCGCGAGGCGGATGCGGCCATCTTCACCTATGCCGGCCCGGAGATCGGCGTCGCCTCGACCAAGGCCTTCACCTGCCAGCTTACCGTGCTGGCGGCGCTCGCTGTCGCCGCCGCCAAGGCGCGCGGCGCGATTACCCGCGAGCAGGAGCGCGAATTGATCGGTGCGCTGATCGAAGCGCCGCGGCACATGGCCGAGATTCTGAAGGACGAGAAGCACATTGCCGATGTGGCGCGCGAAGTGGCGCATGCCCAGGACGTGCTCTATCTGGGGCGCGGCGTGAACTTCCCGATCGCGCTCGAGGGCGCGCTGAAGCTCAAGGAGATTTCCTATATCCATGCCGAGGGCTATGCGGCGGGTGAGCTCAAGCATGGCCCGATCGCGCTCATCGACGAGAATGTGCCGGTCATCGTCATCGCCCCCAGGGACGATCTGTTCGAGAAGACCGTCTCCAATATGGAGGAGGTGGCGGCCCGAGGCGGAAAGATCGTGCTGATCACCGATGATCAGGGGCTCGAGGCCCACGGCCAGCGCACCTTCCAACGCATCCGGGTGCCCCGGGCGCATGGGATTCTGAGCCCCTTGCTCTATGCCCTGCCGGTGCAGCTTCTGGCCTATCACGCCGCCGTGTTCATGGGAACGGATGTAGACCAGCCGCGCAACCTGGCAAAATCAGTAACGGTCGAGTGAAGAGGGGCGCCTTTAGCTAAGCTTTAACCTTAATCCTCCACTCTCTGTCCCATGAGAGTCCGGTCAGTTTTGCTTGCGTGTGTATGTACCGCTTTGCTTGCCGCGCCTGCGGCGGTTGGCGGCACCATTGCCACGAGCCAGAGTTCATCCACCAGTCTTTCCACGGCGGCGCGCACCGCGCTCCAGGCGGGAGACCTGCAGACGGCGATCGCCGGCTATTCGGCGGCGATCGAGGCGCGCGATCTCCATCCCGAACAGCTGGCCAATGCGCTGATCAACCGCGGCTATGCCTATCAGCAGTCGGGCGATCATTCGCGGGCGGTCGACGATTATACCGCGGCGCTCAGGGTGGACGCCATGAACGGCAAGCTGCGCGCCACTACGCTCTATAATCGCGGCCTCTCGCAGCAGAAACTCAATCACCCCGTCCTCGCCATCGAGGATTTCACCAGCGCTCTGTTCCTCGATCCGGAATTCTCTTACGCCTACTATCTGCGCGGCACCATTCTGCGCGAGAACGGCCAGCTTCTCTTCGCGCTGAGCGACTATGAGAAGGCGCTGCGTTTCAAGCATCCGCAACCGTATCTCGTTTATTACGGCGAGGCGCTCGCCTTCGAGCAACTGCACCGCCTGCCGGAAGCTCAAGCCGCGCTCAACAACGCGGTCAGTGCCAATCCGAACTACAAGCCGGCGCGCGACAAGCTCGCGGCACTCGGCGCCTTGCCGGCGGCGGCCGTCGCGGCGGCCCAGCCCGACGCCAAGCTGATCACCGCCTCGATCACCACATCACCCGAGCAGGTTGTGCGCAAGGATGCGCTGCCTGATGCGGTGAATCCGCCGATGCAGCTTGTCGGCGAACTGCCGGTGCAGATGGTCAAGGCGGTTCCGGTCAAGCCGGTCAAGGAAATCGACGACCGCATTCCTCCCGAGGACGGCCCGCAGCTCGCGGCGGCGGAAGCCACGCAAATCGCGGAGCCGGCGGCTTCCGGCTACACGCTCGAGGCCAATGCGATCCCGCAGCCGAACGAAATCGCGCCACCCAAGAAAAAGGCCGCCGAAGCGAAGCCTGTCGAGACGAAGCCCGTCGAGCAGATCGTGGCGGTCGAGGCATTGCCGGAACCCGGCGCCGACACGGCTCCCGCCGTGCAGGAACAGTCGGAAGACCAGGCCGCGCGGGTAGAGCCGGCGGCGCAGAACAGCGACGCTCAGCTGACCGGCTGGTCCATCCAGCTGTCTTCGGCGCGTGACGAAAAGCTCGCCTGGGGAACCTGGGAGAAGCTGAAGGCCAGGCACAAGACTCTGAACGACATGAAGCCCCTGGTGGTGCGGGCCGATCTCGGCAAGAAAGGCGTCTATTATCGCCTGCGGCTTGGCGGCTTCGACTCGCAGTCGGATGCCCAGTCCGCCTGCGGCAAGCTGAAGTCACGCGGCCTGTCGTGCTTCGTCAGCAAGATCGACTCGTAAAGCTTCCGTGATCAGAGAGCGCTTCCGGCCAAAGTTGCGCGACTTTGGCGAATAAGGAAGCGCTACAGATTAAATATTCTCGAGCCTTTTGCCCACTTTGATCGAATCGTTTCGAACCGATCAAAGTGGGCAAAGCTCTACGGAAGGGACCCTACCTGCTTGCGCAAGACCTTGGGGTCATGCACAAAAGGGGAATGTCCTCGTCCCAGAATATGTCCGATGAGCCGAAGCTCGCACCGGTAGCATCCAGTTCCCTCGGCAGCAGGCTCAGAACCTATTTCCTGACCGGCATCGTCGTTACAGCGCCCATCGCGATTACGCTCTGGGCGTCTTACTGGTTTGTAACCTTGTTCGATGCCTGGCTGCGTCCGCTCATCCCGGCGGTGCTCGACCCCGGCCACTATCTGGCGTTCCGCGTACCGGGCATCGGCCTCATCTTCGCGTTGCTCGGCATCACGCTGATCGGGGCGCTCGCCGCCAATCTCGTCGGCCGCACGATCCTCGCCTTCTGGGACAGGCTTCTCAACAGAACGCCTGTGGTGCGCTCCGTCTACAAAGGCACCAAGCAGATTTTCGAGACTCTGTTCTCGCAATCCGGCGCCAGCTTCCGAAGTGTCGGCCTCATCGAATGGCCGCGCCGGGGCATTTACTCGCTGGTGTTCGTGTCGCGCGAGGTCGATGGCGGCCAGATCGGTCTTGAACCCGGCCGCGCGATGTATGCGGTCTATATCTCGACGACCCCAAATCCGACTTCGGGCTATGTCTATTTCGTCGATGTGAGCGACGTGCGGATCATCGACATGCCGGTCGAGGACGCCGCCAAAATGGTGATCTCGATGGGGCTCGTCTTCCCGGAAGGAGATGGCCAGGTCAAGACGATCGCCGCCAATATCGAGCAGGACACGGCGCAGCGACTCCTGCAGTTGCCCGGGAAGAAGACCGCGACATAATTCAGGCGCGCAACGGCTTATCCGAAAACCCTGCAATGTTCATCCGGCGGAGATCAGGCGCACCGCATCGTCGCGTTCGAAGAGATAGAGCAAAGCGCGCAGCGCCTCGCCACGCGGTGTCGCGAGATGGGGATCGCGCGCCAGGATGAGACCGGCATCGTCGCGCGCCACGGCAAGCAGATCGGCGTGCTCGAGGATATCGGCGAGCTTGAAAACGGGGAGCCCGGCCTGGCGCGTGCCCAGCATCTCGCCGGCGCCGCGCAGGCGCAGATCCTCTTCGGCGATGCGGAATCCATCTTCTGTTTCACGCATGATGGTGAGGCGGGCTTTGGCGGTCTCGCCGAGCTTGCCCTGGTATAGAAGAAGGCAGGTCGATTTGCCGGTGCCGCGTCCGACGCGGCCGCGCAACTGATGTAGCTGCGCCAAGCCGAAACGCTCGGCATTCTCGATGACCATAACCGTCGCTTCCGGCACGTCGACGCCGACCTCGACCACCGTGGTCGAGACCAGAATTCCGATTTCGCCCGATTTGAAGCGGGCCATCGCGGCGTCCTTCTCGGCCGCCTTCATACGGCCATGGACGAGGCCGGTGCGGCCGGGAAAAGTCTCCGCCAGCATCTTGGCGCGGTCTTCGGCGGCGGCGAGATCGACGAGTTCGCTTTCCTCGACCAGCGGGCAGATCCAGTAGGCGCGGCCATCGGCATTCAGAAGCCGGCGCAGGCCGTCGATGACCTCGTCCATGCGCTCGGACGGCATGACCCTGGTGTCGATCGGCTGGCGCCCGGCCGGCTTCTCGGTGAGCTTGGACACCTCCATGTCGCCATAGACCGTGAGTGCCAAAGTGCGCGGGATCGGTGTCGCGGTCATGACCAGGAGATCGGCATCCTGAGCCTTGGCCTGGAGCGCCAGGCGCTGATGCACACCGAACCGATGCTGCTCGTCGATGACGACGAGGCCAAGATCGTGGAACTCGACATCATCCTGGAACAGCGCATGGGTGCCGACGAGAATGTCGATCTCGCCTTTGGCGAGCATGGCGAGGAGACCTTCGCGGGCGCGACCTTTCTCGCGACCGGTCAGCAGAGCGAGGCGCAAGCCGGCCCGTTCGCAGAGCGGCGTCAGCGTGGCGAAATGCTGGCGCGCCAGGATCTCGGTCGGCACCATGAGCGCGCCTTGCGCGCCGGATTCGATCGCCGCCGCCAAGGCAAGCAGCGCCACCACCGTCTTGCCCGAGCCGACATCGCCCTGCAGCAGGCGCAGCATGCGCTCGGGCGCCGCCATGTCGCGCAGTATCTCCCCGAGGGCCGTCTGCTGCGAAGACGTGAGCGTATAAGGCAGCTCCGAGATGATACGCGCGCGGATATCACCGGTGCCGGGCAACATGCGCCCGGCCTTGCGCTTCATGTGTTTGCGCACGAGCGACAGAGCGAGCTGATTGGCGAGCAACTCGTCATAGGCAAGCCGCATATGCTCGGGCGTCGTCAGCGCCAGATCCTCATGCGTCTGCGGCTGGTGCGATTTGCGCAAGGAAGCCGCGAAATCTGGCCAGCCCTTGCGTTTGAGCCAGGCCACGTCCTGCCATTCGGGCAGCGCGGGGATGCTCTCGAGCCCGGCGCGCATGGCGCGGCCGAGGATCTTGGGTGAAAGCCCTGCCGTCAATGGATAGACCGGCTCGATCAGCGGAAGCTTGGCGAATTCATCGGCGGAGACGATGTGGTCGGGATGGGCGATCTGCGGCGAGCCCTGGAACCAGTCGACGGCGCCGGAGACGAAGCGCGTCTCGCCGGGCGGGAGCAGACGCTGCAGATGATCGGCGAAAGCGTGGAAAAACACCAGGGTCAGGGTGCCTGTCTCATCGAAGCAGTCGACGCGATAGGGCAGGCGCTTCAGATGCGGCGGCGGCGAGCGGTGCTTTCCGACCGTTACCTCCACCGTGACGATGCCCTTTTCGGGCAAGGCGTCGAGCTTGGGGCGTTCGCGTCGGTCGATCAGTCCCGACGGCAAGTGGAACAGGAGATCGATGATGCGCGCTTGCGAATTTGCCGGTGCGGCAGGACGCAGCAGCTTGGCCAGCACCTTGTCGAGCTTGGGACCGATGCCCTTGAGGCTGGTGGCGCTGGCGAAAAGAGGATTGAGTTGAGGCGGACGCATGCCCCAATTTCACGATTAGGCGGCCTTCGCGCAAGTCATTGCGCTGAGGCTTTCCAGCCGCTAAGCAGGGCAGCCCATGACCACCCCCACGGAAACATCTGAGATCCGCCGCAAGCGGCTCCTCTGGCGCGCCAGCCATCGCGGCACCCGCGAGATGGATCTGTTGCTGGGCGGCTTCGCCCAGGCCCGTATCGACAGCTTCAGCGAGGCCGAACTCGACGAGCTCGAAATCATCATCGGTCTGCCGGACCCGCAGCTGATGGGCTGGATTCTGGGCGATATACAGGTTCCGCCACCGCAAGCGACGCCTCTTCTCAAGGCGCTTCTGACTTACAGGCCATGATCGACAGCAAACGCCTCACCGAACGCCTGGGACTTTCCGGGCGCACCATCGTTTCAGGAGTCCTGGAGGGCCTCGACGCGATGGCGGCCGCCGAAGCGGCCCGGCTTCTCGCCGGCAAGCCGCTGGTGCACATAGCGCTCGACGATCAGCGCATGGCGAGCCTCGCCGAGGCCCTCGCCTTCTTTGCGCCCGATGTCGAGGTGATCTCGTTTCCGGCCTGGGACTGCCTGCCTTATGACCGAGTGTCGCCGGCGGCGAATGTCGTGGCGCGCCGGCTCGCGGCGCTCGCGGCCCTGGCGATCCGGAGCAAGGCGCCGCGCATTCTTCTGACCAGCGTAAACGCGGCTCTGCAGCGCCTGCCGGAAGGGCGCGTCATCGCCGAGACGACCTTCCAGGCTGCTCCCGGGCAATATGTCGACACGGAGAAGCTGCAGCTCTTCCTGCAGCACAATGGCTATTCGCGCACCGGGACGGTGGTCGACGCCGGCGATTTCGCCGTCCGTGGCGGCATCATCGACATCTTCCCGCCCGGCGCCGAAGGACCGGTCCGGCTCGATTTCTTCGGCGACGCGCTCGAATCGGTGCGCCGCTTCGACCCGCAGTCACAACGCTCAACCGGGACGCTGCGCTCGCTCGTGCTGCATCCGGCGAGCGAAGTGCTGCTCACACCCGAATCGATCGGCCGTTTTCGCACCTCCTATGCGGCGGCCTTCGGTGGTCTCGACATCAACGACCCGCTTTATGAATCGGTGACCAACGGGCGGCGCTACCAGGGCATGGAGCACTGGCTGCCGCTTTTCCACGACAAGCTGGAAACGATCTTCGACCATGCGCGCGAAGGCGCGGTCTCGCTCGATCATTCGGCGGACGAGGCGGTTGTGGCGCGGCACGAACAGATCGCCGAATTCTACGATGCGCGGCGCGAGGCGCTGACTCAGGACACATTTGGCGCGGCACCCTACAAGCCGCTCAAGCCCCAGGCTCTCTATCTCACGCAGCAGGAATGGACCGAGCTTCTCGTCGACAGGAGCGTGCTCGCCTTCACGCCGTTCGAGACGCCGGACAGCGCCGTTGCGCCGGTTCTGTCGATTGGCGGCCGGCAGGGGCGCAGCTTTGCGGCGGAACGCGCCGAGGCCGGCGCCAATGTCTATGAGGCGGTGCGCGGGCATGCCAATGCGTTGCGCGCCAACGGCAAACGGGTCGTCATCGCCACCTGGTCGGAAGGCTCGGCCGAGCGCCTCGAGACCATCCTGCGCGACCACGATGTGTCGCCGCTCGCCCAGGGTAAGGACTGGGCCGAGGTGCGGAATCGCCCCCGGGACATCGTCAGCATCGTCGTGCTCGGGCTCGAAGCCGGTTTCGAAAGCGGCGATCTCGCCGTGCTCTCCGAGCAGGACATATTGGGGGACCGCCTGGTGCGGCGCGGCCGCAAGGCGCGCAAGCCTGCCGATTTCATCTCCGAACTGTCGGCATTGACCCCGGGCGATCTGATCGTCCATGTCGATCACGGTCTCGGCCGCTTTGAAGGCCTCAAGACCATCGAGGTGCAGGGCGCCCCGCATGACTGCCTCTTCATCATGTATGCCGGCAATGACCGGCTGTTCCTCCCCGTGGAGAATATCGAGCTCCTGTCGCGCTACGGCTCGGACGAGGAGGGCGCCAATCTCGACCGCCTGGGTGGCGGCGCCTGGCAGGCGAAGAAGGCGAAGCTCAAAGAACGCATCCGCGAGATCGCCGAGAATCTGATCAAGACGGCGGCCGCCCGCGAACTCAAGCCGGGCGAGATCCTGCCGCCGCCCGACGGGCTCTATGACGAGTTCTGCGCTCGCTTCCCCTATGAGGAGACGGAAGACCAGCTCGCTGCCATCGAGGCGACATTGGAGGACCTGCAGAAGGGACGTCCGATGGACCGTCTCATCTGTGGCGATGTCGGCTTCGGCAAGACCGAGGTGGCGCTGCGCACGGCCTTCGTGGCGGCGATGAACGGCAAGCAGGTGGCGGTCGTCGTGCCGACGACGCTGCTGTCGCGCCAGCACTTCGCCACCTTCAACCAGCGCTTCCAGGGCCTTCCGCTCAGGCTCGCCCAGGCCTCGCGCCTGGTCGGGCGCAAGGAGATCGAGGCGGTGAAGGATGGGCTCGCCAAGGGCGAGATCGACATCGTGATCGGGACCCACGCGCTGCTCGCCGAAAGCGTCAAATTCCGCGATCTGGGCCTTCTCATCATCGACGAGGAGCAGCATTTCGGCGTCAAGCACAAGGAGCGGCTCAAGGAACTGCGCGCCAATGTGCATGTGCTGACGCTGACCGCGACACCCATTCCGCGCACCTTGCAGCTCGCGCTGTCGGGCGTGCGCGAGCTGTCGCTCATCACCACGCCGCCGCTCGATCGGCTGGCGGTACGCACCTATATCTCGCCCTTCGATCCGGTGGTCATCCGCGAGTCGCTGCTGCGTGAGCATTTCCGCGGCGGCCAGAGCTTCTATGTGTGCCCGCGCGTCGCCGATCTCGAGGAGCAGGCCGACTTCCTGCGCAATCATGTGCCGGAAATAAAATTCCGCACCGCCCACGGGCGCATGGCGCCGACCGAGCTCGAAGACATCATGAGCGGCTTCTATGACCGCAAGTTCGATGTGCTGCTGTCGACGACCATCGTCGAATCCGGCCTCGATATCCCGACCGCCAACACGCTGATCGTTCACCGCTCCGACATGTTCGGCCTGGCCCAGCTCTACCAGATCCGCGGCCGTGTCGGACGCTCCAAGCAGCGCGCTTATGCGCTGTTGACGACACCTGCCAACCGCACGATGACGCCGGCGGCGGAGAAGCGCCTCAAGGTGCTGCAATCGCTTGATTCACTGGGCGCCGGTTTCACCCTGGCGAGCCACGATCTAGACATCCGCGGTGCCGGCAATCTGCTTGGCGACGAGCAGTCGGGCCATGTGAAGGAGGTGGGCTACGAGCTCTATCAGTCCATGCTCGAAGAGGCGGTGGCCAAATTGCGCACGGGCGAGGAGACGCTCGAAGCCGAAGGCACGTGGTCGCCGCAGATCAATATCGGCACGTCCGTTCTCATCCCCGAACCCTATGTGCCGGATCTGCAACTGCGGCTCGGCCTCTATCGCCGCCTCGCCGATCTCCAGGAGGAGAGCGAGCTCGACGGCTTTGGCGCCGAATTGCACGATCGCTTCGGGCGCATCCCGGAAGAGGTGAAGCATCTTCTCGATGTGGTGTCGATCAAGATCCTGTGCCGCAAAGCCAATGTGGCGAGCGTCGATGCCGGGCCCAAGGGCGCGGTAATCGGCTTCCGCGGCGATCAGGTCGGCAATCCGAAGAAGCTCGTGGAGTGGATCACGGGGCAGGGTAGCCTGGCCAAGCTGCGCCCCGATATGAAGCTGGTAATCATGCGGAGCTGGGATACGCCAGAAGATCGCCTCAAGGGCGCCCGACAGATCATGACCCAGATGGTGAAGCTGGCAGCTTAGCGCGAGATAAATATGCCCGAAGCAGCTTCCCTGCCGGAGGGTTCTTTTCATCCCTGCCGGGGCGACCACTCTGCAACGCGCAAGCCTCTGCGATCGCAAGATCATTTCTGAGGACCGAGATTCGGAAAGGTCGCATTTTCGCGTTTTCCCTGTATCTACGCTGTATCTCGCGCGGACAGGCCCGGAGGAGGGCTTCCTGCATTTTCGGCGACGTTTCGAGCCCGTATGGGTGCTTCGCTGGCTTCCGCGGCGATCAGTTTGGCAATCCGAAGAAGCTGGTGGTCATGCGCAACCGACATACGCCGAAAGACCACCTCAAAGGCGCCCGTCAGGTCATAATCTAACTGGTGAAGCTGGCAGCCTGATTTGGCCGAGGCCTTATTCGTCCAGCGCTTTCGGATCGAGCGGACGCGTCAGCTGATACCGCAGCAGGACCAGATTGCCGACGACCGTCACAGCGATGGCGCCGATCAGGAATGCTATGGACGACATGGCAAATTCTCCCCGTGCCCCGTCCTTAGGTTGTGCCACATCCATTAATGATTCGTTAATGCGTTCTGCTCGATGGCCTTCTTGATCGTCTCGGCGGGATGCGCGCCCGAGATGGCGTAGCGGCTGGCGAAGATGAAGGTCGGCACGCCGGTGATGCCCATCTTGCCGGCGGCATTGATCTCGGCAATGACCGGATCGAGGTCGGCTCCGGTGGCAAGAAGCTGGGTAACGAGCGCGCCGTCGAGGCCCACATCCACCGCCGCCTTGATCAAGACCTCGTGGTTCCCGATATCGGCGCCCTCGGCGAAATAGAGGGCGAAAAGGCGATCGACCATCTCGGTCTGCTTGCCGGCCTCCTGCGCCCAGCGGATCAGGCGATGGGCGTCGAGCGTGTTGGGCGAGCGGGTGATTCTTTCGAACGCGAAGGCAATGCCCTCGGCCTTGCCGATCTCGACCAGTTGCGCGT
The DNA here is from genome assembly GCF_011046735.1 of Nordella sp. HKS 07. Lineage (NCBI taxonomy): Bacteria > Pseudomonadati > Pseudomonadota > Alphaproteobacteria > Hyphomicrobiales > Nordella > Nordella sp. HKS 07. The sequence goes on along the minus strand of NZ_CP049258.1, from coordinate 6,163,155 downwards.
GGGTCTGGGCCAGGCGCTCCAGATTGCCGAATTTGCGCTCGAGATAGGTCTTGCGCGGCAGGCCCTCCTTGGGGATCGTGGGATCGAGCTGGAAGGGTCGCCAGAAGACCGCGAAATTCTGCTCGGGCAGCATGCGCATCGCGGCTTCGAGGCGCTTCTTGCCGACATAGCACCAGGGACAGACGACATCGGATACGACGTCGATGACGACAGGCGTGCTCATCTCACATAGCTCATGGTTTGATAGTGTTGACGGAAAGCAACGACCTCGGAGCGGACCTTTTCGGGCGCTTCGCCCTTGACCATCACCTTGGACATCAGCCAGGCGATCTCGGCCATGGCGTCTTCCTTCATGCCGAAGCGCGTCACTTCCTGAGTGCCGATGCGGATGCCGTTGAGATCGCCGGCGACGGGAGCGACGGGCAGGCCGATGCCGCAGAGCAGGATATTGGCGCGCGCCAGATGCTTGGAGGTCGACTGTCCGCCGCCATAGGGCTGGGCCGGCAAGGCGAGGTGATGGCTCTCGGTCGCGTCGCGGCCTTGGGCGCGATGCACCTTGATGCCATGCTTTTCCAGCTGCGTACCCAGGGCATTCGCATTGGCGATGGCTTGCGCCGCATAGGCCTCGCCATGGGCGATTAGATCGAGGATGGAAAGCGCCAGCGCGGCGGTCTTGCCGAGATCGAAATTGGCGGTGAGGCCCGGATAGGCGATCTGGTCGAGACGTCGGGCGAGCTCGGCGTCGCTGGAAAGGATGAGGCCGGATGGCGGGCCGCCAAAGGCCTTGTAGGTGGACATGGTCATGAGATGGGCGCCTTCGGCCAGCGGAGCCTGGAAATGCCTGCCGGCGATGAGACCGCCCATATGGGCCGCGTCATAAAGAAGGTAAGCGCCGACCTCGTCGCAGATCTGACGCATCTCGCGGACCGGATAGGGATAGAGGCAGAGGGAGCCCGCGACGGTGATGAGCTTAGGCCTGAGGCGCCTGGCATCGGCGCGCAGCCGGTCGAGATCGACCGTCATGCGCTCCCCGTCATGCGGCACGGGATGGGTCACGAGACCATAGAGGCCGGCGGCGCCGTCCTTGTGATGCGTGACATGACCGCCCATCTCGCCCGTAAAGGCCATGATGCTGTCGCCCGACTTTGCCGTCGCCATGAAGCTGTAGAGATTGGCGAGCGCGCCCGACCCGACGCGGATTTCGGCGAAAGGAGCGGCGAAGAGGCGCTTCGCCAGATCCTCGGCGATGACCTCGATCTCCTCGGCATATTCCATGCCCATCTCGTATTTGTCGCCGGGATAACCGAGGCTCGGGCGGTTGCCGAGGGAGCGGGCGAGCAGCGCCGCGGCGCGCGGATTCATCACATTGGTGCCGGCATTGAGGCCGATCGATTCCCGGTCCATGTGGCGCTCATGATCATCGATCAGCCGCATCAGCCGGGCTTCGATCGCCGCCGGATCGTTCAGGCCTCCGAGCGCGCTCTCGATCCCCTCGATCACCGTGGCGCAATCGGCCGGGAGCCAGGATTTCTGTGCGATCGGCTGGACGGTCATGGCAAGGGGCCCCTTCGGATCTACAATTCGAACGCGTTCTTATCGCCAGGGTCGGACAACCTTGGCGGGAGGCGTTCCTGTTACGGCTTCGCGTACCATAGCGCAGTGCCTTCGAAACCCGGAAGGGGGGGCTGCTTGGGACGGCCGATGGTGTCCCAGCGCGCCACCCACTGGCCGCCTGAATCATAGAAGGGCACGATATAGAAGCCGCTGACCAGGAGCCGGTCGAGCGCGCGCACGGCCGAGACGAAGTCCTCGCGTGTGGTGGCGGACAGGAGTGCGGCGATCATGCGGTCGACGGCCGGATCGGCGATGCCGGGGTAGTTGCGGGTCCCCGGCACTGTGCGGCCGGCGCTGCCGTAGTAGAAATCCTGCTCATTGCCGGGAGACAGCGAATTGTACCACATCACCGGCAGCATATCGAATTCGTACGTGTCGAGCATGCGCTGGAACTGGGCGGAATCCACCTGGCGGATGCGCACGTCGATGCCGATCTGCTTCAGCGTGCGCTGGTAGTGCAGCGCAATCTTCTCCTGCTCGCGGGTGAGGCAGGAGATGGTAAAGGTGAAGGGAGCATTGGTCTTGATGTTGACCAATGCGCCGTCGCGGATTTCCCAACCGGCTTCCTTCAACAAGGTCACGGTGCCGCGCAACACCTTGCGGTCGCGTCCCGACCCGTCGGTCCTGGGCAATACATAGGTGCCGTCGAGAATGCGCGGATCGATGCGCGACGCATCGGTGCCGAGCAACGCCATCTCGCGTGCGTCGGCGGAATGCCCCAGATAGGAAAGCTCCGAGCCCGAATAATAACCCTGGGTTCGGCGATAGAGGCCATACAGGAGATTGTCATTCAGCCATTCGAAATCGAATGCCTCGGTCAGCGCCCGGCGCACCTTCGGATCCTCGAAGAGGGGAATGCGTGTGTTGAAGGCGAAGCCCGAGGCGGCGGCGGGCGTCTGCTGTTCAATCCGTTCACGGATGACCCGACCCTCGGCAACGGCCGGGAAATCATAGCCATAGGTCCAGCGCGTCGGGTCGGTTTCCACCCGGATGTCGGCGAGCCCCTTCTTGAAGGCTTCGAAAGCCGAATTGTGGTCGCGGAAATAATCGAAACGCACCTCGTCGAAATTCCACACGCCGCGATTGAGCGGGACATCCTTGCCCCAGTAATCCGGATTCTTCTTGAGCGAGATGCGCTCGCCGGGCTCGATACCGGCAAATACATAGGGGCCCGACCCCATGATCGGATCGAGTGTGCTCGCCTCGAAATTCCGCTTCTCCCAGTAATGCTTGGGCAGGATCGGCATGAGGCCCATGATCAGCGGCAATTCGCGGTCACCTTCGTCCTGCGTCATCACGATGGTGCGGGCATCCGGCGTTTCGAGTGTCCTGATCTTGGAGTAATAGGTCTTGAAGCGCGGCAGGCCGTGGTCGCGCAGAATTGCGAGCGAAAAGGCGACATCGGCCGAGGTCACCGGCGTGCCGTCGGAAAAACGCGCCTCGGGCCTGAGGACGAAGGTCACCTTGTTGCGGTCGGGGCTGACATCGATGCTTTCGGCCAGGAGACCATAGACGGAGAAAGCCTCGCCGTAGTTCCGGCTCATCATGCTTTCGAAGACATAGGTGCTGATACTCACCGCCTTCTGGCCCTTCACGATGAAGGGGTTGACGCTGTCGAAGCTGCCGGTGACAGCCTGGCGGAAGATGCCGCCCTTGGGCGCGTCGGGATTGGCGTAGGGGAGCGATTTGAAGTCCGCCGGCAAGGCGGCATCGCCATGCATGGCGATGCCGTGGCGGGGCTCGGCGGCGGCGGGCACGATGCCCAGCACTGCCGCGAGAAGGACGCCGGAAATCCAGGTCTTCATCATATTCATTGATCAAGCGCGCCAAATTAGCATGTTGGAGCCAATCCTTATCGCCAAGCCCGCAACTTTGGCGGGATTCGCTCCAGCGCGGGATGCGAAAAAGTGGACACCGGTTTTTCGCAAGAATCCCGCGCTAAAATATAAGAATCGATCACGTTTATGAGTTTGGATCGATTCGATCCAAACTCATCATGATCGAGCGATTCGCCCGGAGCCCGGCTCAGGTCACAGAGATTTGGTTGGCAAACCGACCGAAATCATGGCCGGCGGCCCAATCTCAATGCCGGCGCGCGTCGCGCAGCCGGTAACGGCTGTTCTTGGAATCGAAGCCTTCGAAGAATTCGCGGATCTGCGGATGCCGAATGGGTTCGCCGGAGCCGTCATCGAGCAAATTCTGCTCGGAAACATAGGCGACATATTCGGTTTCTTCGTTCTCGGCGAAGAGATGATAGAAGGGCTGGTCCTTGCGCGGCCTGATGTCTTCCGGAATGGACAACCACCATTCCTCGGTGTTGTTGAAGACCGGATCGACATCGAAAATGACGCCGCGAAACGGGAACAAGCGGTGTTTGACCACTTGCCCGATCCGAAATTTCGCCAGAGGAATTGCGCCCGTCATGGCCCCTAAATGACGCGCCTTGGCGCGGAAGGCAAGAGGCTAGGAAGTCGCTTGTTGGACGGGGAATTACGTCCCATAAATCAATCACTTCAAGGGAGCGTACTTGGCCGCGATTCTCGATCTAGCCTTGCCGTTTTTCGGCCTGGTGGCGCTGGGCGTCGCCGCCGCCCGCATCTGGTCGGTCGGCGAGGCGGGCCTCCAGTGGCTCAATATCTTCCTCATCTGGTTCGCTCTGCCGGCCCTGATCTTCCTGGTCGTGGCGGCTGCGCCTTTCGAGCAACTCATCGATTGGCCTTACGTCACCGCGACGACCTCGGCGACGGTCGTCGCTTTCCTTGCCGTATTTCTTGTCTCCTAGCGTCTCCTCGGCTTCACCTTCAAGGTGGCGGCGCTGCAGGGCACGGCGGCGAGCTATGGCAACGTCGGCTATATGGGCCTGCCACTGGCGATCGCCTTCTTCGGGCCGGAGGCGGCGGTTCCCGCAGCACTCGTCTTCTGCTTCGACTGCACGGCGCAATTCACCCTCACCGCCTTTCTGGCCACGCTCGGTCATGAACGCAACGAGGAGGCGCATTGGGGCGAGATCGCGCTGCGCATCCTCAAGCAGGTTTTCGGCCATCCCTTCATCGTTGCCACGATCCTGGGCGGCATTGCCTCGGCCTTGTCCTTCAAGGCGCCGGGCGCACTCGGCACCATCCTCACCATGCTCATGAATTCGGCCGGGCCCGTGGCCTTGTTCGCGCTCGGAGTCACGGTAGGCGCCCGCCAGTTCGGTGGCATCGGTCGCGAAATGCCGTTCGTCGTCGGCATGAAGACGCTGCTACAGCCTTTGCTCGCCTTCGTCGCTTTGAGCTTCTTCGTGCCCGGACTCGATCCTCTCTGGCGCGATGTGGCGCTGATGATGGCAGCCCTGCCGACCGCCTCCAATGCCTTCATCCTGGCCAGCCAATACAAGGCCTATATAGAGGGTTCATCCACTGCGGTGCTGATCACCACCATCATCTCGGCCGTCACAATTCCCTTGCTGATCTATGTCATACAGGAGGGCTAGCGCCGAGGCCCACATTCATCGCGAAGCGGCGCAACGGGCCGAAGGACGCGAGCGCGGCGAGGCCGGCGGCGCGGCCGGCCTCCAGCGGCAGATAGGCGGAGAGCAGCGAGCGGTTCATCAGGTCGATGACGGTCTGGCGCGGGCGCACATCGCGCTGACGGCGCTGGTCATAATCGGTGAGGAGCTTGGCGGCGGCGATATCCTCGCCCCTGTCACGGCCTTGCGTGATGAGCGCGACGGCGTCATGCGCGTCGCGGAAGGACATGTTCAGGCCCTGGGCGCCGATCGGCGGCACGGTGTGGGCGGTCTCGCCGATCAGCATGACGCGATTTCTGGCGAAGGTTGTGGCGCGTGCGCCCGACATGGGGAAGGACCGGCGCGGGCCGATGTCGTCGACGAGGCCGAGTTCGCCATGGCACATGGCCTGGATCTCGGCGGCGAGCGCCCTGTCGTCGAACTGCATCAGCTCGTCCGCGCGTTGCGGCCTTTCCATCCAGACCAGCGAGGAACGTCGTCCCGGCAAGGGCACGGTTGTGAAGGGGCCGGCCGGCTTGTGATACTCGGTCGATACGTCGCGATGCGGCTGCGAATGGGCGAAGCTCACGGCGATGGCGGTCTGGTCATAGGACCAGGAGACCATATCGATGCCGACGGCGCGGCGCAGCGCGGAATTGCGCCCATCGGCGGCGAAGGCGAGCACGGCTGTGACGGCAGCGCCGGTGTCCAGGGTCACACTGGCGACTTCCGCATCGGCTGCATAATCAGCAACGCTGGCTCGAAGGAAATGAACGCCGAGCTCGCTGGCCCTGGCTTCGAGCCTGGGCTTCAGCAGAGCGAGCGGGATGTTCCAGCCGAAGGCATCGAGACCTGCCTCTCGAGCGGAAAAGACGAGTTCGGGGGCCGGGAAGAGGGCGCCGGTATCATCGACGAGGCGGAGCTTGCGCAAGGGCGCCGTGCTTTCCCTCAGGTCGCCTGGCCACTGGCCGCAGTCCTCAAGCACGGCGAGCGACGGCATCATGAGGGCAACCGTGCGCGGATCGGGCTGCGTCTCTCCGGGGCCGGTGATCAGGGCGGTCCGGAAGCCGCGTGTGGCGGCAAGGCAGGCGGCGGCGAGACCGGCGGGGCCGGCACCGGCGACGATCACATCAAAATCGGGAAGCTTGGACATAAGGTCACAATGCGGTCGTGGCCTTTGCTCTTCAAGAGCGAGCGATGTCGCGGTAGCGTTGCGGCATGGATATGATCCTCAGGCAATCGACCAGCCGGCCGCGCTTCGTCATGGCGCTCTGCCTGCTGGTCATTCTGGCGGTGTCCGGCGCCTATCTGTGGATGGCGGCGGGGGGCACGCTGGCCGGGATCGTGAGCGTACTGTGCGGTCCATCGGCCCAGGCCGGCCTCATGCCGTTGATGGCCATGTGGCTCGCCATGACGCTCGCGATGATGACACCGTCCGCCGTGCCGATGATCTCGGCCTATCTCGATATCGCTGAGGCTGCTGCGGCAAAACAGATGAAAGTCGTGCCGCCATTGGTGCTGGCGGCGGGTTATGGCGCGATTTGGCTGAGCTTCGCCTTGGCTGCGGCCGTCGGGCAATGGGCGCTTATGAAAACGGGCCAGACCGGAGCGCTGGAGGGCCGCTGGGCGGCGCTCGTGTTCATCGGCGCCGGGGCCTATCAGTTCACCACGCTTAAACATGCCTGTCTCAGTAAATGCCGCATGCCGATGCCGTATTTCATGGCGCATTGGACGGACCGGCCGCTCGGCGTCTTCCGCATGGGGATCGATCAGGGCGTGAACTGCTTCGGTTGCTGCTGGGCTCTGATGATGCTCAGCTTCGTGGCGGGACTGATGAATATCGTCTGGATGGCCTTCATCGGGCTCGTCATGGTGCTGGAGAAAACCATGCCGCAGCCCAAGGCGCTGTCCTATGGAATTGGCCTCGGCCTCATCGGCGCGGGGATTTATCTGATCATCGTCTAGGGAGAATGTAATGGCAGGCGAAGCGTGGCATATCAAAGGCGAGCTGGTGCTGTCCTGCAATTGTACCGTGTTCTGTCCGTGCGTGCTGTCGCTCGGAAAACATCCGCCTACGGAGGGATATTGCCAGACCTGGGGCGGCATCCGCATCGATGACGGCAAGTTCGGCGATGTCAGCCTGTCCGGCATCGCGCTCGGGCTCATCATCGAAATACCGGGCCAGATGAGCCGCGGCAATTGGAGCGCCGGCGTCTACATCGACAACAAGGCCGATATCTACCAGGTCAAGGCGCTGACCCGCATCATGACGGGGCAGGCGGGTGGCACCACGCATCTGCTCTCCATCCTGGTCGGCCGTTTCCTCGGCGTGTGGCAGGAGGATGTGCGTTATGAGGTCGAGGGCGATGTGCGCCGCTTCTCGATCCCCAAGATCATCGATGGCGAGATTGCGCCCATCGCCGGCAAGGCGGCGGGCCAGCCGACGACGATCGAGAACAGCCAATACTGGATCGGGCCGCAGATCATCGTGGCCCAGGCGCTGAAGAGCCGGTTCCGCGGCCATGGCCGCAACTGGGACTTCAAGGGCCGCTCGGCCGAGATCTGCGCGCTCGACTGGAAAGGGCCCTGAGGCCGGTCCAGGCCTCATTCTGTCTTATGCCTGTTGGGTACGCCCGATGAACTCGAGCATGAGCGATGCGGCCGTAGCGGCGTGTGTCTCGAGCAGGAAGTGGCCGCCGTCGAGAATGTGCGCTTCCATCCGCGGCAGAGCCTGCATCCAGGACTGGGTCTCGCGCAGATCGAAGAAGGCATCGTGTCTTCCCCAGAGCATCAGGGAACGCGGCTGCCGGCTTGCGAGATATTCGGCGATGGTGTCGAACCGGGCGACATAGTTTGCATAATCGGCGATGAGCGCCCGCTGCGTGTTCATGCGGCCCGGCAAGCACATGACTCGCCAGTCCTCCTCCCAGCTTTCGGCCGGGATCCGCGCGGCGACGTCGGGCGGGACATTCGCGATATACTGATCGCGCGTACCTTCGAATGTCAGATGCGCCGTCGCTGCCGTCTCGTTCTGCGGGGTCGGCCTGGACCAGTAAGCCATCGTCTCTTCCCATTGCGGCCCGAAGCCGGTTCGATGAGCGTTGGCGTTCTGGATGATGAGGCCCAGAACTTGTTCCGGCGCCTGCATGGCGATGTGAAAGCCGACCGACGCCCCGAAATCATGCAGGTAGACATAACGCGGACCTATCGCGAGTCGATCCAGCAGTTCCGAGATGGCCTGACCAAAAGTGGAGAACGAGACAGTCGGCAGGACGTCCGACTCGCCAAAGCCCGGCAGATCGGGCGCGATCACATGGGCGCTCTGCGACAGCTCAGGCACGATGTCCCGGAATGTACGTGCGGAACTCGGAAATCCGTGCAGCAGCAGTATGGCGGGCTTGGACGTGTCACCAGCCATGATGAAGGACAATTCCGCGCCGCTGGACAGGCGGAGTCTTTGCCGGGTAGCCGGACGCATTTGCGCAGTCCTCTCCTCAATCGTCGGTCGGGTCAAAGGTAATCCTATCAGAGGCACGCAGCTGCGATACGCGTGGGGCGATCGCAACGCCGGACTTTGAGATTAATATGGTAGCGACCCGCGGCGCCGCAAGGCGCATTTCGTGAGCGTGATCGGGTTGCAGTGGAAGAACTTGCCGAAGCCCGGCATGACCGCGACGTATCAGGCTGGCTTCAACACAGTCACCTGCATCGAGGGGCGGCGCGAGATTTCATCGTGGAAGGCCTGGAGATTCGGCCGGTCCTTGCGCCACTGCCAGTCGGGAATACGGAAATCGAGATAGGACAAGGCGACCGCCACCGCGATCGAGCCGGCGGTGATCTCGCTTAGATCCTTGATCCACGTCTTTTCGAGATCGTCGAACTCCGCCTTCACGCGCAGTTCCTGGCGGGCGATCCATTCGCGCCATTGCAGACCTTGGGGGCGCACTGCCGTCTCATAGCGGAAGGCGACACCTGCCTCAGCGACAGCCTGACCGAGTGCCTGCAAAGTGAGCACGCGGAAGCGCTTCACGCCGTCATCGGGAATGAGCGTCTTGTTGCCCGAGACATGGCACAGATACTCGACGATGACGCGCGAGTCATAGAGCGGATGATTGTGATCGGTGACCAGCACCGGCACCTTGCCGACCGGGGAAATGGCGTTTAGGTCGGGATTGACGGCCGTCGGGTCGGCTCTGGTCTGAACATGCTGGATCTTCGCGGCAAGTCCCACCTCATGGGCGGTAACGAGACACATGCGGAAAAACGGGGAAATCAGATCGCCATGGAGTTTCATTGCGGCATCTTACCCGGAGCTTCGCGTCTGTGTTAAGAGGTCGCCCGATATTTATCTGCAAGGACCCTAATGGCCGCGTTACCGCCCGTCACCAAGCGCCCCGATCCGATCATCGGCAAGCTCAAGGAAGTCATGGCCCTCGTCGGCAAGGGCGATCTTGCGGCGGCGGAAGCAGCGGCGCGCCGGATCCAGCAGGCGGAACCCGGGCATGCCGATGCGAACAACATCCTCGGAATCGTCCTGATCAACCGCAAGAATCCGACCGAGGCGGTCAAATATCTCGGTCTCGCCGCCAGGAAGGACCCGAGCAACGCGATCTATCTCAATAATCTCGGCTGCGCCTATCTCGATCTCGGGCTGATCGAGCTGGCCCAGGCACCCCTCGAGCGGGCGTTCGTCCTCAATCCCAAGCTCACCAAGACGTCCTGGCTCCTGGGCGAATTCTATCGTTTGGCCGGCAAGCCGGAGCGGGCCTTGCCGTATCACGAGATGGCCTGCCGCAATGAGCCGCAGAATGCTGAATACAAGTTCGCGCTCGGCAAGACACTTGAGATGCTTGACCAGACGGAGGACGCGCGCGCCTGTTTCGAAAGCCTGCGCCGCCATCCGGTACATGGCAATTTTGCTCTCTACAGGCTGGCGGTGAACGGGAGGCATGATCTGTCCTCGCCCTTGCTCGCCGAGATCGAAGACAAGCTTTTCATTCCACCCGCCAATAGGCGGGCGCTCAACGCATTGCATGTGGGTGCCGCCAGGATCCGCGAGCAGAATGGCGATTATGTCCGCGCCTTCACGCATTATCGGAAGGCCAACGAGGCTGATAGGATTCGCTTCGATCTCGGCCCATATCGGGCCTGGATCAATTCACTGATCGCGACCTTCACGCCCGAGGTCATCGCCAGGCATCAAGGCAAAGGCAGCGACAGCGATCTGCCGGTCTTTGTCGTCGGCATGCCTCGCTCCGGCACGACGCTGGTCGAGCAGATCATCGGGCGCCATCCCCAAGCGGTGGGAGCGGGTGAGCTCGACCGCATCTGGAGGATCGCCGGCAACGCCCAATATCGCAGCGACGTTGGGAAATTCCTGTCCATCTTCGCTGCGGCGGAGGGGCCGAAAATGGCGGCCATGGCGGAGAGCTACGTCAAGCTTCTCAAGTTCTTCGGGCCCGATGCGCGACGCGTCGTCGACAAGATGCCGCACAATTTCGAGTTTCTTGGCCTGATCGCGCTCTCGTGGCCGAATGCGCGTGTCGTCCATATGCGGCGCAATGCCGTCGACACCTGCCTGTCCTGTTATCAGAACCGGCTCACCGATGCGCATGGCTACAGCCGCGATCTCACGATACTCGGGCTCTATTACCGCGAATATGCGCGCCTCATGGACCACTGGCGGCGCGTGCTGCCGCTCAAGTTCCTCGATGTCGACTATGAGAAGCTCACCTCGGATTTCGAGGCCGAAGCGCGGCGGCTCATCGCATTCCTCGATCTCGACTGGGACCCGGCCTGTCTCACCTTCCATGAGGGAACATCCGCGGTGCGCACCTTCAGCCGCAACCAGGTACGCAAGCCGATCTATCAAAGCTCGGTGGGCCGCTGGCGGAACTATGAAACGCAGCTTCAGCCTTTGATCACCGCTTTAGGCGACAGGGCCTGACGCGCTAGAGCATCGGACCGAAAAGTGCGAAGCGGTTTTCGGATAATCCGATGCGCAAATCAAAGAGTTAGAGCGCCGGCCCGATTCTATGTGAGCGTCCGGCGCTCTAGGAAGCGGCTTCCTTCATCATCTCCTTGAGCCGCTGCGGGCCGGCCAGCACATCTTCCGGCGAAGGCGCCGCGCGCGTGCCGATCAGCCGGCGCGCCAGCATGTGATCGGCCGGACGGTTGATGGTATCGACGGCGATCAGTTTGTTCTCACGAAAGTGATGAATGGCGAAGGCGTTGTCCTCTGGCGATCCCGTCATCATCGTCCGGTCCGCATCGAGCGCCAGGCCCGCGGTCTGCAGCTTCATGTCGCCCTGGTCGGACCAGAACCAGGGGAGCTCGCGATAGGGCCGCGGCTGACCGACCAGAGTCTTGGCGGCATTGCGCGCCTGGTCGGTCGCGTTCTGCACGCATTCGAGCCTCAGCCTTCGTCCGACGTGAAACTGGTGGAAATTCGTGCAATCACCGATGGCGAGAATCGCCGGATCGGAGCTGCGCATATGGGAGTCGATCTCGATGCCGTTATTGACGGCAAGGCCGGCCCCAGCCGCGAGCTCGACATTGGGAAGGGCCCCCGTTCCGAGGATCACGATATCGGCCGGCAGGGTCCTGCCGTCGGCGAGCTTTACATGCGTGACCTTGGCGTTCGATCCGGCGAGGCCCGCGATCCGGGTGGCGACATGAAAGACTATGCCGGCGGATTCCGAGCGCGCGAGGATATGATCCGACATGGGCGGCGACACCGATCGGGCCAGCAGGCGCGGCACGGCTTCGATTACAATCACGGCATGGCCAAGCCCGGCCAGCGTATGGGCGATCTCGAGCCCGATATAACCGCCGCCGATGATGGCGACGGTCTTCGGCCCATCGAGCGCGTCATTGAGGCAGCGCGCATCGGCGAGGCTGCGCAGGCTCAACACGCCGGCAAGCGTGATGCCTTCAATCTCGGGCAGGCGCGCACGTGAGCCCGTCGCCAGGATCAGATTCGTATAAGCGAGCCTCGTACCATCGGCGAGCGTGATCGTCCTGGCTTTGGGCTCGATCGCGGTGGCGCGCGCGCCGCAAATGAGCTCGATGCCGTTCTCGCGGTAGAACTCGGCGTTGCGCAGTTCGAGCACCGGCGCCGTCGGCGTCTTGAGGAAACCCTTGGATAGCGGCGGCCGGTGATAGGGCAGGTCGGGCTCGTCGCTGATAAGCGTGATGCGGCCCTGATAGGCTTCCTGGCGCAGGCTCGCGGCAGCTTGCACGCCACCATGCCCGGCGCCAATGATGATGCAGTGATCTTGCGTAGTCATGACGGGGTAAGTGTAGTGACGCGCGAGACAATCTCAAGCCGATCAGCGACCTTAGCGCGGGATGCGAAAAAGTGGATACCGGTTTTTCGCCTCAATCCCGCGCTAAAATACTAGAATCGATCACGTTTTTGAGTTTGGACCGGCTCGGTCCAAACTCATCGTGATCTGGCGAAGTCATCCGCCATTCGATGAAGCGCCATCCCGCAAGAAAAAAGCCCGGCGGTAAAGCCGGGCTTGCGAAGTTGGCCGTCCAGGGAGAATTATTTCGCACCTGGCTGCGGAACGAGCCTCAGATAGGGTTTCAGCGTCTTCCAGCCGCCGGGGAACTTCTCCTTGGCGGCCTCATCCGACACTGAAGTGAGAATGATCACGTCCTCACCCTGTTTCCAGTTGGCGGGCGTGGCGACCGACTTGGTCGCCGTGAGCTGCAGCGAGTCGAGCACGCGCAGGATTTCGTCGAAATTGCGCCCGGTGCTCATCGGGTAGGTGATGATGAGCTTGATCTTCTTGTCGGGTCCGATGATGAAGACATTGCGCACCGTGGCGTTGTCCGCCGCCGTGCGACCTTTGGCATTGCCGGTCGCATTGGGATGGATCATGCCATAGAGCTTGGCCACGGCGAGTTCGGTATCACCGATCATCGGATAGTTGACGTCGGCGCCGGTGACATCCTTGATGTCGACCTTCCAGCGCTTATGGTCGTCGACCGAATCGACCGAGATGCCGATAAGCTTGGCGTTGCGCTTGTCGAACTCATGCTTCATGCGCGCCACGCTGCCGAGCTCGGTCGTGCAGACGGGGGTGAAGTCCTTCGGGTGGGAGAAGAAGACTCCCCAAGAGTCGCCGAGATAGTCGTGCAGTTTGATGCGGCCTTCAGTGGTATCGGCCTCGAAATCAGGCGCCACGTCGCCAAGTTGAAGTGCCATTTTTCGCCTCCATATGCTTATATTCCGTATTTATAGCCGAACGTTTGTTCTAAATAAAGAACAATCTCGTTTTACCGGTTGTGCATAAATAAGATGGGTTCCCTCGCCATGCAAATCAGTTCATTTTGCGCGCAAGAGCAAATCCCGCCAAAGTTGAAGACTTTGGCGATAAGGATTTGCTCCAACATATTGATTTGGCGCGAATCCTTTTCGGCGAAGTGATTCCACTTCGCCGGGATGCGCGCTCGAAGGATTATTCATGCGCTTCATTCTATCCATCCCGCTGATCGCCGTTGTGATGGTCATCTATGCGGCTTTTGCTATCGACTCCAATTTCTCGGCTGGATCCGCCTTCATGGACGCGGTGCTGCCGTCCGAGGCCGAATTGTTTCTCACCTTCGGCGACATCTTCGTGATCCTGGGGTTGGTGGCGCTGTTCTTCGAGATCATCAAGTCGGCGAGGCTTGGTCCCGGCACGGTCGTCGATCACATGCTGTCGACCGCCGTCTTCATTGTAGCCCTGATCGTCTTCCTGCTGGTGCCGGCCTTCGGCACCTCGGCTTTCCTGCTGCTCACCGTCATCGCGCTCATCGATGTCGTGGCAGGCTATACCGTCTCGATCTTCTCGGCGCGCCGGGACTATTCAGTCAATCGCGACGGGATGTAAGAATGGGCTTCAATGTGACGCTCGCCCATGAGATCGGTCTGACGCCGAGGGAAACGGCCATCCTCCGCAAACTGGCGACACCGGAGAGAGTCCAGGACTTCATCACCGGCATGCCGAGCAATACCGAACCCAATGGTGACACCTGCTATTCGGTGCGCATGGCGCTGCGCGAGAATTGCTGCCATTGCATCGAAGGGGCCTTCATCGCCGCCTGCGCGCTGATGCTGCATGGCGCGCCGGCGCTGCTGATGGATTTCCAGGCCCAGGGCGATGACGACCATGTGCTGGCGCTGTTCAAGCGCGGGCGTCATTGGGGCGCAATATCGAAGAGCAACTCCATTTGGCTCCGCTGGCGTGACCCGATCTACACCTCGCCGCGCGAGCTGGCGATGTCCTATTTTCACGAATACATACTGGGCCCGAAGAAGAGCCTGAGGCGCGTCTCGAAGCCTTTCGATATCGGCGCCTATCGGCCGGAGGACTGGATCACAGCCGAAAAGAATTGCTGGGACATGGCGGTCGAGATCGACCGCTCGCCACATGTTGCGCTCATCACCGCCGCCCAGGCCCGCCGGCTCAAATTGCGTGACAGCTTCGAGACCTATGCCGACACGATCAAGGAGTTCGTCGATTCTGAACAATCTGCCTTTCAGGCGGGAAGCGATCGTGGCTGAGTCAGGATGGCGGCCAGCATCTTTGAACAGGTGTCGTCAAGGCTCATGAACCAATGCGCGTCAGGCATTTCCGCCTTGAACTTGCTGTTGAATGCCTCGATGAAGGCATTGTCGGTTGGCTTGGCAGGCCGGGGAAAGTCGGGTAGCCCACCTACCATTTCCTGACGAGTGAGTTGCCAACGCGAAACCACGAAGGGAAGCCTCGCGCCCGCGGCGAGCTGGCGCCCGCACGTAACAAGGCAACTAGAGCAAATCCCGCCAAAGTTGAAGACTTTGGCGATAAGGATTTGCTCCAATATTGATTTGGTACGAATCCTTTTCGGCGAAGTGATTCCACTTCGCCGGGATACGCACTAATCGACATTGACTCGTCAGGTCTCCTTTGCCAGCTCCACACACAGTTCGAGCAGGCCAGCAGTAACTTCGCGCATGACTTTGCGCATCTCGTCGTAAGGGGGATGAAACGGGGTGGAAGCTCGGCTGCGCCCAAACTCGAGTGTGTAGGCGATTATCTTTCCTTTGCGACGATCCACGAAGTGGCGACTAAAGGCATAGTCGTCAGACGCGCCTGCAGTGGGATAGAGCCCCACCGATGGCTTCACCTTGTAGTCGCGTCCCCGCACTTGGCGAATGGCGCCAGACATTTGCTTGCCCATCCGGGACGCTAACACCACGTCGGCCGCTGGAAGGTACTCCCGATATACATTGTCATGTATTCGCCCACGCTTTCCATCGTATTGTGGGTTGAGGAAACTCATATGCGGGTCGTCTGACTGGTACTCATCGCCGCCCCAGCTGTGCAGGATGGTCTCGCCGTAACTGTGGAGATCAACCAGGT
This sequence comes from Nordella sp. HKS 07, assembly GCF_011046735.1. Classification (NCBI taxonomy): domain Bacteria; kingdom Pseudomonadati; phylum Pseudomonadota; class Alphaproteobacteria; order Hyphomicrobiales; genus Nordella; species Nordella sp. HKS 07. The sequence continues at coordinate 6,147,657 of NZ_CP049258.1, read as the reverse complement.
ATTGGATGTTGGGAAATCGGTCTAGGAGCCAGATGACATTTCGTGTCTCGGGCTCGGAAGCTGGGCGGGGACCAACGTAACTTTCGTAGTCGCTTGGTTTGAAGGAGCTGTCCACCGTATTGGGAGCAAAGTGACGGTCAAAACGCCAAAGGAATGGATAGTTGCGATTGATGTCAACGCCGATAGATTTCGATCCGCGTCCTTTAGGTGCCGGTCGCCGATTTTTCCTCCACCAGGGATACCGCTCCATGCTGAAGTATCGCCCATCCGGGTTCACTTGCGGAAAAACAATGACATCGAGCTTCTCCACGATCGTGCGAATTTGGGCGGGAGTAAACACTTTATGACCCAGCCTGATGCTCTCTCCGTCACGGTATGCACGTAGCAGACGCATTCCGAGATATATGAGGATGTCCGGGCCGCCCCATTCGCGTCCGTGGACGCCGGCAAGGAAACAGACCGCCGGACGCTTCTTGCCAGTGCCCCTGCCAATACGGAAAGCGTGGCACTGTCGCTTCTCCCAGGTACGATGGGGTAGCGCTATGCGTTCGAATACACCGGGATGGTTTCTCTCGCCCAGCACGACCGCGGCTTCGACCTCGTCTACAGTGAGGTACCCGCCGGCCCAGATTACATCACCATAGCGGCCGCGCTTAAGGCGAGACTCAGCCGCGGCACGGCTTTGGTCCTGGCGCACACGACTAGGCGCATTGATTTCCTCAAGGAGCTTAACGCTGTAGCCCTTCTGCCGGAGCCAGTCGATGCGTTCGGCCGGGATATAAGCATCCACAACGATGCCGTGACGGGTTTCCTGGACTCCCACAACGACGGCCCGGAACTTGTTGCGAAGTTCCGATAGATGTCGCCGGTCGCGTCCCGTAACGGCCACGTGTGCTAGGGCCATTGTTCACCTCTGCGATCGCGACGCACCGCGTTAGCGCACGCACTGATTGGCGCGTAGGGCACGTCCTTCGGCCACTGGCGTCGCCACTCAGTGTACCGATGGTTTCAGCTAAACATGTCTACAAAGAATGTCATATCGACGCTAGTCTCCATCGAGATTGATGGATTGCATCACTGGGCCGCAGTGAGGTCCCTTAGTCTGCTTCCGACTCAAATGCGAAGTAGCCGGCATCGAACACCATTGCCGTTTCCGGGCTGAAAGCCGACATGATACGCACCTAGCTGAACTTCTCAAGTTGACCCAAAACGGCCTTTGTGAAAATTGGCAGTAGACGGGAAACGGAAGCTCTACTGAACGAGCAGGGTAAGGCGCAGCAGGGCTACGCCTTGATCCTCTCGCCCTTCGGATCATAGAAGCTCTGCAACTGCACCTTGGCCGGATAACGCTGCCAGGCGATCTCGACTTCCCATTTGCCGGCCTCGATCCATTCCTTGCTGACGCCGGCATCGTTCTTCACATAGCCCATGCCGAGCGAGGCATTGATGCGGTGGCCCCAGGCGCCGGAGGTGGTCGAACCGACGATGACACCGTCGCGATAGATCGGTTCCTCGTGATACATCATCGGCGCCTTGTCGCTGCCGTCGGCGAGCGCCAGGCAGACCATGCGCTTGGGCTGAACCTTGCGCTCGCGCTGCCTCTGGAGCGTTTCCTTGCCGATGAAGCCGCCTTGCTTGTCCCAGGCGAGGACGAAGCCGAGGCCCGCCTCGAGCGGTGTGTCCTCGTCGGAAATGTCGTGGCCCCAATGGCGATAGGCTTTCTCGACGCGGCAATTGTTCATCGTATGCATGCCGGCCAGCGTGAGGCCGAAATCGGCGCCGACCTCGAGGATGCGTTCGAAGACATGGCTCGCGAATTCGGTCGGGATATAGAGCTCCCAGCCGAGCTCACCGACATAGGTGATGCGGCTGGCCCGCACGCGGGCATAGCCGATCTCCATCTCCTTCGACGTCCCGAAGGGGAAGGCCTCGGTGGAGAGATCCATGCCGGAGAGCTTCTGGAGGAGCGGCCGGCTGTTGGGCCCCATCAGCGCGAACATCGGCAGGCCCGAAGTGACATCGGTCGCGATGCAATGGGCGCCGTCCGGCGTGTTCGTCTTGAGCCAGGCGAAATCGCGCGTCTGCGGGGCGCAGCCGGTGACAACCATGAACTTGTCGGGGGCGAGGCGGGTGACGGTGAGATCGGCCTCGATGCCGCCACGCTCGTTGCACCATTGCGTGTAGACGATACGGCCTTCGGCGACATCGATGTCATTGGCGGAGACCCTGTTCAGCACCTTCACCGCGTCCTTGCCCTGGACGAGATACTTGGAAAAGCTCGACTGGTCGAACATGACGACTTTGGACTGCAGCGCCTTGGCCTCGGCATCGGCATAGGGCCACCAGTTCTGCCGGCCATAGGAGTATTCATACCTCGGCTCGACGCCGCGCGGGGCGTACCAGTTGGGCCGCTCCCAGCCATTCACTTCGCCCATGCAGGCGCCGAGCGAAACGAGCTTGTCATGAATGGCGGAGCGGCGCACGCCGCGCGCCGTCTCGACCTGGCGATAGGGCCAATGCATCGCATAGAGGAGGCCGAGGCTTTCGACGGTGCGGTCATGCACATACTGGCGCACCGACTGGAAAGGATGGATGCGGCGGATATCGACGCCGTTCACGTCCATCGGCGGATGGCCGTTCTTGATCCATTGCGACAGGACAAGGCCGGCGCCGCCCGATGACTGGATGCCAATCGAGTTGAAGCCGGTTGCGACATAGAGATCCTTTATCTCCGGCGCTTCGCCAAGATAGTAGCGGTCGTCCGGCGTGAAGCTCTCCGGGCCGTTGAAGAAGAGAGCGATGCCGGCTTTTTCGAGCATCGGCAGACGCAGAACTGCGTCGTTGAGGATGGGCTCGAAATGATCCATGTCCTCGGGCAGCGTCTCGAAGGAATGGTCCTCGGCGATGCCTTCCGTGCCCCAGGGCTTTGCCACCGGCTCGAAGGCGCCGATCAGGAGCTTGCCGGCATCTTCCTTGTAATAGGTGCATTCGTCGGGCACGCGCACCACCGGCATGTTGCGCGGCAGCTCCTCGATCGGCTCGGTGACGATGTAGAAATGCTCGGCGGCATGCAGCGGGATATTGACGCCGATTGAGCGGCCGATCTCGCGTGACCACATGCCGGCGGCGATGACGACCTTGTCGGCGTAAATAGTGCCATCGATCGTCTCGACGCCGATCGCCTTGCCGTCCTTGGTCAGGATGCGGGTGACCTTGCTGTTCTCGAAGATCTGGGCGCCGTTCATGCGGGCACCGGCGGCCAGCGCCTGGGTGACGTCGATCGGATTGACCTGTCCGTCCTTGGGCAGAAAGACGCCGCCCACGGCGCCGTCGAGATTATAGTGCGGCAGGCGCTCCTTGATCTCGCCAACCGAGATGACATTCACCTCCAGGCCGAAGCTCTTCGCCATCGAGGCGCCGCGCTTCAGCTCCTCGAAGCGGCCCTCGGTCAGGGCGACGGACACGGAGCCGTTCTGCTTGAAGCCGGTGGCCTGGCCGGTTTCCGTTTCCAGGCCCTCGAAGAGGCCGGTCGTATATTTTGCGAGCTCGGTCAGGTTGCGGGAGGCGCGCAACTGCCCGACCAGGCCCGCCGCATGCCAGGTGGTGCCGCAGGTGAGCTGCTTGCGCTCGAGAAGCACGGTGTTCCTGATGCCGAGCTTGGCCAGATGGTAGGCGATCGAGGTGCCGACAATGCCGCCCCCGACAATGACGACATCGGCGCGGGCGGGAAGGGATTTCGACATGGGGGAAACCTGCAGGCTTGAATGGAGGAAGCGGCGGCACCCTAATAGGGTGCGCCCGGGAAATGAAGGTTAGTCATTTTGCGCCCCCCGCGGCAGAATCTCACCTGTCGCGAAGGCATGTCTGGACGTCCGTTTTTCCACTTTCCCGCCGCCGGGCTTTCCACTAAGAAGTGTTCGGTATTCAGAACAGATTGGTTTATTGCATGTATAAGGGCGATATCACCCCCGCTGAAGCCCATGCGCGGTTGACAAAAAATCCTAGTGCGGTGCTGATCGATGTCCGCACCGAGCCCGAATGGGCCTTTGTCGGCGTGCCCGCGGTCGACCGGCTGATCCGGCTCTCCTGGCAGTCCTATCCGCAGATGCAGGTCAACGCCGATTTCGCCAAGCAGATCGAAGACAGCGGCATCGCCCGCGATACCGAGATCCTGTGCATCTGCCGCTCCGGGGCCCGCTCGGCCAATGCGGCGGCGGCACTCACCAAGGCCGGCTTCACCAATTGCTGGAATGTCGCGCAAGGCTTCGAGGGCGACCGCGACGGACATGGTCATCGCGGCACCGTCGGCGGCTGGAAAGCGGCTGGTCTTCCCTGGCTACAGAGCTGAGACATGAAGAAAGACGTCAAACCCACGTCGCCCGCGCGCTGGGGCGAGAACACCAGGCTGGTGCGCGGCGGTGTCGACCGCTCGCCCCATGGCGAAACCGCTGAAGCGCTCTATCTCAATTCGGGCTTCGTCTATGACGAACCGGAAACCGCCGAGAAGCGCTTTGCCGGCGAGGATGACGGCTATGTCTATGGCCGCTACGGCAACCCGACCGTCACCATGTTCGAAGAGCGGCTGCGCCTGCTCGAAGGCGCCGAAGCCTGCTATGCGCTGGCGTCCGGCATGGCCTCCGTCTTCGGCGCGCTCGCCTGCCAGCTCAAGGCCGGCGATCATCTCGTGGCCTCCAAGGCGCTGTTCGGCTCCTGCTATCAGATCGTCACCAGCATCCTGCCGCGCTTCGGTATTCGCTACACGCTGGTCGACGGCTCCGATCTCGACGCCTGGAAGGCCGCGATCACCAAGGACACCAGATGCGTGTTCCTCGAAACGCCGTCCAATCCGACGCTCGAAGTGATCGACCTCGCCGCCGTCTGCGAGATCGCCAGGAAGGTCGGCGCCTCGATCGTGGTCGACAATGTCTTCGCCACGCCGATCCTGCAGAAGCCTTTGAGCTACGGCGCCGACGTCGTCGTCTATTCGGGCACCAAGCATATTGACGGCCAGGGCAGGGTGCTGGGCGGCGCCATCCTGTCGACCCGCAAATTCAAGGAAGAGCTGCTGAAGCCCTTCCTGCGCCATACCGGCCCATCGATTTCGCCCTTCAATGCCTGGGTGCTGCTCAAGGGGCTCGAAACGCTCAAGCTTCGCGTGCTGCACCAGTCGCAGTCGGCGAGACAAGTGGCCGAGGCACTTGTCGGCCTCAAGGACATCACCCGTGTCATCTATCCGCATCTCGACAGCCATCCGCAGGCCGATTTGTGCCAGCGCCAGATGGTGGCGGGCGGCACGATGGTGACCTTCGAAGTGGCCGGCGGCAAGGAAAAGGCCTTCGATCTGCTGCGTCATCTCCAACTGGTCGACATCTCCAACAATCTCGGAGATGCCAAGTCACTGATCACCCATCCGGCGACGACGACGCACCGCAATATCGGCGCCGAAGCGCGCGCCGCCATGGGCATCACCGACGGCATGCTGCGTCTGTCGGTCGGGCTCGAAGACGTCGAGGACGTCATTGACGATGTCAAGCAGGCGATAGCGGCTTAGTTTGTGATCCCGGCTCGACTTAGATCCCGAACGCCCCGGCGCTATTCAAGAGATCATAGGACGACAGGCCAATGACCAGGAGCCCCACGCCGACCGTGATCGGCCGGCGCGGCGCTTTCTTCACCAGGTAGCCCGCCACAACGGCGGCGGGCAGGCCGCCCAGCACAAGGCCGGCGATCGGCATGATATGGTCGAGCAGGCCGCTTCCTTCGCTCCAGAGGCCTGTCAGAAAAGTGGTGAGGAAGGCCGCGACCACGGCGCAGGTCACCAGGAACTCCGCCGCATTCACCGTGCCGACGACGAAGCGCGGGCGCGCACCGGCGCCGATCAGGCTCGAGGTCACGACCGGGCCCCAGCCGCCGCCACCAACCGCATCGAGAAAGCCGCCCAGGCCGCCCAGGGGGCGCCACGAAGCCACCGGGCATGATTTGACGTTCCTTTCCTTCGCGCCAGCAGCGCCAGAGAATGAGAAAGCCCATCAACAGCAGATAGCCGAAGACATAGGGTCTGATGGTCTTGCCGGAGACCTGGGTCAGGAAGAGGGCGCCGATAATACCGCCGATCGACCCTGCGATCGAGAGAATCCAGAACAGGCGGCGGTCGACATTGCCGTGCATGAGATGCGATGTACCGGAAGCCGCGGTGGTAAAGAGTTTGGCCGAATGGACGCTCGCCGAGGCGTGCGCGGGGGGAACGCCATTCGCCAGGAGCATGACCGACGATATGACGCCATAGCCCATGCCGAGCGCACCATCGATGAGTTGCGCGCCGAATCCGACCAGAAAGAAAATCCAGAAATCGCCGAGATCAGGCACCCGTCGTCTCCCCTTAAAGGCAAGCCCGGTCGATCAGTTCGATTTGGCGGAAAGTCGGACCGGCTGGCCGTTCAGCGTCCAGTGAATGCCGCATTCCTCCTTCGACTTGCCGGCCCAGCGTCCAGCGCGTGGATTGTCGCTTGACCCGCCCCTGACTGTGCAGGGCAGGCAGCCGATCGAATGGTAGCCTTGCGCCACCAAAGGATGCGACGGGAGATCATAGTAGCTCATATACGCCATCAGATCGGTGGCAGTAAAGCGTGCCAAAGGTTCGATCTTCAGTCGGCCATCAGATTCCTCGAGCGTCGGGATGCCGGCGCGGCCGCCGCCATGATAGCGCTTTCGACCCGATATCCAGGCATCGAAGCCGGACAGCGCCTGCTGCAGAGGCTGCGTCTTACGGATGCTGCAGCACATATCAGGATCGTTTCTGTGCAACTCGCCATCGGCATCGAGCAGACGGAGATTGTCGGCATCCGGCTTCATGATGCGGATGTCGGTCAGCCCCAGGAGATCGACCAGCTTGGAGCGATAGGCGATGGTCTCCCAGAACAGCTTCTGGGTATCGAGGAAAATCACCGGTATGTCGCGATCGATCTGTGCCGCCATGTGCAGGAGCACCGCGGATTCAGCACCGAAGGATGAGACCAGCGCGATCCGGCCCTTGAAATAACGCTTCATCAGCGGCTCGAGGATATCGATGCCGTCGAAGAAGCTCAAACGCTTGATCAGATGTTCGTGCACGTATCAGTTACCCGGCATGCGGCTGTTCGAGCCAGGGTTCGGCTTCGCGATGGCGCTCGCTCCACACTTCATGCTGGCCGCCCGTGCGGTAGAGGCCACGCTGATAAGCGAGCGACATCTGGCGCGATGCCTTGAGCCAGACCTCGGCGGTGAAGCGGTCACCGATCTCGAATGCGTCGAAGCCCACCTGCAGCATGAACTGCACCTGGTCGGGCAGCACATTGCCGGCGGCGCGCAGCTCCCGTCCGTAGCCCGTTTCCCTGATCTGGCGCGCCAGGGAATAGGCCCGCCCGTCGGTGAATGAGGGGAAGGGCAGAACGATCAGCGCGAGTCGTGGCAGGAACAGGGTGAGCGCCTCGACCCGGTCGATATTGGTGAAGATCACGCCCAGCCTCCCGTCATGGTCGACGAGGCTCTCCCAGTCCCTCAAAAGGCGTGCATAGGGGACGACGATGTCGCCGCTGTCGGGCTTGGGGTCGTCGAGGCCGAGGGTGATCCAGTCGTCGACGATGATGGAACCGTTCTTAAGCAGCGGCATAGAGCGCCTCCTTGAAAGGTTGCGGGCCTAATCTGCGATAGGCGGCGAGGAACTCCTCGCCTGGCTGGCGGTGGGCGATGTAGGTGTTGACGATCTTCTCGATCGCCTCCGGCACATCCTCGCCGGCGAAGCCCGGGCCCAGGATTGTGCCGATCGAAGCGTTGTCCGCGGAGGAGCCGCCCAAAGTGATCTGGTAGAACTCCTCGCCCTTCTTATCGAGACCGAGAATGCCGATATGGCCGACATGGTGGTGGCCGCAGGCGTTGATGCAGCCCGAAATGTTGATGCGCAGCGGCCCGATCTCGTGCTGACGGTTGAGATCGGCGAATTTGCGCGAGATCGACTGGGCGATCGGGATCGAGCGCGCCGTCGCCAGTGTGCAGTAGTCGAGGCCGGGGCAGGCGATGATGTCGCCGGCAAGCCCGATATTGGAGGTGGCGAGACCCGACGCCTGAAGCACCTTCCAGACGGCGAAGAGATCGTCGCGCTTCACATGCGGCAGTACGAGGTTCTGGTGATGGCTGACGCGGATCTCGTCGAAGCCATAGCGCAGCGCCAGATCGGCGACGACGCGCATCTGGTCGGCCGTCGCATCGCCGGGAATGCCGCCCTCTGGCTTGAGCGAGATATTGACGATCGCATAGCCGTCCACACGATGGGCGGCGATATTGGTGCGCACCCAGTTGGCGAAGTCCTTATGCTTGGCACGCGCCTCTTCGAAACTGGCCGACCAGCGCGGCAGCTTTTCGAATTGCGGCTGCGCGAAATAGGCGGTAATGCGCTGCAATTCGCGCTCCTCCACCTTGGTGTCGGCATGCGGGCGCCTCGCATATTCGGCCTCGACCTCGGCGCGGAATTTCTCGGCGCCGATCTCATGGACGAGGATCTTGATGCGGGCTTTGTACTTGTTGTCGCGCCGGCCATAGAGATTATAGACGCGCATGATCGCCTCGAGATAGGCGATGAGCTCATGCTCGGGCAGGAAATCGCGCACGGTGACGGCGATCACCGGGGTCCGGCCGAGGCCGCCGCCGACCAGCACTTCCCAGCCGCGCTCGCCCTTGTCGTTGAGGTGCAGGCGCAAGCCGATGTCATGCACTTTGACGGCGGCGCGATCGTTCGGCGAGCCGGTGACGGCGATCTTGAATTTGCGCGGCAGGTAGGAGAATTCGGGGTGCAGGCTCGACCACTGGCGCACGAGCTCGCCCACCGGACGCGGATCGGCCAGTTCGTCGGCGGCGGCACCCGCCCACTGATCGGTCGTCACGTTGCGGATGCAGTTGCCCGATGTCTGGATGGCATGCATCTCGACTTCGGCGAGCTTCGCCAGGATATCGGCCGTGTCCTCGAGCTTGATCCAGTTGAACTGGAGATTCTGGCGGGTGGTGAAATGACCGTAGCCCTTGTCCCATTTCTCGGCAATCTCGGCGAGCGTGTTGAGCTTCTTCGAGTCGAGCGTGCCATAGGGAATGGCGATCCGCAGCATATAGGCATGAAGCTGCAGATAGAGACCGTTCATCAGGCGTAAGGGCCGGAACTCGTCTTCGGTCAACTCCCCGGTAAGGCGGCGGTTCGCCTGGTCGCGGAACTGCATCACGCGATCGGTGACGAATTGACGGTCGAATTCATCATAGCGGTACATGTCAAACTCCCTGCAGAGCGGCGAAATGGCCACCCTTGCCTTGGGCCTGCTTGCCGAGATCGGCGCGCACGGTGGGGCCCAGCGAGCGGATGCGCTCCTTGATGTGGCTGGCGAAGACATGGCCGTCGCGGCGCTCGGCGTCGAACAGATAAGTGCCGGTCACCAGATTGACGCCTTCATCGCCCTTGCCGCGCGCTTCGAGCGCGGCCTGGGCCTGAGGTTCAGTGGCGAGCACGGCGCCGTCGATATTCTCGCTCCATTCGCCGGAATGGGTTAGGAAGACGACTTCGCCGTCGCGCAGTCGGTTGGCGGTGAGGATCTTGCCCTTTTCGGTCGGGGTGGTCATGACACTGCTCTCAGAACTTGGTGCCCGGTTTCGTCGCGGGCGGGGAAGGGGAGGATGTCGGCCGAGGTCTTCGCGGGTGTCAGGCCGACATAGATGATGGCGGGACCTTCTACGCCGTTGAGGGCGAGAGTTTCCCAGAGCGAGCCGATGCTACACATCATCACCCGTTCATTGACGAGCGTGCCGTTCTCGACGACCGTCACCGGCGTCTTGTGATCGATGCCGGCGTCGAGAAGAGCCGCGGAAATATCGCCGGCGGCGTTGACGCCCATATAGATGGCGAAGGCCTGACCCGGCCTGGCGAGCGCCTTCCAATCATGGTCGGCTAATCCGTCCTCGGACGCGCCGGTCAGAAGCGTGATCGCGCGGTTCTGGCCCCGCTGCGTCAAAGGCAGGCCAATGGATGAGGCGCAGCCGAGAGCGGCGGTGATACCCGGCACCACATCGACCGCAATGCCTTCGGCGATAAGCGCCGCCTGTTCTTCGCCGCCACGACCGAAGATGTATGGATCGCCGCCCTTCAGCCGCACCACATAGCGGCCGGCTTTGGCTTCGCGGATCAGGATCGCATTGATCTCCGACTGCTTGGGCGAGGGGGCGAAGGGCTTCTTGCCGACCGGGATGCGCACCGCATCGCGCCGCGCCAGTTCGAGGATGCCGGGGCCGATCAGGCGGTCATAGACGATGACATCGGCCTCCTGCAGCTTGCGCTGCGCCTTGAGGGTGAGCAGTTCCGGATCGCCCGGTCCTGCCCCCACGAGCGAGACGCGTCCCACCGACGGGGAGGAGTCATCGATGAGCGCGGCCTCGAGCTCGTATGTGTAGGTTTTCGTATCGCCGGCGAGGAATGAGTCGCGGATCGAGCCGAAGAAGTAGCGCTGCCAGAAGGAGCGGCGGCGATTGCCATGCGGCACGCGTTCGGCCACGTGATCGCGCAGGCCGCTCGCGGCAATGGCGAGTTTGCCGAGTGTCTGCGGCAGCAGGGCTTCGATCTTGCTGCGCAGCCCCATGCCGAGCACCGGGGCCGTGCCTTCGGTGCCGATCGCCACGACGACCGGGTCGCGATCGATGATCGACGGCGTGATGAAGGTGGAAAGCGCGGCGTCGTCGACCGCATTGACCGGAATGCCGCGGGCGCGGGCTGCGACCCAGACATCCTCATGCAGATCGTCATCGGCCGAATAGACGATGGCGGCATCATCGAGGAGCGCCGGATGGAAGCGCTTGCCGGCCCAGGCGAGGCGGCCTTCCCTCAGATAGCCGAGGAGCTCGTCATGCAATGCCGGGGCGACGACGTGGATCACGGCCTTGGTCTTGAGCATGAGGCGCGCCTTGCGCAAAGCCTCCTCGCCGCCCCCGACAATCACGGCCTTGCGGTTATCGAGGTCCAGAAAGAGAGGGAAGTAACGCATGTCACCACTCCTCAAGCCTGGGGCACAAGCTTGACTGAAAGCCCGTCGAGTTCGGGCGTGTAGATGATCTGGCAGGAGAGCCTGGACGTCGGGGTCAGCACCGGCACCTCGTCCAGCATGGCCTCTTCGTCGTCGCGTGCCGGGTGGAGCTTCGGCACCCAGTTGGCGCAGACTTCGACATGGCAGGTGGCGCAGGCGCAGGCGCCGCCGCATAGGCCGCCTACTTCGAAGCCATGCTCGCGGATGATTTCCATGATCCGCCAGCCCTCCACGGCATCGAGCTCATGGTTTTTGCCGTCCAGGTCGGTTACGCGAATGACGCCCATTGGTCTTACCGTTCGTCCATCAGCACAGTCGGTTTGCGGGGCGCTTGGCCTTCGGGCCTTGAGATTCCTATTGATTCGCTAGGGAATCTGGAGGTAGAAGAGCAATTGCGCTGTTCGACAATCCGAACGTTCGTTATTACGAACAGTTGTTCTAAAGAAGGGACGATCGAATGTCAACGCGCCGTGGGCGTAAATCAGGTGACGCCCAGCCCGTCGACGTGACACCGGCTCTCGGCAAGACCATTCAGAGGCTGCGCAAGGCCTATAATATGTCCCTGGGCGAGCTTTCGGAGCATTCCGGCGTCGCCAAATCCATCATTTCCCAGATCGAGCGCAACGAGACCAACCCGACCATCGGCACCGTCTACCGGTTGTCACGGGCGCTCGACACGACGATCGACGAGGTGCTGAAGCACGACGACGAGCCCAATTTCGTCGAGGTCCAGACCAAGTCGGGCGTCCCGATCCTCGAAAGCCAGGACGGGCTTTGCCGGCTGGCGATCGCTGGACCGCTCAATCTAGTCGAGCAATTGCAATGGTATGATTTCCAGGCACGGCCGGGTGGGGCGCTCGAATCCGATCCGCATCCGGCGGGCACGATCGAGCATCTCTATCTGCTGAAGGGCGAGCTCGAAGTGACCTGCGATGGGGAGACCCGTCTCATAAAGACCGGTGAATCGGTGCGCTTCCGCGGCGACCGTCCGCACCGGCTATTCAATCCGGGAACGGATTATGCCCATGCCACGATGGTGCTCGTTCTGCGCCAGATGGCCTCCGAAGCTTCCCGAAGTTAGCGCGCAGCGATGTCCGCATAGGCAGCGAGCAGGCCGGCCCAGCCGCCCTCGCCATCAAAGGCGGTCCGCGCCCGTTCCGCATGATCTCCCAAGCGCTCGAGATTGCGGTGCTCCAACTCGACTCGAGTCGCGTGCGCGCCCTGCGGCGTGAAGCGGATTTCAAGCTCGGTCACCAGCCCTGGATCGAATTGCCATTCACCATTGAGCTGCCAGGCGAGCAGCACCCGATGCGGTGGCTCCCAGGCGATGACATGGCCCCATTGACATTCGGAGCCGTCCTGGCCGCGCTCATACCAGCGCCCCTGCGGACTGGGCTCCATGATGACCTCGGCCAGCGGCGAGGCCCGGTTGGTCGAGTGAGTAGCCGGCCACCAGCGTCCCATGCTGCCGGTGAAAACGGCAAAGGCCTTGTCGATTCCGGTTTTCACGACGATCGACTTGCGGACGGGGGCGGGAAGAATTTGCAGGTTCATGGTGTGTCTCCTGGGGAGCGTTCGATTTCGGCGGCGTAATTGGCGAGGGCCTCTGTCCAGAACTGGTCGAGCCAGATCCGGATCGCGGCGAGGCCGTTGGGGTCGATCCGGTAGATGCGCCGCGTTCCCTCGGCGTGATCCGTCACAAGGCCGGCATTCTTCAGGGCCGCCAGATGCTGCGACACGGCTGGCCGGCTGATCGGGAGCCCCTTGGCCAATTGGCCCACCGGCGCGGGACCAGTGGCGAGGCGCTCGAAGATCCGGCGGCGCGTGGGGTCTGCCAATGCTGCAAAAGCGTAAGTCATGACTTACTGTAAGCGTAAACTTACATTCTGTCAAACTCTTAAGTTTCCCCTAAGGGAGCTTCTTGTTAACTTTGCCCAGAGGGCCGACCCAGAAGGACGCTTACCATGATCGATTGGATGATCCGCGGTCCCGAGATCGCGACCTGTAACTGTGCCTATGGCTGCCCCTGTCAGTTCAACGCGTTGCCCACCGAAGGCAACTGCAGTGCCGGCGTGGCCATGCGGATCGACAAGGGCCATTTCGGCGATGTCCAACTCGATGGCCTGCACTGGGCCGGTGTCTTTGCCTGGCCGGGACCGATCCATGAGGGCCACGGCCAGGCGCAGCCGGTCATAGATGAGCGGGCGAGCCCTGAGCAGCGCGCGGCGCTCCTCGCCATCATGTCCGGCCAGGAGAGCAAGCCGGGCGCTACCTATTTCCAGGTCTTCAGTGCGATGATCGACACGGTGCATGAGCCGCTGTTCAAGCCCATTTCCTTCACGGCCGACATCGATGCGGCGACCGGTCAGTTCAAGGTCGATGGCGTGATCGATGCTATGGCCGAACCGATCCGCAATCCGGTGACGGGCGAACCGCATCGTCCCAGCATCTCCCTGCGCGATGGCTTCGAGTTCCTGGCCGCGGAATTCGCCAGCAGCACGACCAAGACCCAGGGGGCGATCGCTCGCGAGTGGGCGGGGCGGCATGCGCATCTGACGATGATCCATATCACAGGCGAGGGCGTCGTGCGGTGAGCAACGGAACGGGCGATTTCTTCGCGTCGCTCTTTCATCACCAGAGGGTCGTTATCATCGCAAGCCTTTCAGCGGTCGTGGCCGTCTGCGTAGCTATCATGCAGTGGTCGGGCGATCGGGTGATGATGTCCAGCATGGCGTCCGACGCAACGCTGTATGCCGTGCTGGTCTTCGTCATGTGGTGGACTATGATGATGGCGATGATGCTGCCCACCGCGGTTCCGGCGCTGCTTACCGACAGCGTAATCGCCCGCAGATGGTCCCCGGCCGAAAATACCACACGGCTGCAGATCGCTTTCGCCCTTGGCTATGCGACCGTGTGGACCACCTTTGCGCTCGCAGCGACGGTGGTCAATGTCATGGTCGCACGCGTCATCCAGATGACCCCGATGATGGCGGTCACCAGCCAGGTCGTCGGCATCGCGCTCCTCGTCCTTGCCGGTCTCTATCAGCTGACACCCGCCAAGCAGTCCTGCCTCACGAGATGTCAATCGCCGATCGCCTTCGCGCCCGGGCAATGGCGCCCCGGACCCAATGCCACCTACCGGCGCGGACTCGCGCATGGTCTGTTCTGCACTGGCTGCTGCGGACCGCTGATGCTGTTGCTCTTCTATGGCGGCGTCATGGAAGCGAACTGGATCGGCGGCCTGGCGCTCTATGTGCTGATCGAAAAGCTGACGCCCGCGCATTGGCGCCTGCATCAGTTCACCGGCGTCTTGCTGCTCGTTTGGGCCGGACTGCTGGCGTTCTCGCTGCGCCTGATTTGACAGGGGAAAAATATTGCCGCATATACCAGAACGTATATTCTGGAATTATGCATGGCTCGTCCGCGCAGCTTCGATCCCGCCCAGACGCTCACAACCGCGATGAAAGTCTTCTGGGAGCGCGGCTATTTCAACACGTCGATCGACGATCTCGTCGCCGCCACCGGCGTCAGCCGCTATGGACTCTACGACATCTACGAGAATAAGCGCGGCCTCTTTCTGGCGGCGCTCGATCACTATCACGAGACAATCTTCCGTGCGCTGTTGGAGCCGGTCGAGAAGCCGGGCGCATCGGTCGGTGAGATCCGGCAATATTTCGGCGTGTTACTCTTCTACGCCGGAAAATCGGAAGGCAATATCGGCTGCCTCATGTGCAATTCGGCCAGCGAAGTGGCGCCCTTCGACGCGGCCGTGGCCGAAAGGGTGAAACGCTTCCGAGATATAGCCGGCAAGGCGTTCCGGCAGGCGCTCACCACGGCGCGCGCGCGCGGCGAGATCGGCGAGCGGATCGATATCGCGCGTCAGGCCGATTTCCTCGCCGCGGCATTGCAGACCGTTTGGGTTCTGGCGCGCTCCTCGGCCGGGCGCAAGGCGATCAGCCATCATATCGCGGTCACGCTCTCGACCCTGGATAAATAACAGAACAAGCGTTCTGATATTGCTTTACAAGTTACAGAACGTGTGTTCTGTTAATGGCGGGAGGACGTCATGCGAAATCGCCAATCATGGGCCGACCGGCTGGCGCAAAGCACGCCGCGCGTGATCAAGCCGATCCCGGAAAAGATGGCAAAGCGGCTGGGGCCCGGATCCATGGTGGTGCCCAGCCCCGCTGATGTCGATGCGGTCATCAGGACGGTGGGCAAGCGCAAGCTCGTCACGGCGCGCGAAATCGGGGCGAGCCTGGCACGCCGGTATAAGACGACGGTGTGCTGTACGGTGACGACCGGAATCTGCGCCTGGATCACCGCCCATGCCGCGCATGAAGCCGAGCTTTTGGGTAAGCCGAGGATCACGCCCTATTGGCGGGTTCTGAAGCCCGGCGGCGAGATCAACGGCAAATATCCCGGCGGTCTCGCCGGCATCCGGAAACGTCTGGAGGAAGAGGGGCACGTCATTGTCCGCCAGGGCAAGCGACTTGTCGTGAAAGATTTTGAGAAGAAGCTGGCCGTCATCTGACAAGGGAGACTTTCATGGCATTGCGTGACATCTGGGCGGATTACGAAAGCGCCTGGGCCCAGACCGATCCCAACAAGCGAAGCGACGCCTTGCGCCGCACCCTCGACGGCACGTTCGTCTATGTCGATCCGAATATCCGCACCGAAGGTCATGAGCAGCTTTCGCAGTATATCGGCGAGCTGCAGAAAAACATTCCCGGCATGCGTGTCATCACCAGGTCCTTCGCGGAGCATCACGGATCCTGCCTGGTCAACTGGACTCTCGAGGATGGCCAGGACAACGCTGTTGCGGCGGGCGTGACCTGTGGCGAGTGCGGAGCGAATGGCCTGTTGTTGAAGGCTTCCGTATTCTACGGCTCGCCGGCGAGCTGAGGCTGGCGCGGGCGGACGAGGACGATCAGGCCTGCGGCCAGGATGAGCAGCATGCCCAGCAGCGTGCTCGCGGCCGGCACCTCGGCGAAGAACAGGAATCCCCAGAGCGGTGCCCAGATCATGCCCGTATATTCGAAGACGGTGACGAGGCTTGCATCGGCCATACGGTAGGCCTGGGTCAGAAGAACCATGGAAATGGCGGCGATGCCGCCGCAGGCGGCCATCATCGCGAGGCTCAGCGAATCCGGCCAGGACCAGGGTCTGACCAGGAAGGCGATGCTCGGATGCTCCGCCGTGGTGATGCCGGCCAGATGGAAGACCAGCGCCATCAAACCGGCGCCCGCGAGATAGACCCAGTTCTGGTAGAAGGCCATGACGGACGCCGGTTCCGAAACACCGAGCTTGCGGGCGAAGAGCATGGCGAGCGCATAGGTGATGGCGCTGAGTAGGCTGAACAAAGCGGCGGGCTCAAAGAAGCCGAAGCCCGGATTCATGATGACCAGCACCCCGGCGAAACCGACAACCAGCGCGATGATCGCCTTGAGCTCGACTTTTTCGCCCAGGATCGGCGCCGCCAGAAAGGTGACGAGGAAGGGTGCGGTGAAGAAGAGCACGATCGCCTCGGCGAGCGGCAGGGCCGGAAAGGCCAGATAGTAAGACGTATAGGCAACGAGCAGGATCAGCCCGCGAAAGGTCAGGGCCCAGAAGCGCGGCGACAGGATCTGGCGCATGCCGCCGTCCCAATGGACGAAAAGCAGGAGGATAGGGAGCGCCACGATGGAACGCGTGGCGACCGCCTGGGTGACGGCATAGTCGCCGCTGACAGCCTTGATGATCGCATCCTGGGTCGAGATGATCAGAATGCCGGCGCAGAGCGACGCGATGCCGAGCAGGTTCCGGTTGCCGGTGAAGAATGACATGAGAATGGACTGAAGAGATTCGGATGAGATCGAATGCCTGTTCGCGGCAAGGCTGCATCAGGCAGCGCCAGCATGTAGCTAATTTCGCAAGGCCTGCCAATGGCCCGGCGTCAGCCCGAAGGCCCGCTTGAACTGTCTTGTCATGTGACTCTGATCGGCAAAGCCGCTGAGGAAGGAAGCCTCCGCGAGGGACTGGCCCGCAAGGATCGCGGCTTTGGCCTGGTCGAGGCGACGCATGGTGAGGTAGCGATAGGGGCTGGTGCCGAGCCTCGCGCGGAAATGGCGGGCCAGCGCATAGCGGTCGAGATCGGTCACGGCCTCCAGCTCCTCGGAGGCGACGACGCGGGCGAAATGCGCATCGACATACTCGCGGGCGCGGTCGACCGCGCGCGCGGAGGTGATGGAAATCCGACGTTCCGGAAGGGACCTATCGAGGACAAAGAGAGCATCCGCGATCGACGCCACGATCCGATCTTCCTCCAGGGGCTCGAATGCGCGGTCGAGATCGGCAAGCGCTTCGCCAAGGGCCGCCAGAAGGCGCCGGTCGGATGACACGGCCTGCTTGAGGAAGGGCAGGGCATTGGTGCGGCCGCTCAAGGCGGCGCTGATGAGGCGCGGCTCGATATAGATCATCCGGTAGAGGAAACCCGCTTCGACGCCGGCGCGGCCGTCATGAACTTCATCGGGATGCAGCACAATGGCATTGCCGGCGAGGCTGTCGGCGCGGGCGCCGCGATAGGTGAAGGACTGTACGCCGCTCACCGTATAGCCGAGTGCATATGTGTCGTGGCGGTGCGGATCGTAGGCGTGGCCCGTGAAGAACGCCTCGATGCGCTCGATGCCGGCGGAAGCGGGGGCGTGCTCGATCCAGTCGCCGGCATGGGAGCCGCACGATCGTTCAAGACGGGCCTTGCCCGCTTCTCTTACCGTCCTCGCCATGACCTTTGACACCAAGATCGCCATTGTCGTGCGCGAAAGCCTCGCGCCCTGGCAGAAGCTCAACGTGACCGCCTTTCTCGCCGGCGGCCTTGCCGAAGTCTACCCCGAGATCGTGGGCGAGCGCTACTGCGACGGCAGCGGCGAAACCTATGGTCCGCTGGTGCGCCAGCCCATCCTGATCTTCGCGGGCGACGGACCGGATCTATCCCGCACACTGAAGCGGGCGCGTGAACGCGGCGTCGCGGCCTCGATCTATACGATGGAGCTGTTCACCACGTACAACGATCTCGACAACCGCGCCGCGGTCGCGGCGGTGGCGACCGACAGGCTCGACCTCGCGGGGCTCGCTTTTCATGCCGAGCGCAAAGCGGTCGACAAGATCGTCAAGGGCCTGAAGCTTCATGCCTGAGGCAGGGCGAGACCGCGATCTAGCGCGCATCCCGGCGAAGTGGAATAACTTCGCCGAAAAGGATTCGCGCCAGATCAATATCTTGGAGCAAATCCTAGATCACGGTCACTTCAGGCCGAATGGCCTGAAGTGATAACGTGATCGGAGTCTTGAATTTAGCGCGTGATCGGACGGAAAACCGGTGTCCACTTTTCCTGATCACGCGCCTACGCCAAAGTCTTCAACTTTGGCGGGATATGCTCTAATCGGCGTAGGAGGGATCCTTGCGATCGAGGATCTTCTTCATCTCCGCGAAATGGGCGAAGGCCGAGTCGGCGTAGAGATCCCAGTCGC
This sequence comes from Nordella sp. HKS 07, assembly GCF_011046735.1. Lineage (NCBI taxonomy): Bacteria > Pseudomonadati > Pseudomonadota > Alphaproteobacteria > Hyphomicrobiales > Nordella > Nordella sp. HKS 07. The sequence goes on along the minus strand of NZ_CP049258.1, from coordinate 6,129,064 downwards.
GCGCCGTCTGCTCGGCGACCTTGTCACTCATGACATTGAGCTTCTGGCCGCTGGCATAGGCCAGCATGAGTGTCTGGCAGGCGCGTTCGAGATAATAGAGCTCGTCGAAGGCCTCGGCGACCGAGCCGGCGGCGATCAGCACGCCATGATTGCCCATCATCATCGTCTTGTTGTTGCCTAGGAGGCCGGCCAGACGATTGCCCTCGGCATCCGAATTGGCCATGCCCTCATAACCCAGGTCATAGGCGACGCGCTTGTAGAAGCGCGCGGTGTTCTGGTCGATCGGCTTGATCTCGGGATCGGCGAGGCCGACGAGCGCCGTCGCATAGGTTGGATGCACATGCATGACGCAGCGCGCCGAGGGCACCAGCGCGTGCATGCGACCGTGGATGCACCAGGCGGTCTCGTCCGGCGCTTCGGGCCGCTTCATCGCTTCCTTGTCATCGGCATCGAGCAGCAGGAGGTCCGAGGCCTTGATGCCGGAGAAATGCTTCCACTTGGGATTCATCAGGAACTGCTTGCCGTCCGGCGACACGGCGAGGCTGAAATGATTGGCGACGCCCTCATGCCAATTGAAATGCTCGGCGAGCCTGAATGCCGCGGCCAGATCGATGCGAAGCTGTTGTTCTTCCGACGTCTTGGTCTTGAGTTTGGTCACCGAGGTCATGGCGTTCTCCCGAGATTGTCAGTTGGACCTATGCTGTCTTTCGCGATGGAAAATGTAAAGGCCGGAACCGATGATCAAGGCGGCGCCCAGCCATGTCCAGGTGTCGGGCCATTCGGCGAAGAAAAACCAGCCGAACAACGCTGCCCAGATCAGCGATGAATAGGAGAAGGGGGCGGCGACCGAGGCCGGCGCGCGGCGGAAGGCCTGGATGAGGAAGAGATGGCCGACACCGCCGAGAAGTCCGGTGGCGATGAGCAGAAGCCAGTCCGTTGCGCCCGGCCATTGCCAGTGAAAGGGAACGAAGAGGGTGGTGACGAGTGCTCCGATCACGGATGTGTAGAACAGCGAGGTCAATGGCTCGTCATAGAGGCGCACCTTGCGGGTGGTGATCTGGTAGCTGGCATTGAGCAAAGCGGCGATCAGCAGGAAGGTGGCGCCGCTGATGAACATCCCGGCTTGGCTCTCCCACGGCCTGACCACGACAAGAGCACCGAGAAAGCCGACCAGGACGCCGATCCAGCGGCGTGGGCCGACATGCTCCTTGAGCATGGGCACCGACAGGACTGTGACCAATATGGGCGCGAGGAACATGATCGTCGTCGCGGTGGCGAGGGGCACCAGGCGCACCCCGGCATTGAACAAGGCGGTGGTCAGAGCGAGAAGCAGCGAGCGCGACAACTGGAGCGCCGGGGCTTTGCTCCTCACGACTTGCGGCAGGCTCCGGCCCGCCGCCAAAGCGGCGACGATGGTGGCGAAGAAGAAGCGCGCCCAGGTGACCTGGACCAGCGAGTAGGTCTCGAGCAGGTGTTTCACCAGGGTGTCGAGGGAGGTGAAGCAAAGCACCGTGACGAGCATCCAGAGGATGCCCACGGCATGATTATCCCGATGTCCGGCTGCTTCTCCCGCGACGCTCATTGGCCGAGCTATAGGCAGGGGCGGCGGCGAAGCCAATGGACATTCGGGATGGGCGCGGATGCAGCCGGCGCATGGCCGGGCTCACAAAGTAAGGGCGACCTTGGCCTTTTCCGCTGCTTCGGCGAGTTCCTGGTAAAGGCCGTCCGGGAGCGGAATGCCCTTGGCCTCGCGGTCGATGCGCCTGGCCCATTCCGGTCCGCCCGCCGGCAAGATGCCGGGCTCGGCCTTGAAACCGTCGAGATAGCTCGCATGGCGTTCGGCAAAGACCGCGGCGGGAACGAAGGTCGACGGATCGATCGCCATCACGAAATGGCCGACCTTGGTGTCGCCGAGGACGATGCCGCTCTGCTCGATCGACAGCCGCATGCCGGTAAGCATGGCGCCCAGGACCTCGGCGAGGCCGGCGAGGCCAGCGCCCTTATAACCGAAGCCCGCGCCGCCGACCGGCCCCAGGCAGATGGCCGCATGGGGATCGGCGGTGTAATTGCCGTCGGCATCGAGGGCCACATCGGGCGGAAGCTCAAGTCCCTCGGTGCGATAACGCATGACCTTGTTCCACGGAATGGAACTCGTCGCCATGTCGAGAAAATAGGGCTCGCGCCCTTCCAGGGGTGCGGCCATGGCGATCGGGCTCGTCCCGTGAAGAGGCTTCTTGCCGCCATGGGGCACGACGAAGGCGCCCGAATTGCAGGTCACGAAGCCGATGAAGCCGGCTTGGGCCGCCGCCAGTGCATAGGCGCCCGCCGCGCCGAAATGGGTCGAGTTGATCACCACCCCCATGCCGATACCGGTATCGCGGGCAATGGCGCAGGCCTCGTCCATGGCGCGATAGGTGGGGAGATGGCCCAGTCCGTCATCGGCATCGACGAGCACGGCGCTGCGGCGCGGATGCGCAATGGTGATGACAGGCTTCGGCTTGCAGATGCCGCCTCTCAGGCAGTCGGCATAAAAGGGAAGGAGCCTGATGCCGTGGCTGTCGACACCCAGAAGCGAGGCATGCAGCATGGCGCCGGTCGTCGCCTCGGCCGAGTCCGGATCGGCTCCCGCCGAGGTGAGAACTTCATAGGAGAATGCCGCCAGCTTCTCCGCCGTGGCGCGCCGTTCCGTCATGTGATGCCGTCAGCTCCTGCGCAGGCGCTCGAGAAGATCCGGAGTCGGCCAGGAATCGGCGGGCAGGCCGAGCTTGATCTGCACCGACTTCACCGCCGCCCGGCTCTGCGCGCCGAGCTTGCCGTCGACCTTGCCGACGTCATAGCCCATGCGGGTCAGGATCTTCTGCAGCTCCATGATCTGATTGTAGTCGAGGCTATCGATCGGACCGTTGCCCTTGCTGACCGGCGGGGCGCCCGCCAGGCGGGTGGCGAAATAGGCGGCCGTCGTCGAATAAATGAGCGACTCGTTCCACTTCAGATACACCTCGGTGAAATTTGGATAGGCGAGGAAGGCCGGGCCGTGCCGGCCCATCGGCAAGAGGAGCGAAGCTGGCGCCTTGTCCGCTTTGAGGGCCTTGCCCGAGACGAGCTTCACGCCCCATTTGGCCCATTGCGAGCGCGGATGCTGGATGGCGATATCGGCCTGATCCCAGGGCAGGTCCTCGGGAACACGCACCTCTTGCAGCCAGGGCTGGTTGGGCTGCCAGCCATGATTGATGAGCAGGTTCGCGGCAGAATACAAAATGTCGGGAATGCTGCGTTTCAGATCCACGCGGCCGTCGCCATCGGCATCGACACCGCTCTGGAGGAAGTCGGCGGGCAGGAACTGTACCTGACCGATCTCGCCGGCCCAGGCGCCGACCATGTCTGCTTCGGTCATGTCGCCACGATCCAGAATCTGAAGTGCCGCGAAGAGCTGTGGGCGGAATTTCTCCGGCCGACGGCAGTCGAAAGACAAGGTCGCCAGAGACCGGATGGTGTGGAAATCGCCCATATAACCGCCGAAGTCCGTCTCGAGACCCCAGAAGGCGACGATGACGGCGGGCGGCACTCCATATTTCTGTTCGACCTTCTGGAAGATGGCGCCGTGCTTATTGAGCAGGCTCGATCCGGTATTCATGCGCCCTGCCGAGATCAGTCGGGCCTGGAAGTCGAGAAAGGCCAGCGAGAAGACGCTTTGCGCGCGGTCGCGTTTGATGACGGCCGGATCATAGGTCATGCCGTCGAGCACGGCGATGGAACCTTTTGAGATGCCCATGCCGGCGGCTTCCTTCTTGACGCCGGAAAGCCAGCTCGGGAATTTCGATGGACTCGGGCAGTCGGTCGCGGCGGAAGCTGCGGCGGACGAGGCGATAAGAAGCGAGGCGGACAGGCAGAGGGGGAGAAGCTTCACCGGCGGGACTCCATGGCTGTTGAGTTCAGACTTACCGGGTCAGTCCTGATTCAGCAATGTGCTGCGCCGGTGACGGCGTTGGGCTCGGACGGCCAATGAAACCACATGGCGAAACGAAACAGCGGGCAAAGTGCCCGCTGTCTGGTCCTTCTGTCCTTGAATGGCGTACGGCTCACCAGTCGTAGTTGCGCCGGACATTGGTGACACGCCCACGCTTGGCGCTGACATCGATGATGTAGTGCTTGCCGTTACGGCGGGCGAAATAAGTGTAAGTGCTGCCTTTGCAGTCGCGGGTGCGGACCCGGAAGTAACCGTAATCCTCGACGATGCGCGCGCCCTCCCAGCAGCTGATCCGGTTCTTGCCGCCAATGTTGATGTCGATATTGACGCCGGCCTGCGCGGGCGTCGTCGTCGCGACAGGCATCATCAGCAGACCTATCGACAGTCCGGCCGCCGCCACCATCATCTTGATCATCCGTACTCTCCCTCTGGGCTGATTTGCCCATCTCAGCGGAATATTTTCCATTGACTGCCCACTGTCAATCGATCTTGCTGCGAAGTTGTTGACCTCGCGTCCGGCGCGTGGCGCTTGACATCGGGGCGCGCGACCCCAACTATGCGGTTATGTACAAAGCGCAGCGACACTTGATTCATTGGCATTTTGGGGCTTGCCCCATCGCGGGAACGTAACCCCCGGCTCGGCCCCTGGCACCTCCGAGTCGCGGGGGTAACGCTGCTTTTTTCGTCCAATCACGGACTCGCAGAAGGCGCCACCCACAATCTTTTCCTGAATTAATAGCCACTCCCGTGCCGCGAACGGCCGGAAGCACAGAAGGCATTTTTGATATGAATGACGTCACGCCCATCCGCCGCAAGCCGGAGATCAGCATCACCGCAACCGACCACACCCGTCTGATGACGCTGGCCAATGCCATCGCCGAGCGCGACGAACTGCTCGCCGAGGACCTCTTCGGTGAACTCGAGCGGGCGAAGGTTGTCGCCGACGGCACACTCACCGAGGGCGTCATCCGGATGGGGTCGCAGGTGAGCTTCAAGGACGACAAGGGCGTCGAGCGCAGCGTGGCGCTGGTGTTTCCGACCGAGGCCGACTTCGCGCAAGGGCGTTTGTCCATCCTGACGCCGGTGGGAACGGCGCTCATCGGCCTTTCGGCCGGCCAGTCGATCTTGTGGACGGCGCGCGACGGCCAGAAGCACGAGCTGACCGTTCTCGAGGTCAAGTCCTGAGAGAAGAAGACGCGCGATCGTCGCGAGGCTCGCCGGTGTCTCGGTACTGCGCCGTGACCTGATGCCGGCGATTCCGCCTGAGAATTCGCACTCCTCACGAGGCTGTCACACATGATCAGATTCGACGGACAAGTGGCGCTTGTCACCGGCGCCGGCCGCGGCATCGGGCGTGCATATGCGGCTCTGCTGGCCGAGCGGGGAGCGACGGTCATCATTCAGGATATTGGTGCCGGCAGCGATGGCAGAGGCGGTGATCCGGCGATCGCCGAAGCCGCGGCGCGGGATCTGCGCAGGCGCGGCGGCCTTGCATTCGGCGAGAGCAGCGGCATCGACACACGGAATGAATGCCACAGTCTCGTCGAGCGGATCGTCGCGCAGCATGGCCGTCTCGATGTGCTGATCCATAATGCCGGTTGGGTCGGTTATCAGCGGATCGCGGAACTGGATGAGGAATTCCTCGACCGCATGCTGGTGCTCGGTGTGAAGGCGCCTTTGTGGCTCGCCCAGCCGGCCTGGCCGCAGATGAAGGAAAGGAATTACGGTCGGATCCTGCTTACGACCTCGGATCGCGCGCTCTATCCGCAATATGTGCAGCCGGGGCTCGCCGCCTATGCGGCCGCCAAGATCGGCGCCGTCGGCATCGCCAATGTGCTGGCCAATGAAGGGACGGCTCATGGCATCGTCGTCAATGCGATCTCGCCGGTCGCGAAGACCAGGATGTGGGGCATCACAGATGAGCCCGACGAACTCAAGCCTGCCGAGATTGCCCCGGGCGCGATCTATCTCGTATCGCCCGAATGCCGGGAGGGCGGCTGGATTTTGCGTGCGAGCAACGGCCAGTTTCACGCCACGCGGCTCCTCGAAGCCGATGGGGTGAGCTATCCGCGTGATCTCAGAGCTATCCGGGCTGCGAGTCCGGAAGAGGTGGCGCAGTCCTGGCGCCGGATCGCCGTGGTGGCGGTGGAAGGGCGCGCTAGCTAGGACTCATCGTACACTATCGCGGCTGGCTGTTCGCGAGGCCAGGCGCAAGGAAAAGACAGGGGACGCCGCCGCTCGGGCCGCCTGACATCGATGACGGGCGGCTTCAGTGTCTGGTCGCGTCGAGTTCCTGGAGTTTTTGCCTCTCCGCCGTCGTGAGCTCCTCACTTATGTTGCGTAGATAGTTCTTGGCGAGATCGCTGCCCTGGGCGGCACTCGCCATGAGGAACCGCACGGCCGCCGCATGATCGCGTTCCAAGTACTCCCCGTTATGGTAAGCGTATCCGACTACAAGCTGTGCGACGGGATGTCCTTGTTCCGCCGACTTGAGCCACCACGAAAACGCTGCATGGGAATCGAGCTCGACGCCAAGCCCGTCTTGATAGATCAAGGCCAGCCGCGCTTGTGCGGACCGACAGCCCTTCTCGGCGTCTGCTTTGGTCAGGTGGAGGGCGATCGCATAGTGGGACTCGATACTGTGGTTGACGATGAGCTGGCATAGGCCGCCCCGTGAGTCTGCGCAGTCAAGACGCGCGCCCCGGTCGTATGCCTCATATGCACCGTCCAGGTCCCCGCTTTCCTCGAGCAGCCTGCCCAGCGGGTAGAAGGAGTATTGCCAGTTGGCGGCAGCGGCCTTCCTGAACCATTCAATCGCAAGCTCGGAGTCACCCGCATAGAGCGCCACGACGCCGAGAATATGCATCGCTCTGGGCAGGCCCTGATCGGCCGCGCATCTGAACCACATGCGGGAATAGGGCGTGTCGTGCTGGTGCTCCGCATACCATCGGCCGAGATCGCACTGAGCCTCGGCGTTACCTGCTTCCGCCGCTTGCAGCAGATCGGCCGGCGGACACTTGACTGGTGGCTCGGCGGGCATGATGAAAGCTTGCTCGTGTTGCACTGGCGTAACAGGCTAGCCAGGTGCATTTCGACAATCCAGCACCCTAAGGTAGTAGTTTGATTTCGAACTTGACTTCCTAGATCGAAGCCCGCGTCATAGATTGAGCACCCTGAGGGCAGTCGCAAAGGCTGTATCCCGGTCCCCGCCCATCTCTATATAGCTACAGCCAAGGCGCTTGCACTCCGCCTGGAGAGCATGGCTGCGTTCGACGACTTTGCGCCGCACGATGTATATTCTTCCGGTCCCGTACTCTCCAGCCAGTCCGGCGCGCTACCCAAGTCGTCGAGTGTGATCGCGGTGTTTCCGAGGAAAACGGCGCTGAGGCCGCTGACTTGCGGGGTGATCTCCCTGGAGAAGCCCGGCGTGATCAGATCACCACCGATGAGACAGGCGTCATTCCCGATATCCACGCAGCAAATGGCGGTCGATGTCGTCGAGGTCTGTTATGGATTCCATATTGCGTCGAAAACCGGAATCCATGGAACATGCCGTGTGCCAGTTTGCAATCCACAGATGGGCAACTGAGGGTAAAAGCCAGCGGCCGACGGAGTGTCCTACATGAATATTCCTACCCCAGCCGATATCCTAGCGGCCGCCGACCAGCTGGCCCCTTACCTCGGGCGGCCGACCCCCTTGTACCGGTCCGCCGCTCTGTCCGAGCTGCTTGACGCCGATGTCTGGCTCAAGGTCGAAACAACCGGGCCGATCGCCTCGTTCAAACTGCGCGGTGCGCTCAATGCGCTGCTGATGGCTTCCGGGAAGCCGGCTTCGGCCGTCACGGCCTCGACCGGCAATCACGGCCAGGGCGTGGCCTATGCCGCGCGCCTCCTCGGACTCGGCTCGGATATCTTCGTGCCCGAGGGCTGCGTCGCCGAAAAGCTCGCCGCGATCCGGCGCTTCGGCGGCCGGCTTTTCATCGGTGGGAGCGATATCGACGCCGCCAAGGAAAATGCCCGCCACCATGCTGCCGAAACCGGCGGCGAATTCGTCGATGACGGCGAGAGCGGCCCGCTCATCGCCGGCGCGGCGACCGCCGGGCTCGAGATCGGGCAGGGGCTCGCCGATATCGATGCGGTGCTGGTGCCGATGGGCAGCGGCTCGCTCGCAGCCGGCACCGGGCTTGGTGTGAAGATCCACCAGCCGCAAGCAAGGGTCTGGGCGGTGCAGTCCGAAGGCGCTCCGGCGATGGTCGACAGCTATCATGCGCGCCGTCCCGTTGAGCGGGACATTCACACCATCGGCGACTGCATCGTCTGCCGGGTGCCCGCCAAGCTGGCGCTGGCAGGTCTGCTGGAGTCGGTCGACGATGCGTTCCTGGTGCCGGAAGCCTCGCTGCTGCCGGCGGTCCAGACTGCCGCCATCGCCGGACGCGTCCTGGTCGAGCCCGGCGCGGCGGCTGGCCTTGCCGGCGCCTGGCACCGGCGCGACCAGATCAAGGGCAGGCGCATCGTGATCCTGCTGACCGGCGCCAATGGCTCGGCCGCGCTCTTGCAACAGGCGATGGCTGGGCCGGACCTGCGGAACTTTACTCGATCTTCCGGGTGAGCGTCACATCGGCCGCCACTCGCGTCTCCTCCCCGGCACCGCTCGTCAGCCGCACCAGCATATAGCCCGATATCAAAATCGCTGCTGCGCCGAGACCCTGCAGGAGTGTCAATGTTTCGCCAAGGAAGACGTAGGCGAGCCCGACGCCAAAGATCGGGATGATATTGAAGTAGCTGCCGGCGATGGCGGCAGGAACCGATTTCAAGGCCGTTATGTAGAGCCAATAGGCCGCCGCGTAGTAGAGAAGTCCAGAGACCGCGGCCGCGGCGAGCAGTCCGGGCGGCAGCGCCGCTATGTCCGCTGGAGATCCGTATTGCGTACCAGCGGAGAGCAGGGCAAGCGCCCAGGCAAGACCTGCGGTCTGCTGGATCGCGACGGTAACGGACGGATCGACAAACTCACCGAGCTTTCGTGAGAACACCGTGTAGAAAGCGCAGCAAAGCACAGCTCCCAGCAAGAGCAGGGTTCCCGCCGCATCGCCGCCCAGGTCACCCAGGGCACCGCCCAGATCGGCGACGAAGCCTACTCCGACCGCGCCGATCAGCATCGTGAGCAGCAACCGCCAGGTGATCGCTTCGCCGAGAACCAGTGCGGCGAGTCCCAGGATCATCAAGGGCTCGGCCGCCCACAGCACGGTTGAAACGCCGGCTGGAATACGGGCTACGCCCATCAGGCTCAGCGTGTAGGATATTCCCGGATTGAGGATTCCCAGCAAAGCGAGCGGAACGAGATGCGCTCTGGCAGGAATCGGGCGTGCTGCCGCGGCTGCGACGATCCACAGCGCGAGCGCGCTCGGCGCCAGTTGCAGGACAAGCAGGGTGACAGGAGGAATCGACGCAAGCAGCGCCTTACTCAAGACAGTTGCGGCGCCCCACAGGGCGCAAGCCGCGATCAGGAGGGCGGCGGGTGGCAGGCGAGATGAATGACGGACCATGGCGATCTCCGGAAGATGTTACGATGACGGGAATTGCGACGAACGCGCTGGCGTCCGGCGCAGTCATCCGCGTCGCATTGGTCGTAACCGGGTTTCCGGGGAGGTCTGGTCATTCTCGCATCACGCGCAGCACGCTGATCGGCGAGGTTCGCAGCAGCTTGATGCATTCCTTTCCTGTTCGGCCAGCCAGCGATCCCGCGGCTTGCAACTGGCCGGGCGCGGCGAGAGTTCGACCACGATTTTGCCGTCCGTCGTGACGGGGCTGGCGGCGCAATGAAGCTGCATCGGGCGCGATCCGTCGCTGACTTCGAAGGTCAGCTTCGCGCCGTGGTCGAGAGAAACGTGCTCGGTGACCTTGCGAATGATCGCCGCAAACTTGCCGGCCGTCATCTGCTGCGGCGCATCGTTTACGTCCCACAGCTGGATGAATATCTCCGTCCACGCCTCGGGATTGGCGCCGCAATCGAGGGCGGCGAATGTGCCGGCCTTGACCTCTGTCACATGGTAGCCGCGTTGGGTGAGCTTGCCGTCGTAGCGAAAGGCGAGAGGGCTTGCCGCATGGCCGGCCAGCGCGGCAAGCAATTCGCCGATGGTCATTTCTTCGGGTACCGGCGCTGACCGCGCCATTTGCTCATTGCCAAGGGTCGTCATCTCGGATAATCCATATTTCTATACTTTTAGGAATATCAAAATATGGATGAAGGTCAAGCCCAGATTGCCTTTGCGGCCTTGTCGCAGGAAACGCGGCTGCGCATCCTGCGCATGCTGGTCGTCGCCGGCCCGGACGGACTTGCGGCGGGCAGCATTGCCGCGAAAGCCGAAGTGAGTGCCTCTAATGTCTCCTTCCATCTCAAGGAGCTGGAACGGGCAGGCCTTGTCGCGGCACGTCGTGACGCCCGCTCGATCATCTACAGCGCCGAGTATGATGCGCTGAGCGGTCTTATCCGTTTCCTTATGGAAGACTGCTGCTCCGGCCATCCCGAAATCTGCGCACCAATCCTCACCGCCGCCACATGCTGCGCGCCCACCAAGGACCGCATCCAATGAATCGGCGGATCTACAATGTCCTGTTCCTGTGCACGGGCAATACCGCCCGCTCGATCCTCGCCGAAAGCATTCTCCGGAAGGACGGCGAGGGGCGCTTCAGAGCGTTCTCGGCCGGCAGCCAGCCCAAGGGGAAAGTCAATCCCATCGCCTTGAAGGTCCTGGCGGCACTGGACTATCCGACGGACGGGCTGCGCTCGAAGGCGTGGGACGAGTTTGCCGTGGCCGGCGCACCCGTCATGGATTTCGTCTTCACCGTCTGCGACAGCGCGGCGGGAGAGATCTGCCCCATATGGCCGGGTCAGCCGATGACTGCGCATTGGGGGATCGAAGATCCCGCCGCGACGGAGGGGACCGGGATGGAAAAGGAACGTGCCTTTTCGACGGCGGCGCGGTTCCTGAAAAGCCGTATTGATGCCTTTCTGAGTCTGCCTTTGGCGTCGATCGACCAGATGGCGCTGCGCCACCAGTTGCGGCGGATCGGCGTGGCCGAGGGAGCGACGGTGCCGGTACTGCTGCCTGTCGAGGGATCCGCGCCTGACCTCCGAGAAGCGCTCGCTGTTGAGGGGCTGCCCACCGGCGATCTCACGGAGCAGGGGCGGAGATTCTTCCGCGTGATGCGGAACGGCGCGACGGTCGGATTCGCCGGCTATGAGCTCTTCGGTGAGAATGCCTTGCTGCGCTCGATCGTGATCACACCCGACAACAAGGGCAAGGGATTAGGCGAGGCCACGCTCCGACACCTGATCGACAAGGCGAAGGAGGAGGGCGCCCGGCAGGGCTATCTCCTGACGATCTCGGCGGCACCCTACTTCGAGAGACTGGGCTTTTCGCGCATCGACCGGGCCGTCGCGCCCAAGGCCATCATGAACAGCATGCAAGCCGCCTCTCTCTGCCCGGCATCGGCGATCATCCTCACCAAACCCTTCTCGTCCTGATCTCATGTCCATATTCGAACGCTTTCTGACTCTCTGGGTGGCCCTCTGCATCATTGCGGGCGTGGCGCTCGGCCATTTCCTCCCAGGACTTTTCCACGCCATCGGCGCCGCCGAGATCGCCAAGGTCAATATCCCCGTCGCGGTGCTGATCTGGCTCATGATCATCCCGATGCTGCTGAAGATAGATTTCGCCGCTTTGGGCGAAGTCGGCCGTCATTGGCGGGGCATCGGCGTGACGCTGTTCATCAATTGGGCGGTCAAGCCATTCTCCATGGCGCTGCTCGGCTGGCTGTTCATCGGCTGGGTGTTTCGTGAGCACCTGCCGGCGGATCAGATCGATTCCTATATTGCCGGCCTGATCATTCTCGCCGCCGCGCCTTGCACAGCCATGGTGTTCGTGTGGTCTAATCTCACCAAGGGCGAGCCGCACTTCACCCTGTCGCAGGTCGCGTTGAACGATGCGATCATGGTGGTGGCCTTCGCGCCGATCGTCGCTTTGCTGCTCGGACTTTCGGCGATCACGGTCCCATGGGATACGCTCGCTCTCTCCGTCGGCCTCTATATCGTCATTCCCGTCGTCATCGCCCAGCTTGTCCGCCGCGGCCTTCTGGCGTCCGGCGGGCAGGTGGCGCTCGACAGTCTGCTCAAGACACTGCAGCCATTGTCGCTCTTGGCCCTTCTTGCCACTCTGGTCCTGCTGTTCGGCTTTCAGGGCGAGCAGATCATCGCGCAGCCGCTGGTCATCGCGATGCTGGCGGTGCCGATCCTGATCCAGGTTTATTTCAACTCGGGCCTTGCCTATCTTCTCAACCGGCTGTTCGGCGAAAAGCACTGCGTGGCCGGTCCATCGGCCTTGATCGGCGCTTCCAATTTCTTCGAGCTGGCTGTTGCAGCGGCGATCAGCCTGTTCGGCTTCAGCTCGGGTGCGGCGCTGGCAACCGTGGTCGGCGTGCTGGTCGAAGTGCCGGTCATGCTTTCTGTCGTCGCGATCGTCAACCGTTCCAAAGGTTGGTACGAGCGCGGCACCGGCGAGGCGCGTGCAAGCGAAGGCGAAACCGCGGGTTGATCAGGCGCGGCGCCCGCTCAGCACCGCGAAGCGCCAGGACGTGAAGCTGCAATCGACATCGCTCAGTCCCGCATCGCGCATCCAGACGAGTTGCGCCTCGACCGTGGCGCAGCGGTCGAAGGCCATGCGCTCTGCCGCCCGCGCGATCTCTGCCTCAGGCACGCCGAGCGCACGGATGTCCTCGTGCCAGAAGCGGACATAGCGCGCTTCCGCCGCGGCTGTCGGTCCCAGAACCTGCTCGGCATTGACAAACAGGCCGCCCGGCCGCAGGGCGGCGGCGATGCGGGCGAAGAGATCCTGCTTGGCGCGATCTTCCAGATGGTGGATGGCCAGCGCCGAGACGATGAGATCCCACGGGCCGCCGAGGTCGGCGCCCGCCATATCCGCCATGCCATAGGTGATGGATGGATTACCTTGAAAACGCTCCCTCGCCTGATCGAGCATGCCGATGGAGGCGTCGATCAGGTGGATTTCGGCTTTCGGGAAGCGCTCGAGGATCATGGCGGAGAACAGCCCGGTGCCGGCGCCGAGATCGAGCATGCGAAAAGCGTGCGCGCTCATCCATTCCTCGATGAGGCGAAGGCCGGCCCCGTAGAACGCGTTGAAGCAGGGGATGAGGCGGCGGCGCATCGCGTCGTAGCCTTGCGCATATTGGGTTAAAACCGTAGCGGAGGGGGCGGATGTCTTCATGAGGCAAGCATCATCTGTCGTCTTGCACCTTGAGCGCTGCGGCGCGCACGTCGCTCGGTGTCGTTCCGTAGCGGCGCCTGAAGGTGCGGTTGAAGTAAGACAGATCGTTGAATCCGGCCTCGAATGCAAGTGCTGTAATGCTTTGGCCGGAGCGGCGCGGATCGTTCAGCATGCGATGGGCGCGGGCAAGGCGCTGCGACAGCATATAGTCGGAGAGCGATGTGCCCTCGCTCTCGAACAGTTTACGCACATAGCGCGGCGACAGCCCATGGCGGGTCGCGATCTCATCGGCGCTGAGCTGTGGAGCGTTCGCCACGATGTCGGCCTTGATGGCGCGCAGCCGCGCCACGCGAACGCCCCGACCTCTGGCGATCTCACCCGCATCACGCGTCGCGCCCATGGCGAGCGCCATGAGATCGAAGATATGTGTCGCCGCCAGGCTGTTGAGTTCGGGAGGCTCATCGGTATTGAGATCCTGCACCGCCCTCACATAGTCGATCAGCAGCCGCATGGCGCCGCCACCGGTCGGTAAGGGGCGCATGAACGCGGCGTCCGCGTTGCCGACCAGCGGCGTCAGGCGACGCATCGAGAAGCTCATATTGACGAAGCGCAGGCCACCTGGCCGGATCTGGCTGATGCCCACCTCGCCGCCCCTCATCAGCAGTGCCTGACACCCGTCGACCGTTTCTTCCGAACCGCGATGTTTCATGACACTGCCGCCCGCGAGTGCCACCAGCAGGATAGCGTCGTCAGTGTCGATCAGGGAGGCTGACCGATGGGCGCGCAATTGCGACGTTTCACCGATGGCGATGCCGATGCCGGGCAGGCCGCGCAGTGTCATGTCGACATTGATTGGCGCCTGCGGGTCGACATCGATTTTGAGCACCGTCCTGCCATAGACCTCGCGCATGATCTCGATACGGTCTTTCTCCGGAAGCGCATCGGTCCGCAAGCGCAGCGCGGCGGACGGACTAGGTATGCTCATGCATTCTCCCTGCGTGCCGACGCGATCATCGCGTCACGCCGTGGGAGTCTCGATACAGGGCCATTAGGGCCAATTTATGGGCCGCCTTGTCCAAGCCGCTCAGCGAAGTCGTCCCTAGTTTCCGGCGCTCTTCAGATGCGCAACCGAATCCCAAGGACGAGCATATGTTTCATCCCCATTTCTGGAAGATGCTGAAAGAAGTGGCCGCAGCCGGCTGCAATGCGCGTGTATTCATGCTGACCTTTATGGTTGGCCGGAACAGGAGCGCCAGCGAGGCGGACGCTGCGAAGCCAGCACTGCGGGCTGAGGAGGACAGGTGAAGCAACCGCACCGCATCTCGCCGATGCCGCATCTGCGCCGCGAATAAGCCTCATCGCGCGACGCACTTGTCGGCGGACGGTGGCTTGCACCCAATCATTATATATTATATAGAAGTGTATATTGTTATTGGAGATATTTGATGCCACCTGTGAAAATCACCGAACAGCTATCTATCGGCGGACAGCCGGATGAGTCGGCGTTCGCCGCTTTCAGGGCAGACGGCTATGCCGGGGTGATCAATCTGCGCCCCGATGGGGAAGAGCCCGGCCAGCCCGGCAACGAGGCCGAGAGCCGCGCCGCAAAGGCAGCCGGCCTCGACTACGATTTCATTCCCGTGACGGGGCCGACGATCACCGAGGCCGATATCCGCGCCTTCCAGGAGGCCGTGGCCGACACAAAAGGCCCCGTCTTTGCCCATTGCCGGAGCGGGACGCGCGCGCTGACGCTGCATGTGCTCGGCGAAGTGCTGGACGGCCGCATGAAACGCGACAATGTCGTGGCGCTCGGCCGCGCGCATGGCTTCGATCTCGCCGGCGCGGCCGTGTGGCTGGACCGGCAGGCCACCCGCACGCCGATCGTGACGGGGTTCTTCGAGGCGCGGACATCGAGCATCCAATATGTCGTCACCGATCCGGCGACGAAGCGCTGCGCCATCATCGATCCGGTGCTCGACTTCGACGAGCGATCGGGCGCTACCGGGACCATGAGCGCCGACGCCGTTCTGGCCCATGTCGAAAAGGAGGGGCTCACCGTCGAATGGATTCTCGACACCCATCCGCATGCGGACCATTTCTCCGCCGCTCACTATCTGAAGGAGAAGACGGGAGCGCCGACGGCGATCGGCTCACATGTCATCGACATGCAGAGATTATGGCGCGACCTCTATAACCTTCCGGCTCTGGCGACCGACGGCTCGCAGTGGGACCGGCTGTTCGCCGAAGGCGACAGCTTCAAACTGGGCTCGCTCGCGGGCCGCGTGATGTTCTCGCCCGGCCATACGATGGCCTCCATCACCTATCTCCTCGGCGATGCGGCCTTCGTCCACGACACGCTGTTCATGCCCGATTCCGGAACCGCCCGGGCGGACTTTCCAGGCGGCAGCGCAACGGCGCTGTGGCATTCGATCCAGGCGATCCTGGCGCTTCCCGAGGACGCGCGGCTCTTCACCGGCCACGACTATCAGCCGGGCGGTCGCCATCCACGCTGGGAAAGCACGGTGGCCGAGCAGAAGCGGCGCAATTCGCATATCGTGGACATGGACGAGCAGGGCTTTGTCGCCATGCGCGAGGCGCGCGATCGCACCTTGCCGATGCCGCGCCTCATCCTGCACGCGCTGCAGGTGAACATGCGCGGCGGCCGCTTGCCGGAGCCGGAGGCGAATGGCCGGCGCTATCTCAAATTCCCTCTCGACGCGCTCACGGGGGCGGCATGGTGAGGCCGTCATCGGTCGAGAAGCATCCGCGCCTGGCGCGCGCCGATATGGAACGGCGCGCGGAGGAAGTGGCGGGCCTCCTCAAGACGCTGTCGCATCCGGTGCGGCTGATGCTGGTCTGCACGCTCGTCGAAGGTGAATATTCCGTCGGCGAGTTGGAAGAGCAGATCGGGGTCGGCCAGCCGACCCTGTCGCAACAGCTGGGCGTCCTGCGCGATGCCGAGATCGTCGGGACGCGGCGCGATGCCAAACAGATATTCTATCGGCTGGCCGATGCGAAGGCGGCGGAGCTGATCGCGTCTCTCTATGCGATCTTCTGCGCCGGGGAGGGGCGGCGATGAGCGCGTACTGGCCTTCGCTCGTCGGCGGCATGCTGCTCGGGCTCGCCGCCATGCTGCTGCTCCTCGTCAATGGCCGCGTCGCCGGTATCAGCGGCATCGTCGGCCGGCTGCTGCAGCGAGAAGGGCCGGCGCACAACGCGGCCTTCGTGATCGGCCTCATTCTCGGGCCATGGGCCTATGGCGCGATGTTCGGCGCGTTTCCCGCGGTCACGATAGTGGCCGGATGGCCCGTCATCATCGTTGCCGGCCTCCTTGTCGGCTTTGGCACCCGCATGGGGTCGGGCTGCACGTCGGGGCACGGTATCGTCGGGCTGGCCCGTCTTTCGCCGCGCTCCATCGCTGCGACGGCGAGTTTCCTCATCGCTGGGGTACTGGCGGCCACGCTTTTGGGAGCTTTCCGATGAACCGCCTTGTCCTTCTTCGTCTGCTTGTGACGCTGGCGAGCGGCCTAATCTTCGGCTTCGGCCTGTCGCTTTCCGGCATGATCGATCCCGCCCGCGTGCTGGGCTTCCTCGATATCGCCAGCGGGAATTGGGATCCGAGCCTGGCTTTCGTGCTCGGCGGCGCCGTCGCCGTGGCGCTGCCCGGCATGATGCTGCAGCGCCGGCTCGCCCGGCCGCTCCTCGAAGAGCGTTTTCACCTTGCCGAAAAGACGCGGATCGATCGACGCCTTGTGCTCGGTTCGGCGATCTTCGGGGGAGGCTGGGGGCTGGCCGGTTTCTGTCCAGGCCCGGCCGTCACCGGCCTTGGCATGGGTATTGCGCCGATCGCGCTCTTCGTCGTGGCAATGGCCGCCGGAATGATTGCGTATGACCGGCTTCTTGGGCGAGGGCCTGAGGGCGGGATCAGCGCAACCGGACTTGAGCGTGGGTCAGGCGCTTGAGATCCTCGCGATAACGCGCCAACCGCTCTGGCTACCACTTCAACGCCAATCAAGGCGCATCCGGCATGGAAAGGTCCGCCGGGATGAGCCGGCGGACGAGGTGTGGGAGGATAAAATCAGATGCATGTAACCAACACCGTCGCCCCCGAGAAGTTCCGCATCGTGCGCGTGTGCGTTTCCACCGGCTTCGCGGGGGCAGGGAACCTTTATCCCGGCTGATCGTTTAACCGAACGTTTCATGAGGCTCGATTAATGTTTGGACGCACCAAATGCTGAAATGGGCAGTAATATTCTTCCTGATTTCGATCGTCGCGGGGGCCTTGGGCTTTTCGGGCGTCGCCAGAGGCGCGGCCGGCATTGGGAAAGTACTTTTCGTGCTGTTCCTCATCCTGGCTGTCATCGTCCTTGCTCTGATCTTCGCGGGTGTCGCCGTCGTGACCTGAACGTGGTTTGCGCCGTCATCATCGTCCTGTTTTCGACGAGGCTAAGCTCTGATCGAAACCCTGTCGCCAATGAACTCCCCATCCTCCACCGAGCGATTGCAAAAGGCGTTGAGTGACGCCGCTCCAGCCGCTTGGGATTTTGATACGGCGTCGAACATGCTCTTCATGACGGATGCCGCGCGTGCGATCTATGGATTTGATCGGCAGCAGAGTGTCGCGGTCGGCGACTTCATGGCGGCGATAATTCCGGATGATCGCGACAAGGTCATCGAGGGCACGTCTCGATTCCTCACCGGTCAGAATATCCGCTATCGCATACATCACTCTGGCAGGGGCGTGAGATGGATCAAGGCGCGGGTCAATGCGCATGCCGATCCGGACAATGCAGCTAGGATCGCCGGCTATACGGGCACGATCGAGGATGTGACCGACGAAATGGATGCGGCCCATGCCTTGATTGAAAGCGAAGAGCGCCTGCGCTTTGCCGTCGAGGCAGGGAAGATGGCGATCTGGGAAATCGACCTCGAAACCGGCGTGGTGACGATCACGCCGGAACTGAACGCGATGTTCGGCTTCCCGCGCGACTACAAGCCGTCGCTCGCCGAGCTTCGATCCCGCTATGCGCCGGGCGAGCTCGAAAAAGTTGGCCGCCTGGGCGCCAGCTGGGAGGTGGTCAAAGACCTGGTCGCGAGCGGACAAATGGCCCCTCGATCCATCGGGGAGATGCCCAAGGATGACGACCGCACGCAGGTGAGCGCCGAGTTGTCGATCATCGTGCCGCCGAACAGGACCAAGCATCTTCTGTACCGGGCCCAATATATCTATTCCCTGCACGGGCGACCGAAGATCACGGGCTTTCTGGTCGACATAACGGACAAGCGCTATGCCGAGGATCAGCTGGGCGTCGTCGCGCGCGAGTTACGCCACCGCGTGAAGAACTCCTTCACCGTGATGCAAGCTCTGGCCCGGCAGATCTTCAACCAGGACATCGACAAGCGCACGGCTCTGGAGAGCTATCTTGGACGCCTGCAGGCCCTCTCGCTCGCCAACGACATCGTTCTCGATACCGAAGTTGATGCGGCGAATATTCAGGAGATAACGGAACGTCTCACCGCGCCTTATCGCGAGGTGCGGCAGGATCTCGATTGTCCTGAACGGGCCGCCGACCGGGATCTCTGGCCCCGGTGTCACCGGCTTGAGCATGGTCCTCCACGAGTTGTGCACCAATGCGCTCAAATACGGCGCCTTGTCTCGGGCGGAGGGACAAGTTTTCCTGAACTGGGCGGAAACCGGCAATGGCGGGATCAATCTTGAATGGCTGGAACAGGGCGGACCTGAAATAGGTGACTCCATTCGCGAAGGATTTGGCACAAGGCTCTTGACCCGTATGGTGCGCGATACACTTTCGGGCTCAATCGACTTGCAGTACCGGCCCGGCGGGCTGTGCTGCCTGATCTCCACTGGCGCGCTGAACCGGCCTTGATCCGCGCCGGTCTATCCCTGTTCGTGCTTATCACCGGAATACCGATCGGCGGCCACCGTCCAGAACTCATGCTGGAGTATTGTCGCGAGCGGGGTGGGAATTCGCGGTGGCCGCCCGGTTGGGCTTAATCCGCCGCTCACGCATGGCCGTACGCCACTCGCTCTCAGCAGCTGCAATGGGACTGGCTGTCAATGAATTTTGATGCAAACGCGAAGCTCTGGGAATAGCGGAGGTGCAACCTGTCCCAGCGTTATGGAGTAGCGTTTAGGCGATAGTTGCGGCAACCCGCTAGTGAGTTTAAAGTTCCACGCAAGATTCGTGCCTAAGCGACATTGACACTCATGCCTGATCCCGATATGCGGGTTTGAGCCTCAGATATTCGCTTGAGGGGGGATTCCAATATGCACATAAGTCGCTCAATAGCGACAGTGCGCGAAAATGCCTTCGGCGACGTCCGTGTCGCGACGAAGTTGGCGATAGGTGCGATCGAGCTTGTCGATTTTCGCGGACTCATTTCCCAACACTGGTTGTGTCGAATAGCGGAGTTCAATCCTGGCGACGTCGTCGATAGGCAGGTCGAACTTTTGCATTATCATCTCGCTGCATGGCGGAGCGCTCAATCAGGCCCATATAGCAATTGTCAGCGCCAAATTCACGATGCGTGTCCGGCGCCGCGGGCCAGCCCTTCAATGAACCATAAAACGACGAAACCACCCAGGACGAAAGTGAATTGACGGTATGATGTTGAGCAAATTCATTGAGCCGTTTGGCTACCGACTCACGAAAGCGCAAAAAAAGGGCAACGGCGCAAGCGTCCTTGTCGTCACGATGCCGAAATCCGGCTCATTGTTTCTCGCTAAGACCTTGAAGAGAACGCTAGATCTGAAGCGGATACACGTTTCGCCAGGCTACTTTCCGATCGACCACGCCGACATCAGGTCGATGGCTCAGCTTTCAATGGGCGGTTTCGTGGCGCAATCCCATCTGAGTGCCTGTGAAATTAATCTCAACATTCTCTCTCACTACTGCGACAAATGGATCTTACATTTGAGAGACCCCCGCGCCGCGCTTCTGAGCTGGACACATCACAAGGAGCGGACAGATGTCAGTGGCCAGCCTGAAACTAACCTCAGAACGGTACCGCTCGAGCCCCCGGTATACTTTTCAATGAGCTTCAGCGAGAAGATCGATTGGCAAATCGATCATCACGTGCCCAATCTCATTCGGTGGATCGAGACATGGTGCAAGGCCCTAGATAGCATTACCTATAGGGACCGCATCATCGTTTCCAAATACGAGGACATGGTCGGTCGAGACGAGGCGTTCATGCACGAACTTCTCATAGACCTTGGCCGCGAGATACCCGCATCGATCGAGTTGGCCCAAAAGGACATGAGAAGTCATTTCCGGAATGGGGCAGTTGATGAGTGGAGAGCCGCATTCACGCCTGTTCAGATCGAGCGGGTGGCAGAGATGATTCCGCACCATCTGATGGAACGATTCGGATGGGATAAGGTCTAGGCGGGTAAGCCGGCCGTGATCATGGCTGACCGAGAGCAGTAGACGGTGCGACTTTTCCAGAGGCTGCGCCGGCGAGTTACGGGCTGCGAAACGCATCGCTTCGTGAGGGGGACTACTGGACGGCAGCCTCATCAACTGAAGAACCAAGGCAAAGCTCCATGCGCGCACCAAAGACCGCCTGACCTGGTGACCACCGGTTCCCTTGCCGGCAGGACCAAAGCCAAGCCACGTAAAATCGCCGTTGCGGCGCACGCCCAGCCTAAAGGTCTACCCACCTCATCGGATATGTCGGCCTCGGCGGCCAAGTGATGCTGTTTGGCTTTGGTCCGACTGGAAGCGGCAGTGCCGGGCGCCAGGCCGGACAATCCTTTGTTCGCTCGAACAAGCGAAACGCGACTTCCTTGAGTTCGGCCGCACTGGTCTTGCGGATTTTGTATCGACTGTCGCGCTTCATCAGATCTCGGAGCAGAAAGCTATCCATAAGGCCGGCATCAACCAGGGATTGGTTGCGCAAGATCCGGCCGTCGCTTGTCGTGAGCTCCTGGGTCAGGAGATCCGTAACTGTTCCCCAGACGCCACCGCGGTCGAGAGAATCGACAATTGTGGCCGGCGTACCGAAACCCATCGAAAGAGAGACGGGCCCCGAGGGACCCAAGATCGCAAACCGCGCCAGGCTCACGGCCGCGGCCTGAAGCATGAAGCTATCAGGCCTTCTAGCGAGATCAATGAAGCCTTCGCGCTTTTTGAAGGGCGCCATGCCGGTATGCCCAAGCCTGACCACCTGGCCACCGAGGCTGATGATGAAATCGACGAGCTCGTCGAAGGCCTCCGGTGTGTTGTCGCGCTCGCCACTGTGCGGCCGGAACTTGTAGCTGCTCTCGCGATGGTGGATCGTCGCGTGCCATTGGTCGGGCCTGAGGCCGAGCGTGACGAGCTGCTCCTTGAGGCGTGGGGATTGGTCATCCGGAAGCGCGAGCGGCACCGGATCGGGAAAGGTATGAATGGTCATCGATCGCGCCATTTGATTGGTGACGACCATGTCATAGTAGGTGGCGCGGCCGCCATTGAGGCGACCGACGTCAGGGTATCGACGGGGCTCGATATCGGGCTTGAAACGCCGCAGGATTTTCGGCCACTCGCCAGGGAGGGGCTCGGCCAGGTCGATCAGCGGGGAGAGCGACATCACGTCCCGGGAATAGGGGCGGACGTCGCGATATTTGATATGCAGCCTGGCGTAATCGAATTGATGGGCGAGTGTCGAAAGGAACACGACATTGGCGAGCAGATCGCCGAGCGTGACTTCGGTCGTGATGCCGAGGATTTGAAACGGCCGCTCAGGCTTGAGGCCTACATTGTCCGTCTTGTTTCCCGCTGGCATATCGCGCTTTTGCAGTAGTCTAGCCATGAATGCTCTATAATAGGCGCCCTGACGTCAAGAGAAGCGTCGTCGTTCTCTCGTGGCGCGAGCGCCCATATCACCACAAACATCGCCTGGGTAGGTAGTCTCTTGCAGCACGCCTCAGGATGTGAATGCCACGGCTGGAAGAATGTCATGAATTTGTCGCCGTGTCATTGCAGGCCGAGCGCCTATTGGATTTGGCCCTTCAGCCAAATATCCCGCAAGTCCTACCGCTTGCTCTCGAAATTGAATGAGAGGTTTTCTGCAGCACGTACCTAGTTACTCCTTCCTCAGCGTGCCCAGGTGAAGCGTCTCTATTAGGCGACGAAATAGTCGCCGTCCCATGCGCCGGTCAGGGATGTCAATTTTGATTACCTAGCGGCAGCGCCGCAAGGCGCGGGTCTTCCGGCACAAACTCACGCCGCAAACCAATTTGGATGCTTGCTGGGCCATCTTACGGAGGCCCGTCAACCGGTCCGCATGGCCGGATGCGCACGCCGCCGCTCCCGCCAGCTTTGTGTCTGGTCCGGCGCTTCAGAGCGCCGCTCCGCCCTCGCGGCCGACGATCCGGCGCAAGTCAGGCCCGGAAGCGTGTGCAGGAGGGACGATGCAGGGTCTCCGGCAATCGGTCTCGGTCCCGGCCAATCTCCGTTTCTTCATCGTTCAATATCAAGGCGTCGTCACTCGCGATGCCGCCGCGGACGCCGATGCTGTCAAATTCCTGTGTTTACCGGAAAGCATCGCATCCGGTAGCTTTTGCCTCCATTGTTTCTGGCAAGTGACAGGTCAAACCTATTCGTTTACAGCCGGGCAGCCGATGGATAATTTGCGAGAAAAACTATACTGGAGAATCTCTGCAACAGTGGCACGCACTTTGGAAGACCTGATGGGGAGTAGGAATGGTTTCTGGAATGATCGCAAGATTCTGGTAACTGGACATACCGGGTTCAAAGGCAGCTGGATGGTGACCATGCTGTCTGCGCTCGGCTGTCGGGTGACTGGCTACGCGTTGGCGCCAAACACAAACCCGAATCTATTCGACCTTCTGGCCATCGACCGGCTGCTTGCCCGCAACGAATTTGCCAACATCCGCGACAGCGAGCGCCTGAAGACTGTGGTCTGCGAAAGTGAGCCGGAGTTGATCGTACATATGGCCGCGCAACCGCTCGTGCGGTTCGGTTATGCCGACCCCCATACGACCTGGGATACCAATGTCATGGGTACCGTCAACCTGCTCGAGGCCGCCCGGGCATGTGCATCGGTGCGCGCCGTGGTGGTCGTGACGACCGACAAATGTTATGAAAATAACGGCTCGCTGTGGGGTTACCGTGAGATCGACCGCCTCGGCGGCCATGACCCCTATAGTGCCTCCAAAGCCGCCAGTGAACTCGTCGTTGACAGCTACCGTCGCTCCTATTTTTCACATGCTGGCGTGCTGGTGGCGAGCGCCCGCGGCGGCAATGTCATCGGCGGCGGTGATTGGAGCAGTGACCGCCTGATTCCCGACGCGGCGCGCGCGGTAGCGCAAGGCGAGAGCCTGCAAGTGCGCAATCCCGGGTCGACGCGACCCTGGCAGCATGTGCTCGATTGTGTCGATGGTTATCTCACTCTTGCCCGGCGCCTGCTGGATGGCGAAACGAAGTGTGCGACGGGATACAATTTCGGACCGGAGCCGTCGTCGAACATTACCGTCGCCGAACTTCTCGCCCGGGTGAAAAAAGCCTGGCCGGAGCTGGACTGGAGGGCGGATGTCTCCTCGGCTGGCGCACTGCATGAGGCTGCTTTCCTGTATCTCGATTCCAACAAGGCGCGCCGGGAATTGAACTGGGTGCCCAAATGGAGCATAGACGCGACCGTTGACGCCACAGCCGAATGGTATCGGGCCGTTCAAGCTGATCCGCAATCCGCTGCTTCCGTTACGGAGCGGCAGTTACAGGCATTCCTGAGCCATGGATAGAATTCGCTGTCGTTCCTGTGGCTCTGTGCTGCGCTATCCAGTCTGCGACCTGGGGCTGTCGCCGATCTCCAACGCCTTCATTCAGCCAGATGACGCCGCCAAGGGCGAGGTCTTTTATCCCTTGCGTGTGGCGGCGTGCGAGAAATGCTGGCTTGTTCAACTCGACGGCAATTTGGACCGCTGCGTTCACTTCCATGGCGATTACGTCTATTTCTCGTCATTTTCCGCGAGTTGGCTGGAGCATGCTCGATGCTATGTCGAGAAGATGATTCCGAGGTTTGGCCTGAGTTCCGGTAGCCGCGTCATGGAACTGGCCAGCAACGATGGATATCTGCTGCAGTATTTCGTGGGCAAGGGCATTGCCAGCCTGGGCATCGAGCCGACGGCGAATACGGCGGCCGCGGCGCGCGAGAAGGGCGTTGAGACGCGTGAAATATTCTTCGGCAGAAAAACCGCCGGTGACCTGGCGGCCGAGGGCTGGCGGGTCGATCTTCTCCTTGGCAACAATGTTCTGGCGCATGTGCCGGAGATCAACGATTTTGTCGGCGGCATGCCGGCCGTATTGAAGCCGGAAGGCGTCATTACCCTGGAATTTCCACACCTGCTGACCATGCTCGCGGACTGTCAGTTTGATACGATCTATCACGAACACTACAGCTATCTCTCACTGATGGCGCTGGAGCCGGTATTCCAGCGTGCCGGCCTTCGCATCTTCGACGTGGAGCAGATCCCGACCCATGGCGGCAGCCTGCGACTCTATGCCTGCCATGACGACGCTGGCCACGCACGCAGCCAAGCGGTCACCAATGTGCTCGAGCAGGAAGCAGCCGCCGGGCTGAACTCGGCGTCGGCTTATGCCGCCTTCGCGGAACGGATCCGGCAGGTGAAGAAGTCTCTTGTGACGTTTCTAGTCGACGCAAAGAGCCAGGGAAAGCGCGTGGCCGCCTATGGCGCTGCCGCGAAAGGCAATTCGCTGCTCAATTATTGTGGCGTCGGCGCCGATCTCATCGATTTTGTGGCCGACAAAAATCCCGCGAAACAGAACCGATTGCTTCCAGGCTCGCGTATTCCGGTTCTAGACCCTCAGGAGATTTTCCGGCGCCAGCCGGACTATCTGCTGATCCTTCCGTGGAATATCAGGGACGAAATCACGCGGCAGATGGCCGCCATTCGCGATTGGGGCGGGCGTTTCGTGGTGGCAATTCCAACGCTGGATATCGACTGATGCGGTTCAGCCAGTCGTCATTGCCCGGCGCCTTCATCGTGTCGCTTGAGCCACATGCGGATGTCCGTGGTCTGTTCGCGAGGACTGTGTGTGAGGAGGAATTCGCGCGGGCAGGGCTGAACGGACGTTTCGTGCAGCAGAGTCTGTCCTGGAATCCTCGCGCCGGCACGCTTCGGGGCATGCATTTCCAGAAGCCGCCGCACGCAGAAGACAAACTCGTGCGCGTGACGCGCGGCGCGGTCTTCGATGTGATCGTCGACCTTCGCCCCGGATCGGAGACCGAACGCAAATGGTTCGGTCTCGAATTGTCGGCCGATAATCGCCTGCAGCTTTACATACCCAAGGGCTTCGCCCATGGTTTCCAGACATTGGCGGCGGACACCGAAGTTCTCTACCAGATGACCGAACCGTTTCACGCGGGCGCGGCGAGCGGCTTCAGATGGGATGATGCCTCGGTTGCGGTAGAGTGGCCTCAGGCACAATCACGCCTGATCGGGGAGCGAGACCTCGCATTACCCTTTTTAGCCGAAGCGAGTTAGATGCATGAACCGTATCGCCTATACGAAACCTTCGATCACCGAGCTTGAAGTGCGCTATGCAACGGATGCCGTAACTACCGGATGGGGCGAGCGCTGCTACGAATATATCGGCAAATTCGAGCACGCCTTTCGCTCGCATCTCGGTGTCAAGCATGCAATCGCCACTTCGAGCTGTACAGGCGCCTTGCATATGGGGCTCTCGGCACTGGGCATCGGCAGGGGTGATGAGGTAATCCTGGCCGACATCAACTGGATCGCGTCGGTGGCACCGGTTACCTATCTCGGTGCAACACCGGTATTTGCCGATATTCTGCCCGACAGCTGGTGCCTTGATCCTGAGAAAGTGGAAGCCGCAATCACGCCCAGGACAAAAGCCATCATAGCCGTTCACCTGTATGGCAATCTCTGCGACATGGATGCGCTTCTGGAGATCGGCGAACGACACGGAATTCCCGTCATCGAAGACGCCGCCGAAGCAATCGGTTCGTCATGGGGATCGGTAAGAGCTGGCTCGCGCGGCGCCTTTGCGGCCTTCTCGTTCCATGGCACGAAAACCGTCACGACCGGTGAAGGCGGGATGTTCGTCACCAATGACGACACCCTCTACGAGACCGTCCTCACACTATCTAACCACGGACGCTCGCGTCAGCAGACAAAACAGTTTTGGCCGGACATGATCGGCTACAAGTACAAGATGTCGAATGTCCAGGCAGCCATCGGCCTGGCGCAGATGGAGCGCATTCAGGATTTGATTGACGGCAAACGCCGGGTGTTCAACCTCTATTCCAGGCATCTGGGCGGCTTGCCTGTGGCGATGAATCCGGAACCGCCGGGAACCACCAACGGTTACTGGATGCCCACCATTATCGTCGATGATAGCGTTGGCTTCGATCGCGATAAGTTGCTTACCGATTTCAAAGCGAACGCCATCGACGGCCGAATCTACTTCTGGCCGCTCAGCATGTTGCCCCATTTTCCAAGCACGCAGAACAATGTGGCTCGCCGCCTCTATGCGCGGGGAGTGAATCTGCCGACCTATCACGACCTGACTGATGATGACGTGATCCGCGTGACCAACATCGTCAAGGCGCATCTAACGAGAGAATCTGGAGCATGACTGATATATCGGAGCTTTTCAGGGAGCATTTCGCGCGTAGGCTTGCGGAGCATGGACCGACTGCGGCAGGGGTAGATTGGATGCGGGAGGAAATGGCACACCTCAGCTATGACTATGCGCTCCAGCTCGTTCGTCGCGAACATCATGGTACGCGGCCGACGTTGCTAGATGTTGGGTGCGGGTATGGCGCTTTGCTTTCGTACGCCCAAGACAAGGGTATTGATCTCGATTATACAGGCATCGATATCGTGCCTGAGATGATCGGGTATGCTCGCAGTCTTCACAAAAATGGAAATTTTATTTGCGGCGATTTCCTGCTGATGAACGAAATGCGCAGGTATGATTATGTGGTCTGTAATGGGATTTTGACAATTAAACTGAGGGCGACCACACTAGATATGGATAGATACTTTAATGCGCTTGTAAAAAAGCTATATGATTGTTGCAATATTGGTACATGTTTCAATTTGATGACCAATAAAGTCAATTTTCAGGTTGAAAACTCTTACTATCGCAGCCCCGTAGAAACATTGGCGTTCTGTATGTCCGAGCTTTCAAGCAAAGTGGTTTTGAACCACGATCATCCAAGGTATCAATTCTGGACATATGTCTACCGTAATGACTAATATCTGAACTTGGTTTAGCCTTTTCTGAGAACACAGCTGTTTGGAGCGCGTGGGCGACACTAAATGGATTCCGAGAAAGTGACTCCAGCAGAGCTGTATGATGTAGTGGTGATTGGATCCAGTCCACTCAGTCTTCTGGAGGCCGTGATCGGTGCGGAGAGCGGTCTCCGGGTCTGCGTGGTTGAGCGCGCTGAGCGTCTTGGCGGGGCATGGATGACCGAGGATTGTCTGGGCCTCACCGGCATCGAGACGAGCCCGCATGTATTCATGCCGCACCGAGCGGCCTATGATTTGGCGGATGCCAAGCTGGCCGGCAACTTCCGGACCGTCCCGATCCAGCCCGTACTGCATGTCCGCCGCAACGGAGCGTTGTTCCGAGATTCCACAATCCCAATCACAAAGCAAATGCGCTATGAATTGGCGATGGCCACCGTCTACCACTGGGATGCTGGCACTGGTCTCTGGCAGGCCGCTCGCTATCTGTTGTCGAGACTTGCCCAGATGTCGGGTAATCGCAACCCGGGCGAGGCGAAATATCCTGGAGGCGGCCTGACCCGCTGGTTCGATCGAATCCAAATCATACTGAGGAGGATTGGCGTCGAGGCGCGGCTCGGGACGTCGGTTGATGTCATCCAGATTACTGGTGAGCGCGTCGTCGTGACCACTGCCGATGGCGGCGAAATCCGTTGTCGTCAAGTTGTGCTCAATAATCACATTTCTCTTAGGGCCATGAACGTCGACCAGACGCCGGTCCAGCTGAAACTCAAACAGAGTATTTCCGATCACTACACCTATGTTGTCAGGGGCACGGCACCGCGGGGATTTGTGCAATTCGCCGGCGAGGTGCCGCTTGTCCTGGCCAATGACGTTAGCGACTACATCCCTGATTTGGATCAGGTCTATCCTGGCGCTCGAGTGATTACGGCGCGTGCGAAGAACGGTGTTCCACGGTCGGAAGCCATTGCGACAGCGTTTTTCGATGCCTTGCGGTCGGTGGATTATGTTTCGAAGAACGCTGAGATTGTCGCCGCACACCACCGGGAACTCGCGACAAGCAAGATGTCGCGCGGCACCATTCGGAAAATTACTAAGGCCGCAGGGCGAAGAGTGAAAATTTTGACCGCTGATGAGCTTGGAATTACCTATTCCATGGCGCGACGATGATCAGAACGGCAAGCACTCGCGACCCCTACATGTATATCACGGTGATTGGTTCGGACGACGCTCGCGGTCACCTCTGGTGATATGACCCTACTTTCGAGACCTCTGCGATGTAGGGTTTTTATACACGTACATTGTGAAATCGAAATAGTCGTATGCGTGATCGATGATCCATTTGGGCGATAGTTCTGTTGCGCAGAACGAAACCATTTCTGCTGGATTTTGGTAATACAGATTGGTCGCCGTAAAGTTAACATGGGATGTCATCATGTTAAAGGCGATGCCGTGCTCGGCCAGTTCGTACATCCGTCGTATGACCCTACGGGAGAAAGCTCCGAATTCTCGGATCGACAAGTCGAGCTTCTCCGTGAGCACGCCGTTCGCCAAGACGTAATCGAAGGACCGTTCGGGCTGAAACGCAAATATATCTGAACGCACGAACGTCGCGCCCGGATAGTTCGAGTTGCCGTGATCGATCATGGCCTGCACTAGGTCGAGGCCCGTGTATTCCAAGTCGATGTTGCTTTCGCGCGCATGCGATAGAAGGCCACCATATCCGCAACCGACATCGAGAACGGATACCTTCCGCCCGACAAATGGTTGGTCGATCACCGCCAGTATTTTGTCGTAGTGAAAGCTCAGGCTTTCAGAGTCATGCCAGTCAACGCCGCGAGGGCTAGGGCCATGCTCCTCAAAAGTGCGAGTGTAGTAGCGCTCGAAGGTTTCGTCGATGCCCAAGTTATCCTCCAATGGTCCGCTTTATTACATCCGCCGCGCTACGGATGCGATTTTGGTCATAGGTATCTGTTAGCCACAGAGTAACGACGGTTTGGCCCCACGCATCGCCTCGGGTGTCTCTTTGGTCGCCAACGAGGGTTGGCGCCACATCCCATAGAGGCGGATAATTCGTCCCGGCGTCGTGGCCCGCTTCGCGCATTGCGATGACAATACGATCACGCAGTTCCTCATTTTGAACGCGGAATAACCCGCGCCACGCGGCGGAGATGGGGACCGGCGGCGCGCTTATGGCGTGAGACACGTCGGCGAGTACCTCGTTCCACATCGCCAGGCGCGCAAGGCGACGAGCATTTGATTCTGGAAAACGGTGAAGCGCGGCAAGGATGGGCTCTGCCAAATTTGGGTCGAAGGAATGGCGACACTGCGCCACTTCGACTGCGAATAGCGGCTCGGAGGCCCATGCCAAGCCAATTGCCGACAGATGTCGTCGAGCAAGTACAATGTGATCTTCGGTCTGGTCGGCTGCGTGATCAAAAACGGGCCAAGCAGAAGCGCGAGTGGATAGCGTATCGGCAAGACGCGCGTCGTTGGTTAGAATTGCGCCACCACCTCCACCGTCGACAGTCTTGCCACTGCCGAAACTGAGTAGCCTGGTCGTGCGTGGCGCACATTCGCGGGGGGACCCGGCCGTAGCAGCAAGGCTGTCATTTTCCAGTAGGACCCAGCCTCTTTGATCCGCCATCGCGCGAGCTCCTGGATAATCAGCCAGCTTGCCGTAAAGGTGTGTCAGTACCAGAAGTCCCGGCTGACTGCGGTTCGCATCGATCGCCGAGGCCAGCGTGGCGTCATCTGGGAGACCGGTATCTGCAGAGACCGAGGCCAGTACCGGTCGGCGGTTCGATGCCAACACGGCGGCCAGCAGTGCCGAGCAAGTATTAGAGGGGGATGATCACCGGCGCGCCGGGATAAGTCATCTCCTCGATGGCGGCAACCAGTGCCGCGCGGCCACGGCCGAATAATGCGCCGTGCTCAAGCCCGAAAGTTTGGGAAAGCTGACTGCGAAGAGCCTTCATGGCCCTATTCAACAAGAGGGACGTCCATGCTGACAATGCTCTCTTTGCCTAACGGATGCATCTGACGTATCCACCAGGAGAACAAGAGAAAACGAGCTTGCCGTTCAACGCCTCATCAACCTCGAAGCGGTTTGTTTCAGAGAGGTAGGCATTGAGAGCTGACAAAGGCTCATTCCCGGGCTCCCATATATGAGATCGCTTTGTGGGGGTTTGCGACACATCGATCATCCCGAGGAGGGTGTCTGCTACAACGAGATACTGACCGGATGTGACGAGTGGTGCATAGGCGCGAAGCTCCGCCAGCACATGGTCTCGACTGTGATTGCTGTCGAGGACGACCATAACGGACGCGCCGGGTGGAATTGAGGCTGTGACCTTCGCTATCGTCAGTGGAGCAACCGACGATCCCTCGATCAAATCAATTCGAGAGGCCATCGGATGGCTTTCAATTGTTTCCCTATTATGCTTACGGATATCGATGTCTACGCCGACAACCTTCCCCTTTCCAATCAGTTGCAGCAAAGCCGCCATAAAGATGACGGAACCGCCGCGAGCGACGCCAGTCTCTATGATGACATCAGGTTTGTTTGCCCATACAACTTCCTGTGTCGCCATAACATCGGCAGGCATTTGAATGATAGGGACGCCCAGGAAGCTCCATAGATAGGCATAGTCGTAGGTGTCCACGGCGTGGATTGCGTCGGTCGATTTCGCAAACGCGTCCCTGTCTTTGCCAAGAGCAATGCTCATCTGTCGCTTGTGAGCCTCGAACTCGGTCCGGTCGTCCTTAGTCATTTGTATCTGCCGTTCGTTGCTTCTTCGGATGGAAGGTTGAAGTTGCCGAATACTCTTCGAGACGTCCTATCGCGAGCTTGAATCACGCCAAGCTGCTAGGCGCGAGAATCCACAAAATCGCGCCAAGGTACGGTATTCGAGCATATGTACCTTTCTCCCGAAGCACCACAATTGGCAACCAGGTCGAGCCCACTTACGAATGGCGTAAACTCGCCATGCAGTTGTGGATAGATCTCCTTCCGGTAGTCCATGTATCCTACGGAAACCCCATGTCGCTCAAACAATGGATGATCCAGATAGTCCTTTGCGCCATGCCCCGTTATATATTCATCGCCCCCTAAACTGAGAACAATATCAAGGACGCGTTGGGTACTCCGCCCGGAAATGCCGAGAGAAGAGGATCTGATAATTCTCTTATGCTCCGAGATATTGAAGTACTCCAATAATACATCAATGGACCTGATCGTTATATCTGAAAGCGTCTCCGTCTGCATGGATGCAACGGCTTCAAACACAGAAATCATATCGTCGAAGAAGGGAGCCTTATTATAGGCATCCGTGAGTATATTTCTTTGCCGTGTCCGCCAATCGACCCTGCAGTCGACCACGGCGTTGTTGATGAGCGTCTCTTTCAGGCGTCCCTTGCTCATCGGAAGGGTGAGCCACTGTGTTCCATTTCGCGTTTTAACCTGTACACGATTGTGGAATGCGCCGGTCGATAGCTGGACGTCATCATAAAAAACAAAGACATCCGCCAAACGAATCTGTTCCAGCAGTCCCACCCAAGGGAAATACATCGGTTGTGAAATTACAACGCGCAACTCGATATCCTCTGATTAGGCGTGTCCGTCGAGCGCAGCCAAGTGTGAAATGCGGACCCGCAGTTCTTCCTGGTGTCCGAGTATCATGCAATCACTCCAACAATGCGTATTCGCCATGTCGGGTGTGTTTCCGATATCGAGTTACTTCATGCAGACACGGCCCTCACTTTCCGAGATAACCAGGACTCTTCCAACGGAAGCATGCGTCGGCACAGGTTGAGACTACCAGACTTTCCACGGTGGATTCGTTCCACTCCACAGGCTCTCCAGTTGGTTCTTCTCTCGCAACGTGTCCATTGGCTGCCAAAATCCGGTATGCACGAAGGCTCTCAGTTCTCCCGCGGCGGCAATCATTTCGAGAGGAGGACCTTCCCAAGAGGTATCATCGCCCGAAACATAATCGATGGCGTGTGGCGAGAGCACAAAATAGCCGCCATTGATAAGGCCGCCATCGCCAGGCGGCTTCTCCTGGAAGCCCTTTACCTCCGCATCCTCCATGATAAGTGCGCCATAACGCCCAGGCGGGCGCACCGCCGTCACCGTGGCGAGTTTCCCATGCTGGCGATGAAACGCTATCGACGCCGAGATATCAACATCGGACAATCCGTCCCCATAGGTGAAGCAGAAACAATCCTCGTCCTGCAAATAGTCTCTCACACGCTTGAGCCGGCCCCCTGTCAGAGTGTTCTCTCCGGTGTCCACGAGGGTAATGCGCCAGGGCTCGACTTTTCGTTGATGAACATGCATCTCGTTGTGCTGAAGATCGAAGGTGACATCCGACATATGCAATGCGTAATTGGCGAAATACTCCTTGATCACATAGCCTTTGTAACCGCAGCAAATAATGAAATCCGAGACCCCATGGGCGGAATAGCACTTCATGATGTGCCAGAGGATGGGCTTGTGGCCGATTTCGATCATCGGCTTCGGCTTCAGGGAGGTCTCTTCGGAGAGGCGGGTCCCCAGGCCGCCGGCAAGAATCACAGCTTTCATAGTCGCCCGAATTGTTCCCAAAGTTTCCGATAAATGCGGTTTTTAACGGTAGCAAGGCAGTGTTTCAACTCTGCCATTGCACTAGATCGGCTGGATTATTTGGAAGCCGCCTCCAACCTCCTGCGCTTGCGCCAGCGAATACGAGATTTGTTGAGAATGCGGTATCCTGCCAGGGGCGCAAATAGGGGGACAAGGCAGGCGGCGAACAGGAGAGGAAAGGCGAGTTGAACAACGCGGCAGATGGAGGCGAAGAACTGCTCCTGGGGATATCGGTACGCGCATCTCGCAAAGAGCTTTATCAGCCCAAGCTGCAGGGGGAGCACATTGATCCCGAGAGAAATCAGCGCCTGATTGTTCTTCTCGAGAAACTGTTGACGGGTCGCTGCTTGGGTGAAATGACGATACCTGCGAAGGTGTTCAGTGTCATAATGATTGTCATGAGGGAAGTCTTCGATGAGCTGCTGGCGAATCATGCCGAATGCCGGCTTCTGCATCAGAACCTCAAGGCCGGTTTGATGCTCGCTGGATTCGCTATTATATACGTGCTCAAGATTGGCATAGGTCAGCAGATCGGAGACCATAAGCGTATGATATGATACTCCGATGTCGGGCAATGTGAAGAATGCATCCCGTAACATCCGATACGCGTCAAGGCGGTCATGGGAGTTTGGCACGCTTTCGGAAACGTACTCGGGAAATTTAATCTTCTGTGGGCTGCGCTTCCCACTGGCAACATCGACCATGCATGCGTCGGCCGCCACGGCGCATAGAGACGCATCAGAGCGCAAGACGGCAACCATGAGCTCGATGGCCCTCTCGTTCAGGCCGCAGTCGCTCGACAGAACGATATGGTAGACCCCGGCACGCTGTATCCATGCTTTCTGATGGTTTATGATGATGAGGTCACGAATATTGGACGTATTGCGTGTATATACTATTCGATCATCAGCTATCT
Organism: Nordella sp. HKS 07; assembly: GCF_011046735.1. Lineage (NCBI taxonomy): Bacteria > Pseudomonadati > Pseudomonadota > Alphaproteobacteria > Hyphomicrobiales > Nordella > Nordella sp. HKS 07. The sequence continues at coordinate 6,095,008 of NZ_CP049258.1, read as the reverse complement.
CCGTGACGCAATTCTGCACGGCATCCGTATTGGAATTGTCGAAAACGTAGATCTCCAGGTTGCGGTATGATTGCCGGCAAACTGAGGCCAAACACAAGTGAAACAGGTCGGCGCGCTCATATGCAGTGATTGCGACCGTAACAAGTGACGTAGGCGGTGTCGGTATAGAGTTTTCGCCTTCAACCGATGGCAGAGGATCACAACGTGGATGGCTCATAGGATCCGAATGTTTTCCTTTGAACTTGATGAGGCTTTTGCCTTTCCTGGACGGTGGAACTGGTAACCGACAAATGCCTGCCGCTCAAGCGCTTTCCTGATGGACGTTTCAAGTGTGCGTCCGCAACAGAAATTCCCAAACGGGGGGCGTACCCTGCGGGTCAATGAGATGGCCGATCGGGGCGCTGTGTCTGTGGAGGTGAAACCGGACTTTTTCCGGCGGACCAGTAGTTCTTTGACAATTGTTCAAATCGACGCGGTGTTGCAGCTGCGATTTAGCGCGCATCCCGGCGGAGTGGAATCACTTGGCCGAAAAAGGATTCGCCCCAAATTGACATCTGGGAGGAGAATCCTTGTGGCCGAAGTCTTCAACTTTGGGCCGGCAAGTGCCGGCCGCGGCGGCGATGACCGCTTAACCGGCAAGGAGGCGCCACTGCACGCGGTGGCCTAACTTTTTTGCATAAGCGGCCTCAGGACTGGATTACACTATGTCCCATCTCTGCTAGCCATGAATCGTGCAGCGATTTCTCGGTGCCGCGATGGCCGGGAAGGTGATCCACACGACGTCGCGCTCGAACACCATGACCTTGCGGTCGCTTCCGACGATGACCCACAGCCAGCGGTGTTGCGCATCTTCACCTTCATGTCGGTATCACCTTGCCGACGCGGCGACGGGCGCTTGACATCGTGGGCCAGACGGCAGGATTGGGAAATATCAAGTTGAGGGGTTGCGTTCGGACTTCAACTCGTGAGTCTGACCGGACAAGGCTTTGGTCTCCATCCGAACACCGATAAAAGGATCAACCGAATGGTTCTCGGCCTCCGAATAATCCACGAAATCCTGCAAGCTTTGCTGCGCGTCTGGAACGAGAAGGATGAGGGTAATCTCCTCGAGAATGCCGCACAAACCAGCACGGCATCCGGCGATGAAGCTGCGAGTCAATCGCCCGAGACTCCATCAGGGCCGGCGAATGTACAGACCAGGACACATCAACGCCCCGAGAATACAAACCAGGAATTGAGTGATCCCGGAGTTCACATCGATGCCTTACGCCGACGGTCATGGGGGTATGGCGGAACTGCAAAGACCACCCCGCCCGGACAGGGCGCAGCCATTTTTCGTCTGGCCCAGGAAAGCTCCGCAGCAGGAGAGAAGAAGTTGCCGGAAATTCGCAGCAAAAGGTCCGGCGAAGCCAATTGGCAAAGTCGGCCAGCAACAAGTCCGCTGGTACGTGTCGCCACGTAAACTGCGCAAGGTGGGCAGGTTGTCCGGATGCGAAAAAGAGCCGAGGGGCCGCGCGCCACCGTAGAAAGGACATGAAGCCGAACAGCACGGTGACGGCGGCGGCCTAGGCCGCAAACAATGCCGGGATCGCCATCGAGTGGTTTCCGTGTCCGGGAGGATTTGCCGCGCGCAGAGGACCCCGAACCGGTTCGGAGCCCTCCACGGCCACGAGCCGCTGAGTCGAGAGGAGGGCACGTGAGCCGTCTGAATTGAAATCTTCGACGCTGGCGAGGCAAGTGACATTTTCTAAAGCGACGATTTAGGCGACCTGGGCTGAGCTGGATCAATGCGGAGTGCTCGGGCACGCAAGACTTCGAAGAGCGCCTCCAAGGACGTGGAGAGGGCGATGCACAAGCGCAAGAAGGGCACGCTCAAGAGTGGCCGAAGCGGCACGACAGTAACGAGCAGAAAGCAAGCCATCACCATCGGCCTGTCGGAAGCGCGTCGCGAGGGCAAGAAGGTTGCTCCCAAGAAGGCCTCCAGAAAGAAGAGTTAGCGGAAGCAGTCACTGGACCGCTTGTATATCTGCGCGGATAAATGCGGGAATGAAACAGGAGATGGCCGTCTTCCGTACGGCCGCTTTGTTGGAGATGTCCTTCAGCCTCCCCCAGGGTCCTGATCCGTGGCGTCGGTTGTCCTTTGATACGGTCTGCCGGCTTGCCGGGCTGAAACCTCGATCGAAAGATATATTGCCGCGCTGCTGGCTTGCTGGTTGAATGCGGCCCGCGCTCAGTGGGAAACAGCGATGGCAACGCGTGTTCAGCTAACTGGCGACGGTCCGTTCGTGATGCCTGCTGTTGTAAGTTATTTGGGCATAGCCCTTCCCGCAGGCCGACGAACAACTCAAATCCGTTTTATCCTGGAGGACGGATCAGAACTCCATTTGCCGATTGCGGGAGTTGCTTACAACAAGCTCCTTGCTCAGTTCGCCATGCTATACGCCGAAAGGGGTTCTGGTCCGAGCCGGATCGAAGAACCGCGAAGCTGCGGCAGTGAACAAGATTGAGAAGATGCGACACTGCCTGGCCGCCAACGCTGTTGATGACAGGACTTCCAGCGCGACCTTGCGACCGGCACGGGCCTCAGGGATCAAGCATAGCAACGAAGTGCTTCGCTTTTTGGCGTCAAATCGCAAGTAATTGGCAGCCAGACCCAAGTTGGTCGTGGTTCGGCACCTTACCTGAACGGCACGTGGTTCGGTGAGATAACCGTCATGAAAAATCTAGTTAAAGCCATCCGCGCTACCCTGGTGCCCATCGCGACTGCGAGCGCTGGGGAGTGGCGCAGGACCAGAGCGCCCTCAGCCGCCAAAATAGCACAGCTGCGTTGTGAGGCCGCCGCGATCGGAATCGACTCAGCGCTCGTGGCCGTTGGATCGCGCGGCTCCATCGCCAGCGCCTTGATCGGCTATGGCATGACCAACGCTATGGATCGGTGGATCTTCGTCAACCGGTGCCTGAAGGCTCAGGGCTATGACTATGTGAAATCGCCCGCTCGGAAGAAGCGATAGGGGGCATCGTTCCCCGGGAAGTCGTGTTCGCCCCGAAAACCTTTCGAAATTCACAAATCGCTGCCGAAGTGCCAGCTCAAGCCGACGCGCACGGCGTGGAAGGCATTGTCAAATTTGATGTCGCCCACGGCGTCGTTGTTGTCCAGGAAGATCTGGGTGTCGCCAAGATCGGTATAGCGGTATTCGATATTGGCGCTCACCTCGTCGGTGAAGGCATATTCGAATCCGCCGCCGAGCGTCCAGCCCCAGCGCGTTTCAGTGTCGTCCGCATCGCCACCGCCGCCCACTGCGGGGTCGATCCTGATCTTCATGTCCACGCCACCGACAGCCGCGCCGCCCGTCACATAGATCAGGGCACGATCCATCGCATAGCCTAGACGCAATCTCAGGGATCCCAGCCAATCGATATCCTGCTTGATCTGGCCAAGCTCACTCGTGGGTGAGAACAAGATGTTCGTGTCACCCGAAAGATCCGAAAACTCGATGTCGCCTTCCGCGCCGAGCACAAAGCTATCGACCTGCCAGTTGTATCCGGCATGGGCACCGCCGAGCCAGCCGTCGATGCCGATCTTGCCGTCCCGGTTGGGTTCGATGACCACGTCGTCGCTGCTTGTATCGAAGATACCTGAACTCGCCGTCGCGACCGCTTGGAGCTGGTTATCGTACTTTACATCGTTCTGGCCCCATCCATATCCGCCTTGCAGCCCAATATAAGGGCCGGTCCAGTCATACAGAGGTTCGACGATATCCGCAGCCTGTGCCCCGCTCACCATCAGCGCTGAAACGGTGCCCGCCAAAAGTATCTTGCTCAGCATGTTGCTTCCCCATGATGTGCAACCACAGGTATAAGAAACGGGATAAGCCTCCAGATCAATAATTACTCTCAGTGATTTCAAGAATACGGCCTGCTGTGGCAAAAAGGTCACAAAAGGCAGTTTCTCCATCGGATTTCATGGCGGGAATGGAGAGAGGGTGTTTCAACCTGAGACTGTTGCGATCGCGCGCACCGTCACGACCAACGCCGCCCGCGTTCCCGTTTGGCAACTTCCGCCGCTTGTGGCGATGTTCTAATCTGGAACCTCGTTCCAGGTCTTGTCGGGATTGAAGCGCCTGATCTTCTCGACGATCGTCGCAGTGCCGGGGCCCAGGTCCTTCTCATAAACCCCACCGTGATGGCTGATGAGAAACGTCTTGATACCCGTTTCGCCATATCGCGCCGGCCAGGCAATCAGCGCATAACCCGCAATCATGTTGCCATTGATCACATAGTCATATCGGCCGCCGGCAACGTTATCGCCCTGTCCCCTGAGAATGCGGAAGCGATATCCGAAATAGCCCTGATCAGGGGGAGCGCCGGTTTGCCCGATTTTCGCCTCGACCACAAAGGGACCGGCGGGGCTTTCTCCGTCGTCATCAGCGGGCCAAAAAAGCCCATCATGAGTTCCTGCGGTGCTCATGAGTTTCTGCGCGAATTCGAGCACATTGTCGTCGTCACGATCCTCGCTCGCGTAATCTTGTTGCGCCAATAAGTAGTTTCGGGAAGTCTCGATCGTTTCGAGCTCGTTTTCGCCAATGCGGCGGGCCAGTATTTCCTCAAGGCCTTCCTCGGTGTTGAACTGCCAGCCCTTCTCGCCCTTCACCAGCGGGAAGGGAAAGGGCCACAACAGGTTGCCCAGCAGAATTTCGCGACGATCCGGTTTCGTCTCCTTGACTTCGACCTTTTCCTTTGTGGCCATCTGCAACTCCGTCAATCGTTTGTCGAAATCTTCGGTCTTGGCGATCGCTTCCGCATTGAGGCCGATGATCTGTGCCAGACCAGGCACGTCCTTCGCGATCATCTTTGCCTTAAATGCGTCAATGGCCGCGGAAGGTTCCGTGAAGGTCTGCGGTTGGGCGCCGAAGAACCTGTCGAGCGATGGCGCGGCGTTGGCGAGGGGAATGCCGGCGGTTCCGCAGAGCAACGCTGCCACGAAGAGTAAGATGAGTGTCTTGCGATACATGGTCAGTCTCCCAGAAGCAGTATGTATCAGGACGTGAGGCTCAGCGGCGTCCGCCACGGCCGCCACCGCCTCGGCCGCCACCGCCTCTGCCGCGCCCACCGCTGGGTCGCCTTATCTTCTGGCCGCCGCCATAGCCTCCTCTGCCGCCACGACTGGCTTGCCCCCGCTTGGAATACTGCTTGGTCGCGCGTCCCCGGTCATAGTCACCCAGACCGGACATCTGCTTGGGACGCCTGTCGACCTTGGAGGCGGGGCGCTGCGCGGCCCGGTTGCCGGCGCCGCCGCCCTTGTTTCTCTGCGCAGCCTTCGCACCCTGGCTGGGCCTGGTGGAAGGACGATTGGCACCTTGCCCCGGCTTGCGGTTTCCCGCATTTGCAGGTCTTTGCTGAGCCTGCTTCTTCAAGCCCTGCTGCACATCACGTCTTACATCGTTGCCCGAGATCCTGTTGCCGCCGGCGGGCAAATTTTGAACACGATTGCCGCGGTCACCCTTGCGATCGAGCCGATCGCGATTGTTTTCCCTCAGGCGATTGTTGATCGTGTCCCGGTCGAAGTTGAACTTGTTTCTGTCCCAGTTGATGTTGTTGAGGTTGTTCCTGTCCCAGTGCTCGACGCGGTCGCGCATATTGTTGATGTCGATATCGATGTCGACATCGCCGCCCCAGGAATGCCAGTCGTCCCAGTCGATCGCCGCGCCCCAGAACATGCCGGTGAAAAATCCAGGCCAATAGGGCGCGTAGGGATAATAGTAGGAGGGGTAGGGGTCGCCATAATAGACGGGCGGGGGAGCGCCTTCCTCATAAACATAAGTCGGGCTTAGAATGGCCGGGTCATATTGCGGCACATACGTCGCTTCCTTCTTCGCCGGTGTGATGATCACATTGTCATTCTGCTCCTGAATGGTAACCTTGCTGTCTGACTTCAGGACGCCGCTCGCCACGGCCCGGTCGCGCAGTTCCTGGACGGCCACCAGAAGGTCTTTCTGCTGGCTGACCACCGCGTCGCCCAGCTGCTCGGTCCATTTGAGATCGTCATTCATCATCTTGATGATGTCCGGGTAGTTGAGCAGCGCGATAACGCTGCCGTCCCAATCCGGGTCCGGTTTGAGGTCCGGCTTGGTCTTGACGTCGGAGAGGTAGCGATTGGCCTGAACGAGCTGTAGGGGGTAAAGGGAGGAGGCCATGACAAGCGCCACCAGATCATCCGGGTAAAGCGCAATGCGCGCGACGAGGGTTTCAAGCTGGTCGGCTGAGAGGGCCTGCGACTCGCTGGCCTGGGCCGCGGCCGGCGTCGGTCCAAACTCCTGCGCCCATGGGATGGCGGGATCCTGGGCCATGAAGATCGTGATCGTGGCAACGGTCAGGCCAATTGACTTGATGTGGCTGATCAGTGACATGCTTCGACCCTCCGAACGAATTGGCGGCAACGCGGCGGCCGACAGAACCAGGACTTATCAAAATGCCCGGTATTCGGCGGCCTTAAACCAAAAAGTCTCATCGACAACAAATGATAGTGGTTTCCGCATTTGCATATGCAAAAGGGGAACCTGCGCTCGTGTCATGATAGGGGCTGTCAGCGTCATCAAAACACTCATGATCGCAACCTACCCGGCGAAACGTCTGATGCCCCCGGGTTTTTTATAACACGGTACCGAGGGATATGCGAGACCTGGTAATTCCGCGGGGGCTCGTCACGAATTACACCTGTCGCGCCTCTGCGCGGAGCGCCTGGGGGTGTAGCCCGCAGGCAAGGCCGTCGCATAAATTCGGTCGAAGTGATCAGTGTGGGGCAGGAGGAGGAGACTTGGGCGCACCGCCAGGGTCAATCAGAGACGCCGACGAAGACCTTCTGCGCGGTGTTTTCATCTAGGTCTGTCTTGATGGAGGATCGGGCAAGGGCATCCAATGAGTAGCTTCTATTAATGTGTCGTGATTTTCAAAGATCGGGTCCCCATCTTCGTAGTATTTTCCGGTGAACCATCCGATGGTCGGTCCGGATTCGCGGTAGGTCGATGCCGTGATATTGCAGATCAGAATGCGTTCGTCCCTTATCAAGGGGGCGGTCTCGATTGGCTTCCACGTTCCCATATGTGTCCTCTTGCCGTGGGCCAGGAGTCACTAGCCTGCACTCCCGGCTGAGCGCCGCTTAGCGTAACAGATCGCTCGCCGGTCATGAGCAAATGATATTGCTGCTCACGCGAAGAATTTTTTGTTTGACCCGATGACGCGATGCTGCCCGACAATAGCAACAATGCATTCGACCTGATGCATCAGGGCAGGTCGATCAGTCCGCTGAGGCGGCGAGGGCAATGAAGGAAGATTTGCGCGCACCGGCAAAATCACCTCAGACAAGTGCCGATTTCAAGAAGGTGAGTGTGCGTGACCAGGCGAGCCTCGCTGCGTCAGCCGAATAATTCGTTGGGGCGCTATCGTCATCAAATCCTCGCACCGTGCCTTCGTAAGTATACAGCTCGAATTTCACCCCGGTCTTCTTCATCGCTTCAACGAAGCCCGGGATCTCCGGGTCGACAAATTGATCCTTGCCGGCAAGATTGATCAGGAGTGGCGCCTTGAGGCGGCCAATGTCCGCCAGAGGCGTTGGATGTCCATAATAGAGCGTAACAGCCATCAGATCGGGCAATCTCGCAGCCGCATAACCGACGGCTGTTCCGCCTAATCCGTATCCAACCGCACCAAGTTTCTTTGCCCCGATCTCATTTAGCTGGAGCATCGCCGTCTGTGTATCGGTGGTCATGTCGGGTGACGTTGTCATCCCGACAATTTCCAAAGCCGGTCCGGGCTCGCTTGGTGTGCCCCCAAAGCGCGAGGCATAGTCGGGGGCTATCGCGACAAATCCCTCGAGAGCAAATCGGCGGGCCATATCCTCAAAGTGAGGCGTCAGCCCGAGCTTGTCGTGAGCGACAATTATGCCGGGCAGAGCCCCGACATCTCCGCTTGGGCGGGCGAGATAGCAATCGAGCTTCCCCCATTTTTCTTGTATCGACAGCCTTTCGGTTCTGACGCGCGGATCATCGGGGGCGACTTGAGCGGCTATCGCATCGGAGAGCAGCATCCCCGGCAAAGTGGCCAGAACAGGGAGCGTTCCGATGGTTTTTGTGGCCTGGGCGAGGAACCTTCTACGGCTCATCTCTGCATGCGGCTGTATATCGGCCAAAAGATCGAGAGTTGTCCGATTTCCAATACTGAACATCGGAGCCTCCTCAAGCTGCGTCGAGTAGCTTACGCGCTTTTAGAAATGCGGTCCAACACCGATGCGGGGTCTTTTGCCGCCTCCCGGGCTTGCCATTGCCGCGAACTTGAGTTCGACAAGCGCACCAAGGCTAAGGAACTGAAGCCGTAAAGTGAGATCGTGGTTGAGGAAGTGCCGCCGCTGATCGACCGGGAAACTTTCGACACGGTTCAGCGCGGCTCAAGGCGTGCTTTCCCAAGGTGTCGCCTGCGCGCGTGGTCAGCGACCCCACACTCCTGACCGGCATCTGCTATTGCGCCAAAAGATTCGCAACGCCCGCCCGCAATCGGAGGCGGATAATCGGCGGCTTTCGGCGTGCCCAGTTCTGTACTGAAGTGGCGGAGAGGGAGGGATTCGAACCCCCGGAGGGCGTGAACCCTCAACGGTTTTCAAGACCGCCGCAATCGACCGCTCTGCCACCTCTCCGTCGCGCCGACACATAGCATTGCTGGCCTGGGGCGCAAGGGGCCTCCGGCCGCCGGGTCTGCCCAAAATCGGACACGATCTTGCCACGCAGCCGGCTAAACTGACATGCATGCCCTTGTGACAAGCCAGGGGGACCGGCATATTGTCCCCAACTCAGCACAACGACCTGGAGATCGACCATGAGAACCATCAGCCTCGCCGTTCTCGGACTGTTGGCCACAACCGGCTTTGCCCTGGCGGCAGATCCGTCAGGCACATGGCGTCTGGACAACGGCAAAGTGACCGTGAAAGTCCGCCAGTGCGGCGCCGAAGTCTGCGCCAATATCGTCGGCCTTAAGGAGCCCACCTACAAGGACGGCAAGCCGAAGATCGACAAGTACAACAAGAATCCCGCCTTGCGTGACCGCCCGCTGATGGGGCTCGCGGTGCTCAGCAACATGAAGCCGACCGGCGACAACACCTGGGCCGGCAATATTTACAATGCCGATGACGGCCGCACCTACAGCGCCACCATGACGCTCAACGGCAACACCATGAAGCTGAAGGGCTGCGTCGCCGGCATCTTCTGCAAGACCAACACGTTCAGGAAGCTCAACTGAGCGACACCGCTTCGGGGCGCCCGCGATCCGGCATCCGCGCGCGCCACTGATCCGAGGATCAGGCGCCAGCCAGAGTGCTGACACATTTCTTACCCAGACTCAGGGTCTGCTTAGATTTCGAGACTGGGAGTTCGTGCATGAAACGAAAGTTGGGTCTTGCTCTTGCCGGCATGAGCTTCGCCGTCGTGGCGTCGCTGAGCGCTTTCGCCCAGACGCTCGACACCCTTCCGTTCAGTAAGAAGATGGCGCTCGCCAAGGCTGGCGACGAAGAGGCGCAGATCGCCGTGGCCCAGGCCTATGAGAAGGGCGAAGGTGCCAAGGAAAGCAAGCTCGAGGCGTCGAAATGGTATGGCAAGGCCGCCGATCAGGGAAATGTCGATGCCCAGTACAGGCTGGCGACGCTGTTCCATGAAGGGGCGACCGGCCTCAAGAAGAACCCCGAGCGCGCCTTCAAGCTCTATCAGGCCGCCGCCAAGAAAGGTCATGTCGAGGCGCAGAACTGGCTCGGCTACTGCTATCAGCACGGGCTCGGCGTGAAGCAGGATGAGAAGGCCGCTGTCGAATGGTACCAGAAGGCCGCCGACAGCAAGCTCGCCATCGCCGAGAACAATCTCGGCCTCATGTATCTGGGCGGAAAGGGTGTCGAGCAGGACTACGGCAAAGCCTTCGAGCTGTTCGAGCGTTCGTCCAACCAGGGCTATGACTGGGGCATGAACAATCTGGGCGGCCTCTATGAGAAGGGCTGGGGCACCGAGCAGGATCTGCCCAAGGCGCTCTTCCTCTACAAGCAGGCCGCGGCCAAGGGCAACGAAGCCGCCGCCAAAAGCGAAAAGCGCCTCGAGCCGCAGGTCATCCAATCGGGCGGCGCGCCGGCCGTCGAGCCCGCGGCCGCCAAGCCCGATCAGCTTGGCGTGACGACGCCAGCCGCCGCGCCTGAAGAGCAGCCCGCCGCCCAGACGGACGATAGCCCGCCGCCGCTCAGCGCCGCCAATCCGCTCGACGCCAAGCCTCCTGAGGCGAAGCCCGAGGAGCCGGCGGCCGCGCCGATTCCCACCCCGCAGAAAAAGGTCCAGTCCGACTCATCCGGCGGCTAACCCCGGCGCGGGATACAAAAAACTGGGCCCTGGATCATATCGGACCGAGAAGCGCGAAGCGGTTCGCGGATATTCCGATGCGCACATCAAAGAGCTGGAGCGGATATTGAGGTAGACAGAGTTTCGAAAAGGAGCGCTTTTCGCATTTTACCCTGTTTCTACCCTGTATCCGATAAAACCTGCTTCGTGAGAGTGCGGGGTGGCGCAGATGGACGGGAGCGTCGTGGTCCAACATCTCGGTGCGGCCCGGCCGAGGAAGCCGAAATTCGGCATTTTCGTCATTCGTTAACCATGTCTGTGAACGCCGCCTTTACGGGCGGGACAGCAAAACTTCCTACGCGCGTGGAGCGCATCGGGCCGGGGGGCCCGCGAGTGGGGAAGTGTCTATATGCGTCGGCTGCTTCAATCTTCGGCTGCAATCATCGCCATTGGCCTGATCGTGGCCGGATGCTCATCGGCAAAGAAGGATCCGTTCGCCGGCGTCGGCAGCCCCTATTATGCGAAGTCCGGCCCTCTGCCGAAGGGGGGAGGGCGTTATCATGTCGGCAAGCCCTATGAAGTGGCCGGCAATTGGTTCACGCCAAAGGAACAGCCCAGCTACGACAAGACCGGCGTCGCCTCCTGGTACGGACCGCAGTTCCATCGCCGCATGACGTCGAACGGCGAATGGTTCGACATGAACGAACTGACCGCGGCGCATGCGACCCTGCCGCTGCCGAGCTATGCCAAGGTCACCAACCTCCAGAATGGCCGCAATGTCGTCGTGCGCATCAACGATCGTGGGCCCTTCGTCGGCACCCGTATCATCGATATGTCGCGCCGCTCGGCCGAGGTCCTGGGCTTCAAGCCGCAAGGCAAGGCGCAAGTACGCGTCCAATATATCGGACCGGCGCCGCTCAATGATCAGGGCCAGCATCTCGCCGCGATGAATCGCGAACTGCAAAACGGCACGCCCTTGCGACAGATGATGGCGGCGGCCAATGGCGACATCGGTGGCGGCGGCGGAATCCAGGTCGCCTCGACGGCGCCATCCTTCACCCCTGCGCCGGTCTATCAGGGTCCTAAGGCGACCATCGCCTCGGCGACGAACGACTATCAATCGCCCGAGTATTTCGTGCAGGTCGGCTCGTTCGCCGATCCTTATAACGCGCAGCGCGCCCGTGAGGAGCTCGAGAACTCGGGACCGGTCCAGGTCCAGGAACTCATGGGCTCGGCCGGGCCGCTCTATCGCGTCCGCATCGGGCCGATAACCAATGAGGGCCAGGCGCAGGTCGCGCTGCGGCAGGCCGTCGACCTCGGTCATCCCGATGCGCGGCTCATCATGGCGAATGCCTCCTTGTAGTCTCCACAAGCACTTAAACTGCCGTGACAGTTGATTTCGGCTGGGGAGGCTCCTAGCTTCCCCTTCCATGATCACTCATCGCCTGCTTGCCATTCTCTGCGGCATACTGCTCATCGTCACCGGTACCGTTGCGCAGACGCCGCCGCCGCTGCCGCCGCCGCTCGACACGACGGTGCCGACGGCCATCCTCGTCGATGCGCGCACCGGCAATGTCTTCTTTGAAAAGAACGCCGATCAGCTGATCGCGCCGGCCAGCACGAGCAAGCTCATGACGGCGATCCTGATCTTCGACGCGCTGAAGGCAGGCAAGCTCACCATGGATCAGGAGTTCCTGATCAGCGAGGATGCCTGGCGCCGGGGCGGGGCGCCGTCCGGTGGCTCGACCATGTATGCGGCGCTTAATTCGCGGGTGAAGCTGTCGGATCTCATCCAGGGCATCATCGTGCAGTCGGCCAATGACGGCTGCATCGCGGTCGCCGAAGGCATGGCTGGATCGGAGCAAGCCTTCGCCGAGCAGATGACGCGGCGCGCCCGCGAGCTTGGGCTCACCAAATCGGTCTTCCGCAATTCAACGGGGTTGCCGGACCCTGAGCATCTCATGACGGCGCGCGAGCTCGCGATCCTGGCGCAGTACATCGTCAAGGCTTATCCCGAATATTATCACTACTATAGCCAGCCTTCCTTCACCTGGAACAAGATCATGCAGAAGAATCGCAATCCTCTGCTGGTCGACTACCCAGGCGCCGACGGCATGAAGACCGGTTATACCAAGGAGGCGGGCTACAATCTGGTCGGCTCGGCGATGCGCGACGGGCGCCGGCTCGTTCTGGTGGTCGCCGGCGCCGCGACGCTCGAGGAGCGCCGGCGCGAGGCGCAGAAGATCCTCGATTGGGGCTTCAAGCAGTTCCGTCCCATCGAGGTCTACAGCGCCAATGACAGGGTCGGACGGGCCCGTGTGTGGGGCGGCGAGACACGCTGGGTGGATCTCGTGACGCGCAAGGATATTTGGCTGATGCTTTCCTCGGTCGAACAGCAGAAGGTCACGGTCGATCTACGCTATGACGGCCCCCTGATGGCGCCGGTGAAGCCAGGCACGAAAGCAGGCACGATCGAATTCAATCTCGACGGCCGCACCCTGGCCGAGTTTCCGCTCGAGACCGCGGCCGAGATCGGCGCGGTCAACTCCATGTGGCTGAAAGCCTGGGACAGCATGGTCTACATGGTCTTCGGCGGCTGATATGTCGGGCATCTTTATCACCTTCGAGGGCGGCGAGGGCACCGGCAAGAGTTCACATGCCCGGAACCTGGCCGAAAGCCTGCGCAAGAGCGGCAGGAGCGTCGTCCTGACGCGCGAGCCTGGCGGCTCGCCCGGCGCTGAAGAGGTGCGGGCGCTGCTCGTCACCGGAGAGGTCGGGCGCTGGTCTGCCGATGCCGAGGCGCTCCTCAATTACGCGGCGCGCGATTCGCATCTGCGCGAGACGATCCGTCCGGCCTTGACGCGCGGCGATCTCGTTCTGTGCGACCGTTTCATGGACTCGAGCCGGGCCTATCAGGGCCATGCCGGCGGCGGCGACATGGCGCTGATCGACATGCTGGAGCGCAGCATAGTTGGCCGCACGCGCCCGCAGCTCACGATCATACTCGATGTCGATCCGGAAATCGGGCTGAGGCGCGCCAGGGGTCGTGGTGCCAGCGACGAGGACCGCTTCGAGAAGAAAGGGCTCGATTTCCACCGCAAGCTGCGTGAAGCGTTTATTCAGATCGCCGCGAAGGAGCCCGCGCGCTGCCGCGTCATCGATTCGAGCCGCCCTTATGAAGCGGTGGCCGAAGACATCCGGCGCGCCGTGGCAGAGGTCCCGGGGGCGGCATGAGCGACGACGCCGAAGATCCGCGCGAAGGTCCGCTCCATCCGCGCCGGCGCACCGATCTCAAGGGCCATCAGGCGGCGGAAGAGACGCTGCTGCGGCAATACCGGTCGGGCCGGATGCATCATGGCTGGCTCTTCGCCGGACCGCGCGGCATCGGCAAGGCGACCTTGGCCTACCGCCTGGCGCGCTTTCTGCTCTCCTTTCCCGATCCGCGTCTGACGGGCGAGCGGACGAGCCTTTACATTCCGGCCGAGGCGCCGGTCGCGCATCGGATTGCCTCGCGCGGCCATGCCGACCTGATTTCCCTTGAGCGCGCCTATGACGCGAAAGCCGAGCGGCTCAAGAGTGAGATCGCGGTCGACGACGTACGCAAGGCGTCCGCCTTCTTTGGGCGCACCGCAGGCGAGGGGGGCTGGCGCATCTGCATCGTTGACGCTGCGGAGGATCTCAATACTGAATCCGCCAATGCGCTCCTCAAGATCCTCGAAGAGCCGCCGGCGCGGTCGCTGTTCATCCTGGTGAGCCACCAGGCGGGCCGGCTCCTGCCCACCATCCGCTCGCGCTGCCTGCGCCTCGATCTCAGCCCGTTGAGGGAGGCCGAGACGATCGCCGTGCTGGAGACGATGGGCGAGCACAAGCCCGAGGACCTGAACCGCGCCGCGCAGCTGTCAAAAGGCAGTCCGGGACGGGCGCTCGAGCTTCTCACCTCGCAAGGGGCGAAATATTTCGACCTCTTCCGCCAGATGATGTCTCGTGCGCAGAGGATTGATCTTGCTGCAAAAATATCCATCGCGGATGGGCTTCAGGGGCGCGACATGGCGGAGGATTATGCAATCTTCTGCGAGCTGTTGCTCACCCATGTTGCCGACCTGGCGCGGCGGTCGGCGCTTGCCGGAGAGGGGGCGGCTTTCGCCCGCGCGCATGAGGAGATCGGCCATTCCATTCGCTTGGCAAATGCCCTAAACCTCGACCGCCGCCAGACGATCCTTGATGCGCTCACCGTTCTCGGATCCGCTAAGGCCGCATAATTATTCGAGATTTTCGCGTGAAAGAGAAGTTCTACATTACCACCGCCATTTCCTATCCGAATGGCGCTCCCCATATCGGCCACGCCTATGAGGTTCTGGCCACGGATGCGCTTGCGCGCTTCAAGCGGCTCGACGGCTATGATGTGATGTTCCTGACCGGCACTGACGAGCACGGCCAGAAAATCGAACAGACGGCGGGAAAGCAGGGCCGCAGCGCCGCCGAGTTCGTCGACGAGATGGCGCAGCTCTTCAAGGACATGGTGGCTGAGCTCGGCTGCTCGAATGACGATTTCATCCGCACCACCGAGGCGCGGCACAAGAAGACCGTCACCGCGTTGTGGAAGCGTCTCGAGGAAGCGGGCGACATCTATCTGTCGAAATACGCCGGCTGGTACTCGGTGCGCGACGAGGCCTTTTACGGCGAGGATGAGATCGAGGATCGCGGCGGCAAGAAGTTCTCGACCAAGACCGACACGCCGGTCGAGTGGGTGGAGGAGGAGAGCTATTTCTTCAGATTGTCCGCCTATCAGGACAAGCTCCTCAAGCTCTATGCCGATCAACCGGATTTCATCGGGCCTTCCGAGCGGCGCAACGAGGTGATGAGCTTTGTCAAAGGTGGCCTGCAGGACCTCTCCGTTTCGCGCACGACCTTCGGCTGGGGAATCCCGGTGCCGGGTGCCAAAGGCCACATCATTTATGTGTGGCTCGACGCGCTGATAAACTATCTCTCGGCCACCGGCTGGCCCGACAAGGGCCCGCGCAACCATTATTGGCCCGCCGACATCCACATCATCGGCAAGGACATCGTGCGCTTCCACGCGGTCTACTGGCCCGCCTTCCTGATGTCGGCCGGCTTGACCTTGCCCAAGCGCGTCTTCGGCCATGGCTTCCTGTTCAACCGCGGCGAGAAGATGTCGAAATCGGTCGGCAACGTCATCTCGCCGGCTGAGCTCGTCGGACGTTACGGCGTCGACCAGGTGCGCTATTTCTTCCTGCGCGAAGTGCCCTTCGGCCAGGACGGCAATTACAGCCACGAGGCGATCATCGCCCGCATCAATGCCGATCTCTCCAATGATCTCGGCAATCTGGCGCAGCGGTCGCTGTCGATGATCGGCAAGAACTGCGCCGGCAAGGTGCCGGTAATGGGACCGCTCAGCGCCGAGGATCAGGCGATCCTCGCGGCGACGGATGCCCTTCTGGCCGAGTGTCGGACCCAGCATGACGTCCAGGCGATCAACAAGGCGCTCGATGCGATCTGGAAGGTCGTGGCGGACGCCAACCGCTATTTCGCGAGCCAGGAACCCTGGGCGCTGAAGAAGACCGATCCTGAGCGCATGGGCACGGTCCTCTATGTGACGGCGGAAATCATTCGCCAGGTCGGCATCCTGGTGCAGCCCTATATGCCGGCCTCGGCGGCGCGGCTGCTCGATCTCCTGGCGGTTCCGGCCGACAGGCGCGACTTCAGCGCGCTGGGGAGCCAAGGCAGGCTCGCGTCGGGCACGGCGCTGCCCGCACCCCAGGGCGTCTTTCCGCGCTATGTGGAAGAGGCCGAGAGCTCCGCCTCGGCATGATCGTCGTCGACAGCCATTGCCATCTCGACTATCCGGGCCTCACCGAGGACCTTTCCGGCGTCTTGGGGCGTGCCGAGGAGGCGGGCGTCAGGCTGATGCTCTCGATCGGCACCCGGGTGCGGAAATTCGAGCAGATCCTCGCGCTCGCGGAGCGCAACGAGAATGTCTACTGCACCATCGGCACGCATCCCCATAATGCCGCCGAGGAGCCGGATGTGACGGCTGAGGAACTGGTCGACATCGCGCGTCATCCCAAGGTCGTCGGCATCGGCGAGGCGGGGCTCGATTATCATTACGACCATAGCCCGCGCGATGCACAGGCGATGAGCTTCCGCGTCCATTCCGAGGCGGCGCGCGAGACCGGTCTGCCGCTCGTCATCCACAGCCGCTCGGCCGAGGCCGATACCGCTGCGATCCTCGAGGAGGAGATGAGCAAGGGCGCCTTCAAGCCGCTGCTCCATTGCTTCTCGTCCAAGGTGGAGCTGGCGCGGCGCGGCCTGGCGCTCGGCGCCTATGTCTCCTTCTCCGGCATCCTCACCTACAAGAACGCCGAGGACATTCGCGACACCGCGCGCGAGGTGCCGATGGACAAACTGCTGGTCGAGACGGACGCGCCCTATCTGGCGCCGGTGCCCTATCGCGGCAAGACGAACGAGCCGGCCTTCGTCGTGAAGACGCTCGAGAAACTTGCGGAAGTCAAAGGCGTCACGACGGCGGAGTTGGCGAGGATCACCAGCGGCAACTTCTTCGCGCTGTTCGGCAAGGTGCCGAAGCCGAGCTGGGCTCCGTAAGTCGGTGAATGGCGCCATCACCATACTGGGCTGCGGCTCATCGGGTGGTGTGCCGCGCATCGGCAATAACTGGGGCACGTGTGATCCGGCCAACCCTAAAAGCCGGCGGCGGCGCTGCTCGATCCTGGTCAGCCGTGAGGACGAGGCGGGCCTCACGCGCGTCCTCATCGACACCTCGCCCGATCTGCGCGATCAGGTGCTGACCACCGGCACGGATGCGATCGACGCCGTGCTCTTCACCCATGAGCATGCCGATCACACCCATGGCATCGACGAGTTGCGCGCTTTCTATCTGAGGCAGCGCCATCTGATCCCGATATGGGCGGATGAGAAGACGGCCAATCTCCTGGTCAGCCGCTTCGGCTATTGCTTCGTCAACGCGCCCGGCAGCGACTATCCGCCCATCCTCCGGCTGAACCGGATCACGGCGGGCGAAACCGTCACCATCGCGGGGAAGGGGGGGCAGATCAGCGCTCTGCCCTTCGTCGTCCATCACGGCAATATCGACGCCCTCGGCTTCCGCTTCGGCGGCGTCGCCTACACGCCCGACCTGAACGGTATTCCCGATGCCAGTCTCGAAGCGCTTAAGGATCTCGATCTGTGGATCGTCGACGCCTTGCGCCCGGTTCCGCATCCGAGCCATTTCAGCCTGCCGGAAACTCTCTCCTGGATCGAGCGGTTGAAACCTAAGCGCGCCGTCCTCACCAACATGCATATCGATCTCGATTACGCCACGTTGACGCGTATGCTTCCCCCGAATGTCGAACCGGCGTATGACGGTATGATTCTGCCGCTGTCATAAAAGAGCCTGCAACGGAGTGAGCCATGTCCCGCCGGATTGTTTCTCTGATCGCCTTGTTGGCCTTCAGCTCCACGCCCTTGCTCGCCCAGCAGGCCTGTCCCGACGGCTCGCCGCGCGATCCGGCAAAAATATCGGAAGCCGTCGACCGCTATGCGCGTGAGCCGTTTTCAGCCCGCACCTACCGCGTGCTGAAGGGGCTCGGCGATCCGATGATCGATGCCAGTTACGGGGGGTACTCGTCCTGGGAGAATGCCGACAAGCTGAAGAAGCTCATCGCCGAGATCGCGCCCGACGCGAAGCAGCCCAATTACTACGGCTATGAGTGCCGCCTCGGCTATCCGCTCGAAGTGCTCGAAAAGCGCATCGCTGATCTCGGAAAGACAAGTCCCTATGTCAGGCAGTGGCTCACCGTGCAGCTGGCGGTGTTGGCCGCCTGCGACGGGGAGAAGATCGCCGAGCTGCCGGGTCCCATGACCGACCAGCAGTCTCCGGTCAAGGAGCTGCAGGAGGCCGACCGGGCCTATCAACAGGCTTCGCTCGCCTTCTATACCGACCGTACCAAGGCGCTCGATCTCTACAAGGCGATCGGCGCCTCTGGCTCGCCGCACAAGGGAGCGGCGCGCTACATGGTCGCCAATATCCTCGCCAATGGAAAGCAGCTCGCCGAGGCGCGCGCCGAGGCCAAGGCGATCCTCGCCGATCCCTCGCTCGCCGGCGTGCACGGCATCACCAAGGAGCTCCTCGGCTATATCTCCAATCTCGAGGACACCGCACCCGGCTGGACCGAGCTGATCAACAGCACCATCGCTGCCCTCGACAAGCCGACAAAGGACATTCAGGCCTCGCCGCAGCTCGCCAGCGACTATGGCCGCGCCCTCTATGACATCGAGTTCGGGGGCATCCGCGGCAAGGCCGACGACTGGTGGCTCGACGGCACGCTGCCGGAAAATCCAACCATCTCGAAGGCGATCGTCGATGCCACGCGCCAGTATCCGATCGCGGCGTGGATAATCGGCGGACAGAGCACGCAGGAATATTATGAGCGCGCACCCTGGCAGGTTATCGGGCCCAAATGGGAAGCACGCACGCAATCGCTGGTCGACCGCTCGCTGGCGCTCGTGGCGGGCATGCCACCGCTCGCCAAGGATGTGATCGAGGCGCTGAAGGCCAAGTCCGACGATGCCAGCCGCAAGGCTCTGTGGGACAAGGCCGTGGCCGCGGCGCGCGCGGCCAACGACAGCTGCGGCACGGCGCCCGAAACCGCGGCCGCCGGCACGCTCCTCACCCATGCGGTACGCGTATCGGCGCTCGCCGGCAAGTTCGACGAAGCCTATGACGGGCTCGCCAGCTATCCGGTCAAGGGCTCTGTGGCGTATATGCAGAATGCGATCGTGCCGCTCGGCCAATATATTCTGGGGCAGGGCATGGTCGAGGAGGCGCGCAAATTCCGCGACCGGCTGCTGACCGACGATTTGTGGGCGTCGCTCGACAAGGATGAGGGCAGCCGCAATGTGCTGGCCCAGATCGCCATGTGGGCGGCGGAGGATCGCGCCCAATGGAACAAGGCGCTGGCGCATGACTCGGTGAAGACCGGCCTGTCGCTTTTGAACTTTTTGCCGGCCAAGGATCTGCGGGCGATGGCCAAGGACGAGGCCTTGTTCACGCCCGAGGAGCGAGCACTCCTGATCCGCACCGCCTGGACCAGGCTCTATGCCAGGGGCCGCGTGCCGGAGAAGTCTTTCACCGAAGAGCTCTATGCGCTCAATCCGGACGTGAAGGCCGTGGCCGATCAGGTCAAGGTCGACTATCCCAAGGCCAAGGAGGCGAACCAGCGGCTGTTAACCATACTGCGTACGCCGCGCATGGGGATATTGGTGAATGCACCCGGCATCTGGGAGCCGATCACGATGACCGGCGGCGGCGATGTCACGGCGCTCGATTCCTTCGATCACAATGACAAGAACTGGTGGTGTCCGTTCGAGCCGGACCGTCAGCTGGGTGGTCTGCGCGGCGAGTTCGACAGTCTCACCGACACCGCACGCATATCCTGGTCCGCCAAGCGGCTCGAGCCCGTGATCGAGGCCGACGCGCTGGCATCGCTGGCCGAGAAGCGCGATGGCGTCCTCAAAGACCATCCGGTGGTCAAGAGCGTCAGCTGGAACGAGATCAAGGCGCTGAGCGCCATGCCGAGCGCGCCCAAGCTGCTGGCGACGGCGGCGACCAAATGGGGCAAGGCGGCGCCCAGGAACGATGCCCGCAACGGCGCGGCGGAGGCCTTGGCTCTGGCGGTCAAGGCGACGCGCTATGGCTGCAACTGGCATGGCGGGCATGGCAAGTATTCGCGCGCGGCCTATGAGGTGTTGCAGGAGCGCTATGGCACGACGCCGTGGGCGACGCAGACGCCATACTGGTTCGATTGCGTGAACTTCTACGACCAGACGAACACGACGGGGGGCACATGCCCGAGCCCGTCCTGGCCGAAGCAGGAGGTTCCGCGCTAACTTACCCAGCGTCTTGCATCGATACGGAAAACGCCCTATATAATGCCCCATACATAGGACTTTTCAAATGGCAAAGAACGCGCTGCCGCAGGACTATAATCAAGACGACGCACCGCTGCTCATGGGTTTCATGGACAGTGCCGGCGAAATCTCGATCGCCGATGTGGCCGACAGTTTTGGCATGTCGAAGACCCAGCTGGCTGAAACAGCGGGATTGGCGAAGGAGTCGCTGTTCAAGGCGGCGCGCAGCCAGGCGCCCAGAACGCAGTCGCGCATCCGGGAAATGCTCGAGATCATCAGCCGCGTGAGTGACTGGGCCGGCGGCAAGAACCAGGCCATGGCCTGGTACCGGGCTCAGCCCATACCGGCCTTTGGCGGGCGGACGGCGGAAGCTTTAGTCAAGGAAGGCAAGGCCGGCGCGGTGCGCGATTATCTCGATCATCTGGCGCTTGGCGGCTTTGCTTGAGATTTGCCGGCATCTGCTACCGGGCTCAGAATCCCGTGTGGTCCTTCAAGCCGACCTCGGGTGATGGCGCGGCTCTGCGGGGCGCCAGATTCAATCCCAAAGGCGTGCCGTCGCTTTATCTGGCGCTCACGATCATCGGCGCGGTCAAGGAAGCCAATCAGGGCCTGGCGCACCGGATCGATCCCTGTGTGCTGTGCGCCTATGACGTGGACTGTGTGGACATAGCCGATCTGCGGACGGAAGCTGGCCGGGATGCCGCCGGCATTCGTTTCGAGGATATGAGCTGCGGCTGGATGGATTTCCTGGCGCGTGGCGAACGGCCGCCGTCCTGGAGCATCTATGATCGACTGTGCGAGGCGAGTGCCGGAATTCTGGTGCCGAGCTTCGCGCCGGGGGCCGTTGCAAGCGATTTTAATCTCGTGCTGTGGCGCTGGGGCGATGCTCCGCACAAGGTCGAGGTGATCGATCCCGAAGGCCGCTTGCCGAGAAGCCAGGCATCGTGGGCTGGACGGCCATAACTTTGATATCCCGGCCATTTTGGCATTTTCAGCTATCCAGAAATATTCCATAATATACATTATGCGAATGAAGGATGTGGCGCCCAGTGGGTATGCCCTGCGCCGCCGTTTCACTCCGGGAGACCGGCCTTGCGGTAGCCCTCAACGAAATGCTCAAGCGTCGCAGCGTCGCGAAATGGCTCGGTCGTGGCCCAGTGCCGGGTGGTGAAATGCGGATTACCGACGAGGAACAGTTCGACCTCGGCGCGCGCCTCGTCGAGCCGGCCCAGCTGGGCAAGGCTTGCCGCCAGGAAACGGCGTGAGCTTGTACGATAAACCTCGTCCCTGCGCAGTGTCTCGACAGCGGCTTCGTACTCGCCGGCCGCATATTGGGCCTGGCCGAGCACCAGATAGTACCAGCTTGCCGGAAACGGGTTCAGCCGGAACGCCTTGCGAATATGCTCAAGGCCCTCCTCGACCCGCCCGGCTAGGATCGCGATGTCGGACAATGCCACCCAGATGTCGGCCTCGTTCGGGTCGAGCTCGATCGCTTTGGCGAATTCCGCATCCGCCTCGGCAAAGCTGCGCTCATAGGCAAGCAGGTAAGCCAGGACCCAGCGGCAGCCGGCATCGTTGGGGTCGATCGCCACGGCTTTGCGCGCCAGTTCCAGAGCGACGCTACGGGCGGATTCAGTTGGTCCGCCCCAATGCACCCATCCCATCCAATGGTTCATGGCAAGCCAGCGATAGGGCTCGGCGTATCCCGGATCGAGCGAGACTGCGCGCGTGAGCATCAGATGCGCTTCCCGCGCCATCTGCGGTGAATCATCGATCAGCTTGCGCGCCCGCACGCAGAGATCATAGGCCTCGAGATTTTTGGGCCGATTGCGCGGCGGCGGTTCGCGCAGCCGGCCGAGCAACGCCTCCACGATCTTGGCCGTCACCTCGTCCTGAACGGCAAAGATATCCTCCAGGCTGCGATCGAAGCGTTCCGCCCACAGATGATCGCTGCTGACCGCATCGACCAGCTGGGCGTTGATGCGCACGCGCCCTGCGGCATGTCTGGCACTTCCCTCCAGCAGGTAGCGTACGCCAAGGTCCTGGGCGATCCCGCGCACGTCCATCGCCTTTCCCTTGTAGGCAAAGGCCGAATTGCGTGCGATGACGAACAGGCCGGAGATCCTGGACAGATCGGTGATGAGGTCTTCGGTCAACCCATCCACGAAGGAATCCTGCTCGGGATCGTTGCTGACATTGACGAAGGGCAGCACGGCTATCGATGGTTTACCGGGCAGCGGCAAGGGTTTTCGCTTCGCGTCGCTGAGCGGCTCGCTGGCCGCCGTGAAGCGGTAGCCGACGCGCGGAATCGTGGCGATCCATTCACCGCCATCGGCGGCCGGACCAAGCAGCTTCCGCAGCAGCGAGATCTGGACGGTGAGGTTGCCTTCCTCGACGGCCGTGCCCGGCCACCCCGCGTCCATCAACTCGGCCTTGCCCAGGATTTCGCCGGGCCGTCCGACGAGCGCCGCCAGGAGCTTCAGCCCGCGGTAGCCAATGGCAACGGGGACATCGTTCCGCAGGAGCGTTCCCGCGCCCGGATCAAGCACGAACGGACCAAAGGCAAAGCGCGATCCTTGCATGGGCGCATCTATAGCCCGTTTGGAAGTTTTTGGAACTATTCGGGAGCGCTTAATTACGACGCTGTTCTTATCCCGCAGAACTGATCCTCTTTCAGGTCGAGGGCCTCCGGACCCTCAAACCAAATGGAGGTTGCCATGAACGATACTCCCCCGGTGGGTCCGGCGGAGATGTCGCGTCGGCGCTACAATCTGGCGGCCCTGCGAAGCCTTGTCGCGGCCTGGGGCAAACGGAAACGCTTTCGCGCGGAACTTGAAAAAATGTCGAAGGCCGCTCCCCATTTGATCGACGATATCGGTCTGACGAAACGGGAGGTCGAGGTGGAGATCGCCAAGCCCTTCTGGCGTGCCGGAAATTGCCGGTCGACATCACCGGGAGAGGATCGGATCCCATGGGCCGCGATGGCGGGCATCATCGCGACCGTCACGGTGTTCGCCGTGGCGCAGGGGCTGACCTATCCGCTGCTCAGCTTCATCTTGGAGCGGCTGGGGACGACGCCCGGCCTGATCGGTTTGTCGGCGGCGATGACGCCCTTGGGTTTCATTGTATCGGCGCCCTTCATTCCGGCGCTGGTGCGGCGCGTGGGCGGGGCGCGGCTTGCGCTCCTGTGTTCGCTCCTGGCCGCGCTCACCCTGCTCGCGATTGCCGGGACGCAGGACGTCTGGGCCTGGATGCCGCTGCGCTTCCTGCTCGGCTTCTTCGCCAATCCGCTTTACGTGATCAGCGAAACCTGGCTGATCTCGATCACGCCCGCGTCACGACGGGGCCGCATCATGGGCCTCTATTCGTCGATCGTTTCGGGCGGCTTCGCCATCGGCCCGCTGTCGCTCGGCCTGGTCGGCACGCAAGGTTGGCCGCCCTTCATGATCGGCATCGCGGCCTTGATTCTCTGCGGCCTGATCGTGCTTGCGGTCGTGCCGCGCCTGCCAAAGATGCCGCATGATGGCGAGGCTACATCGGTCGGCGGCTTCTTCGCACTGGCTCCGCTCCTGTTATTCGCGGTTTTCGCCGCAGCCGCCTTCGAGCAGGTCCTTATTTCCCTGTTCGCGGTCTATGGCGCGGCACTCGGCAGCACCGAGCAGCGCATCGCCTCGCTCATCACCTGTTTCGTCGCAGGCAATGCCGTGCTGCAGATCTTGCTCGGACGGGTGGCCGAACAAGTGGGCTCGACGCGGACCATGTTCTTCTGTGTCCTGGTTTCGCTGGCCGGCTGCCTGTTGCTGGCGACGGCCTTCAACGCGTGGCTTATCTGGCCACTCGTTTTCGTCTGGGGCGGGGTCTCGTTCGGGATCTACACCATGTCGCTGATCCAACTCGGCGAGCGTTTCAGCGGCCAAGCGCTGATCGCCGGTAACGCGGCCTTCGCGTTCGTATGGGGCATCGGCGGCATTGTGGGCTCGCCCGCGACAGGACTGGCGATGCAACTGATCGGACATCAGGGGCTGCCATTAGTCCTTGGCCTGCTCTGCTGTGTCCTGGCGGTGTTTCTGATGGCGGAGAGACGGCGGGTCTGAGGCGAGATCTCAGCCCGCCCACACGCGAAGACCGCCCAGCGGCTTCAGGCCGAGTTCTTCGAGGCCGGCTTCCCTTTCCGCGCTCCAGAATACGATAGGCAGACCGGGATAGGCGTCAGCGATGGCGTCGGTCAAACCGAGCGTGAAGACCGTTTCATCGCCTCCGGAAAACCAGTTTGAAAGGCCTATGGCACTGCCTGAGGCGTAAGAGATTCCTCCGGCCGCGATCTGACCGCCCCGGCAAAACCGCCAGAAGCGTATGCGTTCATCGGCCAGTAGAGTGTTCTTGAAGGGATGGCTGGCGACGCCCTCGCCCCAGGCCCCAGCCCAGCGCGCCAAGTCCCGCAGCGTGTTTATACACTCCCACGGGCGCTCCTTCGTCGAACCTCGCCAAATGGGATGCCCGCCATACCATTGCGCTTCGATCACCGGCGCAAACCCCAGAGATGCCAGATCGAGATCGCGGAAGCTGTCCTTGATGCTCCACTCTCCCACCTCCGGCCTCTGTCTCAGCGCGTGCACGATCTTCGTCACGGCCGCCTGGGCCTTCGGCAGTCGCGTGATCACATTCGGGTAAAAGCGTGGTGACGGCGCGCGATTGACCCAGGCATACGAATTATCGATCTCGTTCGAGCCATGCGCCGCGCAGACAGCGCTGCACCAGCCGATATTGTCCCCGATCGCCGCTTGTCGAAGCACCTCCCGCTTCATCTCTATTTCGCCGGTCCGGCTGGCTCCCAGAGCTCGATCGGGTTGCCTTCCGGATCATGGATGCGGCAGAAGCGCCCCACTTCGGAATCCCATTCGGCACGCGTCTCGATAGCGATGCCGGCCGCCTTGAGCTGAGCCATCATGCGATCGAGATCATCGACGCGGAAGTTGACCATCCATTGCTGTTTGGGCCTGCCAAAATAAGTGGTGTCGGCGGCAAATGGCCCGAAGATGGTGGTGCCCGCCTCCTGTCGCCACACCGTCGTCTGGATGTTGCCGATGCCGAGATGTGTTTCATACCAGGCCGCCAGCGCCGTCGGATCGCGCGCCCGGAAGAACAGCCCCCCAATACCCGTCACCTTGGCCATGTGCGTGCCTCCCCCTTGTTGCAATCCCGCATGATGCGGCAGGACAATCCGTCTGTCATCCTGTTTATCGGGAGAACCAGGCGGTGGCGAGCTCGCGATCGCCATCGGTCAACTCATGGCCCGCTTCGATGATCCGCGCCTCCAGATCGGCACCGCCTCCCCGCAAGGCCTGCTCCAAGGGGGGCGCCAGAGCGCGATAGGGATCGGCGCTTCCCGAAACCATCAGTGTACGGAGTTGCGAGAGATCGGCCCGGGGGGCCTGGTCGAGTACCATGACCGGGCGCAGCAATATCGCGCGCTTCACCTGTCCGGGATGCAGCAGCATCATGGCCGCCAGGAGATTGGCGCCATTGGAATAACCAAGGAAAGTCAGCTTGTCCGCCGCCAGGCCATAGGCCTTGACCGCTTCGTCGATGAAGACCGCAAAGGCTGCGGCCTCGAAGCGGATGTCGGCCTGATCGAATGAAGTGGGCGTAAGCCGCCGGAACCAGCGCAAAATGCCCTCCTCCGTGCTGCGGCCCCGCACCCCCAGCAGCGTCGCTTGCGGGGCGATGCGGCGGGCCAGCGGCATCAGATCGGCTTCGTTGCCGCCCGTACCATGCAGCAGCACTATCGTGCTTCCGTCGGGAGCCTCGGGGGCGCTGAAGCGATGGATGAACGGCAGATCGCGATAGATTACCCGTGCTTCTCCCGGGAGCGAAAATTGCGGCAGCATGGTTTCGAGGTCGCGGGCCCGCTCCCTCTCCTGTGGCGGCAAGAAGAGCCGCTCTCCCAGGTTTTCGACCGGCTCGTCGATGGTGAAGCCCGGTCCGTCGGTCGCGAGTTCGAGCAAGGTGCCGGCGGGCTCGCGCACATAGAGCGAGATGAAATAATTGCGGTCATGCACTGTGGTCGGGCTGGAATTGAGCCGGGCAAGGCCCTGCTCCACCTGGCGCAGGCTCGCCACATCGGGACTGCGCAAGGCAACGTGATCGGCGATGCCGGTTCCCGGCAGGCCCGGCCAGAAGCCATGCGCGTCGCGGATGTCGATCACATCGTCCGCTTGCGAGATGAGGCGTTCGACAGCACCGTCGCGGGCCTGGCGGCGCCATCCGAAATGGCGACTGATGAAGGAGGCGGTCTCTTCGGGCGCCTCCGACAGGATCGTGGCGCCTCTGATGCGACGGATCGCATGCTCGGCCGGAATGTCCGGCGTTGCCCATGGATCGTTCGCCGACAGAGCAGCGCCGACCAGTTTCACCGTGACGCCGTCGGGATCGCGCAGGCGTAAGCTCGTCTCGCCGAATTCCGTTGTCGGTCCCGACGCCGTGACATGGAAGCGCAAGGCGCGCTCGAGCCAGAAGCCGAGGCTCATAGGATCGATCGCCAGAGCCACCTCGCCGACCTGGCCATGGCCGGCCCGGCCCTGGGCGCCATCCTCCCAGACCAGGAAGGTGATCAGCGAGCCGGGCGAGCCTGAGCGGTCGCCATAAAAGAGGTGAAGCTGGGTCGCATCCTCATAACCGCCGGTGCGCTTGACGAGCCGCATCCCCAGGAAGCCGACATAAAAATCGACATTGGCCTGCACCTTGCGGGTGATGAGCGTGATGTGGTGGAGTCCGGTGGTCACGGGCTCAGCTCCATATGAACGATCTCGATGGGATCGCAGCCGAGCCCGTGGGAGAAATAGCCGCGTTCAATCGTACGGAAGCCGTGGCGCCGGTAGAAGCCTTCCGCATTGATGGTGGATTCGACCTTGATCGGCCCCGTATGTCCCTTGCGGGCATTTTCGATACCGATATCGAGCAGCCGCGCGCCAAGCCCCGAACCGGCCACGCCCGGCAGCAGAAACAGGCGGGTTACCTCGCCGGGCTCGGAATCGACAAAGCCCATGATCTTTCCCTTGTACTCGGCCACGACAACCTGTCCGCGCGATATCAGGTCTTCGTAGTAAGCCGGGCTGCGATCACCCATCCAGCTGGCGATCTGTTCCGGCGAATAGTGATCCCGGGCCAGCGCCGCGACGGAGCGCCGCGTGATATCGAACAGCGCTTCGCCATCTCCTTGCCGTGCCGGACGCAAACTTACCGTGTCCATGCTTCATATACTCCCGGCAACTGACGGCAACTCTGCGGCGATGCTCATGACGCGAGCCCCAGCCATGACAGTGCCGCATGCTCGCCCGGCAAGACCGATTGAATGATAGGCGGAACGAGGCTCAATCCATTGTCTCCATTCATGAACATCACGAACGCGCTTCGTCGTGCCGGTATTCCCATGGCGAATGCCCTGGCGCCGGGGTTAGCACCCCAATGAAAGAAGCCGCCGGCCTGTGTATCAAGGCCCCACCCTAAGCCCCAGGCCACGCCCTCCTCGAGCGTCTGCATCTCCCTTTCCAAGGCTTCCGTACGTTTCAGGGGGACTTGCGGCCCCGGCGTCATCCATTGACGCGCCATCCCTTGTGTCAACAAGCTGCCGTGGAGGCTGGCGGCGAGGAACCTTCCGTAATCCGGGGCAGTCGTCAGCAGCGAATAGGCCGCATTCGCCTCACGCGGCATGAACCGGTCCAGGACCGTCTCCGCCTCATGTGCGTCAGCCACGCGCGCTGCAAAATCCGGGCGCCAGACGAAGCTGGACTGGCGCATGTCAAGAGGATCGAAAACGAGTCGCCTGACGAGAGTATTGAGCGGTTCTCGCGTCAGGTGCTCGAGCGCGCTCTGGAGATACACGAAGCCCTCGCCGGAATAGCTGAAGCGGGATCCGGGTGGGAAATAGCTGCGCAAGGGACATTCGTCGCACCGCCAATTGGGCAGGCCCGTGCAATGTGACAAGATGTGGCGCGCGGTGATCGCAGCGCCAAGCGGATCGCCAGGGACCATAGGCGCAACGATATGCGAGAGCGGTTTGTCGAGATCGAGCACACCGCTGTCTGCCAGCTGAAGCGCAGCAAGGGCGACGACCGGTTTGCTGAGCGAGGCTGCCTGGAACAGTGTTTGCGATGTGACGGGCTCGGCGGTCGACATGCTCGCCACGCCGGAGGTGACGACATCCTCTCTTCCTTCGGTCAGGACGAGCATGGAGAATCCCGGCACTCCTGCCGCGCTCATCAGCGCCTCGATTTCATCTTTCATGATCATCCCAGAATTCAGATCGGCAGCAGCGCGTCGGGCTTGACGTCGGCGACAGAGGTATAGGTGTGGGTTTCCCTCACCCCTGGCAGGGGAAGAATGACACGCTGCAGGAAATCCTGGAACACCGCCATGTCGGCGATCCGCGCTTTGACGAGGTAGTCGAAGCCGCCGACGACCATGTGGCATTCGAGGACCTCAGGCGCGTTGGCCACGGCCTCGGCAAATTTGTCGAAGACATGCGGCGCCGTCTGGTCGAGCCTGACCTGGATGAAGACGATGGTTCCACGTCCGATCTTGCGGGGGTCGAGCACGGCCCTCACCGCGGTTATGAAACCGTCGCGGAACAACCGCTTGACCCGCTGACTCGTGCCAGTCGGCGACAGGCCGACGCGCGCGGCGAGATCGAGCGTCGTACGCCGCCCATCCTCCTGAAGCAAACGCAAGAGATTGCGGTCTATCGTGTCGAGATCGGCCATGTGAAATCCGCGGTAACCAGGGGTAGCTTGCGTGACAATCACGCACTTTGGAGCAAAACAGCGTATTTAATCGCGCCCTTCGCCGCAATAGCCTGCGCCATGCAATCGAGTCAGGTGGCGCAGGCGCCGAATATTCGACTGGCCCTCCTCGCGGGGCTTACGATGATCATCATCACCGCGGTGCAATTCGTCGCCGCGCGCTTCAGCCTGCGCGCCCATCTGACGGCCATCGACATCGCCAGCCTGCGCTTCGCCGGCGCCGGCGCCGTCTTCCTGCCGATTGTCTGGTGGATCGGAATAGCGCGGCTCAGGGCGCTCGGCTGGCGTCGTGCGCTTGCCCTCGCTCTCCTGGTCGGGCTTCCCTATCCGATGATCATCAATTGGGGGTTGACCTATGCGCCGGCCACGCATGCCGCGGCCCTGTGTCCGGCCTCGATCGTGTTCTTCTCCTTCCTCTTCGCGCGCGTCGCCTTCAACGAGAGGATCACGCGTGGCCGAGCAATCGGCACCGCCTTGATCATCGGCGGCCTCCTCCTGTTCATCCTGCCTTCCATATCAGGAATGCCGGACGTGCTGTTCGGCGATCTCCTATTCGCAGGCTCGGGGATCATGTTCTCCGCCTATGCCATCCTGGTGCGGCGGTGGGGCGTCGATTCCGTCACCGCCACGGCGGCCATCGCGTTGCTGTCCTGCCTGCCGTTGCCTGTGCTCCACATCCTGGTGCCGAACGGGTTCGCCTTGGCGTCCAACGTCGAGATCGTCACGCAAATCGTCATCCAGGGTTTCCTCGCCGGCGCGGCAGCCATCTTTCTCTATACCTATGCCGTGCGCCAGCTCGGGCCGCAGATCGCGTCGCTCTTCCTGCCCTGCGTACCGGTCGCGACGGCCTTTACCGGCATGATCGTGCTCGGCGAAGTGCCGAGCCTGCTGCAATTCCTGGCGATGCTGATCATGACGGCGGGCATGGTGCTCCCGGTCTTGCTCAAGCGCAACGGCGGAAGTTAGCGGCTGCGCGTCCCGGGTTTCCTGGCCGCCTTTTTTGTTTTCTCAGCCTTGGGCGGCAAGGTGCCGACGAAAACAACGGCGAGACGAAGTGCGGCCTGGACGGCCTTCCTGTCCAGCGCATTGGGATCGATATAGACATATCCTTCCATCAGCCGGCCCCCCATCTCCATTTGTCGCGCGCCCGTGACCTGCAAAGCCTGCGCCAGACGGTCCGGGCCGACACGCAGGAGAAGTCCCTTCTTGAACGTGCCGGCGACCATGTTGCCATCGAGCATGAAGCCGGTGCCACCGAACATCCTGACTTCGCGGATCTTGCCGGCCTTCGGCAGTGTCGCGCGCAGATCTGCAATGACATCGTCTTCGGTCATTGGGGGGCACCTCGGTGCTATCACGTGAGACCCACGCTAGCGAAAGCAGGATCAATTGCCAATCGGCGATGGAAATCCTGTCAGCGCGCCACTATTATCGTCTCATGCAACTTGTTTTCATCTACGGACAACCGGCATCGGGAAAATTGACGGTGGGGCGGGCGCTCGCCGAGCGCACCGGTTTCGCGGTCTTCCACAATCATCTGATCGTCGATGCCGTGGGCGCAGTCTTTCCTTTCGGTTCGCCGGAATTCGTGCGCCTACGGGAAAGCATGTGGCTCGATGTCATGCGGGCCGCGGCGCGCACTGGGCGCTCTTTGATATTCACCTTTGCTCCGGAAGCGACCGTCGCCGTGGACTTTCCGCAACGTGTACGGGCCGAGATCGAGGCTCTGGGCGGAAGAGTGATCTTCGTGGCGCTCGTTTTGCCCGAAACCGAGCAGGAACGTCGGATCGACACGCCCGACCGCTCCCGCTTCGACAAGATGCGTTCGCTTGAAATGCTGCACCAATACAGGGATGTCTTCGTCTCCTCCATGGCGCGCATGCCCGAGCCCGCCATCACCATCGACACGGCCACGCGGACGCCCGACGAGGCGGCTGCCGAAATCGTCGGCGCGCTCACGACAGACTGATGAAGCCTGTTCCCGCGACGGCCAGCATCGCGCCGATCCAGGCGGTGGCCGGCGGCGCGACGCGTGTCCGGGCCCACACCATGGGCAGGATCACCACCGGCGTCATGGAGGATAAGGTCGAGACGATGCCGACATTGCCATAGGCGAGCGCCGCCATCAGCAATGACATTCCGAGGAATGTGCCGAAAAACGCGGATCCGATCCCGAGGCTTAGATCACGATAGGAGAGCTGATGGGGACGAATGATGGCCGTGAAGGGCAGGACTGTGAGGGCGACGAACACCAATGCGGCCAGACCCGAGCGCACCGCCATGGCGGTGAAAGGCTCGACGCCGGCGGCCATGGCCGGGCGCGCCAGCAAGCTGCCCATGGCCTGCCCCAGGGCCGTGACGACGCCGAGCGCGATGCCTGCCCAGGGCACGTGCGCGGATGGCACGCGCGCCGTCCCCCGCCCCGGCGAGCCGATCGCCATAACGATGCCGGCCAGCACCAGAGCGACGCCCAGTCCCTGCAGTCTCGAAATCGTTTCGCCGAGAAAAACATAACCGAGCGTCAAGGCGAAAGGCGAGGTCAGCGAGAACAGCAGCGCCGTGTTGCGCGGGCCCGCCTTGTAGATGGCGGCGAAATAGGTGGTGCTCGCGATGATGATGCCGAACAGGCTCGATGCCGCCAGCAGGCCCAGTTGCGGCAGGCCGAGTGTTCGCCACCCACCCAGGAAAAGGGAGACCGCGCCCGTCATGATGAGCGCGGCCAGCATCTGCCAGCGCGCCAGGCGGAAGACGCCAACACGTCCCTTCAGCTCCGCGATCAGCATGCCGCTGACCGCGATGCAGAAGGCCGCCCCAATCGCCAATGTCTCGGAAATCAGCAAGAAATCACCCGCTCGATCGAGGCGCTATAGCAGGCGGACGATAGTTGAGAAACCGCTTGAGGATGCGACGGGACCTTCCTACTTTGCGGCGATCCCCCTTTGCGCCATCAGAGCAGTCGTTTCCGCATGACCAATCCCGCCGATCTCGATCCCCGCCAGCTCGCCACGCTCCGCGCCATCATGAAGGCGCTGCGCACGCCCGGTACCGGCTGTCCGTGGGATCTCGAACAGGATTTCTCCACGATCGCGCCTTACACGATCGAAGAGGCCTATGAGGTTGCCGATGCCATAACGCGTGGCGACAAGGCCGATCTCTGCGAGGAGCTCGGCGATCTCCTGCTGCAGGTCGTCTATCATGCCCAGCTCGCCGCCGAGGAAAAGAGCTTCAGCTTCGACGATGTCGTCGAGGCGATCTGCCGCAAAATGATCCGTCGCCATCCGCATGTCTTCGGTGACGAGGAAGCGCGCTCGGCGAAACTGGCCAAGGGGTTTTGGGAGGAGATGAAGGCGCGCGAGAAAACGGCCGGCGGCCCAAAGGGCGTGCTGGACGGCGTGCCGGTGGGCCTGCCCGCCATGACGCGCGCGGTGAAGCTGCAAGCCAAGGCGGCCAAGGTCGGGTTCGACTGGCCCTCGATCGACTTCGTCTATGACAAGATGAACGAGGAGATCGCCGAGCTCAAGCAGGAGACGGCGCGCGACGCCCAGGAGGCGGAATATGGTGACCTGCTCTTCGCCATGGCCAATCTGGGCCGCCATCTCGACATCGATCCGGAGGCCGCCTTGCGCGCCGCCAATGAGAAGTTTCTCCGCCGCTTCCGCCATATCGAGCAGGAACTGGCCGGGCGCGGCTCCTCGCCCGGGCAGTCGACCCTCGAGGAGATGGATGCGCTGTGGGATGACGCCAAGCGGATCGAGCGCGAGCGCGATCACTCGGCCGCGTGATCGAGCCGGCTGGTATTGCGCAGGCGGTATTTGAAGCGGTTGGCGGCGATCTCGGCTTTGTCCGTGCTAAGACGAACGGTGAGGACGACGCTGCCGTCCTCCAGTTGCTCGCGGCCCAGAACCTCGCCCTTGTCGTAGAACCAGGCCTGGCCCTGACCGTCGGCGGGATCGAGGACCGCCTCATAGAGGCTGAGATCCTTGCCGAGCTTCATTTCGATGAGCGCGCGCAGTTCGGCGAGGCCCTCGCCCGTCAGAGCCGAGACGACGACGCAGTTCTGCTGACGCTGCGCCTGGGCGCGGCGCATGGCGGCGCTGTCTTCGGCCAGAAGATCGACCTTGTTCCACACTTCGATGATGTGGTCGCGGCGGTTCTCCGCGATGCCGAGCTCGCTCAGGATGGCGGAGACATCGGCGGCCTGCGCCTCGCTTTCGGCATGGCTGATGTCGCGCACATGCAGGATCACAGCGGCCTCGATCACCTCTTCCAGCGTGGCGCGGAAGGCGGCAATGAGCTGCGTCGGCAGATCCGAAATGAAGCCGACCGTGTCGGAGAGCACGGCTTTGCGTCCATGTGGCAGCGAGATCGCGCGCATGGAGGGATCGAGGGTCGCGAACAGCAGGTCCTTGGCGAGGACGCCGGCATTGGTCAGCGTGTTGAAAAGCGTCGACTTGCCGGCATTGGTATAGCCGACGAGCGCCACGACCGGATATGGCACACGAGCCCGGCCCGAGCGGTGCAGGCCGCGCGTCTTCACGACGGTATCGAGTTGCTTTTCGAGCCTGGAGATGCGCTCCTGAATCAGGCGCCGGTCGGCTTCGAGCTGGGTTTCGCCAGGGCCGCCCAGGAAGCCGAAGCCGCCGCGCTGGCGTTCCAGATGGGTCCAGGATCTGACCAGCCGGCTCTTCTGATAGCGCAGATGCGCCAGCTCGACCTGCAGCAGGCCTTCGCGGGTGCGGGCGCGCCGCCCGAAGATCTCGAGAATGAGGCCGGTACGGTCGAGGACCTTGGCGCCCCACGCCTTCTCCAGGTTGCGTTGCTGTATCGGGCTCAGCATCCCGTTGACGATGACGAGATCGGCTTCCGCTTCCTTGACGAGGCCTGAGATCTCCTCGACCTTGCCGGTGCCGATCAGGGTCGCCGGCCGCGGCTCCTGCAGAATGACGACAAGCTGTCCCGCAATTTCGAGATCGATGGCGAGCGCCAGACCAACAGCCTCCTCCAGGCGCGAAGCGGCATCCCGATCGGCCGACACAGGCGCCGTCCTACCCTTGCGTTCGATGTGAACGACAATGGCGCGCGTCGCCTGAGGTCCTTCAATCTGGAATTTTACTTCGTGCCCGGAAGAATGCTTGCGTCTGGTGGGCTTCACCCGTCCTTGCCTTCCTCGTCGAACAGGCTGATCGGCCCGCCCGGCATGATCGTGGAGATCGCATGCTTATAGACGAGCTGGGACAGACCGTCCCTACGTAACAATACGCAGAAATTATCGAACCAGGTGATAATACCCTGCAATTTCACCCCATTAACGAGAAATACCGTCACCGGGATCTTCTGCTTGCGGACATGATTGAGAAAAGTGTCCTGCAGATTTTGTGGTTTTTCCTGTGCCATATGAAATCTTGTCCCCTTCTTTTTCGGTCACAGCCAAGGGAATCCGAGCCTAGCACGGTTGCAGTTTGTGCAAAACCGCAATTTCGTTAACAGGCTCTACGGAAATCCTTGCCGCTGATTTGCGTAATCGCGCTCGACGATTCAATAGGCCGTTGGTCTATGGACATTCGGGCGAATGTTGGGCGTCCATTACTATCCCTTCATTCCTGCACAGATTTCTCCGCCATAATGTTTCGGCGTAGCAATATAATCCTGAACGAATCTACACCGACCCGAGCTTGGCGCCACAGGAGATCAAGTAGATGACAGCGCCTTGTCGCGCCGAGCTTTCAGTTCAAGCTTTAAGTTGATGTGAGTGAGTCAGGCGGCGGTCGAATTGACCCGGTTGCGGCCGGCGCGCTTGGCGCTGTAGAGCGCCTCGTCGGCGCGCTTGATGATGATGTCCATCGTGTCCGACGTGCTTTCGACGGCCGCGACACCGATCGAAACGGTCACCGTCAGGGGGCCGTTGCGCGCGCCGACATTGAAGGGGGTGCCCGAGACGCTGCGGCGCATGCGGTCGGCGATCTTGGCGGCCACATCGACACTGGTATTGGGCAGCACGATCACGAATTCCTCACCGCCGATGCGACAGACCATGTCGATGTTGCGGATCGACTGCTTGAGGCGCGAGGCGATCTCCTGCAGAACGCGGTCGCCCGCCTGATGGCCGTGTTCGTCGTTCACCGCCTTGAAGTGATCGACGTCGAGCGCCAGGATCGACAGCGCCTTGCCGCGATTGATCGCATGCTCGACGAGCGCTGTGGTCTGGTTCTCCATATAGCGGCGGTTATAGAGGCCGGTCAGTGGATCGGTGACGGCCATTTCCATCGTCGCCTGCACATGCGAGCGCAGCTGATCAGTGTAGCGGCATCGTCGGATCTGCGTATTGGCGCGCGCCAGGAGTTCCTGCCTGTCGATGGGGCGGATCAGATAGTCGTTCACACCCATGTCGAGGGCGCGCAGCAGGCGTTGATGATCGTCAGGCGCCACGACGATAAGGATCGGCGTCTGGCGTGTCCGCTCAAGCGATTTGAGCTGCGAGCACAAGCGCAGGCCATCGACGCTGTCCATGTCGAGATTGATGATGATCAATTCGTAGCGTGACTCCGCCGCGTGCATGACGGCGGTCAGGGGATCGTCGATCACCGTCACTTCGTGATGCGGTACGAGGGCCTGGCGGGTGCGCTCGGCGGTATTGGCGCGATTGTCGATGACCAGGATCCTGCCGGGCCTTGAGGAGTCGATGCTGTCGCCGCCGCCGAGCATCTTGACGGTCCCGCCATTGGGCGAGCGCGCGCGCAATTCGTCGGTGAGCATCTTGAGCCTGACAAGGCTCTTTACCCGGCAGAACAGCGCCAGGTCGTTCACCGGCTTGGTCAGGAAATCGTCGGCTCCAGCCTCGAGCCCCTTCACCCGGTCTTCCGGCTGGTCGAGGGCGGTGACCATGACCACCGGTATGTGGTGCGTCTGCGCATCGCCCTTGATCTGCCGGCACACTTCGATGCCGTCGATGCCGGGCATCATCACGTCGAGCAGCACGATATCCGGTTTGGTCCGCTGCACGGAATCGAGCGCGTCGGCGCCGTTCATGGCGGTCACGACGTCGAAATACTCAGCCGAAAGCTTGGCCTCCAGCAGGCGCACATTGGCAAGAATATCGTCGACGACCAGGACCCTGGCAGTCATTGCGGTCCCTTGAGGAAACTGTCCACGGTTTTGAGGAAGCTCATAACGGAGATGGGCTTGGAGATATAGGCCTCACAGCCGCCTTCGCGGATCTTTTCCTCATCTCCCTTCATGGCGAAGGCGGTTACCGCAATAACCGGAATTTTGCGCAACTCGTCGTCTTCCTTCAGCCATTTGGTGACCTCGATGCCGGAGACTTCCGGCAGCTGAATGTCCATGATGATGAGATCGGGCATGTGCTGGCGGGCGATCTCGAGCGCCGAAAGGCCGTCGCGCGTTTGCAGGACGCGATAGCCGTGCGCTTCGAGCAGATCGTTGAAGAGCTTCATATTGAGCTCGTTATCCTCGACGATCAGCACGGTTTTGGCCTGCGCTGGATTTGTTGCGAGCATCTGCTCGGTCCCCACTCGTTCTCTCGGTATCTCTAGCACGGCTCACACCCGGTCAGGGCGTACTGTGGTCCTGTCGGGAATCTCCACACTCACCCCGATTAGCCTGTTTCGTTTTGAGAATTATTGCCGTTTCTTCTATAGGGAATTGTCACCGAACTGGGTAACTAACAGTTTAACCACTATGCCACTCGGCAACGTGGTAAACCATTGATTAAAGCGGAAAATCTCCATCATGCGAGCGCCTGCAATAAATGCTGGAGAAGCCGAGCTCATCGCCCTGAAAGCATTAGGTTTTCTGGCCAATGAGCCGGAGCGGTTCAGCCGCTTTCTGGCTTTGTCGGGGATCGAGCTCGGCGATATCAGGGCAGCAGCCCAGAACCCGCAATTCCTCGCCGGGCTCCTCAACCACCTGCTCCAGGACGAATCGCTGCTCCTCACCTTCACGGCCGAGCAGGAACTCGATCCCCGCCTTCCGGCGCTGGCGGCCGAAGCGCTTTCCCGCGCCAGATAACGATCACTTCAGCGCTTAAGCCGCCTCGGCGATGCGGGCCTCGAGCGCGCCATGGGCTTCGAGCGCGGCCTTGAGACGCGGCCGTGCCCGCACATGCGCCACCACCGAGGCGATATGGGGATAGCGGTTGAGCACAGCCTGTTCTGAGGGATGGCCCCAGATCGTTAGCATGAACAGATAGATATCGGCGGCCGAGTAGCTGTCGCCCGTCACGAATGGTCCATCTTCCGCAAGCCGCGCCTCGATGATCCCGAACAGGTCCAGGCTCCTCTGAA
The DNA here is from genome assembly GCF_011046735.1 of Nordella sp. HKS 07. Taxonomy (NCBI): domain Bacteria; kingdom Pseudomonadati; phylum Pseudomonadota; class Alphaproteobacteria; order Hyphomicrobiales; genus Nordella; species Nordella sp. HKS 07. Next base: position 6,057,607 of record NZ_CP049258.1, on the reverse strand, counting down.
CCGATTTGCGGCGGATGACGGCGATCTGCTCCTCGCTGTCGGCGAGCGCCCTGGCGTCGAAAGCGAGCTCGATAGCGGGATAGATATTGGTGGCCATCAAGACGAGGCTCGACAGATAGACCGCGTGATCGTTGCTGCCGATCGGCGGCGCCAGCCCCGCTTCGGGATGCGCGTCGGTGAGGAAGGCGACGATGGCGGCCGATTCGGTTATGGCCCGCCCATCGGGTAGTCCCAGTGCCGGAATGAGTCCCAAGGGACTGATCTCACGGAATTCCCGCGCCCTCACCTGCTCCGGCGTCAGCCAGATATTCTGATAGGGAACGCCAAGCTCTTCGAGCACCAGATGGGCCGAGAGCGAACCCCATCTCTTCACATTGTAGAGTTTGTACATGTTTCCCCCTCACTGCGTGACCGTACCCGCCCCAGTCAACTCCATTTAAGGCGGCTGCGCAACGCGATGATGACGGATAGAATGCCGGCATGGGACAGGACCAGGGTGCAGCGGCCTTTTGCCGGGATTGCTTCAAGCCGGCGGGCGATGGCGACCGCCGCTGCGCATCCTGCCGCTCGCCAAGGCTCGCGCGTCACCCCGAGTTGCATGCCCTCACCACCGCGCATCTTGACTGCGACGCCTTCTATGCGGCGATCGAGAAGCGCGACAATCCGAGCTTGCTTGACAAGCCGGTGATCGTCGGCGGCCAGCATCGTGGCGTCGTGTCGACCGCCTGCTACATCGCGCGCATCCACGGCGTGCGCTCCGCCATGCCGATGTTCACGGCCCGCAAGCTCTGCCCGGAAGCGGTGGTCATCAGTCCCGATATGGCGAAATATGCAGCCGTCGGCCAGCAGGTGCGCGCCCTGATGCTCGATCTGACGCCGCTCGTCCAGCCGCTGTCGATTGATGAGGCGTTTCTGGACCTGAAAGGCACTGAACGCCTGCATGGCCGCAGCGCCGCCCATTCGCTCGCGCATCTGGCGCTGCGGATCGAGAAGGAGATCGGCATCACCGTGTCGATCGGTCTGTCGCACAACAAGTTCCTGGCCAAGATGGCTTCCGATCTCGACAAGCCCCGGGGCTTCTCGGTCATCGGCAAGGCAGAGACGCTGGCCTTTCTCGCGGCGCGTCCCGTCGGCGCGATCTGGGGCGTCGGCAAGGCCATGCAAGCGCAACTCGCCAAGGATGGGATCACCATGATTGCGCAGCTCCAGACGCGCGAAAAAAGCGATCTGATGCGGCGCTATGGAACGCTGGGGGCGCGGCTCTATCATCTTTCGCGTGGCGAGGACACGCGCTCCGTGTCGACCGAGGACGAGACCAAGAGCATCAGCGCCGAGACGACCTTCGATGAGGATATCAGCGACTACAGGGCGCTGGAGCGCATCCTCTGGCGGATGAGTGACCGGGTGTCGCGGCGCGCCAAGAAGGACAGGCTCGCCGGCCATACGATCACGCTCAAGCTCAAGACGGCCGATTTCAGAATCCGTACCCGTAACGCGTCGTTCCAGGATCCGACATTGCTGGCCGACCGGATATTCACGGCGGCGCAGCCGCTGCTGAAGCGCGAAGCGACCGGCACCGCTTACCGCCTGCTGGGGGTCGGCATATCGCATCTGGTCGAGATCGACCCCGACCAGGCCGAAGCGACACTCGATCAGCGTGCCGCGACCCGCGCCAAGGCCGAGCAGGCAATCGACCGGCTACGGGAGAAATTCGGCAAGGACGCCATCGACCGCGGCCTTGTATTCGATGCGGAGTTGAACGAAACGCCGAAAGCGTCACCACGGCGCAAGCCGGGGCCTATTCAATAAGCGAAACCTGGGTAGTGCTGCCTGATTGGAAAGGCCTAATGAATCCCGACTTTCGTCGGGACGACCATTAGATCGGTCACTCGCATTTCTGCTGGGTGAGCATCTCGAGCGACGTCAGATTGCCGGAGATGACATATTGGCCATAGTCGATGGAGAGTCTGCCGGCGACACCGTTCTCATATAACGGGAAACTGATCTGATAGTCCGGCAGTTCCTCGCTCGTCTTGGTGTCCTTGTCGTATTCGTAGAAGGTGATGGAGAGCGGCCAGGACCGCATGTCCTTCAGCGCCTTGTCGGTGTTGGCATCGGTACCCGGTTCCTTGGGCTTGCCGATGAAGGAGATCACCTTGTAGGCCTTCGAACCGGAAGCCCCGTCATATAGGATGCTGACGTCGCGGGTTTCGCCGCGCTCGGCCGCTTCCATCAGCCGCTTCTGATGCGCCATTGGGAAAAGGACGCCGGCGGGAAGATCAAACTCCTCCGGTTTAGGCTCACTGATTTCGCCACGCCCGCCCTTGCCGGCATCGATGTCGGCCTTGAGCCTGGTCTCGGTGTCGAGACGGTTGTTGATGAACTGCTTGTCATTGATCTGGAGCGAAGAGCCGTCGCCCGATTCCCAGGAGGCGACCTGGTTGTCGAAGAGCTGGGTCTCGCCTTCGCTGGGCCTCAGCTCCATGACACGGCGGAAGCTGGTCGACCAGCCGTCGCAGGCAGAACCGGTGAGTTCCATCACCATGCGTCCGTCGGCGCCCGAAATATTCGATCCTTCCGAGGATCGCTCCAGTTTCAGGTCATAGACGGCGCGATGCGCCCGGATATTCACCCCGGCCCACGCATTGCTGCCTAATGCCGCAAGGGCAGCGACACCTAAGAGAAGGCTTGCGCCGCGTTTGATCTGATGTTTTCTAGTCCCGGTCATATGAATCCTCTGGGCTCCCGCCCTCAATAAGCCAAACGGTAGAACACAACAATGGCCTCCGCCTTACCGCGCCTTCTCGTCACCCGCCGCCTGCCCAAAGCGGTCGAAGCCCGCCTGGCCAAGGCTTACCAAGCCCAGTTCAACGCCGACGACCAGCCGATGAGCGAAGCGGATATCCTCGCAGGCGCCGCGGACAAGGACGCCCTCCTGATCACCCCGATGGATAAATCCTTCGCCACCGGCATTATCGCCAGATTACCGCCCTCGATCAAAATCGTCGCGACATTTTCGGTGGGCCACGAGCATGTCGATATTGCGGCAGCACGGTTAAGGAACATTGCCGTTACCAATACCCCTGACGTTTTGACTGACGCCACGGCGGATATCGCCCTCCTGCTGATTCTGGGGGCGGCGCGCGGCGCCTCTTGGGGCGAACGCATGGTGCGGGACGACCGCTGGACCTCCTGGTCGCCGACGGCGCCTCTGGGCTTCGATGTCACCGGCCGTCGCCTCGGCATACTGGGCATGGGCCGCATCGGCCAGGCGGTCGCCAAGCGGGCGAAAGGCTTCGACATGGAGCTGCACTATTACAACCGGCGCCCGGTCGCGGCCGAGCTCGCTCATGGCGCGCGCTATCATAAGAAGCTCGACGACATGCTGCCTTTCTGCGATTTCCTCTCGATCAACTGCGCCTCGACGCCCGAGACGCGTGGCCTCGTCAATGACGGGGTGATCGCCGGACTTCCGGACGGTGCCATCATCGTCAATACGGCGCGCGGCGACATCGTCGACGACGACGCGTTGATCGCAGCCCTCAACTCCGGCAAGCTCGCCGCCGCCGGACTCGACGTGTTCCGCAACGAGCCCCGGATCGATCCCCGCTACCGGGGCCTCGACAATGTGTTCCTCCTGCCTCATCTCGGCAGCGCCACGCGCGATACCCGCATTGCTATGGGCATGCGCGCCGTCGATAATCTCGATGCCTTCTTCGCCGGGCGCAAACCCGGCGATCTTCTGACCTGACCAACAACGGAGACTTTGCAATGAGCCAGATCGACAAGAAACTCGCCGAGCTCGGGATAACTCTGCCGACGCCGGCCAAGCCCGTCGCCAATTATGTCGGCTGGGTGCGTACCGGCAATCTCGTCTACACGGCTGGCCAGGTCACGCTGAAGGACGGCAAGATCGAGTATCAGGGCAAGATCGGCAAGGACTTCACCGTCGAGGACGGCGCCAAGGCGGCGCGGCTCTGCGCCATCAATATCGTGGCTCAGCTCAAGGAAGCCTGCGGCGGCGATCTTGACAAGGTGAAGCGCATCGTGAAGCTCGTCGGCTTCGTGAACGGAACACCGGACTTCGCCGACCAGCCCAAGGTCATCAACGGTGCCTCCGACCTGATGGTCGAGGTCTTCGGCGAGAAGGGCAAGCATGCACGCTCGGCGGTGGGCGCCGGCTCCCTGCCCCTCAATGTCGCGGTCGAGGTCGAGGCCATAGCCGAGGTCGAGTAACCCATGCCCATGCCGTCCGCTTTGCGTCCATTGGACTGGCTCACTGCCCGGCCGATCGCGCATCGCGGGCTGCATGACGCGAAGAACGGGGCCATCGAAAATACCCGGAGCGCCTTCGCCCGGGCCATCGCGCAGAACTATGCGATCGAGTGCGACCTGCAGATGGCCGGCGACGGCGAGGCCGTCGTCTTTCATGACGAGACGCTTGATCGGTTGATGGAGGGCAAGGGCCGCGTCTGCGATCATTCGGCGGCCGAACTGCAGGCTATGGCGTTCAAGTCCGGCGCGGACCGCATCCAGACCTTGGGCGAACTGCTCGATCAGGTGCAGGGCCGCGTGCCGCTGGTGATCGAGCTCAAGAGCCTTTGGGATGGCAATGAAACGCTGGCCCGGCGCGCGGTTGCTGTGGTCTCGAACTATGGTGGGCCGTGCTGTCTCATGTCTTTCGACCCCGGGGTCATCGCAGAGGTGCGCCGGCTGGCGCCCGACCTCGTCCGGGGCATCGTGGCCGACAGCTTCACCCACGAGGACTATGACAATCTGCCGGAGGCGGAGCGCGGGCGGCTGCGTGAGCTGGCGCATCTCGGCCAGACCGAGCCCGATTTCATCTCCTATTACTGGCGGGAGCTGCCACTCCCGGCCGTCACCCGTTTTCGCGAAGCCGGCCATCCGGTGATCTGTTGGACGATCCGCAGCGCCGCCGACATCCCGGCGGCGCTGCGCGTCAGCGACCAGATTACCTTCGAGGGCTTCCTGGCCTGACGCGGATGCGAAAAGTGGGCACCGGTTTTTTGCAAGAACCCTGCGCTGATATAAAGAGTATCGATCGCGTTCATGAGTTTGGATTGCTTCAATCCAAACCCATCGCGATCTAGACGGGCATGAAGATCGAAGTCGTATCCAGCATCGAGAGCATTCCGGCAGCGGCGTGGGACAGTTGCGCCAATCCCTTAGGGACTCCGTTCAACCCATTCATATCTCACGCATTTCTCTCTGCTCTTGAGAAATCGGATTCAGCTGTGCGCAAGACTGGATGGCTTGGCCGGCATCTGGTTGTGGAGGACGATGCGGGGAGCATACTCGGCGTGGCGCCCGCATATCTCAAGTCGCACAGCCAGGGCGAATATGTCTTCGACCACGCCTGGGCCGATGCCTTTCAGCGCGCTGGCGGGCGCTATTATCCCAAGCTCCAGGTAGCGGTGCCCTTCACGCCGGTGACCGGCAGCCGGCTGCTGGCGCCAACGGTTGAGCTCAGGACCCTTCTGCTTGCCGCGCTTCGACAGCTTGCCGGCGAAGCCGGCGCGAGTTCCGTCCACATCACTTTTCTGCCGGAAGAGGACTGGCGTGATCTCGGCACCGCCCCGTGGCTCAAGCGCACCGATACCCAGTTTCACTGGTTCAATCAGGACTATGCCGATTTTGAGGGCTTTCTCGCCGATCTTTCTTCGCGCAAGCGCAAGAACATCCGTAAGGAGCGCGAAACGGTGGGGGCCGCCGGCATCGCTTGTGAATGGGTTACCGGTCGCGACATCACCGAGACCCATTGGGACCATTTCTTCGAATTCTATATGGAAACCGGTTCGCGCAAATGGGGCCGCCCTTATCTGACACGGCGTTTCTTCAGCCTGATCGGCGAAAGCATGGCGGACCGGATCCTTCTGGTTTTCGCCAGGCGGGCCGGCCGCATCATCGCCGGCGCCCTCAATTTTATCGGGTCGGATGCCTTGTACGGACGCAATTGGGGCGCCGTCGAACATCACGCCAATCTTCATTTCGAGGCCTGCTACTACCAGGCCATCGACTTCGCCATCGCGCGCAAGCTCGCCCGGGTGGAGGCCGGAGCCCAGGGGCCGCATAAGCTGGCGCGCGGCTATGTGCCCAGGAGCACCCATAGCCTGCATTATCTTGCCCATCCGGGTCTGTCGCGGGCGGTCGCCGACTATCTCGACCATGAGCGGCTGGCGGTCGCGGAGGATCAGAGCGCTCTTGCCGAGCACGCGCCATTCAGGAATGCTGTCGAGGACGACTTTTGATGGAGTATCGCAATGCCCGCCTATGATCCGAACAATGTCCTCGCCAAGATTCTGCGCGGCGAGATTCCCTCCATCAAGGTCTATGAGGATCAGGACACGGTCGCGATCATGGATATCATGCCGCAGGCCGACGGGCATGTCCTGGTCATCCCGCGCGCGCCCTCGCGCAATCTTCTCGATGCCGATCCGGCCACCTTCAAGTCGCTCTACGAGACTGTCCAGGTCATCGCGCGTGCCGTGAAGGAGGCCTTCGGCACGGAAGGCGTCCTGGTTCAGCAGTTCAACGAGGCGGCCGCCGGCCAGTCTATCTATCACCTTCATGTCCATGTGATCCCCCGCCGCGTGGGCGAAGGCTTGCGCCCCCATACCGGCAAGATGGCAGACCAGGCCCTGCTTGCGCGCCAGGCCGAGATGATCAAGAAGGCGCTCAACTCGCCGCAGACCTGAAGTGTCTCACGATGAGCGCGCGCTCGGCATGGATCGCCAGATCACGCGGCGGGAGTTTCTGGACGGCATGCTGGTCACCGCCGGCGCGTTTGCGGCGGCAGGGACAGGTACGGTGCTGGCCGAAACCGGCCCTGCCCCCTATCCGCCGGCCCTGACCGGCCTGCGTGGACAGGCGCAAGCATCCTTCAGTCTCCTGCACGCGCTGCGCGATGGCGCCTTCTGGGAGAAAGCCAGAGCGCCCGACGCGACGGGTGAGATCTATGATCTCGTGGTGGTCGGCGGTGGCATCAGCGGCCTGACGGCCTATCTCTATCGGCAGCAGGCGGGCGCCGAGGCCCGGGTGCTCATCCTCGAGAACTGCGACGATTTCGGTGGCCATGCCAGGCGCAATGAATTCACGGCTCACAACGGCACTAGGATCATCGGCTATGGCGGATCGCAATCGCTCCAGACACCGAGCTACTTTTCCCCCGCTGTGAAGCAGTTGCTGCGCGACATCGCCGTCGATACAGAGAAGTTCACGAAATACTACGACCAGGACTGGGCCGCGCGGCACAAGCTTGGCCCGGCGGCCTTCTTTTGCCGCGAGCAATTCGGCGTCGACCGGCTGGTCAGGATCGAAAGGAAAGCCGCCGGCTGGGTGCCGCGGACGCCGCTCAATCCCAAGGCCCGGCGCGATCTCATCGAATTGATCGACGCGCCACGCGATTATCTCTCCGGCAGATCGCGGCTTGAGAAATTCGATATCCTGGCGCGCATCAGCTATGCCGGCTTCCTTACCGAGACCTGTGGCTATGACCCACAGCTTGTCACCTATTTCCAGGAGGCGACGGAGGGCTATCTCGGCATCGGCGCCGACGGTGTTTCGGCGCTCGATGCCTGGGGGGACTGGGAGCCGGGCTTCGACGGCATGGATCTCGGCGATGAGCCGCATCGGACGATGAGCGCCAGCGCGCGGCGCTATCTCACCGATCCCGATCCCTATATTTTCCATTTTCCCGATGGCAATGCCGGCATCGCCCGCGCTCTGGTGCGGGCGATGATACCCGCGGCACTCAAAGGGCGCGGCATGGAAAGCCTGGTCGTGACGCCGGTCGATTATGGCAAGCTCGATCTCACGGGCAACAAGGTGCGGCTGCGACTTGCGGCGCCGGTCGTGAAAGTGGCGCATGACGGCACGCCCGGCGGCGCCGGATCGGTGACGGTCACCTATGTCGCGAAGGGCAGGCTCAGGACCGTCCAGGCCGGGCATGTGGTGCTCGCCTGCTGGCATCGCGTCATCCCCTACCTCACCAACGAGCTCGCGCCGGCGCAGATTGAAGCCCTCAACGATCAGCAGAAGGTTCCGCTGGTGGTGGCCAATGTCCTTGTCCGCGACTGGCGGTCGCTCGCCAGGCTCGGCATCCGCGGCTTCAAATCGCCGGCGGCCTACTGGCATGGCGCGACGATGGACTTCCCGGTCAGCATGGGCGGCTATCATTTCACGCGCACGCCCGACGACCCGGCGCTGCTGTCGCTGTTCAAGGTGCCGCTCGGGGAGCGAGGTGAGGCGCCCAACACCCAGAGCTTTGCCGGACGGCGCCTGCTCATGCAGATGAGTTTCGCCGAGATGGAGCATCACATCCGCGATCTGCTCGGCCGTGCCCTTGCCGGCGGTGGCTTCGATCCGGCGCGCGACATCGAGGCGATCACCATCAACCGCTGGGCGCATGGTTATGCGCGCGAATATAAACGGCCCTGGGACAATTTCTGGCCGGACGGTCCGCTCCCGATCACCGCGGCGCGCCAAAGCTGGGGGCGGATCGCCATCGCCAATGCCGATTCAGGCGCCTATCCATACGCGAATTGCGCCATCGATCAGGCGGCGCGTGCGGTGCGTGATCTTCTCGGCCACTCGCCAGGGCTGCCGGCCTTCGCCGATTTTCCGGGGCCGCCGCGCGACATGATTGGGCTGAAATAACAGATATTTGCCAGGTAGTTCTCGTGGGTCGTTGTATATAATGCATAATTGCATTATATTGAAAGTCGAAACCAGGAGCCTCCATTATGACGAAGCTGACGGTTACGACCCGCGGACAGGTCACGTTTCGCAAGGACGTGTTGCAACATCTTGGCATCAAACCCGGCGAAAGGATCGAGCTGGATTTGCTACCGGATGGCCGAGTCATGCTGAAGGCGGCGCGACCGAGTGGATCTATAGACGGTTTCATCGGCTTGCTTGCTGGCAAAACCAAGAAACCGCTCACGATCGAGGAGATCAACGAAATCACTGCTGCCGGTTGGGCCGGTGAAAAGTGAAAATCACCGTCGACACAAACGTTCTCGTTCGCGCCGTGCTGCAGGACGACGCGAGGCAGGCACGCGTGGCCAATCGGCTACTGCGCGAAGCATCGCTGATCGCCGTCTCCCTGCCTTGCCTGTGTGAGCTGGTGTGGGTATTGAGGCGCGGCGCGAAGATGTCGAATGAAGAATCTTCCGCCGCAATCCGCTACTTGATGGCGGCAAATAATGTTGTGATGAACCGCCCCGCCGCTGAAGCAGGCTTGGCAATACTTGAAGCCGGGGGAGATTTTGCCGATGGCGTCATGGCCCATGAGGGCCAGTGGCTAGGCGGCGAAACCTTCGCCTCTTTCGACAAGCAAGCCGTCGACTTGCTATCGGCGCAGGGTCGCCCTACCCACCTTCTTTCTTAATTCAGCTTCTCTTTCTTCTTCGGCGTCTTGCGCGGCTTGGTTGCCTTCGGCAAAGCCTTGCGATCGGGCGGCATTGGCAGCGCCTTCTCCTCGTCGCGGCCGAGATAGTCGAAATGCAGCTTGCCTTCGCCGTCGTCAGCCTTCTCCAGGAGAATGCGCACGGTGCCGCCCTTGGCGAGCTTGCCGAACAGCACCTCCTCGGCCAGGGGCTTCTTCACATACTCTTGGATGACACGGGCCAATGGTCTTGCACCCATCTGCTGATCATAGCCTTTCTCGGCCAGCCAGCTCGCCGCCTCCTCGGAGATTTCGATATTGATCTGGCGCTCGGACAGCTGTGCCTCGAGCTGGAGCACGAATTTCTCGACGACCTTGCGCACCACATCGGGCGGCAGATGGTCGAAGGGAATGATCGCATCCAGCCGGTTGCGGAACTCCGGCGAGAACATGCGGGTGATTGCTTCCTGGTCATCGCCTTCGCGCACGCTGCGGGTGAAGCCGAAGGCCGCCTTGGCGAGATCCTGGGCGCCGGCGTTGGTCGTCATGATCAGCACGGTGTTGCGGAACTCGACCGTCTTGCCGTTGTGATCGGTCAGCTTGCCGTGATCCATCACCTGCAGCAGGATGTTGAAGAGATCGGGATGAGCCTTTTCGATCTCGTCCAGAAGCAGCACACAGTAGGGATTCTGATCGATACCGTCGGTGAGCAGGCCGCCCTGGTCGAAGCCGACATAGCCCGGAGGTGCGCCGATGAGGCGGGACACCGAATGGCGCTCCATATATTCCGACATGTCGAAGCGCAGAAGCTTCACGCCCAGCACCTCGGCGAGCCGCTTGGCGACTTCAGTCTTGCCGACGCCGGTCGGGCCCGAGAACAGATAGCAGCCGATCGGCTTCTCCGGCTCACGCAGGCCGGCGCGGGCGAGCTTGATGGCGCTCGACAGCGCGCCGATCGCCTTGTCCTGGCCGAAGACCATACGCTTCAGTTCCTTGTCGAGCTCGCGCAGCACCGTCGCGTCGTCCTTCGACACGGTCTTCTGCGGGATGCGCGCCATGGTGGCGACGGTTTCCTCGATTTCGGGAACGCCGATCACCGCCTTGCGCTTGTTCTCCGGCAGCAGCATCAGCGAGGCGCCGGTCTCGTCGATCACGTCGATCGCCTTGTCGGGCAGCTTGCGGTCGCTCATATAGCGCGCCGACAATTGCACCGCCGTCTCGATGGCATCATCGGTGTAGCGGACCTTGTGGAACTCCTCGAAATAGGGCTTGAGGCCCTTCAGGATCTTGATCGCATCCTCGACCGTCGGCTCGTTGACGTCGATCTTCTGGAAGCGCCGGACCAGCGCGCGGTCCTTCTCGAAATGCTGGCGGTATTCCTTATAGGTGGTGGAGCCGATGCAGCGCAGGTTTCCACCGGCCAGCGCCGGCTTGAGCAGATTGGAGGCGTCCATGGCGCCGCCCGATGTGGCGCCGGCGCCGATCACCGTGTGGATCTCGTCGATGAACATGATGGCGCCGGGCTGGCGCTCGATCTCCTTGATCACCGCCTTGAGCCGCTCCTCGAAATCGCCGCGATAGCGGGTGCCGGCGAGCAACGCGCCCATATCGAGCTGATAGATGGTGCAGTCCTTCAGCACCTCCGGCACTTCGCCGTTGACGATGCGCCGTGCCAGGCCCTCGGCGATCGCCGTCTTGCCCACGCCCGGATCGCCGACGAACAGCGGGTTGTTCTTCTGGCGCCGGCACAGGATCTGGATGGTGCGGTTGACCTCCTGCTCGCGCCCGATGAGCGGGTCGATATGGCCTTCGGTCGCCTTCTTGTTGAGATCGACGCAATAGGCCTCGAGCGCGTCGGCTTCGTTCTTCTTCTTGCCTTCGCCGGTCTCGTTGTCGCCATTCTGCTGGTCCTGCTCGACGCCGCGGGCGGGCCTGGAGTCCGACAGTCCGGCGCGCTTGGCGATGCCGTGCGAGATATAGTTGACCGCGTCATAGCGGGTCATGTCCTGCTCCTGCAGGAAATAGGCGGCGTGGCTCTCGCGCTCAGCGAAGATGGCGACGAGCACATTGGCGCCCGTCACCTCGTCGCGGCCCGAGGACTGAACATGGATGACGGCCCGCTGAATGACGCGCTGGAACCCGGCGGTCGGCTTGGATTCCTTGACATTGTCGACGATGAGATTGGCGAGCTCGTTGTCGATATAGCTCTCGAGATTGCGGCGCAGGATATTGATGTCGACGCTGCAGGCGCGCATGACGGCGGCGGCGTCCTTGTCGTCGGTCAAAGCGAGAAGCAGATGCTCCAGCGTCGCATATTCATGGCTGCGCTCATTGGCGATGGCGAGCGCGCGGTGGAGAGCCTTCTCTAGACTGTGGGAGAATGTGGGCACCCTCGTGAGCTCCTATTCCTTTTCCATCGTGCATTGTAGCGGATGTTGGTGCTTGCGCGCAAAGTCCATGACCTGCGTCACCTTCGTCTCCGCGATTTCGAACGTATAAACCCCGCAGATGCCGACACCTTTTTGGTGCACATGCAGCATGATCCGGGTCGCCTCGTCCCTGCCCTTGTTGAAAAACCGTTCCAGCACGACGATGACGAACTCCATGGGCGTGTAGTCGTCATTCAGCAAAAGCACCTTGTACAGCGACGGCCTCTTGGTTTTGACCGCCGTCCGGGTGATCACACCCGTCTGTCCATTGTCGCGTTTCGAGTCTCGCTGGCTCATGTGACCGATTATATATGCGCTGCGGGGAAGAATGGGAGAGGTTTAAAGGCGGCTAATTTGCGTCCCGCCCGGGCGCGAGCCGCATGGCTCGCCCAATTAGCTCCAATTCGCCGCCAATTCAGGCAAAAAGAAACCCGGGGACCGAAGTCCCCGGGTTTAAAAAGCCTAGATTGAAATCCAGACTTACTTTGTCACTTTCGGCGTCAGGGCAGCGAACTTCGACTCGAAGGGCTTGTAAGCTTCCTTCGCGGTCGCGAGGTAGAGTTCGCCGAACTTGTTCATCTGGCCGAGGAACGCCTCATAGGCCTCCTTGGCATAGCCCTGCTGGACTTCGAGAGCCTTGTCGAACGACTTGGCCGCGGAGGCCTTCTCAAAGGCTTCGGTGCCGCGCTCGAACGATTTGCGCGAGAAATCGACGGCCTCGGCCGCGATGGTCTGGAAACCCTTGCTGACGGCGGTAGCGGAAATGACATAGGCGTCAACGCTGTCTTTGCCGAGCGCCTGGAAATCTTCAAACGACTTGATCATTGAGGAAATCTCCTGCTGAATTGGGTATGCAACGCGTCTCTTGATGCAAGGCAATATATGCACTGCACAATGGAAGTCAAGTTTATTTTGCAGTGCACAATTTTTCTTCCTTTGCGGAAAAATGCAGTTTACTGAATAGTAAGCGCGTCTGAGCGAAATTGCCGGGAAGTGGAGCAATCCGAGACTGTTACAGGATTAAAAGACTAGACCTGCGCTAGTAAGCTTGAATCCGATTTCAGTCGCCGGAACGCTACGGAATGGGCTAAAAGCGGAGTCGTTCCGCATCAGGGGAATTCGATGATGGTTTGGACGGTGCTTCGCCGCGTGGGGCTCAGCTTGGCGTTGCTTCTCATTTTAGCTGCCGTCGCCATCGAGCCCGTTTCGGCAAAGCCCAAATTCTCCGCTCTGGCGGTCGATGCCCGCACCGGTGAGATTCTGTTCTCCAGCGACGCAGACGGATCGCGTTATCCGGCCTCCCTCACCAAGGTGATGACGCTTTACATCCTGTTCCAGGAGATGAAGGCGGGACGCCTGACGCTCAACAGCCGCATCCCCGTTTCGCGCTATGCCGCGGGCCGTCCGCCGACCAAGCTCGGCGTCAATGCAGGCGGGACAGTCAGCGTCGAAGAAGCGATCAAGGCGCTCGTCGTGCTTTCGGCGAACGATATCGCGGTCGCCGTCGGTGAGCGTATCGAAGGCAGCGAGGCGGCTTTCGCGCAGCGTATGACCAGGACGGCGAAGACGCTCGGCATGTCACGGACCAATTTCCGCAACGCCTCGGGCCTTCCCGATCCGCGCCAGGTGACGACGGCGCGTGACATCGCCACGCTTAGCCTCAGGGTACAGCGCGACTTCCCGCAGTACTTTCCCTATTTCCGCACGACGTCCTTCGCCTATGGCAAGCGCGTGATCCGCAGTCACAATCGCCTGCTCGGCCGCTTCGAGGGAACCGACGGCATCAAGACCGGCTATATCCGCGCCGCGGGTTTCAACCTGACCACCTCCGCCAAACGTGGCGACAAGCGCATCATCGGCGTGGTGATGGGCGGTCAGACAGGCCGCTCGCGTGACAACTATATGATCGCCATGCTCAACAAGGCTTTCCCGAAATGCGTGGGCGGCACCAAGCTCGCTACCGCCATCGAAGGCACCAAGCCAGGCCCGAGCGCTGAAATCCAGGTCGCCTCCATCGAGAGCCCGCCCGTCAGCGCCGCGACGAGCAAACCCGCCAAAAAGCGGCGCGCCGGCCGCGCCGACGACCAGATGCCGGAAGCCGAGGGTGATGTTGGCGGCCTCGATAGTGCTGAGCTTGCGGCCCAGGCCCAGAGCGCTTCTGGCCTCGCCGGCACGACCTATGCGGCCGTCAGCGCCGATCAGGCCGACCTTGCGCGCGTCTCCGGCGAAGTCGCGAGTCCCGATGCCACGCCGCAGGTCGCCTCCCTCGCCCCGACCCAGGCCACGATGTCGGCAGCGCTTCCCTTCAAGGTGAAGAAGCCCGCTGAAACGCAAGGCGGCCAGGTCATCGTCGCTTCCGTCGCTTCCACCTGGAATATCCAGCTCGGCGCCTATGCCTCCAAGAAGGAAGCCCAGGACGCCCTCTATGCGGCGCGCAGTGCGAGCCCCAAGCTGTTCTCCGACAAGCAGGCCTTTACTATCGAGGTGAAGAAGGGCGAAGAGACCATCTTCCGCGCGCGCATGTCGGGCTTCACCGCCAAGGGCGCCAAGAGCGCCTGCAAGACCCTGTCCCGCAAGGGCGTCGACTGCTCGACGCTGGCACCGCAGTCCTAAGCACTTAGCGCGGGATGCGAAAAAGTGGACGCCCGGTTTTTCGCAATAATCCCGCGCTAAAATATTAAAATCGATCACGCTTATGATTTGGATTGACTCAATCCAAACTCAGCGTGATCTAGAGCAGCACGTCCTTGGCCTGGTTGATCTTGGCGGCGAGGTAGTCCGAGCCGCCGCGGTCGGGATGGAACTCCTTCATCAGCCGGCGATGCGCGTGACGGATTTCATCGGCGCTGGCGCCCTCCTTCAGACCTAGGACTGCGAGCGCCTCGGCCCGGCTCATGACGGCCGAGGGGGCGGCGCCAGTGACGCGTGGGCCCGCCTGCCAGGCCTCGCGCCAGCCGGCCTTGCTGCGGTCGAGCCAGGCTTCGAACAGCGCCCGGCTCTGGTCATTGACCGCCGTGCATTGGCGGTGGAACGCCTTGAGTTCGTCATTGCCGAGCGCCGACAGCAGGCGGCCCTTGTAAGGTCCCGCCAGAACCTGACCGTCCATGCGGCCTGAATCATGGTCGAGCTCCATGGCGAGAAGGCTGGTGGCGACCCGCGAGCGCTGGCCCGCCGTCTTCTGGCCCCAGGGAAAACCGCCGGGGAAAAGCCCTGACTGACCGAGCAGTCCCAGCCCGACAATGAAGATCGGCACGGCGGCACTGAAGGCGCCGCGAAAAGTGAGGAAACCGGCAACGGCGAGGAGCGCAACGCCGCCGGCCTTGCGCATGAAACCCGCCGCCTGGCTCGCCGGCGTCGCTACGAATTGCCGCAACAGCCAATAGCCGCCGAAGGCGATCGCCAGCGCAATTATGAGACTCTGCATGTCAGGCCCTTATCACCTGAGCTGCTCGAGGAGAAGGCGCGCGGTTCCGCCCTTCTCGCGGCTGTGATCGGCGAGCGCCTGGCGCCCGCCAGCGGCATAGACGGCGACCGCCGCCAGAAGCTCGCGCAGCTGGCGGGCGGAGGACGCATCGAGGCGGAAATAGGCGCCGCGCGTCAGCCTGGCGATCTCGCGGAAGGCCTTCTCGGCGATCATGTCGTGGCCTTCCTGGAACATGAAGATCGGCACGTTCAGAAGCCCGATCTCGCCCGCCGTCTGGCACAGGCGGTCGACATTCTCCTCCATCGCATCGCCGACATAGACGGCGGCGCTGATCTTGTTCTGGCCGGCTTCGCGGCGGATATGCCCGAGCACCTTGCCGATCTGCGTGTTGCCGCCCCGGCAATCGACGCCGGTCATCAGCCCTGCCAGCGTCGAGGGCTCGCTCACCCATTTCGAGGCGCGGCATTCATTGAAGCCGCGGAAATAGACGAGCTGGACGTCGATGCCGCCGATTTTCTCGGTCTCAACGAACATTTCGCCCTGGATCTGGAGCGCGCGGTCCCAGGTCGGCTGCCGGCTCATGGTCGCGTCCATGGCGAAGATGAGGCGACCGCGCGTCCCGGCGCTGCGTTGGGCGGGCGGCATACGTTTCACCTGCTCGAGGAAGGATGAAACATCCTCGGCGGCCGAAATCTCAGACTGTGCCGTGCCGGTTTTCGCCGGCGCGTTGGATTTGCCATTGGCCATCCGCCGCCCTCCTCACAAAACGAGGCTACAGATAGGTAAGCCTAGCATGATTCAAAGGATTATTTCTCGGGCAGCGGCCTCGCCGCTCACGATCGCGCCTTCGAACCAGCCGGCGGAGGAAGCAGCGAAATCGGATGTGGCGAAAGCGATCCGCTTTTCCGGCTTCCAGGTTTCGGTATCGCCTATCCAGGTCGCATCCGCCGGCAGGGCCACCCATGTGCCGCGCGCGAAGGGATCGTCCACCCAATCATGCCAGTCCCAGGCGACGAGTTCCGCTTCGGGCAGGAATTGCGCCAGCGAGCGGGCCACCGAAGCGCGATCGTGCGGATCGAGCGTGCCATCAGTCAGGGCGAAGCCGACGATCAATGTCGTGCCGTCCTGGCCTGAGCGTTCCGCGAACAGCCAGCGCAGCCCGCCCGAACCACCACTCGCCAGGATGCCGGGGGCGACGCCTCTCACTTTCAGCCAGAGCTTGATCGAGCGGCCGCCATGGCCCAGTTCGATCGCCTGGCGCTTCCGTGCGGAAAGACCGGGCGTGAAACGAACTGACGAAAGTGCATTCAACGGCAGGCAGGCAATCGCCGCGCGAGCCGCTATGCTCGCGCCATCGGCGCATGTCACGCGGACGCCCTCCGCATCGCGATGAACCTCGCTGACCTCGGCATGAAAGCGCAGATCGGCCTTGGAGGCGGCGATCATCCGCTCCGCTAGGATGCCGGCACCCGGTACCAGCGTGTGGGCCAGCGCCGTCATCATGCTCGCTGGTGTCCCGTCGCCATAAGAGCAGCTCGACAGGAATTCGCCGGCGGAGATCCGGTCGGGATCGCCATTGCCGGAGATCGTCCACCAGGCGAGCGCATAGGCGCGGTCCTCGGCAGATGCCTGGATGCGATCGAGATACTGCGTCAGCGACAGCGGGCCCTGCCATGGATAGGGTTCGCCGGACTTGTAGAGCATAGCGTCGGCCTGGATCGCCGCGAGAGCCGGCGAAATGGGCACCCTCGCTTGCAGGCCGTCGCCGTCATGGACACGATGCTCCGTGACCGGATGAGTTGGCCTGAGCGTGATCCCGGTCCGCGCGGCGTGGTGACGGATTCGGTCATGCCAGGGCGCGATCCAGCCGCCGCCGAATTCCAACAGATCGCGAGTCCCGGCGAAGGGACGCGTGAAGCCGCGCCCGCCGGCGCGGTCGCGCGCTTCGAGAATGATCGTCTTGAGGCCGCGTCCGGCACAGACGCAAGCCGCCGCGGCGCCCGCCAATCCCGCACCCAGGATGACGACGTCGCAGGCGGGCTCTGTCATTCGGCGCCCCGCTCTCCGCTGCCCATGCTCATCAGCGCCGCATTGCCGCCTGACGCCGTCGTGTCGACCGAGCAGACGCGCTCGGTCGCAAAGCGGTTGAGATAATTGGGGCCGCCGGCCTTGGGGCCGGTGCCCGACAATCCCTCGCCGCCGAAGGGCTGGGCGCCGACGACGGCGCCGATCTGGTTGCGGTTCACATACATGTTGCCGACCCGGGCGTGCGCGCGCACTTCCGCCACCGTCGTCTCGATACGGGTATGCAGGCCGAGCGTCAGGCCGAAGCCCGTGGCATTGAGCGCGTCGCAGACTTCCGCCAGCCGGTCGCCGGCGAAGCGCACCACATGCAAAACGGGCCCGAAGACTTCGCGCTTGAGGATCGAGAGCGAGGGAATTTCATAGGCCGCCGGCGACACGAAAGTGCCGGCCTTGGTGGCACTGGGCAGCTGCATGTCGAGGATGGTCTTCGCCTCCCTGGCCATGCGCTTCTTGTGGTCGTCGAGCATGTTGCGGGCATCCTCGTCGATCACCGGGCCGACATCGGTCGCGAAATCGAGCGGATCGCCGATGGTGAGCTCGGCCATGGCGCCCTCGAGCATCGGTATCATCCGACCGGCGATATCCTCCTGGACGAAAAGGACGCGCGCCGCCGAGCAGCGCTGGCCGGCGCTATCGAAGGCGGAGGCCAGCACGTCGCGCACCGCCTGTTCGGGAAGTGCCGATGAATCGACGATCATCGCGTTCATGCCGCCGGTCTCGGCGATGAGCGGCAGGATCGCGCCGTCACGCGCGGCGAGCGTTCGGTTGATGATGGACGCGGTGTCGTTTGAGCCGGTGAAGGCCACACCCGACAGCGCCGGATGGGCGAGCAGGATCTTGCCGATGCGGGCGCCGTCGCCGGGCAGGAACTGGAGCACGTCCGGCGGGACACCCGCCTCATGCAGAAGCTTCACCGCCTCGAAGGCGATGAGCGGCGTCTGTTCGGCGGGCTTGGCGATGGCGGCATTGCCGGCGGCGAGTGCGGCCGCCACCTGACCCGTGAAGATCGCCAGCGGGAAATTCCACGGGCTGATGCAGGCGAAGACGCCGCGGCCATTGAGCGTGATCTCGTTCAATTCGCCGGTGGGGCCCGGCAGGCGCTGCGGCGCCTCGAACTCCTTGCGCGCGCGCTCGGAATAATAACGCAGGAAATCGACCGCCTCTCGCAGATCGGCTTGCGCATTGTCGAGTGTCTTGCCGGCTTCGCGGATGAGCAGCGCCATGAAGCGGGCCGTGTTGGCCTCATAAAGTTCGGCGGCCTTCTCCAGGATCAGGGCGCGGGCGGCGCCGCCCCTGGCGTTCCAGCCGGCATTGGCCTTGGCCGCATCGCTCATCGCCTGGGCGATCGCCTTCTCGTCGGCTTCGGCGACTTCACCAACCTGGACCGAACGGTCGTGCGGCGAAGTGATGGCGCGGACAGGTCCGCCCTTCCCCACTTTGCCGCTCACCAGGGCGCTCGCCTTCACCGGCTTCGCCAGCACCTTGCCGATGTCGGCGAGCATCGCCTCGCGGGTACGGTCGTCCCACAGCGCATAGCCCCGTGAATTGATGCGCGGCGCGAAGATGTCGCGCGGCAGCGGGATACGTGGATGCGGAATGGAATTGAGCCCCGCCACCTGCTCCACCGGATCGGCGATGATCTCGCCGATCGGCGCCTCGTCATCGGCCAGCCGGTTGACGAAGGAGGTGTTGGCGCCGTTCTCGAGCAAGCGGCGCACCAGATAGGCGAGCAGATCCTCATGGCTGCCGACGGGTGCATAGATGCGGCAGGGCTGGCGCATTTTCGGAATGCGCGCCACTTCCTCATAGAGCGCCTGGCCCATGCCGTGAAGACGCTGGAACTCGTAGGAGCGGTCATCGCCCGCCATCACCGTGATCGCCGCGAGCGAATGGGCGTTGTGGGTGGCGAATTGCGGATAGAAGACATCGCGCCGCGACAAGAGATATTTGGCGCAGGCGAGATAGGACAGATCGGTCGACACCTTGCGGGTGAACAGCGAGTAGCCTTCGAGACCCGCTTCCTGGGCGCGCTTGACCTCGGTGTCCCAATAGGCGCCCTTGACCAGGCGCACCGGCAGTTTGCGGCCCGTCTGGCTGGCGAGATCGGCGAGCCACTGCAGCACCGGCCTGGCGCGCTTGCCATAGGCCTGCACCGCGAGGCCGAGCCCGTTCCAGCCTTTGAGCGAAGGCTCGTGCGCGAGGCGGCCGAACAGTTCGAGCGACAAATCGAGACGGTTCACCTCTTCGGCATCGATGGTGAGGCCGATATCGAGCGCCTTGGCCTGGTGCGCCAGTTCGACGACGCGTGGCAGCAATTCCGCCATAGTGCGCGCTTCCTGCTTTTCCTCATAGCGCGGATGCAGCGCCGACAGTTTCACCGAGATCGACGGCTTGCCGAATATGCCGTCGGCGCCGCCGGAGCCGGCGCGCGCGCCCACGACGCTCATCGCGTTCTCATAGGCCTTGAGATATCGGCGCGCGTCTTCGGCGGTGAAGGCGGCCTCGCCCAGCATGTCGAAGGAGAAGCGGTAGTTCTGCGCCTCGAGCGGCTTGGCGATGTCTAGCGCCTCCTCGATGGTGCGGCCGAGCACGAATTGCTTGCCCATGATGCGCATTGCATGCTTCATCGCATTGCGGATGAAGGGCTCGCCCGAGCGCGAGACGAAACGCTTGAGATAGCCGCCGATATCGGTGGTGGTGCCCTGCCCCAGTTGCACGAAGCGGCCGGTGAGCATGAGGCCCCAGGCCGAGGCATTGACGAAAATCGATTCCGACTGGCCGATATGGCGGTCCCATTGCTTGCCGCCGATCTTGTCGGCGATGAGCTTGTCGGCCGTCTCGCCATCGGGAATGCGCAAGAGAGCTTCGGCCAGACACATCAGCACCACGCCCTCTTCGGATGAGAGGGAGTATTCCTGCATGAAGGCGTCTATGCCGCCCTGCTGGCGCCGTCCCGCCCTGACTGCCGCGACGAGCTGGCGGGCGAGCTCCGCCACCTGGCGGGATTGTTCGGGTGAAAGGCGGGCCTCCGTGCTGAGCGACTTGACGAGGGCGGTTTCGTCCGCGAAGAGGAGATTCGAGATCGGGGCGCGGCTGGGAAGAGCTGGAGTAGTGGTCATGTTGCCGGATGATGCTAAACGGGGGCCACTGGTTAGCATCTCTTGGGCAAATCGGAAATGTCTCTGAAGGTCGTCCGTAACATTCTAGATCTGCGCAAGGAGACCACGGTCTGGCGCGCCGAAGGCCTCACCAGTGCCGTCGTTCCGACCATGGGAGCTCTGCATGACGGGCATATCACTCTGGTCCGCGAAGGGCTCAAACAGGCCGATCGCGTGCTGGCGACGATTTTCGTCAATCCGAAGCAGTTTGCGGCGCATGAGGATCTCGGCCGCTATCCGCGCACCGAGGCCGCCGATGTCGCCCGGCTTGAGGAAGCCGGCGCGCATCTGGTCTTCGCGCCTGAGCCGCAGGAAATCTATCCGCCGGGTTTCGCCACCAGCGTCGTTCTGACGGGGCCAGCCAAGGCCGGACTCGAGGATAAGTTCAGACCGGATTTCTTCAACGGCGTCGCCACCATCGTCGCCAAGCTCTTTGCCCAGTCGCAGGCCGACTTCGCCATGTTCGGCGAAAAGGACTATCAGCAACTCATGGTGGTGACGCGCATGGCGTGCGATCTCGATTTGCCGATCAAGGTCATCGGCGTGCCGACGGTTCGCGAGGAAAGCGGCCTGGCTCTCTCCTCGCGCAACGCCTATCTGAGCAAGACGGAGCATCATAAGGCGGCCGCCCTCCATCAGAAGCTCGTCAACGCCGCCAGGAAGATCAGAGCCGGCCAGAGGCCATCGCGCGCCACCGGCGTCGCAAGGCGGTCGCTGGCGTTGCTGGGCTTCCGTGTCGATTACGTGGCGGCCCGCAACGCCGAGACGCTGGCGCAGCCCAAGGGACCCGACGAGCCGCTCCGGCTCCTCGCCGCGGCCTGGCTCGGCAATACGCGTCTCATCGATAATATCGCCGTTTAACCGTCATCGACTCGGAAGGTGATCCTGGCGTAAGGTCACGTCGGGGCGCCCTGTCTGTCCGGAGGTATTCCGGCGTGGTGTCGAAATCCCAGTCGAAGCGCGGCCGCAACCCGGTAACGCAGGAGCTTGCGCGCCTCAAGGGCGAAGTCGATCTTCGCAAACGGGAGCTGGCCGAGGCGCGCCAGCAGCAGAGTGCGACGGCGGAGGTCCTGAAAGCGATCAGCCGGTCGGACTTCGACTTACAGACGGTGCTTGACACCGTGGTTGAACTGGCGGCCCGTCTGTGCGGCGCCAATCTCGGGCAGATATTCCGGTGGGACGGTACCCTCCTGCGCTGGGCGGCCGGCTATGCCCTGAGCCCCGAATTCCTGGAGACCCAGCGCGAACGGACCTATCGGCTTGGGCGGGATTCCATGGTCGGGCGAACAGCGCTCAACAGGCGGGTCACGATCATCGACGATGCCTGGTCGGATCCCGAATACGGTTACAAAGAGAACGCGAAAATCGGCAATATCCGGACGATGCTGGGTGTTCCCCTGCTGCGCTCGGGCGAGTTGATCGGTGTTCTGGCCCTCGTCCATCTCAAAGTCGAGCCCTTCACCGACCGGCAGATCGAGCTGGTGACGACATTCGCTGACCAGGCGGTGATTGCCATCGAGAATGCGCGCCTTATTGACGCCCTCCAGGCGCGCAACCGCGATATTACCGAGGCGTTGGACCAGCAGATTGCGACCGGCGCGATCCTGCGCACCATCGCCGGCTCCCCCACCGATGTCGGGCCCGTACTCGATGCGGTGGCGGAAAGTGCGGCCAGGCTTTGCGAGGCCCGTGATGTGGTGATCATGCTCGCGGAGGAAAGCATGCTCATCCCGCGCGCCCATCAAGGTCCGATACCGCTCAATTTCGTCCGCCGGCCGATCGGGCGCGACTGGGTGTCGGGGCGCGCCATCTGCGACCGCGAGCCCATTCAGGTGTATGACATCCTGGCGGAACGGGTCGAATTCCCGGAGGGCTACGCATTGGCGGAACGCTTCGGCTGGCGCACCATCCTGGCCGTGCCGCTGCTGCGCGAGGATAAGGCCATCGGCGTGATCACCATGCGCCGCGGTGAAAAGCGGCCATTCAGCCAGAAGCAGATCGACTTGCTTGTCCTGTTCGCCGACCAGGCGGTCATCGCTATCGAGAATGCGCATCTCTTCGAAACGCTTCAGCTGCGCAACCGCGAGCTCACCGAGGCGCTCGACCAGCAGACGGCGACCGGCACGATCCTGAGCGCCATCGCCGCCTCGCCGACCGATGTCGGGCCTGTCCTCAAAACTGTCGCGGAGAGTGCCGCACGCCTCTGTGAGGCCTATGACGCGGTGATCTATCTCGCTGATGGCGATGAACTCGTCCTGCGCGCCCATCACGGCCCGCTCCCGGTCGAATTCAAGAATTTGCCGATCGGGCGCGAATTGGTGTCGGGACAAGCCGTCATCGAGCGCGTACCCGTGCATGTGCATGATCTGGCGCTCGAGAAGGATCAATATCCGGCCAGTTGGGCCATTGCGGAGCGCCTCGGCCATCGCACTATTCTGGCTGTGCCGTTGCTACGCGAGGACAAGGCGATCGGCGCTCTCGTGCTCAGGCGTCGCGAAATGCGCCCGTTCGGCCAGAAGCAGATCGAGCTGCTCGTCCTCTTCGCCAATCAGGCAGTGATCGCAATTGAGAATTCTCGCCTCTTTGAGACGCTACAATTGCGCAATCACGAGCTCAGCGAGGCGCTGGAGCAGCAGATGGCGACCAGCACAATCCTGCGCGCCATCGCCGCGTCGCCGACCGACGTCGGGCCGGTCCTCAACACTGTCACGGAGAGTGCGGCACGGCTCTGCGAGGCCTATGACGCCGCGATCCTGCTCGCCGACGGCGATGCGCTCGTCCTGCGCGCTCATCACGGCCCGATTCCGATCGATTTCAGGAATTGGCCGATCGCGCGCGACTGGGCCACTGGGCGCGCCTATATCGACCGCGCGCCCGTGCATGTGCATGATCTCGTGCTGGAGAAGGAGGAATATCCGGCCGGCCAGGCCATGGCGGAGCGCCTCGGTCATCGCACCATTCTGGCTGTGCCGCTTCTGCGTGAGGACAAGGCGATCGGCGTTCTGACGCTGAGGCGTCGCGAAGTGCGCCCCTTCACCCAGAAGCAGATCGACCTGCTCGTCCTCTTCGCCGACCAGGCGGTGGTCGCCATCGAGAATTCCCGGCTGTTCGAGGAACTGCAGGCGCGCAATCGCGACCTGACCGAGGCGATAGAACGCCAGACGGCGACCGCTGAAGTGCTCAAGGCGATCAGCCGCGCGACATTCGACCTACCCACTGTGCTGCGGACCCTGGTCGGATCGGCCGCGCGGCTGTGCGGGGCCAGCTTTGGCGGCATCATGCTGCGTGAAGGCGACATGATGCGCGGCGGCGCGATATTCGCAGGCACACCGGAAGACGAAACGGATATGCGCAGCCGTCTTGTACCGATCGATCGTAGCCGCATCTCCGGCCGTGTGGTGCTCTCCGGCCATATGGAGCATATCGAAGATATTCTGGCAGACCCCGAATTCGACTCTCCGTTTCTCAGCCGGGTTTCGAATATCCGCGCTTTGATGGGGGTGCCCTTGCTGCGGAACGGTGTCGTCGAAGGCGTGTTCTTCCTCGGCCGGCCGGAGCCCGGAAAATTCAGCCATCATCAGAGCGATCTTGTCCAGACATTCTCCGACCAGGCGGTGATCGCCATCGAGAACATGCGCCTGTTCGAGGAACTGCAGGCGCGCACCCGCGAGCTGCAGGAGACGCTCGACTATCAGACCGCCATCGGCGAGGTGCTCAATGTCATCAGCCGCTCACCCTCCGATGTCCAGCCCGTGCTCGATGTGATCATCCGGACCGCCGTCAGGCTGTGCGATGCGGATGGCGGGACGATCGCGCGTGAAAAAGACGGACGGTTCTTCCGCGCCGGCCAGATTGGATTTTCGCAGGAATTCACCGAGCTGATGGTGCGTGAGCCGGTCGAGCTGTCGCGTGGCACCGTCACCGGGCGTACTCTCGTCGAAGGCAAGGTCGTCCAGATTCTCGATGCCGCAACCGATCCGGAATATACTTGGAAGGAGGCGCTGGACCTTGCCGAGTTGCATACTCTGTTGGGCGTCCCACTCCTGCGCGATAAAACTGTGATCGGTACGATCGCGCTCATCCGTCGTACCGTGCGCCCCTTCACCGAGAAGCAGATCGAGCTCGTCACCACCTTCGCCGACCAGGCGGTGATTGCGATCGAGAATGCCCGTCTGTTCGAGGAAGTCCAGGCCCGCACCTCGGACCTCGCCCATTCGGTCGAAGAGCTGAAGGCGCTCGGCGACGTCAGCCGGTCGGTCAATTCGACCCTCGATCTCAAGACCGTGCTGCAGACCATTGTTGCCAAGGCGGTGCAGCTCTCGCACACCGAGGCCGGCGCGATCTATGTCTATAGCGCGCAGGCCGACCAGTTTCGCCTCAGGGCTACCTACGGGATGAGCGCCGACCTGATCGATGCCATTTCCGATCAGCCGATCAGGCTCAATGATCCCGGCATCGGCGACGCCGCGCGGGCGCGCCAGCCCATACAGACGGAAGATCTCGCCGACCACATCCCGACGCAGGTGCACAGGATCGTGCTCGAGGCGGGCTACCGCAGCGTCCTGGTGGTGCCGCTGCTCAGGCCCAACAAGGTCGTCGGCGCCCTCGTCGTCCGCCGCCGGGCGCCAGGCCGGTTCTCCGACGCGACGGTCAGGCTCATGGAAACCTTCGCGGCCCAGTCGGTCCTCGCCATCCAGAATGCGCGGATGTACAGCGAGATCGAGGAGAAGAGCCGCCAGCTCGAGATCGCCAGCCGCCACAAATCGCAGTTTCTCGCCAATATGAGCCATGAGCTGCGCACCCCGCTCAATTCGGTTCTCGGTTTCACCGAGATGCTGGCCGACGGCCTCTATGGCGAGCTACCCGAGAAAGCCAGAACCACGCTCGGCCGGGTCCAGGCCAATGGGCGGCATCTACTCGGTCTGATCAACGACGTGCTCGACCTTTCCAAGATCGAAGCCGGTCAGCTTGTCCTGACGATCGACAACTATGCCATCGGCCAGATCGTCAAGACCGTCGCCGCCACCACGGAGCCCCTCGCCCGGGCGAAGGGGCTGCACCTTTCGGCGACGATCGCCGACGGGCTTCCCCTGGGTCGCGGCGATGAGCGCCGGCTGGCCCAGGTTCTGCTCAATCTTGCCGGCAATGCCGTGAAGTTCACCGAAAACGGTTCGGTGGAGATCGCGGCGAGCGCGCAGGACGGCTGTTTCGAGGTGCTGGTGCGAGACACCGGTCCCGGCATCGCACCCGAGCATCAGGCGCGCATCTTCGAGGAATTCCAGCAGATCGATGAGAGCAGCACGCGCCTTAAGGGCGGGACCGGCCTTGGCCTCGCCATCTCGAAGCGCATCGTCGAAATGCATGGCGGAACCATCGGTGTCGAATCCACCCCCGGTACCGGATCCACTTTCCGCGTGAGAATTCCGATCAAGGCAGATGAAGGACTGGCCGCGGCATGAGCAAGCGCATCCTGATGATCGAGGATACCGAGGACAATCGCCAGATCCTGCGCGATCTATTCGCGGGCACGGACTATGAGCTTCTCGAGGCGGCGGACGGCGCCGCGGGCCTCACCCTGGCGCAGACGCACCGTCCCGACCTCATTCTAATGGACATCCAGCTCCCAGTGCTTGATGGCTACGAAACGACTAGGCGCCTCAAGGCTGATCCCAGCTTGCGCGCCATTCCGGTGATCGCCGTGACCTCCTATGCCTTGTCCGACGACGAGAGAAAAGCGCGCGCGGCGGGATGCGATGCCTATATCGCCAAGCCGTTCAGCCCACGGCTGCTCCTCGCCAAGGTCCGCGAATTCCTGGAATAGAGGATAAGCAACTTGCACGATCCTCCCCGCATTCTCGCCGTCGACGACATGCCGGAGAATCTGGAGATCCTGCGGGTCAGGCTCGAGGCGAACGGCTATGAGGTCGTGACGGCCGCCGATGGCGAGGAAGGACTTGCCGCGGCACGCAGCCTCGCCCCGGATCTTATCCTGCTCGACATCATGATGCCACGGCGCGACGGCATCAGCGTGGTGCGCGAACTGAAAGCGGATCCGGTGCTGCGGGCGGTGCCGGTCGTTCTCGTCACGGCCAAATCCGACACGCGCGATGTCGTCGAAGGCCTCGATGCCGGCGGCGACGATTTTCTATCGAAGCCCTTCGAGCATTCGGCCCTGCTCGCCCGGGTACGCTCCATGCTGCGGCAGAAGAAGCTGCATGACGAGGTCCAGGCGCTCGCGGAAACGCTGGCATCACTGAACGGATCCTTGGAGCAGAGAGTGGCGGCGCAGGTCGCGGAGATCGAAAGGATCAACCGGCTGAGGCGTTTCCTGCCCGAGCAGGTTGCCAATCTGGTGGTCGCCTCGAGCGCGACGGAGGACCCTTTGGCGAGCCACCGGCGTGAGGTGAGCGTCGTCTTCTGCGATCTGCGCGGCTTCACGGCATTCGCGGAAGTCGCCGAGCCCGAGGAAGTCATGACGGTGCTCGCGGAGTACCATGCCTGTCTTGGTGCCATCATCGATCGGCACGAGGGAACCTTGGAGCGGTTTATCGGCGACGGCTTGCTCGTCGTCTTCAATGATCCTCTTCCCTGCGCCGATCATTCCGAGCGGGCGGTGCGCATGGCACTTGCCATGCGCGATGCGGTCGGCGCGCTGTCGGTGAAATGGCAGCGCGAGGGACATGCGCTCGGCTTTGGCATCGGCATCGCCCGCGGCCATGCAACGATCGGGCGGATCGGCTTCGATCGCCGCTCCGATTATGCGGTCATTGGCAGCGTCGCCAATCTGGCCGCAAGGCTGTGCGATGAAGCGCAGGCCGGCCAGATACTGGCGAGCCAGCGGGCCTTTACGCCCGTCGAGCCCGTTGTCGAGGCGCGCCCCTTGGGTGACTTGAAGCTCAAGGGATTCCACCGGCCGATGCCGGCGTTCGATGTCATCCGCTGGCGGGACTAGGTCGTGTGCTTATCAAATTAGGCTGTTCGCCAATGTCCGTTATGTCGTGCATCGCATTCCAGCTTATTGGCGCTTTGACCAGCCGTGCCAGGGCCAACTGAGAGGACCAACCGATGAAGAAAACTCTGACCGCAGTTGCTCTGGGCGCAGTGATTGGCGCCATTGCCGGGCTTCCAGTGAATGCTGAGGATCTTACGCCCTCTCCCTTATGGGGCCGCGCGATGCCGTCTGGTCCCGACGTGCGAGTCAAAATCACGGAGTCTTACGCCCGCATGGTCGCGCGCGACGCCTATTTCTGGGCTTGGCCGATGCTCAATATCTATAATAAGCGGCTCGGTTTCGGTCAGGCGCCGGAACCGGGCTTGTTGGACGGCATTTTGCCCTTTGCGCCCGTTAACCGGCTTGCGATGCTTACGGATTATATCGATCCCGCGGAACGCGCGGTCGCTTGCCCGAACCAGGACGTCGCCTATGGTGGCGGCCCGCTTGGGCTCGACGTGAGTCCCGTTGTCATCCAGGTTCCAGATTTTGGCGATCGCTTCTGGGTCTATCAGATCGTCGATCTGCGCACCGACAGCTTTGCTTCCCTCGGCAAGATGTATGGCACGACGCCGGGCTTCTACCTGCTCGTCGGGCCGAATTGGCATGGCGATGTCCCGAAGGGGATCACCCGCATGTTTCGCTCGACAACCAATACGGGCTTCGTCGCGCCGCGCGTCTTCGTCGATGACACCGTGGAGGACAAGCATGCGGCGCAGGACGCTATCAGCGGCATCGACATGTATCCGCTCGCCGAATTCGACGGAACGATGAAGCGCCGCGACTGGAGCAAGCTGCCGAAGTTCCCCTCGCCAGGCTCGGGCGGAGGCGCCGAAACCAAATGGGTGTTCCCCGACAAGTTCATCGATCAACTGCCTCTCGTCCTCGCCGACGCGCCGCCGCTGCCCGGCGAAGAAGCGCGCTACGCGCAAATGCAGGCCCTCGTCGATGCGACGAAGCGGGATCCCGCGCTCAAAAAGGCTATCATTGACGAGGCAGCG
Source organism: Nordella sp. HKS 07 (assembly GCF_011046735.1). Classification (NCBI taxonomy): domain Bacteria; kingdom Pseudomonadati; phylum Pseudomonadota; class Alphaproteobacteria; order Hyphomicrobiales; genus Nordella; species Nordella sp. HKS 07. Next base: position 6,029,113 of record NZ_CP049258.1, on the reverse strand, counting down.
AAAACTGAAAGTGAAATGGTTGCGCCCCTGCTCCAATTTCGCAACTGGGGACTGCAACTGCCGCACAATTGGAGCACCACCTCCAACAACGCCGCATTCGGGACCGACACATTCACGCGCACTGCGGTCGCCAAGTCCAACATCCTCGTCAACGCGCCGCTCGAAACGAAGTATTTCTATCAGGACCTCGACGCTTCCGGCGCGCGACTCAACAGCGCCAACCGCTACACCGTGACCTTCGCCAAGGACCAAACCCCGCCGGTGAACGGTTTCTGGTCGCTCACGCTCTATGACGTCGAGCACTTCTTCGCGCCGAACGATCTCAAGCGTTACTCGGTCGGAACCAAGAATAGGACGCTCGTCACCAACGCCGACGGCTCGCTTGTAATCTACGTGCAGGCCGATCCACCGTCGGAGGCGCAGCGCGCGAATTGGCTGCCGGCGCCGAAGGGAGCCGACTTCTCGCTCTTTATGCGCGCCTACTGGCCGAAGGCCGCGATCACTGACGGCTCATGGACGCCACCTGCGGTGCAACGCATGAACTGAGTTGGAGTACGTCCGGCGCTCTAACGTCCGCTCCTATAGGCGTTTCGCCAGGATCAGCCGGCCTTCTCCGCCGAAGCCGAGGCCTTCATAGAACTTGCCGAGATCATGGGCGTCGCGGGCGTAGGGGGTTACGGTCACCTGATAGAAACTGGCGCCACGCTCCTTCAGAAACGCCTCGATCGAACGAATAAGCTGGCGCGACACGCCCTTGCCGCGCCATTGGGGCAGCACATAGAGATCGCCCATCTCGGCGCCCCAGCCGAACTCGATGCCGAATTCGAGCGAGACGGTGGCGACGCCGATCGTGCCGCCTTCGGCCTCGGCGATGAACAGGCCGCAATTGTCGAGACCGGCGAGCGTGGCGGTGTTCCGCCGGATGATTTCGTCGGGCGTGTCGAACTGCTCTTCGCGGAAGAAGCGGATGAGAAGGTCGGCCGCGTCGGCGAGGTCGTCGCCGCCGCCGAGCTTGCGGACCTCAAGAGCGCTCATAGAAGCCCGAGCTCGATGAGCTCCTTGCGCATCTTGGGCGGAATGTCCTTGCCGCGCTCACCCCTGGGCAGGTCGCGCGGCGCGTCCTCGTCCTTGAGATAACGCCAGCCCTGAAAGGCGCGGCGCGGTATCGGCTGGACCGGGAATATCTGATGCTTGAACTCGATGCGGCAGCGCTCGATGCCGTCATTGCCGGTCACCGGGACGAGGTCGGCGATCGGTGTTCGGCACAGGACGACACCGCGGATCACCCAATAGAGCGAGCCGCCCGGCAGGATCTCCTCCTTGCGGCGCGGGAACATGCGGGTCGTATGGCTGAACTCGTCGCGGCCGGCTTTCGAGTCCTTGAGCCATCGGTACATGTCGTCAATGTCTTCGCTGCCGACGGACAGCTTGATGATATGAAGAGGCATGGTCACGGTCGTTCTTTGAATGGCCGTGTATTATGCTACGATCCCGCCATGCGGACAAACGCTCCGGGCTGGGTTATCCGCAAATGATGTGAATAACCGGGAGATTGACCATGAGTGTCGCCAAAGTCATCGAACTCACCGCCGCCTCCTCGAAAAGCATCGAAGACGCCATCGAACAGGGCATCAAGCGCGCCGATCAGACACTGGACCAGGTCGAGGGCGTCTGGGTGCAGGACATTAAAGCGACCGTCAAGAACGGCAAGATCGCCGAATGGCGCGTCAATATGAAAGTGACCTTCCTGCTCAAGAACTGACCGGTCATCTGGCCTCTATATCGGCCAGGAGCCAGCTTTCCTGCAAGGCCGCCCTTTTCCAGGACTGGAAAGCGGGCGTTGCCAGGACGGCGTCCATATAGGCACGGCTCTCAGGCGAGACCTTGATGTCATAGGTATCGAAACGGGTCACGACCGGGGCATACATGGCATCGGCATTGCCGAAGCCGCCGAACAAGAATTTGCCTTTCTTTCCGAAGCCGCGCCGGCAATCGCGCCAGAAAGCATCGATGCGCGCGATGTCGGCCTTAGCCTCCTCGCTGAGCGCGATGGCCTTTTGGGGCCGATGTAGATTCATGGGACAGACCTTGCGTAAGGCGGCGAAACCTGAATGCATCTCTGCCGCGGCCGAGCGCGCGGCGGCACGGGCCGCCTTGCTGTCGGGCCATAGCTTCCGGTCGGGAAAGATCTCGGCCAGATATTCGAGGATGGCGAGCGACTCCCATACGGTGAGCGTGCCATGGCGGAGTACCGGTACGCGCCCTGCCCCCGAATGCTCGCGGATGCGCCGCCCGGTATCCGGCCGGTTGAGGGGGATGACGGTCTCCTCGAAAGGAATGTGCGCCATGCTGAGCGCCATGAAGGGTCTGAGCGACCAGGACGAATAGTTCTTGTTGCCGATGACGAGATGGAGTTTCGCCATGCGGGCCTCCCTGTGTTTTGTTATTTGCGAGCGGGCAAGGCTTCGACGGGACCGCCCGCCTCCTTCCAGGCGGCAAAGCCGCCCTTCAGGTTCCTGACCGGCGTTAGGCCCATCGACTGCAGCGTGGCGCTGGCGAGCAGCGAGCGCCAGCCCGAGGCGCAATGGATGATGAACATCTTGTCCTCGGCGAAGATGGGCTTGTGATACGGACTTTCGGGATCGACCCAGAATTCGAGCATGCCGCGCGGCGCGTGGAAGGAACCCGGAATGCGGCCGTCGCGCTCGAGTTCACGGACGTCGCGGATGTCGACGATCACCACGTCGTCCCCCTTGGCGAGTTCCCGGGCTTCTGTCGCGGTAACGCTGGCGACCTCGGCTTCGGCTTTCGCCATCAGCGCCTTGTAGCCCTGAGTGATATTCTGGGGCATCGGATTACGAATTCCATTGAAGGCGGCTACAGTCGCTCCTCCAACGGGTCCTGGTCAAGCGCCAGATCGACTATGAGCCTGGATTGAGTCAATCCAAACCTCATAAACATGATCGATTCTTAGATGTTGGAGCATCGGACCGAAAGGTTTGGGAAAATCCGATGCGCAAATCAAAGAGTTAGAGCCGGCCGATTCCATGAGAGCGCCCGGTGCTCCGGCGCGGGATTCCGCGCTAATAAAATCAGATGTGATTGATGCTGGTGACGGCGATGGCCGTCATGGCCAGAACGGCAAGCACATACAGATAGAATATCGCCGGGATTCTGGGACGGGCGTGACGCATACGCAACATGACACACACTCCTGTTGGTGCGGACTATGTCACGAGATTGTTAAGCAGTCGTTCAGGAGCGCTTAACCGCCTGTTCACCATGTCACATCGAGCGCGGCAGATAGCGCCAGGAGACGATGCCGACGACCGTCAGCAATATGCCCAGTATGTAGAATACCGTGCCAAGCGGAAAGAACAGCAGCACGATGGAATAGATGAAGGACGGCAGCAGATCGGAGAGATCGATATAGCTGCGATAGACGCCGGTCATCTGCGGGCGCTCATGGGCACGCACCGAACGCAGATAGGGAATGCCCCCTACCCCGTCGAGCGCCGAATTGGCGACGGCGCCGATCAGCAGGAAGACGCCGGCGAGCACCGGCGCGCTGGTTCCGGCATAACCCGCGCCGAAGACGGCGACGGCGGCGACGGCGAAGGACAGCGAGATCACCTTGCGCACGCCGGTGCGCTCGGAGATCTTGCCGAATAAAAAGGCGGTGCCGAGGACGATCTGGCTCGCCGAGATCAATATGCCGCTCGCCTCCTTGCCGAGGCCGCCCTCGATCATGAGCAGCGAGCCATAAATGAAGAAGGTCGACCAGAAGCACGAGCGGCCGAAGGCGATGAACCAGGCGAGCCGCAGGCGCGGCTGCGAGACGAAGCGGCCGACATTGACCACAGGATTCTGCGGTGGCGAAGTAGCGGCCTTGATGACCGGATGCGCGTTGAGCCGCAGATACCAGAAGAAGGCGAGGAGCAGGATGCTGCTGGCGATGCTCAAGGCCTGCGGCGCCCAGGCGCCATAGGTCTGATAGAGCCAGACGCCCAGAAACGGGCCGATCGTCCAGGACGTGGCCGAGAAGGTGAGCCGCATCGGTTCGGAGCGGACGAGATCGGCCTTGCGGATATGGTCCAGTATGTACAGCGACAGCGAGATGTTGAGGGTCGCGGTGCCGACATTGCGCAGATACATGCCGCCGACCTGCCCCGGCAGCGTGTGCAGCGCGAAGGCCAGCGACGCCAGGATGAGGCCGATCACGCCGATCGTATAGATCCAGCGGCGCGGCACATGGCGGAAGAGGATCGGCAGACTGAGGGTCGAGACGAGGACGGCGAGGCTGACACAAGTGAACAGCACGCTGACCTTCTGGCTGCTCATCAGCAGGTCATGGGCCTGGACCGAGACGACGGTGGCGACGAGCGCGCGCGCGAAGGATTCAATCGCGAACAGAGAGGCGAAAGCGAGCGCCCCTCTTTTCGGGGGCGCGGCGGTCCAGATCGCAGGAGAGGCTTCGGAAGACATGAAGCGGGAAACTCGAAATAGGCCCCGAGACAAGCACCGGCCGAAGCGGATTCGCAAGGAATTTCAGGGCAGGTCTTGCATGCGCCGCCCTCATGGCTGCGGATCGGACGGCCGCGTGGTCTAGACCGGACCGGTGACCTCCAGTCGGCCCTCGGCGAAGGCGCCGTCCACCCTATAGGTCTCGGCCAGGCTTTGCCGGGTGAGCACCTCGCCGATCGCGCCCCGCCCCACCAGCCTGCTACGGTCGAGCAGCATCACCTCGTCGCAATAGCGCGCCGCCAGTCCGATATCGTGGAAGGAGGCCAGCACAGTGCGCCCCCTGCTTCTGACGATGTCGAGGAGCTTGTACTGGAAATGCAGGTCGAGATGGTTGTTGGGCTCGTCGAGAAGATAAATATCCGGATCGAGCGCCAGCAGTTGCGCGAAGAAGAGACGCTGCTGCTCGCCGCCGGAGAGTCGGGCGGCATCTTCTTGCCATCGATGATCGAGGCCGATCATCGCTAGTGCTTCCCGGCTGTGCTCCCGGTTCGCGCTGGCGCCAAGCCCGCGCGGCAGAAGTCCGAGTTCCACGACCTCGACGAGGCTGAGCCCGGAGAGCGATACCTTCTCCCGGACAAGCGCGCCCACACGCGCCGCATAGGTGCGCCGGCCCAGGGATTGGATAGGCCTGCCCTCCAGCAAGACCGATCCGGCATCGGGCGTCTCGACGCGATAAAGGATCTTGAGCAGGCTCGACTTGCCGGCGCCATTAGGCCCCAGCAAGCCATGGAAGCGGCCGCGTGTCAGGTTGAAGCTGACGTTGTCGAGCAGGACTGCCGTACCTTTACGCAGGCAGATGGCTGACACCGAGAGAATGGGTTCAGACGCCACGGCGCATCCTTCGCAGGATCACGATGAAGGGGGGCGCCGCAAACAGCGCCAGGAGCACGCCCAGCGGCAGCTCCTCGGGCGCCAGAACGGTACGGCAGAGAAGATCGACCAGCACCAGCACGATGGCGCCGAGCAGCAGCGCCAGAGGGATGAGCCAACGATGCGTCGCTCCGATCAGGAGCCGGGCCAGATGTGGCACGATCAGCCCGACGAAGCTGACGATGCCGGCGGCTGCGACCGAAAGCCCGGTGAGCAAGGCGGCGGCCGAAAAGAAGCCGATCCGCAACGCCCCCACCGGCACGCCGAGGGCCGTCGCGCGCTCGTCGCCGAGCAGCACTGCATCCAGCATGGGTGCGAAAGCGAAGGCGGTGAGCGCCAGGAGCGGCAAGCTTATGGCGAGCGGGAGAAGATCGGGCCACTTGGTGCCTGCGGCCGAGCCCATCAGCCATTGCAGCGCCTGCTGCGTTACATGCGGCTCGGCGATGTGGAGGAAGAAGGCCGTGATCGACTGGAAGAACAGCGACACCGCGGTCCCCGACAGGATCAGCATCAGACGGTCGAGATTGCGGCCGGGCGAGAAGGACAGCCCAAGCGCAATGAGAAAAGCCAGCATGGCCCCGAGAAAGGCGAGGATCGGCAGGCCGATCAGCGAGACGAATACACCGGGAAGCCAGATGATCGCGGCGGCGGCTGCCGCCGAGGCGCCCGAGGAGAGCCCGAGCAAATAGGGATCGGCCAGGGGATTGCGCAGCAAGGCCTGCATCAGGAGGCCGGCAAGTGTGAGAGCGGCGCCGACCAGCGCTACCATGATCACGCGCGGCAGTCGCCATTCCCAGACGATGAGCTTGAGCGCCGGCTCTGCATCGGCAAGCCGGAGCAGCGCCTTGAAGCGATCATCCCAGGCAAGATCGGCGGTGCCCCAGAAGACCCCGGCGAGCCCGGCGAGGATCAGTGCCATGACCGCGAGCGCGAACAGGCCGGGACTTCTGAAGGAGGAGACGGTCACCCCGATCTACTTCAAGGCCTCGAGATCGGCGCCGAGTTTTTCCACCCCTTCGACGAAGCGCACACCGAGCAAGGTTTGCGAGAAGGGAATGATGATGAAACGCTCCGCCTTGACGGCCTCGAGCTGCGAAAGCACCGGATCGGCCTTGAGGTGATTGATCTTCTCTTGCGCCGTCGACCATTCCGCCTCGATCGGCACGATGATCTCCGGATCGGCGGTGGCGACCTTCTCCCAGGCGAGATCGGCCCAGCGGCCCTTCACATCGGCGGCGATGTTCTTGAGGCCGACGGCCTGGAGCAGCAAGGCGGGTGTTCCGCAGCAGCCCGCCGAGAACGCGGTCTCGGTGCCGGAGTCGAAAAGGAAGGCGCGCCGTCCGGCGCCCGGATTGCTGCCGGCGACAGCGGCGAGCCGCGCCTTCATATCGTCCGCCAAAGCTCTGGCTTTGTCCTCTGCGCCGAACAGCGCGCCGATGCGCTCGATATCGGTATAGAGCGCCGCCGTGGTGATCATGACGTCGTCGGGATGCTGGTTGCGACATTCCGCATTGACCACATAGGTTCCGATGCCAAGAGCATTCCAGTCCTTCTCGGGGCCGAGCCTCTTCTCGCCGAAGGCCGACGCGAAGCCGGCGAAGAGAAAGTCCGGACTCTGCGCCATCACCACCTCACGCGCCGGATATTGCTTGGCGATCACCGGCACGCTCTTGTACGCGGTAAGCCAGCGCTCGGGGATCGCATCGTCGAGATAGGCGGTGCCGATGAGGTGGCGTTCGAGGCCGAGCGCCAGCATGATCTCGGTAGCCTGCTGATTGAGCGTGATGACGCGGCTCGGTGCCGCCTTGAAGCTCGAGGTCGTGGCGCAGCTTTCGATGCTGCGCTCCTGCGCCAGGGCTGGCGGCGCCGCAAGCGCCAGGAGGGCCGCGATCACCAGGCTAGACAATCTCATGATGTTTTACCTCATGGATGATGAGTTCAGGGACGAACGTATTGGAAGCCAGTGCGGCGGCGAAACGGGCCACGTCTGCCGGCTTCGTGAGCCGGTACCAGTGACCTGAGGGATAGACCGCCACCAACGGCCCCTGGTTGCAGGGAAAAAGACATCCGGTCAGCGCGATGAGGCAGTTGTCATATATGCCTTCGCGCCGCAGGGCGTCGGTGAGCACGTCCTTGATCGAGCCGGCCTCGCGGTAGCTGCAGCGCGGGCCGGAGCAGACCAGCAGGTGGTGGCGGAAGGGTGGTGGATCCTGCCAGCCCGGATTATTGAGCTCGGCTTCGTCCGTCGTAATGAGACGTGCCGCGTCGGCCTTGCTCAGTGCCCTGGCGGCGACCGCCGCGTGCACCTCTGCCGCGTCGGCCTGGTCCTGCGCCAGCGCCAGTTGGATGGCTGGATTCTTCCGCAGCCAGTGGCCAAGGGCACCGCCGAGCCACGCGCCGAGACTGTCGGAGAATGGCAGGCCGACCGGCTGCACCAGGATGGCGCTGGCGCCGTCGTGCACCAGCTCGTCGAGAGCCGTCATGGGACCGGCCTCGGCGCCCTCCATGCGCGCGACGCGCGCCGGGACGGCGGAAGCCTGGAGTAATCCGGCCTTGAGAGCGCGCAGACGCTTGGCGCTCACATAGGCCTGGCTCACCAGATAGAGTATAGCGTCAGGCTGCATCGCCTGACATCGCGCGGAAAATCATGCCTCACCCCTGCCGGCACACCTCGTCCGGCGTCATGGATATTTGCTACGGCAGGTCTCCTGGCTCGCGGCTCTGGCGCGCTGTGCTCCTTCCCAGCCCCGATGGGCCAGTGGTGATGGCAAAGCGCTTGCCGCTTACAGTTGCGAGGGCAGCCACGGTCTTGGCCCCTGATGGGTAGTCCGCACCGTGTTCCCTTTTAATCCGCCATGGCTGGGCGGAACCGTGAGCCGTTACTACGGAATGGCGCTTGGCGGGTCAAGACTTGTTGCAGATCGTGCAAATAAACCGGGTTCAATTTTCCCGTGTCCCGGCCTAGATCACGATGAGTTTGGATCGATTCGAACCAAACTCATAAACGGGATCGATTTTAGTATTTTAGCGCGGGATTCTCGCGAAAGACCGGTATCCACTTTTTCGCATCCCGCGCTAGGAAACGGTTATGGCTCAGTCGGAAAAACAATCTGTCGCCCTCATCTCCATGGCGGCGAGCGCCGCGCTCGCCATCGCCAAGCTGGTGGCGGGGCTGCTCACCGGATCGCTCGGCATCCTGTCGGAGGCTGTCCACAGCTTCACCGATTTCTGTGCCACGGTGATCACCTTCTTCGCCGTGCGCATGAGCGATCAGCCGCCGGACGAACGGCATCATTACGGCCATGCGAAAATCGAGAGCATCGCGGCGCTGGCCGAGACCGGCCTGCTGCTCGGCACCACCGCCTGGATCTCCTATGAGGCCATCCATCGCCTGATCTCCGGCAACACCGAGATCCTGCTCACCTGGTGGGCGGCCGCCATCATCGTCGTCTCGATCATCGTCGATTTCTTCCGCGCCCGTGCCCTGACCCGCGTCGCCAAGGCGACGTCGAGCGAGGCGCTGGCCGCCGATGCGCTCAACTTCACCTCGGACATGTGGAGCTCCATGGCGGTGCTGGTCGGCCTCGGCCTGGTCTGGTACGGCTTTCCGGCCGCCGACTCCATCGCAGCTTTGATCGTCGCCTGCGTCATGACGGTGATCGCATTGCGCCTCGGCAAGCGCACGCTCGACACCTTGCTCGACGCGGCGCCGGGCTCGGCCACCGAGGCCATCCGCAAGATCATCGAGGCGACGCCCGGCGTGCTGGCGCTCGAACGCTTGCGCATCCGGCCCGCCGGCGCCACGCTGTTCACCGGCGTCGTCGTGACCGTGCCGCGCACCATGCCGGTCGACGACATGATCGCGCTCAGGGAACTGGTGAGCCAGAATATCCGGGCCGCCTATCCCAATGCGGATGTCACCGTCACCACGGATCCCGTGGCGCTCGACGATGAATCGATCTCGCAGCGCGTGCGGCTCATCGCGCATCGTCTCGATCTGGCGATCCACCATCTGACCATCCAGCGCGTCGGCATCCGTACCGCCGTCAGCTTCGATCTCGAGGTCGACGCCAGGATGTCGCTGCTCGACGCCCATGAAAAGGCGACCATGCTCGAGGCCGCCATCCGCGGTGAGCTCGGCCAGGATGTCGAGGTGGAGAGCCACATCGAGCCGCTGCCCGAGAAGGTGCTGCCGGGAGAGGATCTGCCGCCGCGTAGCCAGAAGGAAATCGAGGATCTGCTGCGCAAGCTCGCCGCGGCCGAGACGCGGGTCTGCGACATCCACAATGTGCGGGTCAGGCGCAACAGCGAGGGCGTCTTCGTGCATTATCACTGCCGCTTCGCTCCCGAGGAGGCAGTCGAGACGGTGCATGAAGTCATCGACCGGATCGAGCTCTCGCTGCAACACGCCAAGCCCGATATCCGGCGCGTGATCGCGCATGCCGAACCGATCGGCTATGCTTTGCATTGATTGAGGGGGGAGCTCATGAAGATCCTGCGGCGCGACGATTACAAGGTGATGCCCTGGAAGAATGGCGGCGGCATCACGACCGAGATCGCGGTCGATCCCCCAGATGGCGGGTTCGGCGGCACCGGATTCCGCTGGCGCGTCAGCATCGCCGATGTCGCGGAGGACGGTCCCTTCTCGAAATTCGCCGGCTATGACCGCCATATCATGCTGCTCGAAGGCAAGGGCATGCGGCTCGAAACCGAAGAGATCGGCGCGATCGATCTCGCTTCGCCCTATCGCCCGGCCTCCTTCTCCGGCGACTGGTCGGTCACCGGCAAGCTCAGCGACGGACCGGTGCGCGACTTCAATCTGATGATTGCGCGCTCATTCGGCAAAGGGTCGCTCACCTGCCGCCAGCTCACAGCACCCCTGCCCCTGATGGCGATGGGCGCCACGCATCTCATCTACTGCATCGACGGTGAAGTCACAGTCGGCGGACATTTGCTGGGAATGGGCGAGACCGGCATTCTCGCCGGATACGAGAATGTGGTGTTGACGCCTCTGGCCGAGGACGCGCTCATCGCCTATTGCATTATTCATCAGCAGCAGGGCCCTCGGAGCTGAGCTCGCCGAACCGGGCGAGAAAGATGGATCACCAGGGCCAGGGCGTCCGCATATAGCGCAGGTACGGCGTGCGGATGCCATTCCTTTCGTAGAAGCGCTGCAGCGTTTCATCCGTCTCATCGACCATCCAATAAACTTGAGCGGCACGGCGCTCGTCTGCCTCGGCATAAACCGCATTGAGCAAGGCCGCGCCGGCGCCCAGTCCACGCGCGGCTTCGCTGACGAAGAGATCCTGCAGAAAGGCGATGTCGGAACCCGTCCAGGCGAAGGGCGCGAAGCTGATCGTCGCGAAGCCAAGGGCATCTCCGGCGACGGAGCGGGCGATGAGGATCACCGCTTGCTGTGAGGATCGAGCGCCAATTGCCAGCTGCGCTCGCTGACTTCTGAGGGAACAGCACCCGCCATATGGCGCTGCCATTCGCCCCATAGTCTCAGCCAGTCGTCCTTGTCTGCCGCTGTGCTGCGCGCAACGCGAATAGTGTCCATGTTTCCGCCGGATTTGCCTTGCGTCTCGACTTCATGGCACAGTTTCAGAGGTTCCGGACAAGGGCAAGCGCCAAACAGGATGAAGACGGAGACTCTCGCCAAGCTCGCTTGCGCCTATTCAGGCCTCGTCTGGGGCCTGTTCTGGATTCCCGTCCGCACTCTCGCGGAAGCCGGCATCAACGGCTTGTGGGCGATCTCCTTCTTCTACACCGTGCCCTTCGTCCTCGCTTTGCCCCTGTTGCTGCTGCGCTGGCGCGCGGCCGTGCGAGGCGGGCTGTGGCTGCAGGTCCTGGGTTTCGTGCCGGCTTTGAGCCTCGTCCTACACGGACGTGGTAAGGGCTACCTTGCTGTTCTACCTCACGCCCTTGTGGAGCACGCTCCTCGCCCGCTTCGTTCTCGGCGAGCCGATCACGCTCTTGCGCTGGATCGCGATGGCGATCGCCATTCTCGGCATGCTGGTGATTTTCCGGGCCGATGTCGGCATTCCCCTGCCGGAGCGGCCCGGCGACTGGATCGCCCTTTCCTCCGGATTATTGTGGGCGGTCGCCTCGATCCTGCTGCGCGCCGATCGCAACAGCGACGCGATCGATCTCCTGACCCAGAATTTCATCTGGTCGGCCATCATCGCGGCGGCCCTGTTGCTGGCTTTCGGACGGGGTCTCCCCGGCTCACCGCCGCTCGCCACCTATCTGGCGCAACTGCCCTGGCTGGTGCCGGCGATCATCCTGGTGGTGATGACCGGCGTCTATGCCTCGATGTGGGGAACGCCGAAACTCAATCCCGGCCTGGTCGGACTGCTCTTCATGACCGAGATCAGCGTCGGCGCGATCACCGCGGCCATCTGGTCGGGCGATCCCTTCGGCTGGCGCGAGGTGATCGGCGTCGTGCTCATCTCGAGCGCCGGCATGCTCGAAAGCCTGTGGGACCTCTGGCGGAACCGGAAAGCGCAGCCGGCGTGAATCCCTGTTGACCTTACAAGGGCGGGAACCTTTAGAAGCCGTCCTCCTCAAATCTCGAACAGTTCAGCGCGATCACCGCGCGTAAGAGGAGGACTGCGCCATGAAATACGTGACGCTCCCACAGATCGAACGGCGCGTGGCCGTTGCCGAGGGCCAGACGATCCTCGAGGCGGCGCTTGGCGTCGGCGTCCCCTATCCGCACAGCTGCACGGCCGGGCGTTGCGCCGCCTGCAAGTCGAGGCTCCACTCGGGCAGCGTGACGCTCAAGCCGCATACGCGTTTCGCGCTGAGCGAGGAGGAAAAAGCGCAAGGCCTGATCCTCGCCTGCCGGGCGGCGCCCGACAGCGATGTGAGCCTGAGCTGGCTCGGCGAGGCTCCGGCGGATGCCGCGGGGCCACCGCAAGGGGCGAGCGTCGTCGCCGTCGAGCAGATGACCCATGACATCCGTCGCCTCGCCCTCAAGCTCGATGAGCGCACACGCTTCCGCTTCACCGCCGGCCAGTATCTCAAGCTCACCGTCGAAGGCGCGCCGTCGCGGCCCTATTCCATGGCGAGCCGGCCCGACGAGGAACTGGTCGAACTGCATGTCCGCGCCGTGCCCGGCGGGCGGACCAGCTCACGCATCATGTCGTCACTGCGCGAGGGCGATCGTGTCAGCGTCGAAGGCGCTTTCGGCTCGGCCTTTCTGCGCGACGCGCATGCGGGCGCGATCATCGCGGTCGCGGGGGGCAGCGGGCTCGCGCCCATAAAGTCCATCGTCGAGACCGCCCTCGCCTCTGGCGCCGATAGTCCGATCACGGTCTATTTCGGGGCGCGGGCGCAACGCGACCTCTATCTGGTCGAGCATTTCCGTGATCTCGCGGCCCGGCATCCGCAGGTGGCCTATCACGCCGCTCTCTCGTCGGAAATCGCGGAAGGCTGGCGGAGCGGATTTGTTTCCGATGTGATCGCCCGCGATCACGCGGCGCTCGCCGGCGCCAAGGCCTATATCGCGGGCCCGCCGGCCATGGTCGATGCGGTGCAGCTCGTGCTCGCCGAGCGCGGCGTGCTGGCGCGCGATATCCACGCCGACAGCTTCTTCACCCCGGAGGGCGGTTAGAGCGCTTCCCGCGAAAGTTGCTCGACTTTCGCGACAAGGAAGCGCTCCAGATATATGTAATCGAGCCTTTTTGTCCCGTTTTGATCGAGATCCTTGGATTCGATCAAAACGGGAAAGGCTCTATGCTCAAATAAAAAGGCCGGACGCGTCACCGCCTCCGGCCTCTTCCCCCGGATCGTCCTGTCTCAGACGGCGGTCGACTCGTATCCCGCGTCGGCGATGATGCCGCCGACGGCCTTGGCGTCGCTCGCACCGTTGACATAGACCATGCGGGCGGCGGTGTCGGCGTGAACCGAGATACCGGGAAAGCTCTTGGTCAGGGCGGAAGTGATCACGCCGGCGCAGTGGCCGCAGGTCATTTCCTGAACATGGAAGGCGAGGTCGGCCTTATGGCCGGCCGCCTTCGGGGTATCGGCGTGACGATGTGCTTCGCACATTGAATCTCTCCTTGTCGATTTCGCGGCTGGTCCGCTTTGCCCTTTCTGCAAGCTTCCCGCTTGGCAAGGTCAAGCCCTCGTTTCGCAAGGAGAACACGAAAAATCGTATCGTCAGTCGCCGGCCGGCAGCCAGCGCCGCACCGGTTCCGCCCTGCCCTCGACCTGTGCTTCGAAGACCGGCGACGCCAGCACCGCATGGATATGAAGCGTGCCGGCGCCCGTATTGCGGAACCCATGCTTGCGCAGCGCCGGAACGACCAGCGATTGGCCGGCGGTCAGGATGGCGCGTTCCTCGTCGATCCACATTTCCGCCTCGCCCGACAGCACGGACAGAACTTCCTCGACCGGATGCACATGGCTTGGCGCTCCGGTCGCGGGCGCCACCCATTGCTCGAAGATGCAAAGCTCCCTGGCGCCCGTTTGCGCCGAGATCAGCATGCGCGTCGCGACACCCGGGCGCCATTCCTCGCGTGGGGTATCGCCATGATCGACTACCTGCATCGGTCCAGCTCCTTCGCGCCAGCGTGGCCCCAGAGCATGCCCCATTTCTTGACACGAGCCAAAGGGGTCACGGCGGGCGCTCTAAATCCCTGGATACTATCCGGCGGCACCGCCGAAATAAGTGCCGTGCAGCGGCAGCGCATCAGGGGGATCCTGCGCTACCTTAGGAGCTGGTGATTAAATCTCATCAGATTGGAACTGCACTCTGGTTGAAATGGCCAATCAACGGAGTACTCTTCCCGCGCATCTATTGCACCTCCTTGAGGTGGCAGTTTGTGGGAGAAGCACGACACAGTCATCATTGGCGGCGGCCAGGCGGGACTGGCCATGAGCTATCATTTGCGCCAGCGCGGTCGCGAGCACATCATCCTTGAGCGGCATCGGGTTGCCGAGCGCTGGCGTACCGAGCGCTGGGATTCGCTGCGGTTCCAACTTCCAAACTCATTTCTTGCCTTGCCTGGAAAGTCCTATGCGGGATCCGAGCCTGACGGGTTTGTCCATCATGCCGACGTCTTGCGCTTTGTCGTCGACTATGCGGCAGAGATTGCAGCACCGGTCCGCACCGGTGTTGAAGTCACGAACCTCAGCCGCGACGTAAGCAACGGGGAATATACCCTTGAAACCTCAGATGAGCCGATCCAGGCACAGCACGTCGTCATCGCAACGGGTCCGTTCCAACGCCCCCTGATCCCGGACTACAGCAACGCCGTGCCGAGTTCCATTTATCAGACGGACGCTGTCCACTACCGCAATCCGGAAAATCTGCCGCCGGGTGCCGTGTTAGTCGTGGGAAGCGGCAATTCAGGCTGCCAAATTGCCGACGAACTCTTGCGCAGTGGCCGGCGGGTTTTTCTCGCTATCAGCCGCCATAATCGGGTACCCCGGCGCTATCGAGGCAAGGATATCATCTGGTGGTACGAAAATCTGGGCCGCTTCGACGTGAACATCGATACCTTTCCGGGCAGGAAATATCCGCCAACAATAATCATGACCGGCATGGATGGGGGTTACGACCTCGATCCCCGCCGCCTTGGTTATATGGGCGCCACGCTCCTTGGACGCGTGGTCGGGACAGCCGATGGCACACTGGCGCTTGCCGAAGACGCCGGCCCATTGCTGGCGGCGGCCGAAAAGGGCAACGCGACCTTCATTGAGGCGGCGGACACGCTGGCGGCCAGACTGCCAATGAGCTCCGATATCCAGCCAAAGGAAGAATTGCCGCCACTACCGCCTCTGCGGATCGACGCCGGCATACGCACATTGCACCTGCGCGAGGAGAGTATCGGCACAATCATTTGGGCAAATGGATATGGCTACAACTTCGATTGGTTGAAGCTGCCGATCACTGATGCCCATGGTGTTCCCATCCAACAGCGCGGTGTGACCGCCTGTCCCGGTGTCTATTTCCTGGGACTCCACTGGATGCACACATTCCGGTCAGCGATTCTTTCCTTCGTCGGCCGCGATGCTGCCTATATCGCGGATCAAATTGATCATCTGGCGCATTGACCAATACGAAGTTGGAAAGAACACACCGACCGAGGCAACCTTGAACTGCTCAGCTAACACTCGTGCCGGATTCGGGACTGACCAGATCGGCTCAGGCCACGCGCCACTATTTTATCGTGAGCGCTAACCCGCTCAGGTCGACGTTCACCATCAGACCGGTCTGCCGGCCCGAGAGCTCCAGAACGGCACCCTTCTGGTTGGTGAGCACGATCGCGCGGACACCGCGGATGACCGCAAGCCCCGCGCCCGCGGCACCGTACACGCCCTCAACGTCTGACGCGCGTCGGATATTGCTCACTCGGCCGTGCAGCACGGTCTTCGAGCCGCCGAACACGAGGCCGTAGTCTATGCCGCCGACCCCAAGCCGATAGGTGCGGCCGCGGAAGGAGAGCTTGCCGCTACCGCCGGAACCACCGATGATCCAGCCGGCTTTGTAGACTGTAAGCGTAATTCTTCCGCTATCGGCGTTGGCGCTCTGAAGACCGACGCCAAACAGGGCGATCACCGCGACCAAAGCGCCGAGGAGCCGGATTGGAATACGCATGCTTGATCTCCCTTGTTTCTGTCCTTAGGGCATCGACGGGCGGTTCGCGTCCATCGAGATCCCGCGAAGAGGCTCTACCATTTTCGGTCGGGCGGTCTCAACATCACTCTATCTTGTGAACAAAGGTGCCTTGGGTCAATTCACGAGAGCATCGGACCGTATGCCAACAGGCTTGAACTTGCATGTGCTTCATGGTTCTTTTGCGAGAGCTCGCGGGAGACCTGATCCAATGCGGCCGAGATTGTTCCTCTTCAGTGTCGTCAGCCTGGGCATGGCTATTGCCTTGTTGGGTTTGCCCCAAACTTTTGCCGCAGAGCAATCGTCAAATGTCCCAGCATGGCTGCGATCTCACGTCGGCGAAGGCCCAAACCAAATCGCACAAGTGGTTTTGCAGAGGGCACGCGCCCTCTATCTGCAAAAGGTGAGCGAGGGCGCGGTTAAGAATCCATGTTACTTCGCAATGGATGCTACGCGGCCCGGCGGGTCGGGGCGGCGGTTCTACACTATATGCGAAGCCGATCAGACCTTTCGTGCGGTTCCAACGGGTCACGGCAACGGTCGTCATTTGAAAGGCACCGTTAATTTCGCCAACGGAATACGGTGCGCGAAGAACTTCAGCAATGCGATGGATTCCAAACTGACGACGGGCGGGGCCTATTTGACAGGAGAGGAGACCAAGTCTTTCAAAGGCTATTATCGTACCTCATCCGGGAAAAATGCGGTTTTGAACCGATCGTTTGTGCAGTTTGACGGAGAAGGCGGCACCGCAAATGCGAGGGTCCGCCTAATCGGAGGGCATCCGGCCGTGGTGTTGAGAGGAGTATGCCTGCGGAAGGATCCGAACAGTCCCTACGCAAACCGAGACGGCTACATTCCGTTCGGAAAGCTCGTGGACTATTCTTTGGGCCGCAGCAACGGGTGCACGAGTTGGTCGCCTTCGGACGCCAGACAAATCATCCCGATCATGAAGGATAAACCGACGACGCTTTATATCTATCCTGAATCAGGAGACATCGAAGCCGTCGCTCAGGCCGTCAAGGCTGCCCGGTCACTATCGCGCGCGGGATTATATTGGAACGCCTCTTGCTTGAAAGAAATTCGCACTCCGAAATTCTGGCCGCGAGAATCTCTCGAGCCGATCCTGGTTCAATACCGGAAGGATCATCCGCAAGCGCCGCCGCGGCCGATACCGATTTGCAAGGGTTCGTGAAGGTCCCTTTTATCCCATGAGCCGGTAGTTCGTTCTGACATCCAGAGAACGACCGTGGCCAATGTCGCACATGCAGGGCGCTCTATATCCGGGCCGCCATTGCCCTCCTTCCCCAGGACGTGGCGCGCAGCCGCCGTCAAGCGGTCACAGAACTTCAGGCAGTATCCGTGACGATAAAAGCTATGGGCCGCACAAGCATATATATCCGCGATTTACAGCGATCTCCTTGCCTCCCCAGCCCACCACGCAGACTGCCGACCAACTGGGCTGCAAATTATATCCTGGCCTAAATCCTTGGCCCCCCGCATTCGCGGCGCAAATAAAGTAGGGGCTGCCATTCACATAAACGCCGCTTCTCGCGGCGATCATGGCGGATTGCGCGCAAGCGATGTCACAGCTTTGACCTTGTCCTTCAACCCATGTTGCGGCTTGGGCAGGCAAACAAAAAGGTGAGGCACAGAGGAACAGAGCAAAGAGACTTCTCATTTGAGACCTCCGCTGACGCCGCCACACTCGCTCTTATCCGACGTAACCTTACATTGCAATTACGCAGCGACACTCGTCCGTAAGTTTAGAGGTTGGAAGACTGAGAATCTTTCAACCTGGGTAAATTCATCCAGCCTGCGATCCGGGCCTTGGTTCACCGGGTCGAGTGACTCCGCGCAAGACATCTGGTCAATGCACTCGCCGGGATATGTAGCGGGAATGCCCAACAGGCCGTTCTGACGCCTGAGGAGCGTGCACCAAGGGCGTCTCATTTCGTTGCTCGTCGAAACGGTGGATCTGCGGTCGGCAACCCTGCTTCCGTTCCTCCGGCATTCCCACGCCCGCCTGCACAAATGGTTACACAAGCAACCCTGTTGCTCGTCTAACCATTTGAAATGTATGGATTTTGTCTTTGGTGCGGCCGAGAGGACTCGAACCTCCACGATGTTACTCGCTAGCACCTCAAGCTAGTGCGTCTACCAATTCCGCCACGGCCGCAAATCATTGGAAGCGGGCGGTGTGTAACAGGCGGGTTTGGTGAAATCAACCCCCGCGAACGATCCTTTTCGCCATCCTCAACAAAGACTATCTAGAGCCCATGCAGCCCCGTTCGAATATCGCTTTTTCCCTGAAATCAGCACCTTCCGCCCGCTGGGAAGTTACCCCCGGCCTCACCTCCTACGAGGACGGAATCGCCCGCATGGAGCGCGAAACCCTCGCTATCGCCAGGGGCGATTCTCCCGAACTGGTCTGGCTACTCGAGCACCCGCCCCTCTACACCGCCGGCACCAGCGCCAAGGAAACGGATCTCGTGGCCGCGGACCGCTTCCCCGTCCACAAGACCGGGCGCGGCGGCCAATATACCTATCACGGGCCCGGCCAGCGGGTCGCCTATGTGATGCTGGACCTGCGCAAGCGCGGACAGGATGTGCGCGCTTTCGTGGCCGGGCTCGAGGCCTGGCTCATCGACACCCTCGCCGCCTTCAACGTCAAGGGCGAGCGGCGCGAGGACCGGGTCGGCGTCTGGGTCAGGCGGCCCGACAAGGGTCCAGATGTCGAAGAGAAGATCGCCGCCATCGGCATCAGGGTGCGCCACAGCGTGACCTTCCATGGCATCAGCCTCAATGTCGAGCCGGACCTGTCGCATTTTTCTGGCATCGTGCCCTGCGGCGTGGCGGAGCACGGCGTCACCAGCCTGGTCGATCTCGGTCTGCCGGTTACGATGGAGGACGCCGACGTGGCGCTGAAGGCCGCCTATCGCGAGATCTTCGGGTGATACGCGCCCGACCCGCGAAATTTTCCGTATCCCTGTTTCCGTCCCTGTAAATCTACAGGGTCGGCCGCACGGCGAAATCGCGCCAGCCCTCGTCCGCCGCCTCGCTCACCACGATGTCGTGCACCACCGCGCTGCGAGGCCCCTTGCGGCAGGCGGCGAGCATGTGCGCGACCGCCTCATCCGCGCCCTTGAAGACCGCCTCCACTGAACCATCGCGGCGATTGCGCACCCAGCCCGTGAGGTCGAGGCGGAGCGCCGTGTCTGCCACCCAGGCGCGATAGCCCACTCCCTGCACCCGGCCCCTGATGGCGGCATGCAGGATCCTGGTCATGCGAATTCCATGATGACGGCATCGACCGCCAGGCTGTCGCCCTTCTTCACATGGACCTTCTTGACGACCGCATCGCGCTCGGCGCGCAGGATGTTCTCCATCTTCATCGCCTCGACGATGGCGAGCGGCTCGCCGGCCTTGATCTCCTGGCCCTCCGCCACCGCGATCGCGACGACGAGGCCCGGCATCGGACAGAGCAGTTTCTTCGACGTATCGGCCGCCTTCTTGGCCGGCATCAGGCGCGCGAGCTCGGCCTCGCGGGCGTTGAACACATAGGCATCGATGCTGACGCCACGGTGCGAGAGGCGGTAGCCATTGGGGATTCGGCGCAGAAGCACCGAGACCGGCTTGCCGTCGATCTCGCCGCGCCAGACCTCCTGGCCGGGCGCCCAGGCGCTCTTGACGAAGCACTGCTTGCCGGTATCGAGGGTGAGCACGCGCTCGTCTTCGTTCACGATCGCGACCGGCAGCCAGTCATTGCCGAGGCGGACCACCCGGTCGCGGCTGAATTTCACCGCCCTGCCGTTCATCTGGCCGCCGATCAGGCGCTTGCGGCGGTTCTCGACATGATCGGCCATGACAGCCACGGCGGAAAGCCGCGCCTTCAGCTCAGGCGTCAGCTCATTGCCGGCGAAGCCGCCGGGAAACTCCTCGGCGATGAAGCCGGTCGAGAGCTGGCCCGATTTCCAGCGCTCATTCTCCATGATGGCGGCGAGGAAGGGGATGTTGTGCTGGATGCCGTCGACATAGAACTCATCGAGAGCGTTGCCCATCGCCGCGATGGCTGTCGCCCGGTCTCCCGCATGGGTGCACAGCTTGGCGATCATCGGGTCGTAATAGATCGAGATCTCGCCGCCTTCGAAGACGCCGGTATCATTGCGCACCGTGATGCCGTCTTCCGAACTCTCCTTGGGCGGACGATATTTGATGAGGCGCCCGGTCGAGGGAAGGAAGTTGCGATAGGGATCCTCGGCATAGACGCGGGCTTCCACCGCCCAGCCCTTTAGCTTCACGTCCTTCTGCTGGAGCACAAGCTTCTCGCTGGCGGCGACGCGGATCATCTGTTCGACGAGGTCGATGCCGGTGACGAGCTCGGTCACCGGATGCTCGACCTGCAGGCGCGTATTCATCTCGAGGAAGAAGAAGGAGCGATCCTGCCCGGCGACGAATTCGACGGTGCCGGCGGAATCGTAGTTCACCGCCTTGGCCAGCGCCACCGCCTGCTCGCCCATGGCCTTGCGCGTCTTCTCGTCGAGCAAGGGCGACGGGGCCTCCTCGATGACCTTCTGATTGCGGCGCTGGATCGAGCATTCGCGCTCGCCGAGATAGATGACATTGCCGTGCTTGTCGCCCAGCACCTGGATCTCGACATGGCGCGGATTGACGATGAACTTCTCGATGAAGACGCGGTCGTCGCCGAAGGAGGACTTCGCCTCCGAGCGCGCCCGGGCGAAGCCGTCGGTCACTTCCGCATCCGAATGGGCGATGCGCATGCCTTTGCCGCCGCCGCCGGCCGAGGCCTTGATCATCACCGGATAGCCGATCTTGCGGGCGATCTTCACCGCCTCGGCCTCGTCCTCGATAATGCCCAGATGGCCGGGCACGGTCGACACCTTGGCGGCGGCCGCCGCCTTCTTCGATTCGATCTTGTCGCCCATGGCGTCGATCGCTTCCGGGTTCGGCCCGATGAAGGTGATGCCGGCTTCGGCCAAGGCGCGCGGGAAGGCCGAGCGCTCCGACAGAAAACCATAGCCCGGATGGACGGCTTCCGCGCCGGTCGCCTTGCAGGCCTCGATGATCTTCTCGATGACGAGATAGGACTGGGCCGCGGGGGCGGCGCCGATCGCCACGGCCTCGTCCGCCATATCGACGTGAAGAGACGCCGCGTCAGCTTCGGAATAGACGGCGACGGTCTTGATGCCCATGCGGCGCGCCGTCTTGATGACACGGCAGGCGATTTCACCCCGGTTGGCGATCAGTATTTTCTTGAACATCATTCCTCCCAGAAACCCTGATCCGTCTTAGCGGCTCGGGACGTGGACGTAAACGGGACGCCCTTTTGCTGCCCGCTTCCGCAGACATGGTAGATCACGATGAGTTTGGATTGCATCAATCCAAACTCATAAACGTGATCGATTCCAATAATTAGCGCGGGGTTCTCGCGAAAAACCGGTACCCACTTTTTCGCATCCCGCGCTAGGCTTCGGGTTGGTAATCTTAGGCCCGGCATGATAGGTCCCCGGCCATGACACTGAAGCCCATACATATCATCGGCGGCGGTCTCGCCGGCAGCGAGGCGGCCTGGCAGGCGGCGCATGCCGGCGTACCGGTCGTCCTCCATGAAATGCGCCCCGAGCGCATGACCGACGCCCACAAGACGCAAGGCCTGGCCGAGCTCGTCTGCTCCAACTCCTTCCGCTCCGACGACGCGCAAAGCAATGCCGTGGGCCTCCTGCATGAGGAGATGCGCCGCGCCGGCTCGCTCATCATGCGCATGGGCGACCGCCACAAGGTGCCGGCGGGCGGCGCGCTCGCCGTCGACCGCGATGGATTCTCAGACGGTGTCAGCGAAGCGCTGCACGCCCATCCGCTCATCACCATCGCGCGCGGCGAAGTCGCGGGCCTGCCGCCCGAGGACTGGGACAATGTGATCGTCGCCACCGGTCCCCTCACCTCGCCGGCACTCGCGGGCGCGATCCAGGCGCTCACCGGCGATCAGGGCCTCGCCTTCTTCGACGCCATCGCGCCCATCGTCCATCGCGACACGATCGACATGAATGTCGCCTGGTTCCAGTCGCGCTACGACAAGCAGGGGCCGGGCGGCACCGGCAAGGACTATATCAACTGCCCGATGACGCGCGAGCAGTATGATGCCTTCATCGGCGCGCTGATCGCGGGCGATAAGACCGACTTCAAGGAATGGGAAAAATCGACGCCCTATTTCGACGGCTGCCTGCCGATCGAGGTGATGGCGGAGCGCGGGCCGGAGACGTTGCGCCACGGCCCGATGAAGCCGCGCGGCCTCACCAATGCGCATCAGCCCGACACGAAGCCCTATGCCGTGGTGCAACTGCGCCAGGACAACAAGCTCGGCACGCTCTACAACATGGTCGGCTTCCAGACCAAGCTGAAGCATGGCGAGCAGCTGCGCGTCTTCAAGACCATTCCAGGCCTCGAAAATGCCGAGTTCGCCAGATTGGGCGGCCTGCACCGCAACACCTTCCTCAACAGTCCCAAGGTTCTGGACGAGCGCTTGCGGTTAAGAGCCTCTCCACGCTTGCGTTTTGCCGGCCAGATCACCGGTGTCGAGGGCTATGTCGAGAGCGCCGCGATGGGGCTCATGGCGGGCCGCATGGCAGCCGCCGAGCGTTTGGGACGTGACTTCTCGCCGCCGCCCGCCACCACCGGCCATGGCGCGCTCATCAACCACATCACCGGCGGCCATATCGAGACGACCGACAACAATACGGGCTCGTTCCAGCCGATGAACGTCAATTTCGGCCTCTTCCCGCCGGTCGAGATACCCAAAGGTCCGGACGGCAAGAAGCCGCGCGGCAAGGACAAGCAGATCGCCCGCAAGCACGCTTATACGGCGCGCGCGCTGCGCGATTTCGACCAGTGGCTGGGTCCGATGCCGGCTATTGCCGCAGAATGATCCAGAAGCCCAGATTGAGATAACTGGGCTTGTCGCTGATCTCGCCCGACGCATTGATGATCACCAGCGTCAGGCCGGGCTCCGCCTCATAAATAACGGGCTGCTGCTCCGACGAGCGGACCGGTGGCGTTGTTGCGGCCTTAACCCTTTCCATCACGGGCTTCACGGGGATGGACCATTTCTGCGCGCCTACCGTGATTTCGAGAGTCTGGCCGTCGGTCTTGGCCCAGATCTGCGCCTGCGGGGTATCGGCCGCCTTCATGCGGACCTGGATCGGTCCGACGAGACGGCCCTGCCCGGTGATATCCTGCATGAAGGGCATGTCGGCGCCGAAGCTCACCTGATCGGCCGCCGGCGTATAGATATCGAGGCCGAGCAGCTTCCGGATCTGGGTCATCGCATCCCAGCCCGTCGCCGCATCGATGAAGGGATCGTCCTTGCGGCCGGCGAAGAACGGCCTGAGCTTGTCGAGACCACCCATCTGGTTCAACGACCAGAGAATGCTGTCGATCTCGCGCTTGCTCTCCACGCTCAAGGTCAGCGGTTGATCGACGACCTTGCCCTCCGGCGTCAGGATCTTCTCCGTCTCGAAATAGCCGACAAGGCGTCCGAACTGGCTTTCGATCGACAGGCCGTTGGCGCCCCAGGGCCCCGTCGATCCGATCAGCACCAGGACGGCGAAACTTCCGAGAAGTGCCCGCATATCGGCGCGGTTGCGTCGGATCGCGAGATAGAGCATCACGAAAGCGAGCCACACCGCGATGACGACGATGCCATAGCGCTCGGGCGTCACGCCATAAGTGGAAATGCGCTCCCAGATCGCGATCGTGAGCAGGATGACCGGCACGATGGTGAACCAGAACCAGTAGCGCATGAAGAAACGCAGCAGGATAGTGCCGCTCTCGCGCCACGGCCAGGCGATCAGCCAGGTCGCGGTGCCGCCCACCGCGAAGATCGACACCATCAGCGCGATCTGGCCCTTGGGCAGGGCGCCGTCGATGAGGATCTTCACCGCATAGGCATGCAGGATCAGCGTGTAGATAACGGCGATCGGCACCATGATGTAGTTGACGAGGACCGAGACGCCGCGCTCGATGAGTGTGTCGCGCCCGCCGGTCAGCGCTACCTCCTCATCGAGGCGCGCCGGCATGAGGGACAATTCGAAGAGGGGCGCGATGAGGGTCGCGGCGGTGACCCAGACATGCTCATGCGCCTTCCATGGCAGGTCGACATTGAAGAGGAATTCGAGACTCGCCAGGATTGCCGATATGCCGCCCGCGAAAATGAGGCCGACGATCGCGGCCAGCAGCACCGCGAGTCCGAGCCGCAGGTTGAAGAGCCAGAGCGCCCCCTGCTTCGCGTCCGATCTGAGGAAGCCCGCGATCATCAGGAGCGGCAGCAGGCCGGCGAAGAGGAAGAGATGCGACGAGCTCAGATAGACGTCCCAATAGGCCAAGGCGCTGGCGGCCAGCGCGGCGAAAAGCGCCAGGATCAACTCGGCCGAACGTGACAGGCCGCGACACTGGGCGAAATAATGCGCCGCTCCCGCCGCGATGAAAGCCGCGGCACCTCCGAGATAGACCTGGTTGTCGGAATTCGTGCCGTTGCTGGCGATGCCGGCGACATCGAGATTGGCATAGACGACAAGCAGGACGGAGACGGCGGCTGGAACGGGAAAGCGGGCGAGCGAAGCGGAGAGATCCGGGACCAGACGGTGCAGGCGGTCGGCGAGACTCATGGAGACTCCGTGGCTATCTCACAACGGACTGTGAGGGGCCGATTGTGGCGTTACAATGTCTGGGATCGCGCTCTTCTGTACAGCGCCCATTGCCGCCGCCATTGCGCGATCTCGGCGATCTCGGTCAGGGCGCCCGCCCCCAGCCTGGCCAGACGCTTGAGATAGAGTTCGGTGAGGCTCGCCGGCAGATAGGCGGGAATGACCTCCGGCGTGAGCACGCCGGTCAGCGCCCGCGCCTCGCCGAGACGCGTCTGCGCATGGGCGCGCAATTCGGCAAGCACCTTGGCGATGGCCTCGGGATCGCGCCCGGACAAGAGATGCGCCGGCGTCAGGCCATGGCGGACAAGCATCTCGGCCGGCACATAGCACTGGCCGCGCTTGCGCTGCAACGGCAGGGAGCGCAACAGGCCGGTGATGCCCATGGCGACGCCGGCGAGCCCCGAAATATCGCCGAGACGCTGCGCCCTGTTTTTATCCAGGATCATCGCCGAAAGCTGGATCAGCATCGAGGAGGTTTCGCCGAGATAACCCTCGAGCTGCTGCAGGCTCGGCATGGGGTCGTCATAGAGATCGAAGCGCCGGGCCTCGATCATGTTGATGAGCGCGTGCTTTGGAAGTCCCGCCTCGGTGATGACCGGCGCCAGGGCCTCGATGACCGGATGGCCCTCCTTCTCGCCGGCATAGAGGGCCTCGACAGCGTCGGTCCACCATTGCAGACGGATCTCTCCAAGGGCGGCCTCGCTCACTGTTTCGCGGATGCGGGCGATTTCGATATTGAAGGCATAGAGCGCCAGGAGCTGTGCCCGCTTGGCATCGGGCGCCAGAAGGGTCGACAGATAGCGGTCCTTGTCGCCCTGGCGCACCAGCACATGGCAGTAGTCGGCGCTCATCGCACCGTGTCGACGGCAATCAGGCCGGCCCAGATGTCACGGTTCTCGCCCAGCAGGATGTTATAGGTGCGGACCGCCGCCCCCGTGGTCATGATCTGCAGGCCGATGCCGGCCTTGTCGAAGGCGGCGATCAGGGGCCGCGACGGTGCGGGCGCCGCCGTACCGGTCCCCAGAATGAAGGAGTAAGGCCGCTTCTGCGCTTCGAGCACCATGGCGAAGTCCGCCACCGTCACATCGGCGAAGCGCGTCGCCGTCCAGGCATGCATGCCGTCGCCCAGGATCAGGATCGATCCCTGATGCGACATACCGCCAAAACGGAAGCCGCCATTCCCATAGGAATCGATGGGAGCCCGATGCGGGAAGAACCGGTTGTCCTCTGCCATGATCCTCCGATCACGCCGGGCATGCACCCCGGGTCACGGACGCGCCGGGGCCGGCTTGCGGCTCACCTTGTCACCGGTCTTGGCCTTCGCCGCCTCGGGAGCGCCCCCTACCTGGATCGCATCGCGGTTCACGCCGAGCAGCGCCAGCAGCGAGGCGGCCGAGAAGATCGACGAATAGGTCGCGACGCAGACACCCCAGATCATGGCGAGCGTGAAGCCCTTCAGCACTTCGCCGCCGAAGATATAGAGGGAGATCAGGGCCAGAAGCGTGGTGACCGAAGTCAGGAGGGTACGCGGCAAAACGCTGTTGACCGAGAAGTCGATCAGGTCGGCCAACGGCATCTGCTTGTACTTGCGCAGATATTCACGGACACGGTCGAAGACGACGACGGTATCGTTGAGCGAATAACCGACGATGGTGAGCAGTGCCGCGATGAGCTGCAGGTTGAATTCGATCTTGATCAGGATGAAGAAGCCGATCGACAGCAGGACGTCGTGCAGCAACGACATCACCGTCGCGATGGCGAATTGCCATTCGAACCGGAACCATATGTAGATCAGGATCCCGATGATGGCGATGAGCACGGCGAAGATACTCCATTCCGCCAGCTCGCCCGAAACCTTCGGGCCGACGACATCGATGGAGAGATACTCGACCCCTGCCCCCAGAATTTCCTTCACCTTGGTCTGGACGTTGCGCTGCACATCCTCGCCGCCTTCGATGGTCGGCAGACGGATCAGCACCTCATGGCCGCCGGTGCCGAATTCCTGCAATTCCGCATCGCCGAAGCCCAGGCTGTTCACTTTTGAGCGCAACTCGTCGAGATTGGCGGGCTGCTCGGTGCGGATGACGAAGACCGTGCCGCCCTTGAAATCGACGCCGTAATTGAGACCGACAAAGACGAAAAGCAGGATGGAGGCCAGACAGGCGATGCCGGAGGCGAAATAGCCGTACCGGCTCCAGAGCATGAACCTGATCTTGGTGTCGTCCGGAATGAAGCGAATAGGCTTGAACATATGATCTCCCGCTTACAGCGGAACCTCTTTGGGCTTGGTCGTCCTGACCCACCAGAACACGATGAGCCGGGTGACGGTGAAGGCCGTGAATACGGTGGTGATGATGCCGATCGCATGCGCGATAGCGAAGCCCTTCACCGGACCCGAGCCCACGCCGAACAGGACGACGGCGGCAATGAAGGAAGTGATATTCAGATCGAGCACCGTGGCGAGCGCCGCCTTGAAACCCGTCTCGATCGAATTGAACGCGGTTCGCCCGTGCCGCCATTCCTCGCGTATGCGCTCATAGACGAGCACGTTGGAGTCGACCGCGATGCCCATGGTCAGCACGATGCCGGCGATGCCCGGGAGGGTCAGCGTGAAGCCCGCCACGGACATAATGCCGATAAGCAGGATGAGGTTCACGATGAGAGCGATATTGGCGAAGATGCCGAAGAGCCCGTAGGCGATCAGCATGAAGGTCATGACAGCGACCAGCGCGATAATGGAGGCGATGGCGCCGGCGCGGATCGAGTCGGAGCCGAGGCTCGGCCCGACGGTACGCTGCTCGACCGCGACAAGGCGGGCCGGCAAGGCGCCCGACTTCAGCACGATCGCCAGGCTATTGGCCTCCTGGACTGTGAAGTTGCCGGAGATCTGCCCGGTCCCGCCGAGAATGGGCTCGTTGATGCGCGGCGCGCTGATGACTTCCTGGTCGAGGATGATGGCGAAAGGCTTGCCGACATTGTCAGTGGTGAGCTTGCCGAAGCGCAGCGCGCCCTTCTGGTTGAACTTGAAGGAGACGATCGGCTCGTTGGTGCGCGAATCGAAGCCGGACGAGGCATTGCTCAGATCGGCGCCGTCGACGGTCGCGGCGCTCGAGGTCTGCACCCACATATTCTGCTGCGGATTCTCCTTCATCGGATAGGCGGCGCACTCGGGTGGCGGATTGTCCGTCGGATTGACGGGCTGGCTTTCGCAGACGAGCTGGAAGGTCAGCTTCGCCGTCTGGCCGATCATCTTGACGACCTGGTCGGGGTCACCGACGCCCGGCAGCTGGATGACGATGCGGTCCCTGCCCTGCCGCTGGATGGAGGCCTCGGCGATGCCGGTGCCGTTGACGCGATTCTCGATGATGCGCAGAGATTGCTCGACCGCCTGGCTCACGCGCGATTCGAGGCCGGCGTCATTGAAGGCGAAGGTGAACTGCTGGCCGGAGCGGGAAAGGCTGAAGATATGGCTGGCGACGCCGGTGCCGAACATGCCGGTGTCGATCGGCTGGGTCAGATTGCGCAGAACGCCGTAGGCCTTGTCGGCATCGTCGGCATTGTTGATCTGCACGGTGACGCCACTCGGCGTGCGGTTCAGCTTATAGCCAATGCGCGCCTCGCGCAGGGCGGCGCGGACGTCGCCCATCTGCTGCACGATCAGCGTGTTGGTGAGTTCCTTGCGGTCGACTTCCATGAGGACGTTCGAGCCGCCCTGCAGGTCGAGCCCAAGGGTTATCGGCCGCAGGATCGTGTGTTCGCGCAGCTTGTCCTGCATGTCCTTGGGCAGGACATTGGGCAGAGCGAAGATAATGCCGGCCAGGATCGATGCCAGGATGGCGATGATTTTCCAGCGAGAGAAATTGAGCATCTTAACGGTCCGACCTTTTCGCCCGGGCGCTGCCGGCGGTTTCGTTTCCCGCGTCTATATAGACCAATCGCGCCGGCAAGGCACCGAAACGAAAAGCGATGGCCAGATCGTGAGATTCTCTCCGGCTGGAACAATGTGGCATGCGGCCGATCTTACTTCTTGGCGGCGTCGTCTTTGATGGGCTCGCCCTTGGCCCGGACCTCGGAAATGGCGCTACGCACGACCCGCACCTTCACATTCTCTCCGACTTCGACCAGAAGCTCGCGCTCATCCACGACCTTGGATACGCGGCCAATGAGGCCGCCCGATGTCACGATCGTGTCACCGCGGGCGACCTTGCTGATCAATTGCTGGTGTTCTTTCTGGCGCTTCTGCTGCGGGCGGATGAGCAGGAACCAGAAGACCACCATGATCATCACCAACGGCAGGATCATGCCGATGAAGTCGCCGGTGCCGGGGCTCCCCGTGGCCTGGGCGAAAGCGGGGGTAATGAACATTCAGGTCGTCTCCTCTGAGCGGCGGAAAGGCGGGGATTTAGGCCGCCCGGTTTTGGGTTCTGGGGTATATACCGACGAAACCGGCCATTGCAACCGGCTGGAACCGCTTATGCGTCCCGGCTGCTTGCCGCCCGGACCCCTTAAGGCTATGGACCGGCGCCATGCCCAAAGACACCGTCCCTGATGACTATGCCGCCATTCTGAGCCGGATTGCCGTTGCTCTGGAAAGACTCGCCCCTGCCCCGCCGCCCCCCCGTCGACCTTGGGGCAGCCTCAGCCTTCGTCTGGAACGCCCATCATCGACGGCTGGAGCCTGTAGCGAAAGTCAACCGGGTGGATATCGAGCTTTTGCGCGGCATCGACCAGACCCGCGATATCCTGATCGACAATACCCGCCGATTCGCCAAGGGGCTTCCCGCCAACAATGCGTTGCTCTGGGGTGCCCGCGGCATGGGCAAGAGCTCCCTGGTCAAGGCCGCCCACCATCTGGTCAACGGGGAAACGGGCGGTAACCTCAAGCTGGTCGAAATCCATCGCGAGGACATCGAAAGCCTGCCGCAGCTCATGATGCTGATCCGCGCCAATCCGGAGCTCTACTTCATCGTGTTCTGCGACGATCTCTCCTTCGACGCCAATGACACCTCCTACAAGTCACTCAAGGCGGCGCTCGAGGGGGGCATCGAGGGGCGGCCCGTGAACATGATCTTCTATGCGACCTCCAATCGCCGGCACCTCCTGCCGCGTGACATGATGGAGAATGAGCGCTCGACCGCCATCAACCCTTCGGAGGCCGTGCAGGAGAAAGTATCGCTCTCCGACCGCTTCGGCCTGTGGCTCGGCTTCCACAATTGCTCGCAGGAGGAATTCCTAAGTATGATCGATGGTTACGTGAAGCGCTTCAATCTGGACGTCAAGCCGGAAGACGTGCGCGCGCAGGCCATCGAATGGACGGCGACGCGCGGCAGCCGCTCGGGCCGTGTCGCCTGGCAGTTCGTCCAGGACCTCGCCGGCCGCCTGGGCGTCAAAACGGAAGGCTGATCCGACGCATCGGCCCGAAAAGTCCATGGCCGCACCTTGAGGCGGCCATCCAGACTTTTCGGAAAAGCCGATGCGTTAGCTAAGCATCGGCCCGAAAAATCCATGGCCGCCGCTTGAGGCGGCCATCCAGACTTTTCGGAAAAGCCGATGCGTCATCCGAGTGCCTTTTCGTTGGCGTTCCACTCGGCGATATTGTTGCCGACCTCGACCATCACCCACTTCCGGTATGCCGGGCGCTGCTGCAAGGCCTCGAACCAGCGCCTGATATTGGGCGTATCGGGCCGCTCGCCGTCCATGCGCGAATAGCGCCAGTAAAGGACACCCAAAACGATATCGCCGAAGGAGAACTGGTCGCCGGCGAACCATGCCGATGAGCCAAGCGTGGCATCGGCGATCGCCAGCACTTCCTTGAGCCTGGCGTTCGCCTGGGCGATCGCCGTGTCGTTGCGCTGGTCGGCCGGGACGCGCACCAAGTTCCAGAAGATCGCCGAAATATGCGGCACGACATTGAGCTGCTGCCAGTCCATCCATTGTTCGGCGGCGGCCAGCGCCCTGGGCGCCGTGGGCCGGAGGCCGCCCTCGCCGTAGCGAGCTGCCAGATAGCGCACGATGGCGTTCGATTCGAACATGGTGATGTCGCCGTCGCGCAGCACCGGCACGAGAGCATTTGGATTCATCTTGAGATAGGACGGATCGTGCGTGCCGCCGAAGCCGCCGCCTACCGTGTGGCGCTTGAATTCCAGGCCGAGTTCATCGAGTGCCCAGATCACCTTCTGAACATTGCTCGAACTGCGGCGTCCCCAAACCTCGATCATATCCGGCTCCCTGCTTTGAGCCGCTATCTATCGGAGACTTCGCGCAAGCGCGCAAGCGAAAGCCCGGCCTTTTTGGGGCCGGGCTTCTGTCAGCCTCGGAGCGGCGGAAATGTCAGTTAGACGCCGTCGAATTGTTGAGGAAACGCATCGGATCCATTGCGGTGGCGCCCTTGCGGACTTCGAAGTGGACCTGCGGGCTCGACACCGAGCCGGTCTGGCCGGCCTTGGCGATGACGTCGCCACGCTTGACCGTGTCGCCGCGCTTCACGAAGAGGTCCTTGTTGTGGGCGTAAGCCGTGACCCAGCCACCTTCATGGCGGATGAGGACCAGATTGCCGTAGCCCTTCAGTTCATTGCCGGCATAGGCGACGACACCGGCCTCGGCCGAGCGCACATCGGTGCCTTCCGGAACCGCGATATTGATGCCTTCATTGCGCAGTCCGCCGGGCTTCGAGCCATAGTTCGAAATGACCCGGCCCTTGACCGGCCAGCGGAAACTGAGGCTGCCTGCTTCCTGCGCCGGCTGGTTGTCCGACACCAATTGCTGCGGTTGCTGCTGGATCGGCTTCGGTGCCGCGGCGGCCGTATCCGTATCGGACTGGTCGTCCGGTTCATTGGCCGCGACAGTGCTGGACGCGCCAGAGGTCGCGGGGGCTGTCGGCTGTTTGGCGGCAACCGCCGAACCCGCGGCCGAACCACCCTTCGGGATGCGTACGATCTGGCCCTGGCGGAGCGACACATTGTTGTCGAGGCCGTTCAGCTTGGCGATGGCAAAGGGATGCACGCCATAGGTGCGGCCCAGCGAATAGAGAGTCTCGCCCGAGCGCACGGTATGCTCACCGCCACCCGCCATCAGCGTGCTGCCCGGCTTGGCGCTGGCCGGCTGCGGCGCCATGGCCGTTTCACGGCCCGGGATGCGCAGGTTCTGCCCGACATTCACCGAATAGGGCGCGGCGATATTGTTGGCGCGGGCCAGATCGCCTACCGCCACGTTGTTAGCGCGCGCGATCGAATAGAGGGTCATGCCCGGCTCGACACGGACGCTGCCGGACTTGGCTGCCACGGCCGGCTGTTCGTTATAGGACGGCTCCGTCTGCGCCGACTGGTAGTCCTTGGGCTGAAGGTTCGGCTGCTTGTAAACGGGCTTGTAGGTCTGCTGGTAATTGTAACCGTTGCTGGCGTAGTTGTTCTCGGCGGCCTTGCTGCTGTTGCTGCCCAACGGACGGCGTGAAACCGTATCGCGGTCGGAAGCAGAGGCGACATCCGTATCGCCGCCGCTGCCCTGAACACTCTTCGGGACCGAAGCCGTGTAGAGCGTATCGCCCGACGATGAGGAGGAGGATGAGGAATCAGCGAAACGATCAACCGAGCCGGAACAGGCCGAAAGCAAAACGGCGGCCGCTACGCTGAGAAGGAGCGACGCTTTCGACGGAAACCCGACGGCGCGCACGGAAGAGGAACGCATACCTAAACTCCAAGAACCAACTGACAAAGCAACAATGCCTTGTTTAGGTTAAGGGAGCGTTTATTGGGTCAAATGCAGGGAAAGTTTTAGGCAAGTCGCCCCTTAAGGACGATAACTTCCAGCCGGTTCGGCTGGAAGTTCAAGTGCTTGGCGCAGATTCGTGTCGCCGGAACATACAACTTTGGCGCGAAATTCGCCTTGGCGTTTCAGATGCAACCCAAATCGCGCCTTTCGCGGTGGATATCGCGGCGCTCGGCATGGGCCTTTTTGAGCTCGGCTTCGGTCTGCTCGCCCGGATAATGCCTTTTCCGGTATTGCAGGGTCGTGTCGATATAATTGATGACCTGGCCTTCCTGGCGCGCCAGCCTCACGCAATACTGATAGCTCGGCTCGTCATTGCCATAGCGCCCGGCGCACGCGCCCAAAACCATGGCCGCCGAAAGAAGAATCAGTGTTTTCTGCATAGGTCCCGAACCCCGCATGTTTCCGGGGGAAACTAGCGCATTTTCTGGTGTCGTGCGACAAAACTCTCGGCTAAAGAGCGACAATCCCCAATTTCAATGGAGTGCTTGCATAAAATGACCCTTTGGCCACAACACGCGACCTGGAACGGCCCCATTGTAATGATCGGTCTCGGCTCGATCGGGCGGGGTACCCTCCCCCTCATCCTGCGCCATATCGCCTGTGACCGGAGCAAGTTCACGATCATCGACCCGGATGATCACAACAAGCACCTGGCCGACAAGGAAGGCATCGCTTTCATCAAGAAGGCTCTCACGCCGAAAAATTACAAGTCGATACTCACCCCGCTGCTGAAATCGGACCAAGGCCAGGCCTTCATCGTCAATCTGTCGGTCGATGTGTCCTCCGTCGACATCCAGAAGCTCGCCCAGGCGACGGGCTCCCTCTATATCGACACGGTCGTCGAGCCCTGGCTGGGCTTCTACTACAACAGCAAGCTCGACAACGCGGCGCGCACCAATTACGCGATGCGCGAGAGCATGCTGGCGATCAAGGAAAAGTTCAAAGGCGGCCACACGTCGGTCTCCTGCTGCGGCGCCAATCCCGGCATGGTCTCCTGGTACGTGAAGCAGGCGCTTCTCGACATCGCCGAAGCGACCAAGGTGAAGGTCAAGGAGCCGAAGACGCGCGAGGAGTGGGGCAAGCTGATGAAGCGCCTCGGCGTCAAGGGCATCCATATCGCCGAGCGCGACACGCAGCGCGCCAAGAAGCCCAAGCCGCTCGACACCTTCGTCAACACCTGGTCGGTGGAAGGTTTCATCTCGGAAGGCCTGCAGCCGGCCGAGCTCGGCTGGGGCACGCATGAGAAGAAGCTGCCGCCGGGCGGCAAGAAGCACAAGACCGGCTGCGGCGCGGCGATCTATATCACACGGCCGGGTGCCGAGACCAAGGTGCGCACCTGGACGCCCACGCCCGGACCGCAATATGGCTTCCTCGTCACCCATAATGAGGCGATCTCGATCGCCGATTATTTCACCGTGCGTGAGGGCCGCAAAGTCACCTACCGGCCGACCTGCCACTACGCCTATCATCCCTGCAATGACGCGGTGCTGTCGATGCACGAGATGTTCGGCAATGCCGGCAAGAAGCAGTCGCATATCCATATTCTCGAAGAGGACGAAATCCTCGACGGACGCGACGAACTCGGCGTTCTCATCTATGGCCACAAGAAGAACGCCTATTGGTATGGCTCGCAGCTGACCATCGAAGAGGCGCGCAAGCTGGCGCCGTACCAGAACGCGACCGGTCTCCAGGTCACCAGCGCGGTGCTTGCCGGCATGGTCTGGGCGATCGAGAATCCGAAGGCCGGCGTCGTTGAGACGGATGAGATGGATTTCCGCCGCTGCCTCGAAGTGCAGATGCCCTATCTCGGCCAGATGACCGGCGTCTATACCGACTGGAACCCGCTCACCGACCGCCAGACGCTGTTCGCCGAGGAGATCGACAAGCGCGATCCCTGGCAGTTCAGCAACATCCTGGTGAAGTGACAGAAAGGGCCGCTAGCGCGCATCCCGGCGAAGTGGAATCACTTCGCCGACAAGGATCCGCGCCAAATCAATATCTTGGAGCAAATCCCTGCCGCCAAAGTCTTCAACTTTGGCGGGATTTGCTCTAAATGCGGCCCTTTCCCTTATAGAACCAGTCCTTCGGATAGGGATACCACCAGTCCTGCACGGCGGGCTCATGGTCGATGATGACCATCTTCGAGCGCCGGAAGGCGTCTAATCCCTGGCGGCCTAATTCGCGGCCAAGCCCCGACATCTTCCAGCCACCGAAGGGCAAGGCATCATTGTCGATCAGCGGGTTGTTCACCCAGACCATGCCGGCTTCGAGTGTTTCCGCCGCCTGCATCGCTTCCTTCAGATCGGTGGTGAAGACCGAGGCGCCGAGGCCGAAATCGCTGTCATTGGCGAAGCCAAGCGCCTCCTCGAAGGACGACACTTTGCAGATGGCCGCGACCGGCCCGAAGATCTCATCACGCATCACCGTCATATGAGGCGTGCAGCCGGTGAGAATGGTCGGCTCATAGAACCACCCGACATTGCGCTCAGCAGGAACCCGGCCACCACAGACGATCGTCGCCCCCTGCTCCCGCGCTTCGCCGACGAGGCGGATCACCTGGCGCGGGCGGCCTCCGACACCAGCGGACCGAGCTCTGTTTCCTCAAGGCCGTGGCCGATGCGCAGCGTCCGCGCCATTGCCGCCATGCGATCGACGAACTCATCGTGCACCTTTTCATGCACGAAGAAGCGCTCCGCCGATGTGCAGATCTGGCCCGACAGATGAAAGGCGGCCATGGTGGCGCCCGGCACCGCGACATCGAGCGGCGCATGCTCCGAGATGATCATCGGATCATTGCCGCCCGCCTCGATGATGCAGGGCTTGAACTTCTCGGCGCAGGCCATGGCGACGGCGCGCCCGCTCGTGACACTGCCGGTGAACGCCACCGCATGGGTGTTCCGTGAGCGGATCAGCGCTTGGGCCACGTCGGCGCCGCCGGTGAGGCAGGAGACGAGGCCCCGCGGCAGGACCTTGCTGAAATGCTCCATGAAGGCGAGCGTGCACAGGCTCGTCGCCTCCGCCGGTTTGACGATGCAGGCATTGCCGGCGGCGAGCGAGGCCGCCACCGTCCAACACATCAAGAGGATGGGGAAGTTGAACGGCATGATGTGGACGGAGACGCCATAGGGCTCGTAGCGCGAAAACTGGAAGGAGCCCGTCTGCGTCGTGCCGGCGACCTTGCCGGCATCGTCGCGCGCCATCTCGGCGAAATAGCGGAAGGCAGGCGCCACATTGAGAAGTTCGCCTATCGCTTCCGGATAAGGCTTGCCCATCTCCAGCACCATGAGGCGCGCGACGTCGTGTATATCGGCCTTGGCGATCGAGTCCGCCAGGTCATGGAGCATCCTCGCCCGCGTCTTGGCGTCGACGCGCTTCCATGACCGCTGCGCCGCCAGGGCTTCGCCGGCAACCTCCTCGGCGAGCGCCGGCGTCGAAAGCGCGATGCGCCCGGCGATGCTGAGATCGGCCGGGTTGACGATGTCGCGGAATTTCACGCCGGCCGGAACGGTCCAGTCATTGGCGCGGAATATCTGGCCGGCCGCCGGATCGAAATCCATGGGCGCTACCGGATCATGTAGACTTTGCGGATCGTCTCATGCACCCGGCAGGTGCCTTTCCAGTCCTGCGGGAAGAAGGCCGTGGTGTCGGGTCCGATCTCGATCACATCGCCGCTTTCATGCGTATAGGTGCAGCGGCCGGTCAGGAAATGGCAGAACTCGTCCTTGGTGACATAGCAGTTCCAATAGCCGGGCGTGCAGATCCAGATGCCGGTCTCACTCTGGCCCTCTGGTCCCTTGTGCAGAACGATGCCGGATGTGCGTGACTCCCCTTCGATCATGGTGGGAATGACGCCCCAGTCCTTAAACGGGCCCGGATAGTTCGCCGGATCGACGATATGCGGCGCGGATGAATTGAGATTGGTCGGCATTCTTGCTCCTGTTACATCGTCCCCTCCCATTTCGTCATCCCGGCGAAAGCCGGGATCCATTACGGTCTTGCCAAACGAGCAGCGCCGCCCGGCTTGCCTTATTCAATGGGCCCCGGCTTTCGCCGGGGTGACGCATGAGAGGTGAGTGCGAAGTCCTCGTTTCTACCTCAATATATATACATTGCGCATGGTCTCGTGGACCACGCAGATTCCGGTCCAGCCGGCCGGGAACAGTACCGCCGTCCCCGGAACAATCTCGATCGTCTCGCCCGACTGATGCGTGTAGGTCGCTCTCCCTGAGACGAAGTAGCACAATTCATCGCGCGGGATCGACAGCGGCCAGGTGCCGGGCGTGCATTGCCAGAGCCCCACTTCCGGCTGACCGTTGGGCCCCTTGTGCAGCAGCACGCCGTCGCTCTTGGAATCACCGGCGATCGGATTGGGCTGATGCCCCCAGTCCTTGAGCGGTCCCGCATAAGACGCGGGGTCCGCTATATGGGGCGCGGTCGATGCAAGTCCCTTCGACATCAGGCGGCCTTCCTGCGGCGCAGCAGCCCGTCGATGACCTTCGCGGCCTTCGCCGGCCCCTTCTGCTTGCGCATGTCACTGGACGTCTTCTTGAGCTTCGCCTTCATCTTCTTGTCGGTCAGCATCCTCGTGATGCGGTCGGCCATGACCTCATCCGTCCACTCATAGCGATCGAGCTTGAAGCCGTGGCCTGTCTCCTCGACCCGCGTCGCATTGTCGTGGCCGTCCCAGACATAAGGCATGATGAGCGCGGGCTTGCCGAAATAGAGGCATTCCGTGAAGGAGTTGTTGCCGCCATGATGGATGACGGCGTCGACCTGTGGAATGACCGAAGGCTGCGGATACCATTTGTCGATATGCACATTGGGCGGCACATCGGTGTACTGATCCATGTAATCGCCCACATTGACCAGCGCGCGGACCGGCAATTTTCCGATCGTGACGATGAGCCGCTTCAAGAGATCGACATCGCCCGAGCCCAGCGACCCGAAGCTCACATAGAGCAAGGGCTTGTCATTGTTCTTCTTGAACTTAGGCACCTTGTAAGGCGCATCCTTGCGCACGCAGCCCTCGAGATACTGGAACTGCCTGGGCGACAGCTTGTGGCGACGCTTGAACTTTACCGCGGATGGATAGAGCAGCAGATTCATATGCGGCGAGGCCTCGAAGAACTGACCAAGCGGATACTCCGCTTCGCCGACACTCTTCAGGAACTGGTTGAAGTTGTCATGGATCGGCCCGATCACATCGTTGAAGCGCTCGCGATAGCGCGCGAAACCATTCTTGTCCTTCTCACCGCAACCCGACAGATGCGGCGGGATATCCGGATCCTCGATCTCGTTCTCCGAACAGGAGATCACGCGTACCCAGGGCTTGTCGTTGTCGCGGGCATAGTGCTTGATCGCCGGAAAGAGGATCACATTGTCGACGCAGACGACATCCGGCTTGACCCTGGTGAGCACGCCCGGCAGGTCCTTCTCGGCCCATTTCGCCGTTTCGACGATCATCTCCCAGCAGCCCTTCACATAGTTGTCGATCTGGTCATAGGGAGACTTGCGGAAGTTCGGAATGTGGCCGTTGATGAAGTCCACCCAGAATTTCGCCATTTCCTCGGGTGGCAGCGGTTCGGACAGATTGACCGGATGAGCCTCGAAACCATAGCCCTTATACACATCGAGGAACCCCGGATCGGACAGGAACACCACCTTATGGCCGAGCTTCTCGAGCGCCTGACCGATGCCGACCGAATTGAGAGCTGGTCCGAAGGCGGCTTCCGGGAAGAGCGCAATGACCTTCTTCGGCTTCTTCGCGACCTTGCGCGCTTTCTTCTTCACCGCCACTTTCTTTACAGTCTTCTTGGCCGCCTTCTTCTTCACTGCCTTCTTCGCCATGATGCGTTCCCTTTCGCCTCCGCTCTCAGATTGTCATGTCCCCGGCACAGCGCCGCGGTTGAAACGTTGCGCCATCAGGACCAGCGCGAAGCTGACGAGCAGGATGATCGTCGCCATCGCATTGATCTCGGGCGTCACACCGAAGCGGATCATCGCATAGATCTGCATCGGCAAGGTGGTCGATCCCTGTCCGGCCCCGGCGGTGAAATAGGCGATGATGAATTCATCGACCGAGAGCGTGAAGGCAAGGAGGGCGGCGGCGATCACCGCCGGCCAGATGAGCGGGAAGGTGATCTTGCGAAAGGTGGTCAAGGCGCCGGCGCCCAGGTCGCGCGAAGCCTCGGTCAGCGACCAGTCAAAGCTCTTGAGCCTGGCGCGTACCACGGCGCAGACAAAGGCGATGTTGAACACCACATGCGCCAGGATGATCGAGTGCAGGCCGAGCGTGAATTTCACCAGAGTGAAGAAGGAGAGAAGTGCTATCGCGAGCACAATGTCGGGAATGATCATCGGCATGAACAGCAAGGCGTCGAGCCCGGACGAGGCCTTGCGGCGCTCGACGCCCAGCGCCAGCAGCGTGCCGATCGTCGTGGCGATGAGCGTCGAGGCGATGGCGACGATCAGCGAATTCCTCGCGGCGGCGATGATTTTCGGGCTTTCCAGCAATTTCCCGTACCACTCCGTCGAGAAACCGGTCCAGGCTGTGGGCATGCCCGCCTTATTGAACGACAGGATCATCAGCACGGCGATCGGCGTGTAGAGAAAGACATAGACGAGAGCGAGATAGGCCTTACGCATGGCCTCGTCCCTCCCCGCGCGCCCGGTTGGCGGCGACCGCCTGCGCGAACAGCAGGAGCAGCATCACGGCGATCAGGATGACGGACAGGGCCGAGCCGAAAGGCCAGTCGCGCGCCGTCAGAAACTGGTCATAAATCAGATTACCGACCATCTGCAGCTTGCCGCCGCCCAGGAGATCCGGGGTGACGAAGTTGCCGATCGAAAGCACGAAGACGAAGACGGCTCCTGCCGCGACGCCGGGCGCCGTCAAGGGCAAGGTGATGCGCCAGAAAGTGGTAAGCGCCCCGGCGCCGAGGTCGCGCGAGGCCTCGGCATAAGACGGGTCGAGGCGCTGCAGCGCCGAATAAACGGCGAGAATAACGAAGGGCACGTAGTTGTAGACAAGCCCGACAATGACGGCGAATTCGTTGTAGAGCAGCGGCAAGGGCGCGCTGGTGAGGCCCAGCCATTGCAGGAAATTGTTGGCGAGGCCGGTCGGGTTGAGCAGCACGATCCAGGCATAGGTGCGGATCAGATAATTCGTCCAGAAGGGCAGCATCGCCAGGAACAACAGGGCCGTCTGGTGACGGGGCACCGACTTGGCGATGGCGTAGGCCGCGGGATAGCCGACGAGCAGTGCCAAGAAGGCGGCGAGTGCGGCGATGCGGGCGGAATCGAGGAAGATCGACAGATAGAGCCATTCACCGGCGCGGCTGAAATTGCCCAGGGTCGCGACCGACCAGTCGACGCCGCCGTAGATGCCGCGGTCGTAGAAAGCGGTCACCAGGATAATGGCGCAAGGCACCACCATCAGAATGCCCAGCCACAGGAGACCGGGAAGCATCAGAAGAAAGGAAGCCAGTCTTTGCGGCATGACACCGTTTCGGGGAGCGATCCCAACCGGGACCGCTCCCGCAAGGTTTTCGCCTATTTCGAAGAGGTGATCTCGGTGACGACCTTCGAGAATGTCTTCATGCCGTCGCCCAGATCGCGCAACTGCTCGTATTTCAGGAGATCGGCCGGCGGGATGGCCATGTTCGGATATGTCTCCAGCATGGTCTTGTCGATCGCGTCCATGCCGGCCTTGTTAGGCGTCTTGTACATGATGTTCTCGACGACCCATTTGCCGGTATCGGCCTTCAGGATGTAGTCAAGAAATTTGTAGGCGGCGTCCTTGTTCTTCGAGCCTTCGATCACCACCATCGTGTCGACCCAGAGATCGGATCCCTCCTTGGGTACGACATATTTGATCTTGGGGTTCTCGGCGATGCCGTAATTGCACCAGCCATCCCAGGCCTGGACGAGCGAGGCCTCGCCTGAGACGAGCTTTGAATAGAAGGTCGTATCGTCGTAAGCGAGCAGGGTTTTCTTGGTGTCGATGAGGAGCGCCTTCACCTGGTCGAGCTTCGCGAGATCGACCTCGTTGACCGACATGCCGAGCGCCAACTCGCCCGCCGCCATCAGCCAGCGGTCGGTCGACAGCATGGTGGTCTTGCCCTTGAGGTCGTCGGCGGGCTTGAGCAGATCGTTCCAGCTCGTTGGCGCCGTTTTCACCACATCCGAGCGGTAGCAGAGACCGGTGGTACCCCAGCTATAGGGGATGGAGAAGGTATTGCCCGGATCGTGCTTGAGCTGGCTGGCTTCTGGGTAAAGATTGGCGAGATTGGGGATTTTGCTGTGATCGAGCTTGGCGGCGATGCCGAGCTTGTTCAAGGCCTCGGCGAAGGGCGAGGAGACGAAGATCACATCATAGCCCTCGCCCTTCGAGGCGACGACCTTGCCCATGATTTCCTCATTGGTCGCATGCACCGCGACCTCAAGCTCGATGCCGGTCTCCGCCTTGAACTTCTCCGGCAGGTCCTTCGGCATGTAGCCGTCCCAGTTGGAGATCACGAGTTTCTCGGCGGCCTGAGCCAGGCCTGCCGCCAGCAGCATGGCAGCACCCGCCGCACAGGCGGCGGACATCAGTTTCAACGCTTTCACTTTGGTACCCTCCCTGTAGATTCTTATTGGCATGACTGTGCCATGCCCGGCTTTAAGCCTGCAAGGGGCTCCCTGTTCCGCCGCTAGTGTGCTGAACGCGAAGTTCCTGATATCAGGCGGCTAGCATCGACAGGAACTTCGCGTTCAAAAGCACACTAGAACCATTAAGTTTTCTAGTGTCCTTCCGATTCCGAAGTTCGCTCGGAAGGTCCCGGAGGCTGTGGGGAACTTCGGATTCGGGACACTAGTTGCGGGTGGCGAGCAGCGTCTGATTGATCGTCTCGACCTGCCCCTTGGCCGGCTCATTGACGAGTGCCGCGACCGGGATCGTGGCGCGCAACGTGTCGTGATAATCGCGCACACCCGCCTCGAGATCGGACAGGATCATACTCGAGAAGCCCGAGGACTGCATCGACTCCCACGACCATTTGATGAGCTGGGCGTCCTCCGCGCCGGTGACGCGGTCGATGCGATGTGCCAGGTA
This sequence comes from Nordella sp. HKS 07, assembly GCF_011046735.1. Lineage (NCBI taxonomy): Bacteria > Pseudomonadati > Pseudomonadota > Alphaproteobacteria > Hyphomicrobiales > Nordella > Nordella sp. HKS 07. The sequence goes on along the minus strand of NZ_CP049258.1, from coordinate 5,987,517 downwards.
GCGCGCCACCTTGGCCGCGCGGCGGTCATCGGGCGGGGCGTAATAGGCCATGCGCTGAATGGTCTTGCCCACTTCGACCGGCAGCTCCTGATAATAGCCGACGAGATCGGGATAAAGCATGATCACGAGATTGGGGAACATGCCGAGATAGACCCACCGCCCCTTCGCCTCCTCAGGCAGATGCCCCATGTCGGGGCGGTGCTTCACATAGTTGCGCACGCTCCAGAAGCGCGGCGACACGCCGGTGATGCGCCCTTCCGAGCGCGACACGCCGTCCGACGGGCGACCGTCCCTATATTGCTGGCCATAGAGGTCGTGCAAAGCGGGATGAGCGATCGGCACGTGATAACCTTCATTGTCGACGTCGCGCACCGCCTTCCAGTTCACCTCCAGTATGTCGCGGGTCTGCGGCGAATAGGGCCTGGCCTCGGCCAGTCGGTAGGCGGCGGCCTCCTTCTCATGCGGCGACATGAGATTGGCGACGGAGCCCTGCGGGCCCGGCTTGAAGCGTACGAAGACGAAGCCCTGCCAGATCTCGTGCTCGAGCGGGACGAGGCCATGGGTGACGGGATCGAGCTTGGGGAAGGTCTTGGCCTTGGGCACCGCCCGCAGGGTGCCGTCGAGATTATAGGACCAGCCATGGAACGGGCAGACCATGGCGCTCTTGCAGCGCCCGCTCTCGCCCGCCACCACGCGCGAGCCGCGGTGACGGCAGACATTGTGGAAGGCGCGCACTACCTTGTCCTTGCCGCGCACGATGAGAGCGCGCTCGCCGGCGATGTCGAAGGTCGTCCAGTCGCCCTCCTGGGGGACGTCGCTTACATGGCAGGCGAGCTGCCAATGGCGGCGAAAAAGCTCGTCCTGCTCGATCTGGAAGAGTTCCTTGTTGAAATAGGTCCAGGGCGGAAGGCCGGCACGCTCGTCATCGGCAAGTCGGTTAGGCGCGCCAAAATCGATCGCGTTCATTTGTGACCTTCCTTTTCTAATTGAACGTTCAATCAATATAACCCCTGGATCCTCCCCAAGGCAATAGGAAAATACTGCAAAATACGCTTTGGAAAAGCCGAGCCTTGACGGGCGGTTACGGGCGTGGCACCCATGAGTCACGCGGTGTTTCGATGCCAAAAGGCTAGAAACCGAACAGGGAACACGGTGCGGATGACCCAATCGGGGCCAAAACCGTGACTGCCCCCGCAACTGTGAGCGATGAGGACGCATGCAGACTTGGCCACTGGGCAACCGGGAAGGCCGCGTGCTTCCGCCCGAAATCGCAAGTCAGGAGACCTGCCGCGGCCACCCAGGGCCCTGCCCTCACCTTGAACTTTGAGCACACGGAGGGTGTTTCGCTCATGACCACGGATCGTATTTCCGCGCTTCCCTTGACGATGTCGCAGCGTTTGGCCGCAGGCCTCAGCGCGCTGGCTTTCGGCGTCCTGTTGCTTTACGGCGTCGGACTCGCCCAGGCCGACCAGTTGCACAATGCGGCGCATGACACGCGCCACTCCATCGGCTTTCCCTGCCACTAAGCAGGTCTCGAAATGATTGGGCGAGTGATCCTCGCCGCGCTCCTGGCAGGGATCGCGGCAGGCTTGTTCTATGGCGCGATCCAGCATGTGCGGCTCACGCCATTGATTCTCGAAGCCGAGAAGTATGAAAACGCCGGCGATGGTCATTCGCATGACCATGGCGCCGCGACCACAACGACGACAGCTTCGGCTGAGCAGGCTCCTGCGGCCGAGGCCGAGCACGAAGCCTGGGCGCCAGCCGACGGCGCCGAGCGCACGACCTATACCTTCCTCGCCAGCATCGTCGCCGCCGCCGGCTTTGCCGCCGCGCTGGCGGGGGTCAGCCTTATCGCCGGCATCCGCATCACGCCGCGCAATGGCGTGCTGTGGGGGCTTGCCGGCTTCCTCGCGGTGCATCTGGCGCCCGCCGCCAGCCTGCCGCCCGAGTTGCCGGGCATGCCGGCCGGCGACCTCTTCGCGCGCCAGGTCTGGTGGGTGGGCACGATCGTGGCGACCGGTCTCGCCATCTGGCTCTTCACCCAGCGCCATGAGCTCTGGGCGAAGGTGGCAGCGGTCGTGCTGGTGGCGCTTCCCCATATCATCGGGGCGCCGTTGCCGCCCACGCATGAGAGCGCTGTGCCGGCGGTCATTTCAGCGGCCTTCGCCGCCAATACGCTGGCGGTCGCGGCCCTGATGTGGCTGGCGATCGGCGGCTTCCTCGGTCTCGCCATGGACCGCTTCGTGAAAGAGGCCTGAAGAATGTCGCTCCAGAAAATTCCCACCACGGTCATCACCGGCTTTCTCGGCGCCGGCAAGACGACCCTGATCCGCCACCTCCTGCAGAACGCCAAGGGGCGGCGGATCGCCCTCGTCATCAACGAGTTCGGCGATATCGGCGTCGATGGCGAGATCCTCAAAGGCTGCGGCGATGAAGTCTGCCGCGAGGAGGATGTCGTCGAGCTCGCCAATGGCTGCATCTGCTGCACGGTCGCGGATGATTTCGTGCCGACGATGAAGAAGCTGCTCGAGCGGGACCTCCCGCCCGAGCACATCGTCATCGAGACCTCCGGCCTCGCACTGCCGCAGCCTCTGGTGCGGGCCTTCAACTGGCCGGAGATCAAGTCGCGCGTCACCGTCGACGGCGTCGTCACCGTGGTCGACGCCAAGGCGCTGGCCGAGGGCCGCTTCGCCGATGACGAGGAAGCTGTCGCCGCCCAGCGCGCCGCCGATCCCAATCTCGACCACGAGAATCCGATCGAGGAATTGTTCGAGGACCAGCTCAACTGCGCCGACATGATCGTGCTCAACAAGACCGATCTCCTGGCGGCGCATGAGACGGAGAAGCTCGCGGGCGATCTCAAGGGCCAGATCCGCAGAGGCGCCAAGCTCGTTCCCACCCAGCATGGCGCGCTCGATGCCTCGGCCCTGCTCGGCATCGCGTCCGCCGCCGAGGAGGACATACATAACCGCCTCTCCCATCACGAGATGGAAGGCGAGGTGCAGCATGACCACGACGACTTCGTCACCTTCTCGGTGTCGCTTGGTGCAATCAGGGATCGCGAGCAGATCCTAAAGCGCATTGAGGATCTCATCGCCGAGCACGACATATTGCGGCTCAAGGGCTTCGCCGCCATCGACGGTGCGTCGGGCCGCCTCCTGATCCAGGCGGTTGGTCCCAGGCTCAACAGCTATTTCGACCGCCCCTGGCGCGTGGATGAAAAGCGGTCGAGCGAGATCGTCGTCATCGGACTCAAGGGACTGGACCGGGCCGCCGTCGAGGCCTGCCTGACGGGGTGAACAGTATCCTCTTGCTGAGGCGCTCCCCGGCCTTGAGCCGGGGGAGCCTCGAAGCACCCCTCAGGATAGAGTGAGTTTGTTGCAACAGACCCTTCGAGGCCCGGCTTCGCCAGGCGCCTCAGGGTGAGGGTCAAACATGAGTCAGATTGAAACCTGATGCACCTTCTCGCCGCCCAGACCGGCGTCATTGACGGGGCCGCCGAGGCCGTCGACCTCGCCCAGGCGCCAGGCGACATCGTCGTTCTCTCGGCCGCCGACAGCGAGCTTGCTTCCCTGGCTCGAGCCTGGGAAGCTGTAGCTCCCGCCGACACCACGCTGCGTCTCGCCAATCTGCTGCAGCTTCAGCACAATCTGTCGGTCGACCTCTATCTCGACAAGACGTTGCGTCACGCCAGGCTCATCGTGCTCAGGCTTCTCGGCGGTGCGCAATATTGGCCCTATGGGCTCGCCGAGATCGAGGCCCTGGCGCGCGCGCATCAGATCAAGCTGGCTGTGCTGCCGGGGGATGCGCAGCCGGATGCCGCCCTCAATGGCCATTCGACCCTGAGCGCAGCCGATTGCGAGCGGCTGCGGCAGTATCTGGTCGCCGGCGGGCGGGAGAATGCGCAAGGGTTCCTGCGTCTCTGTCTCAATATGCTGGAACGCGGCGAGGCGCCTGCCCCTGCCCGCCCTCTCGACAAGGCCGGCCTATATCTGCCGACGGGTAACTGGATCGCCGACGCGCCGGTCGCCGCCATCGTCTTCTATCGCTCCGTGCTCGAAGGCGCCCAGACGGCGCCCGTCGATGCGCTGATCGCGGATCTGAAGGCGCGCGGCATCAACGCGCTCGCCCTTTATGTGACGAGCCTCAAGGATTCAGCGAGTGCCCGGTTCATCGCCGCGACACTCGCCTCCTCGCCGCCCGACATCATCCTCAATGCGACAGCATTCGCGGTCTCTTCGGGCGGCAGCGCGGTCGATACGCCCTTCACGCCCTATGACTGTCCCGTCCTGCAAGTCGTCTTCGCGGGATCGGGCGAAGAGAGCTGGCGTGACAGCGCACAGGGCCTCAGCGCCCGCGACCTCGCGATGAATGTCGTGCTGCCGGAACTCGACGGGCGAATATTCACCCGCGCCGTCTCATTCAAGGCAGATGATCATTGGGACGAGCGCAGCCAGTGCCGGATCGTCACCTATCGGCCGGTCCCTGACCGTATCGCCTTCACCGCTGAGCTCGCCATGGCCTGGATCAGGCTCAGGCGTGCCAATCCAACGGAACGCCGCGTCGCCATCATTCTTGCCAATTATCCCAACAAGGACGGCCGTATCGCCAATGGCGTCGGCTATGATACGCCGGCGAGCAGCATCGCGATCCTCCGTGCGCTGAAAGGCGATGGCTATTGCATCGATGACGTCCCCGCCGACGGCAATGGCTTGGTGGAGGCGTTGCAGAGCGGGCGCACCAACGCCCACAAGCACGGCAGCACGACAAAGCTGTCCGCCGGCGACTATGCACAACATTTCGCCGCCTTGCCGGCGCAGGTGCGGAACGCCATCTCCGAACGCTGGGGGACAGCCGACAAGGACCCCTTCTTCTCCCATGGCGCCTTCGAGCTTCCGCTTCTGGTCTATGGCCATGTCGTGGTCGCGATCCAGCCGGCGCGCGGCTACAATATCGATCCCAAGGCGACCTATCATGACCCGGCCCTGGTGCCGCCCCACGGCTATCTCGCCACTTATTTCTGGCTACGTCATCATTTCGGCGTCCAGGCGATCATCCACAATGGCAAGCACGGCAATCTCGAATGGCTGCCCGGGAAGGCGACGGCGCTGTCGGCTGCCTGCTATCCGGAGATCGCCTTCGGCGCCCTCCCGCATCTCTATCCCTTCATCGTCAATGATCCGGGTGAAGGCACACAGGCGAAGCGCCGCTCGGCCGCCGTCATCATCGACCATCTGACGCCGCCGCTCACGCGCGCCGAGACCTATGGCCCGCTCAAGGATCTGGAAGCCCTGGTCGATGAATATTATCTCGCCTCCGGCCTCGATCGCCGTCGCCTGGCGGCGCTCAAGAGCGATATCCTGGACCTGACCCGCAGCCAGCGCCTCGATGTCGATGCGGGCTTCACCGGCGATGACGAAAGCGATCTGCAGAAGCTCGACGCCTATCTCTGCGACCTGAAGGAGGCGCAGATCCGGGACGGACTCCATATACTCGGCGCCTCCCCTGAGGGCCGGCTCGAGACCGATCTCCTCGTGGCGCTGACGCGCGTGCCGCGCGGCCTCGGCGAGGAAGCCGACCAGTCGCTCATCCGCGCGCTCGCCAATGACCTCGGCTTCACGGATTTCGATCCGCTCACTTGCGACATGAGCACAGCCTGGACCGGTCCTCGTCCGGCTCTCCTTGCCGGGCTCCCGAATGAGTCCTGGCGCAGCCAGGGCGATACGGTCGAACGGCTCGAGCTTCTCGCCGCGCGTTGCGTCGAGGAAATGAAGGGCGTGGGCGCGCAGTCGGAAAAAGTCATTGCCGAGATCGAGCGCAGTCTCAAGCCGCGCCTGCGGGCGTCGGGCGAACAGGAAATCACGGCACTGCTCAATGGGCTGGCCGGCCGCTTCGTGGCGCCAGGCCCCTCGGGCGCGCCGACGCGCGGGCGGGTCGATGTCCTGCCCACGGGCCGCAATTTCTATTCGCTGGACAACCGCACTGTGCCTACGCCTACCGCCTGGACACTCGGCCAGAAATCGGCGGAAGACCTGCTGGCGCGCCATTTTCAGGATTTAGGGCGCTATCCCCAGGCGCTCGGGCTGTCGGCCTGGGGCACGTCCAATATGCGCACCGGCGGCGACGATATCGCCCAAGCCCTGGCGCTCATCGGCGTGAAGCCGGTCTGGGAGCCGTCGAGCTGGCGTGTGACCGGCTATGAGATCATCCCGCTGCCGCGGCTTGGCCGGCCGCGCATCGATGTCACTTTGCGCATCTCCGGCTTCTTCCGCGACGCCTTCCCGGCGCAGATCGAGCTTCTCGACCGGGCCATGCGGGCGGTGGGACTTCTCGAAGAGCCGGAAGACGACAATCCGATCGCCGCCCGCATGAAGAGCGAGGCGAAGACGCTGGAGGCGGCCGGCGTCGCTTCCGCCGAGGCCCAGCATGTCGCGGGCTATCGCATCTTCGGCTCCAAGCCCGGCGCCTATGGCGCGGGACTCCAGGCGCTGATCGACGAGCGCCTGTGGGCGGAGCGTGGCGATCTCGCCCGCGCTTATATCACCTGGGGCTCCTACGCCTATTGCGCACGCGACCAGGGCGCCAATGACGAGCGCGCTTTTGGCGAACGGCTCAGGCGCATAGAGGCCGTCGTCCACAATCAGGACAATCGCGAGCATGACCTGCTCGATTCCGACGACTACTATCAATTCGAAGGCGGCATGAGCGCTGCGGTCGAGGAGATGTCGGGCCGGCGTCCGCGCGTCTACCACAATGATCATTCGCGTCCCGATCGGCCGATAATCCGCACGCTCGAGGAGGAGGTCGGCCGCGTGGTGCGCTCGCGGGTCGTCAATCCGAAATGGATCGCCGGCGTCAAGCGCCACGGTTACAAAGGCGCCTTCGAGATCGCCGCGACCATCGACTACATGTTCGCCTTCGCGGCGACGACGGGTGCCGTGGCAAGCCATCATTTCGATCTCGCTTACGACGCTTTCCTAGCCGATGACGAAACACGCGACTTCATCGCCAGCAACAATCCCGCGGCGCTGAAGGAGATTTCCGAGCGGCTCGAGGAAGCGATCGCACGCGGCCTGTGGACGCCGCGTTCCAACTCGGCCTATGCCCAGCTTAAATTCTTCAAGGAAGGACATCTCCCATGAGCGAAGATGAAAATGCCCGCCATCACGACAAGATGCAGAAGAAGAAGGCGGCGCGCGACAAGATCATGTCCGGCAAGACGATCGAGAAAGGTCTGCTCATCGTCCATACCGGCAAGGGCAAAGGCAAATCGACCGCCGCCTTCGGCATGGTGTTCCGCTGCATCGGCCACGGCATGAAGGCCGGCGTCGTGCAGTTCGTGAAGGGCGCCTGGGCGACGGGCGAGCGCACGGTGCTCGAGAAATTCCCCGACCTCGTGACGATCAAGGCGATGGGCGAAGGCTTCACCTGGGAGACGCAGGACCGCGAGCGCGACATCGTGCATGCGCGCGCCGGCTGGGAGGAAGCCAAGCGCATGATTGCCGATCCCGATTACAAGCTCGTTTTGCTCGACGAACTCAATATCGTGCTGCGCTACGACTATCTGCCGACTGAGGAGATCATCGAGGTCTTGCGCAACAAGCCGGCCGACAAGCATGTCATCGTCACCGGCCGCAATGCCAAGGAGGAACTGATCGAGATCGCCGATCTCGTCACCGAGATGGAACAGGTGAAGCATCCGTTCCGCTCAGGGGTCAAGGCGCAGATGGGGATCGAGTATTAGCGTGCCACTGCCCGCGCTCAGCACTGCCAACCCTTCTCGGAGCGCAGCGACTTTGTCACATGCGTGACGATCGGATCAAAGTCGGCCTTGCGGGCGGCGGGATATTCGAGCCGGACATGATTGGCGATCTGGCCGTCGCAGGCCTGGATGACCTTCTCGAAGAGAACCTGGTCACCCCTGGTCCCTGAGAAGGCGTACCAGTCCGCTTTGCCGGCCTTGTAGGAGATGGTCCAGCCATCCTTCCTGTCGTAGTCGGCAAGCTGTTCGGCATATTGTGCGAAGCTCTCGCCCTCGAGAGAGGCGAGCGCCCCCCAGACCGCGATCGTGGCGTCGCCTTCGGGCGAAGTGAACCGGCGGCCATCGTCATTCGCCGGTGCATCGCCTTCCTTGTAGTCGGCCGGAATGTCGGCCGATGCGCCGAAACGGTCATTTACATAAGTTTGCCACTCCGCCGCCAGGGCGGGCCCCGTCAGCGCGGCGGTCATGAGCAACGCGACATGCCAAGACTTCATCATTAATCCCTTCCGGTCTGGCTCTGCTTCAGGCTGCGGATGATATCGCTCAGATCCTGCTGAGTCTGCCGCAGCGCGCCGGTTGCCGGTGATACGGAGGTTCGGACGCGGAAGCGCAGGCCGCCGGCATCATCGTGCCGCCCAAAGCCGATAAATTGCGTATTGGCAGAATCTGTCCCTCACCTGACGTAGAGTCCTCTACGGTCCTGCCCGCTGTCGCTCAATCCCCGTGAGAGGTCGCGGTGGCGATTGACCCGGGAACCAGCGCCAGCTAGGTGTGCTGATACGCAAGACGAGCAGCGTTCCATCCAAGGAACTGAAAGCAAGTCCGGTGCGGCCGACCCAAATCGGGGGCCAATGCCGGAGCTGCAGCGATCATCCGGCACAACCGTGCCTGGAACCCTGTCCTTTCTTGCGCGTCAAAGAGGCAGGAAACCCATGCAGACAAAGACCGGCGTGATGCTGTGCGGCCATGGCAGCCGCGATGAGGATGCTGTCCAGGAATTCGCCGTCCTGGCACAGCACCTGAAAAGCCGGTTCCCCGACAGGCCGGTCGAGTTCGGCTATCTCGAATTCGCCACCCCGATCATCCGCGACGGCCTCGATAAGCTCAGGGCTGAAGGCGTCGACCAGGTGCTCGCGGTGCCGGGCATGCTCTTCGCCGCCGGCCATGCCAAGAATGACATTCCCTCGGTCCTCAACACCTATGCCGCCAAGAATGGGCTCAAGATCGATTACGGCAAGGAGCTGGGCATCGACCCCAAGATGATGCGCGCCGCCGCCGACCGGATCGAGGAAGCGCTGCGCGACGCGCCCGGTGATATCGCACGGCATGAGATGCTGCTGGTGGTGGTGGGCCGCGGCGCGTCCGATCCCGACGCCAATTCCAACGTATCGAAGGTCACCCGCCTCCTGTGGGAAGGCTTCGGCTTCGGCTGGGCCGAGACCGCCTATTCGGGCGTCACCTTCCCGCTGGTCGAGCCGGCGCTCGAACATGCGGCACGGCTCAATTACCGGCGCATCATCGTGTTCCCCTATTTCCTCTTCACCGGCATCCTGGTGCAGCGCATCTATGACGCGACCGACGCGGTGGCCAGGCGTTATCCCGGCATCCAGTTCATCAAGGCGCCCTATCTCAACGACCATCCGGCGGTGATCGACACTTTCGTCGAGCGCGTCGAGCAGATCGTCTCCGGGGAGACGGCGATGAACTGCCAGATGTGCAAATTCCGCACTCAGATACTTGGCTTCGAAGCGGAAGTCGGCGCCCCGCAAGAGAGCCATCACCACCATGTCGAGGGCATCGGCACCGGCAAGGCGCATCATCATGACCATGATCACCCTCATGATCACGATCACCACCATCACCACGATCACGGTCACCACCATGACCATGACCACGATCACCATCACGGCCATGGCTACAATCACGGGCATCACCATCACCCCTATCCGCATGCCGACCACCCGCTCGGCCCCCGGAGCATGAAAAAGACGTGAGAGACTATCTGAGCGATCCGGTCGAGATTTACCGGCGATCTTTCGCGACGATCCGCGCCGAGGCCGATCTCAGTGGATTCGCCGCGCCGGCGCGGCCGATCGCCGAACGGGTGATCCATGCCTGCGGCATGACGGATATCGTTGCCGATCTGCGCATCACCGCCGCCCTGCCCGCCGCCCTGGCCGGCGCGCTCATGGCTGGAAAGCCTATCTTCACCGATAGCGAGATGGTGCGGCACGGCATCATCGCCCGCGCGCTGCCAGGCGGTGTGGAGATCATCTGCACGCTGAACGACTCCAAAGCGCGCGAGCACGGTCTCGGTCGGCAGATCACGCGATCGGCCGCCGCCGTCTCGCTCTGGCTGCCGCGCCTGGCCGGCGCCATCGTCGTCATCGGCAATGCGCCGACCGCGCTCTTCGCGCTGCTCGAAGCGCTCGATGCCGGGGCCGACAAGCCCGCCGCCATCATCGGCATGCCGGTCGGCTTCATCGGCGCCAAGGAATCCAAGGACGAGCTCGCCGAAAACCCACGCGGTGTGCCCTTCGCGACCATTCTCGGCCGGCGCGGCGGCTCGGCCATGGCTTCGTCGGTCATCAATGCCATCACGGCGGAACTTGCTCCATGACCAAATGGCTCAGTATCATCGGCATGGGCGAGGACGGAGTCGACGGCCTTTCCGCGCGCGCCCGCGGCCTGCTCGGCGCGGCCGAGGTCATTGTCGGCTCGAAGCGCCTTCTCGCCTTGACCGGCGCGAGCAAGGCCGAGCAGCAGGAATGGCCGCAGCCCTTCAGCGCCGTCATCGATCGGATCAAGCCCTTGCGCGGCCGCGCCACCGTGGTGCTGGCCACCGGCGATCCCCTCAATTACGGCGTGGCGCGCAAGCTCATGGAGATCGTGCCCTTCGCGGAGATGGAGATCGTGCCGCATCTCTCCTCCTTCAGCCTTGCCGCCGCGCGCATGGGCTGGTCGCTCGGCGATTGCGACACGATCACCTTGCATGGCCGTCCCGCCGCCAATCTCGAAGCCTTCATCCAACCGGATGTGAGGCTCCTGGCGCTGACCGCCGATGCTGCGACGATCCCCGAAGTGGCGCGCCGCCTCGTCGCGCGCGGCTACGGCGCCAGTGAAATCACCGTTCTCGAGAATATGGGTGGCTCGCGCGAAAGCCGTGCCTCATTCCGCGCTGACGAGCCCCCCGGACGCGTCTTCTCCGATCTGAACACGCTGGCTATCCAGTGCCGCGCCGAACCGGGCGCCGCACTCCTGTCGCGGGTGCCGGGCCTTCCCGACGAGATCTTTGTCCATGACGGCCAACTCACCAAGCGCGAAGTGCGCGCCGCGACGCTCGCCGCACTCGCCCCCTATCCCGACGCGCTTCTATGGGACGTCGGCGCCGGCTGCGGGTCGATCGGCATCGAATGGATGCGGGCGGCGCGCGGCGCCCGTGCCATCGCCTTCGAAAGCCATGCCGAGCGGCTCAAGATGATCGGCGAGAATGCCGACCGTCTCGGCACGCCCCGCCTCACCGTCATCGCCGGCGACGCGCCGGCGAGCCTTACCGGCCAGCCCACGCCCGATGCCGTCTTCATCGGCGGCGGCATGGGCGTTCCCGGCGTCTTCGAAGAGAGCTGGGCGGCGCTCAGATCGCAAGGACGCATGGTGGCGAATGTAGTGACGCTCGAGGGCGAATTGCATCTCGTCGATCTGCAGGAGAAATATGGCGGCGATCTCGCGCGCATCGAGGTATCGCATTTCGCGCGCATCGGTTCGCTGCGCGCCTTGAAGCCCAGGATGCCGGTGCTGCAATGGCGGGCGGTCAAGCCATGAGCGGCACATTCTATGGTCTGGGCGTCGGCCCTGGCGATCCCGAACTCATCACGCTCAAGGCCTGGCGCATCATTTCGCAGGTGCCGGTCATCGCCTACCCCGCCGCCAATGGCAAAGACAGCCTCGCCCGCAAGATCGCCACCCCCTTCATTCCCGAGGACGTGATCGAGCTCGCGATCACCGTGCCGATGCGGCGCGAAAGGGAGCCGGCTAAGGAGGCCTATGACGAGGCGGCTGACGCGATCGCACGCCATCTCGACGACGGGCGCGATGTCGCCTTTCTGTGCGAAGGCGACCCTCTGTTCTATGGCAGCTTCGCCTATCTGCTCGATCGCCTGGCGGAGAAGCATGCGACTGTGATCGTCCCCGGCATCACGTCCATCACCGCCTGCGCCGCCCGGATCGGCCGGCCGCTCGCGGCCCGCAACGATATACTCAAAGTGCTTCCCGGCACGCTCGATGCCGAACGCCTCACGGCCGAGATCGTGAATGCGGACGCCGTCGCCATCATGAAGGTCGGCCAGCATTTCGAGAAGATCCGGGACGTGCTGAGGAAGCTGGGCCTCGCCGAGCGCGCAACGATCATCGAGAAGGCGACGCGCGACGATGAGAAGATCACGCGGCTGTCGGATGTTCCTGATGGCGAGCGGCCGTATTTCTCTACCATTCTCATCTATCAGGGAGGCGAGGCATGGTGACGGTGCCAGCCATCTTCATTCTCGGCGCCTCCGCTTTGCCGCTGGCGCGACAGATCAAGGAAGCTCTGGGCGGCGAGATTCACTGTCCAAGCTGCGTAAGCGGGCCGGATCGTTCCTATGAGAAGGCAACGAGCGCGCTGCAATCGCTGTTCCGCGACGGGCGGACGATCGTAGCACTTTGTGCCTCAGGCATCGTGGTGCGGGCGCTGGCACCTGTGCTCGAAGACAAGCGGCGGGAGCCGCCAGTTCTGGTGCTGGCCGAGGACGGTTCTTCCGTCGTGCCCCTGCTGGGCGGCCATCACGGCGCCAATGAACTCGCCCGGCGCATCGCCATTTTCACCCGCGGCCATGCGGCCATCACCACGGCGAGCGATCTGCGCTTCGGCGCGGCCTTGGACGATCCGCCCGAAGGCTGGGTGCTTGCCAATCCGCAAGACATGAAGGATTTCGCCGCGCGTCTGCTGGCCGATGAGAAGGTCGCGATCGCGGGCGAGTTGCCGTGGCTCGACCTGCCAATGTCGCCCGAGGCTGCGCTCACCGTCACCGCCACGCATCGCTCTGTCAGCGGATCACCGGCGCATCTCGTCTATCACCCCAAGGTTCTCGCTTTGGGTGTGGGCGGCGAACGTGGTGTCGCCGCCGCGGAGCTCATCGGCCTCGTCGAGGAGACGCTCGCTCAGCATGGCCTGGCAAAGTCTTCGCTCGCCTTGATTACCTCGATCGATCTCAAGGAAGACGAAGCGGCGATCGCGGCCTTGTGCGGCCATCTCGGGCTTCCGCTGCGCGTCTTCACAGCAGGCGAACTCAATGCGCAGGCCTCGCGCCTCAAGACGCCTTCGCCCGTGGTGATGAGCGAGGTGGGCTGTCCCGGTGTCGCCGAGGGCGCCGCACTGGCGGCCACTGGTCCGCGATCCGAGCTGATCGTCGCCAAGACCAAGTCCAAGCGCGCCACCTGCGCCATCGCCATGAGCCCCAAGCCATTGACCGATCTCGCCGGCCGGCGGCGCGGCACAGTCTCGCTCATCGGCCTCGGCCCGGGCGATAAGGCCATGCGCAGCCCGGAAGCCAGCGAAGCCCTCAGGCGAGCCACCGACTGGGTCGGCTACGGCCTCTATCTCGATCTGGCGCAGGATGTGAGGACGGGCCAGCCTGAGCATCGCTTCCCACTCGGAGCCGAGGAGGACCGGGTGCGCTATGCCATTGCCCTCGCCAGGGAGGGCCGCCAGGTAGCGCTCGTCTGCTCGGGCGATCCCGGCATCTATGCCATGGCGGCGCTTGTCTATGAGCTGCTCGATCTCGAGCCGGCGCGGATTGCCGTGGAGGTGCTGCCTGGCATATCCGCCTTCCAGGCCGCCGCGGCGCGCGCTGGCGCCATGATCGGCCATGACTTCTGCTGCGTCTCGCTTTCGGATCTTCTCACTCCCTGGGAGGTCATCGAAAAACGGGTGGAGGCGGCGGCCCGCGGCGACTTCGTCACCGCCTTCTACAATCCGCGCTCGCTCAAGCGCCGCGACCAGCTTGACCGTGCTATCGCCATCCTGAAACCGGAGCGCCGTCCGGAAACGCCGGTCATTATCGCCAGCAATCTCGGCCGGCCGGAAGAGACGGTGCGCATCGTGGCGCTCAAGGACTTCGACACAAAGGTGGTGGACATGCTGACGCTGGTGATGGTCGGCTCGTCACAATCCAGATCATTCCGCCGCGGCGACGGACAAACCTACGCCTATACGCCACGCGGCTACGCCAAGAAGAGGCAGCATTAGCATGACGGTTCATTTCATCGGCGCTGGACCCGGCGCTCCCGATCTCATCACTTTGCGCGGCCTAAAGCTCATCCAGAGTTGTCCGGTCTGCCTCTATGCGGGCTCGCTGGTGCCAGAAGAGATCGTCAAAGCCGCGCCGCAAGGCGCGCGCGTGATCGACACGGCGCCGCTGCATCTCGACGAGATCATCGCCGAGATCGAGGCGGCGCACGCGCAAGGCCAGAACGTGGCCCGTGTCCATTCGGGCGATCCTTCCATCTACGGCGCCATCGCCGAGCAGATGCGGCGTCTCGACCGGCTCGGCATCCCCTATGACGTGACACCCGGCGTGCCCGCCTTTGCGGCGACGGCGGCGGCGCTCAAGACCGAATTCACTTTGCCCGAGATCGCACAGACCATCATCCTGACCCGCACCGCGATGCAGGCCTCGCCGATGCCCGAGATGGAGACGCTGGAAGAGCTCGGCCGTGCCAAGGCTACACTCGTCATCCATCTTTCGGTGCGCAATCTCGGCTATGTCGAGCGGGCGCTGACACCGCATTACGGCGCCGACTGCCCGGTGGTGATCGGCTATCGGGTGAGCTGGCCGGACGAGCGGATCATTCACGGGACGCTGGCGACCATCGCGAAGAAGGCGCGCGCCGCCAAATTGACCCGCACGGCCCTGGTGATCGTCGGACCGGTTCTCGGTAATCACGAGTTCCGCGATTCGGCCCTTTATGATGCTCGCCACGAGCATGTCCTGCGAAACCGAAAAACCGCCAAGGCATTATAAATTATAGGGAATTCTCGCGGAACGGGATGGATATTACGCGTGTTGTGATTTTCCGCACAGCGCCGCACCGCCAGTATCACTACGCTCTCTTCCATCAGCTTCGATGCCGGCCACGCAAGAGCCGGAATGCAGCACGAGGAGAGCCGCCATGACCCCTATCGATTCCGCCCGTTCAGGCCCGTCGCCCTTCAGCAAGTTTGCCCGCTGGGTCAATGACAGACGGGAAGCTCGCCGAGCCCGTCAAAACGAAGAGCTGGCTGTCGACCTGCTGAGAACGATGGGGCCGCAGCTCATCAATGACATTGGTGTAGATATCACGAGGCTCGGCCCGTCCGAGCCCCCGGAGCGCAGGATGCAGGACATCGTCACGCCGCTGCATATCCGCCATCACGATCCGATGTGACCGCAATCTCCGTGACCTCCGGCTGAGCCGGTGGCACCTGCCCCATTCCGGACCCGACGCCCGGAATGGGGCTTTTTTATTCACGACGCGCGTTCGATGCGCAGCTGATAGCAGTTGTTCAGCGCCGATCGGACATGGACATAGGCGATATCCGGACGCGCCAGGATCTTCGCTGCCGTCTCGGCCATATCACTGGGCTCGACGATGGTGCCGGTGCCATAGGCGATGCGATCATTGGCATAGTAGCCCTTAATCAGATAACGCCGGCCATTCTTGAAGAACATGTCCGGCGCTTTCTCCGTCACCGCGTAGCGCTCGCAAGGCTCGGCATGGAGGAATATCGGCCCCGATTCGGCATAGGGCTGCAAGGCGGAGAATGGCCGGTAATTGAGAATGAGATAGGCCTCGCCCTTGCCGACATCGCGCTGGCAATGACGACAGGGCACGCCGTCGCCGTCTGAAATATGGCGTTCGGGCTTCTGGCCGTTGGCGTCGGGCGCGCCGTTCTGCAGCGCGCGGACTTCGTCAGTGCCCAGAGCGATGAAGTTGATGGCAGACATCGGGACCTCCTTGAAAGAGGATCCGATACTCGTCTTGCCAACGTCTAATTGCCACCCGAAAACAGATCGGCTTGCCGGGCTGCACAGGACTCCCGAAGCACCACACCCTCATGCGCCAGCAGCCACTTCTTGCGCGGCACGCCGCCGCCATAGCCGGTCAGCGAGCCATCCGCGCCGATCACGCGGTGGCACGGCACGACCACTGAGATCGGATTGCGGCCATTGGCGAGGCCGACGGCGCGCGTCGCCTTCTTGTCGCCGAGCCTGACCGCCAGCTCGCCATAGGAGATCGTGGTACCCACCGGGATGCGCCGAAGCTCGGCCCAGACGCGCTCCTGGAACGGCGTGCCGCCGCCTTCGGTGGCGAGCTCGTCGACGGCGCCGATATCCCCCGCATAATAGGCGCGCAGGGATCCGAGAAGCCGCAAGGATTCGGCGTCTCCCTGAACTCGAATTCGCTGAAGCGGTGGCGGAGGTCCTTCAGGTACCACTCGGGCTGATCGTCGAATTCGAGTCCGATGATGCGGTTCTCCCGGACCATCAGCAGCATGGGTCCGATGGGCGTCTCGATATGGTCAGTGAGGATAACGGTGCTCATCGCTGAAACCTAGCCCCTCCTGCCCGTCATACCACCCGAAAACCACGCAAGGTCTGGCGCATGATCTTTTCGGAAAACCGGCCTCCACTTTTCCGGATCATGCGCTGGTAAGCGCCTTCGCCAGAATCGGCAGGCTCATATCCATCCGGTAGTCGACGGCGGTATGATCGTCGGCAAACTCCTCATAGACATGCGGCACCTGCATCTCGGTCAGACGCCTGTGCATGCGCCGCGAGCCATAGAGGAGATTGAACTGGTCGATATCGCCGCAATCGATATAAAACGCCTTGAGCTTCTTCAGCCCTTCGCCATGCGTCTCGACCAGGGTCAACGGGTCCCATTTGACGTAGTTGGCCCAACGCTCCGGGATGAGTTCGCAGGTGTCCATCGTCACCGGAAGGCGCACACCCATATAGGCGCCGGGATCGGGATCGTAGGTCGCGGCCATCGCGAGGTCCATCAGGATATGGACATCGGCATCCTTGACCTTCGGCGCCGCGAAGAATTTCTCCAGCCACTTCTGGATCGAGTTTTCCGTGCTCGCCAGAGCGCGCAGGATCTTCGGATAGTCGGGAATGAAGAGGAGCTCGAATCCGACATCGCCTGAATGCGAGGCGGCGGCGCTCCAGAAATCGGGATGCAGCATGGCCTGCACCATGCTGCCATAGCCACCCGAGCTCTTGCCGAAACATCCCCGCTTTCCCGTTCCACCGCAGCCGAATTTCATTTCCACATGGGGCACAGCCTCCTGTAGGAGGAAATCGTCCCAGCGTCCCATCACCACCGAATTGATATACTGATTGCCGCCGAGCTTGGTGAAACAGTCAGGCAGCGCCACGACGCAGGGCGGCATGGCGCCCTCTGCGATCAGACGATCGAGCCGTTCGGGCAGGTTCTCGCCGAAGTTCTTCCAATTGGTATGGGCCGGGCCACCCGCCGTGAAGCCAACTAGGTCGACGAGCAGCGGCAGCCCCTCACCCGTCGTTCCAGCCGGCACATAGACATCGATGATCCGCTCGGTCGGATCGCCCAGAAGGTTGTCCTTCAGAACGCTGCTGTCGATCGTCAGCCGGTGGACGATGCCGCGTGGAAATCCCTGATCCTTGCGCATTCATGCCCCTTCATAATGTTGCGCCATCCTGCTGATGTCCCATTCAATACCAGAATGCGAACTCGTGCTAGTGTGCCGGGCGTTCCCATGGAATCACCCCGGCGCTCTATCTCTTTGATTTGCGCATCGGATTCTCCGAAAACCGCTTCGCACTTTTCGGTCCGATCCTCTAGCTTTCCCGCGCAACACCTTCGACCAGCGGCACGAAACGCACCGGGAGCAAAGTCTCATAGGCGTAGCCCTTCTCGCTTCGCGTGATGCGGACAAGATCCTGATTCATCGACGTGTCTTCGAGGGGGATGATCATGATTCCGCCCACCGCAAGCTGGTCGGCCAGCGCCTCCGGCACTTCCTTGGCCGCCGCCGTAACGATGATGCGGTCGAAGGGGGACTGGTTCGGCCACCCCTTGTAGCCGTCGCCCACCATCTGCGTGATATTGCCAAGGCCCAGCTGCTTGAAACGCTCGCCGGCTTCCAATGCCAATGTCCGATAGCGCTCCATTGTATAGACCCGCCGGCAAAGGGGAGACAGGATCGCCGCCTGATATCCCGAGCCGGTGCCGATCTCCAGCACCTTGCAGCGCTTATTGAGCTTCAGCCGATCGGTCATGAAAGCAACGACAAAAGGCTGACTGATCGTCTGGCCGCAGGCGATGGGCAGCGCCTGGTCAGAATAGGCCATGGGCTGGAAAACCGGCCCCAAGAACATTTCGCGCGGGGTGCGCTCTATCGCTTCCAGAATCGCCCGATCACGGATGCCCTGATTGCGCAGGGCCATGATCAGCTCGATCTTGCGATAGTCCTCGTTCACATTTTCTCCAGCGCCTTTCGCAAAGGCTCGAAGGCGTCAAGCTGTGTGAGATTCATATGCAGCGGCGTCACCGAGATGCGCTTCTCGAAGACGGCCCTGAGATCGGTCCCGGCCGGCGGATTGCCGCGCTCGCGCTGGAAGCCCAGCCAGTAATAGGGCTTTCCGCGCGTATCCCTGCGTTCATCGATATGCAGCAAATTCTGGTCGCGCTTGCCTTGCCGCGTCACCTCGACGCCCGCCACTTCGTCCGGCCGGCAATCGGGAAAATTGATATTGAGCAGCACACCGGGGCCCAAAGGCAGGTCGACGAGCTGTTTCAGCACCGCGGCGCCGTGCTTTTCGGCAACCTCATAAGTGAGGGCGTCGCGGTTGTGAATGCCGATGACCTGCGACAGCGCAAAGGATTTGATGCCGAGGGTCGTGCCCTCCATCGCCGCGGCGATAGTGCCCGAATAGGTCACGTCATCAGCGATGTTCTGGCCGCGATTGACGCCCGAGAGCACCAGATCGGGCGCTTCCGGCATCACCTTGCGGGCTGCCATCAGCACGCAGTCGGTCGGGGTGCCGAGCACCGCGAAGCGCCGCTCGCCGATCTTGCGCAGGCGCAGGGGATCGGACAGTGACAGCGAATGCGATGCTCCCGATTGTTCGGATTCCGGCGCCACGATCCAGATGTCATCGGAAATCGCGCGCGCGATCCTTTCGAGCGACTCGAGGCCCTCGGCATGGATGCCGTCGTCATTGGTCAGCAGAATGCGCATCATCGGGCCTTGATCGTCGTTTCGTTATTCATATAGGGGCGCAGCACGTCGGGGATCGTCACGCTGCCATCGGCATTCTGGTAGTTCTCCAGCACCGCGATGAGGGCGCGCCCGACCGCCACGCCCGAACCATTGAGCGTATGGACGAAACGGGGCCCCTTGCCTTCCTTTGGTCTGAAGCGGGCGTCCATGCGGCGCGCTTGGAAGTCTCCGCAAACAGAGCAGGACGAGATTTCACGATAGGCGTTCTGGCCCGGTAGCCACACTTCGATGTCGTAGGTCTTGCGGGCCGAGAAGCCCATGTCGCCGGTCGACAGCGTGAGGGTGCGGAACGGCAGATCGAGGCGCTTCAGCACCTCCTCGGCGCATTTCGTCATGCGCTCATGCTCATCGCCAGATTGTTCCGGCGTGGTGATCGAGACGAGCTCGACCTTGGCGAACTGGTGCTGGCGGATCATGCCGCGCGTGTCGCGGCCGGCCGCACCCGCTTCGGCGCGGAAGCACGGCGTCCAGGCCGTGACGCGCAGCGGCAGAGCTTCCTCTTCGAGTACCGATTCGCGCACAAGATTGGTGAGCGAGACCTCGGCTGTCGGGATAAGCCACCGACCGTCTGTGGTGTGGAACTGGTCATCGACGAATTTCGGCAGCTGTGCGGTGCCGAACATGCTCTCGTCGCGCACGATCAGTGGCGGCGCCACTTCGGTATAGCCATGCTCGCTTGTGTGCAGATCGACCATGAAGCTGCCAAGCGCCCGCTCGAGCCGCGCCAACGCACCCTTCAACACCACGAAACGGGCGCCGGAAATCTTCGCCGCCGTCTCGAAATCCATGAGACCCAAGGCCTCGCCGAGCTCGAAATGCTGCTTGGCGCTGTTGAGCCCGCTGGGCGTGCCGCTCCTGCGGATCTCGACATTGGCCGTCTCGTCGGGTCCGACCGGCACGTCATCTCCCGGGATATTGGGAATGGCGGCGAGCGTCTCATGCAAGGAGGCTTCGGCGGCTTTCAGAGCCTCCTCCTCCCCAGGCATGCTCTCCTTGATGCGGGCGACCTCGGCCTTGAGCTCCTCGGCCCTGGCCTTCTCGCCCTTGCCCATGGCCTGGCCGATCTCCTTGGACGCCGCATTGCGGCGTTCCTGAAGGGCCTGCAGCTTGGCGATCAAAGCGCGGCGCGTATCATCTTGGGCGATGAGGCTTGCCGACTGGACCGGCAGGCCACGCTTGGCGAGCCCCTTGTCGAAGGCCTGCGGGTTGTCACGGATGAGTTTAATGTCGTGCATGGCGATTCCTATGGTCGCCGGATGCTATAAAGCGCCCGGCGCCCGAGGCAAAGCCTCACGACTCACAACTCATGTCTTAAGAATTTAAGGACAGGCTTAGCCGGATTTGGCCTCTTCTGCTTCCGCCTTGGCGGCGGCGGCGGCGCGGCGCCGCTCAAGGAAGCGCACCGCCTGCACCGATACCTCGTAGAGGCCCATCAGCGGCACCGCCATGGCGATCTGCGAGATGGGATCCGGCGGGGTCAGGACGGCGGCCACGACGAAGACACCGACGATGGCGAATTTCCGACCACTCCTCAGCTGCTCATAGGAGAGCACACCGATCTGCCCCAGGAGCGTCAGGATCACAGGTAGCTGGAAGCACAGTCCGAAAGCCAGGACCAGCATCATCACGAAGTCGAGATAGGCCTCGACGTCGGGCATGAGCGACACGCCGGTACCTTCAACCAGACTGTAGAAGAACTTGATGGCAACCGGCAGCAGGAAGAAGAATACCAGACAGGCGCCCAGCACGAAGAATATCGGCGTCGCGATCAGGTAAGGCCGAAACGCGTTGCGCTCGTTGTTATAGAGGCCGGGGGCCACGAAACGGTAGATCTGGATGGCGATCAGCGGGAAAGTAATGAACATCGCTCCGAAGAACGCGATCTTCAGTTTCACCAGGAAGAAGCCGAGCAGCTTGATGGTGATGAGCTGGATATCAGTGCCGATGCCCGTTCCCCATTTGAAGGGGAGAATAAGAATCTCGAAAATCTGGGTCGAGAAGGCAAAGCTTCCGATGAAGGCGATGGCAAAGCCGATCACGATATAGATCAGCCGGCGGCGCAGCTCGATCAGGTGCTCGATCAGCGGGGCTTCGGTGGCGTCGATATCGGCCTGGCTCATCAGTGCACCGTCGGCGGTGTTTCGGTTTTGGGCGCGGTCGCCGTGGGCTCGGCCTTCACCGATTCGGCAGCTGCGGCAGCTGGCGGCTCAGTGGGCTTGGCGCCGTTATCACCGAAATACGTCTTGAAGTCGTCTTCCTGCTTCTTGAGATCGGCGGAGAGTTCCTTGGCCACCTGAGGAATCGGATTCGACGCGGAGATCGAATTGATCTCCTTCTTGATATCCTCGACCGGATTCATGGTCTTGAGATTGTTGATCTCTTTCTTGATTTCGTCGACGCCCGCCTCGCGCATCGCCTCGTCGAGATGGCCCTGGAACTCACGCGCCATGCCGCGCACCTTCTGCATGGTGCGCCCAAAAGCGCGCAGCACCTTGGGGAGGTCCTTTGGGCCTATGACGATGATCGCTACCAAGGCGATCACCATCAGTTCGGTATAGCCGATGCCGAAGTCAAACATTATGGCTCTCCGGCCCCGTAAGCAGCGGGCCGCGCCTCAGCTCAGCTCTGGACCTTGTCGCCGACCTTGGTCTCGGCCGACTGCTCGAGCGACTTGGTCTTGTCGGCATCCGCATTGGCTTCGGTCGTGTCGTCGGCCATTCCCTTCTTGAAGCTCTTGATGCCCTTGGCGACGTCGCCCATCAGATCGGAGATCTTGCCGCGGCCGAACAGGAGCACGACCACCAGGATCACCAGAAGCCAGTGCCAAATCGAAAGCGAACCCATTTACTGCTACTCCCTTGAACTTATTCAGGGCTTTCCCAGCCCGCGTCGCGCGCACTATTGCAGAAAGGGGTCAGCGCCGCAACAAAACTGCCCGTAACGCGCATATGGTCTTAGATGGGGGTGGAACCATTGGCCGTAAAGACCAAAACCTGCGCCGGATCAATGGTAAAAGTCGCGCTTACGCCCTGGCGCGGAGCAAGCGATGCTGGCATGCGGATGGCGAGCGGCGCCTCCAGCCCCTTGAATATGACGGACAAGGCATTGGCATCGCCAATGAAGCGGGAACTCAGCACGAACCCCTCGGGACCGATGTCGGAGGGGGCCAGCGAAAATGCCTGCGGGCGCAGCATGACCAGTACCGCCTCGCCATCGGTGCGCCCGGGAGCAGGAAATGTTCCGAGAGGCGTCTCGGCCAGGCCGCCGCGCACCCGTCCCGTCAGCTCGTTCATGTCGCAGAAGAAGCGCGCCGCCTCGGCATCGGCGGGGCGGCCATAGATTTCGGTCGGCGTGCCGGTCTGGATGAGGCGGCCGCGGCGCATGAGCAAAATGCGGTCAGCCAGCCCGAGAGCCTCTGTCGGGTCGTGCGTCACCAGCATTGCGGTGGCGCGCGTCTCCTTGAGCAGAGCCAGGGTCTCGGCGCGGACATTGTCGCGCAGGCGCTGGTCCAGCCCCGAAAAAGGCTCATCCATGAGCATCACCTGCGGGCGCGGCACGATGGCCCGTGCCAGGGCAACGCGCTGCTGCTCGCCCCCCGACAGGCGATGGGGATATTCGCGTTCGTATTCCTCTAGCCCTACGCGCTTCAGGGCCAGGCGCGCTTCCTTCAGCGCGTCGGCGCGCTTGAGACCACGCAGGCCGAAAGCTACATTGTCGATGATCGACATATGCGGGAAAAGCGCAAAATCCTGGAACATCAGTCCGATGTTTCGCTTTTCCGGCGGCACGAACCGGCCGGCGCCCGCCATCTCCAGACCGTCGATGAGGACGCGGCCGCTTTCCGGGCGCTCGATGCCCGCCGCGATGCGCAGCAGCGTCGTCTTGCCGCAACCGGACGGGCCCAGAAGACAGACGATCTCCCCGGGCGACAGATCGAAGCTGACGTTGCGCACGGCTGGGACAGGCCCGTAGCTCAGACTCACATCTTCAAAAGTGAGGCGTCCGGCGAAAGTCGCGGCGGCCGTACCGCGTGGGCCCCAGTCATGCGGCCGCGTCGTGCCGGTGGTGAGTTCTGCCATTTCCATGGGGGGCGGTGTACACTATCCCCCGGCGATCGGCAAAGACGGCCAACCCGCGCAGAATGCAAAAAGTGGGCACCAGACTTTCGCAGGAATCCCGCGCTGACATTCAAGAATCGACCACGTTCATGAGTTTGGATTGACTCAATCCAAACTCATCGTGATCTCTGGCGGTCAGGAATTGGGCTCTTCCGGCTTGGGCTCATCGGCCCCCGCATCATCCCCCTGCCCGCTCTCCTCAAGCTCGGCCTCGAGAGTCTCGGTCATGACCTCCTCAGCGTCCGCCATGACCTCGTTCTCCTCAGGCAGATGCATTTCGAGCGGTGTCTCCTCGGTGCCGTCGAGCGGATCCTCATCCGGGGTCAGTTCGTCGGACATCCTGGGCACCGGCATGTCGAAGCCGGGCGGCATGGTGGTGTCGAGCAGGCCGGCGCCGCGCAGCTCCTGCAGGCCCGGCAGGTCGGCAATCTCGTTCAGGCCGAAATGGGCAAGGAATGCCGGCGCGGTGCCATAGGTGACGGGTCGTCCCGGGGTGCGGCGGCGGCCACGCATGCGTGTCCAGCCGATTTCGAGCAGCGTGTCGAGCGTGCCTTTGGAAATGGCGACACCGCGGATCTCTTCGATCTCGGCGCGCGTCACCGGCTGATGATAGGCGATGATCGCAAGCGTCTCGAGCGCCGCCTTGGACAGGCGCTTCTGTTCGACAGCCTCGCGGCGCAACAGGAAACTCAAGTCGCTCGCTGTGCGCAGCGCCCAGCGCCCTGAAACCTGGACGAGGTTGACACCGCGATTGGCATAGTTTGCCTGCAGATCCTCGAGCAGAGACGGCAGATCGGCGCCTTCCGGCAAGGCGGCGCCCAATTGTTCCGTGGACAGAGGCTCGGACGCAGCGAACAGCAGCGCCTCGACGATCCGCAGATGATGGCTGCGATCGGCGCGCGGATGCATTGTCACGACATCGCTCATCTCCGGCATGGGCTCTTCAGCCACTAGCTCATCGGTCGCTACCGGTTCATCACTCGCCACGGCTTCGTCGGTCGCCAAGGCTTCGTCGGTCACCAAGGCCTCATCGGTCGCCAAGGCCTCATCGGTCTCGACATCATTCGCAATTGCCTGTGGCCTTGTCATGACTTCCATTTCCTTCTCACGCGGCGCTGGCGCGCCGACGCATGTAAATAGGCTCGAAGGCCCGTTCCTGCCTGATTTCGATCACCCCTTCGCGGGCGAGTTCGAGGCTCGCGGTGAAGCTCGATGCGACGACCGTCGCCCGGCCTTCCGGCGTCGAGAAATAATCGGCGAGCCAGCTGTCGAGGCTGTTCCAATTGTCCATGCGGCCGACGAGGCGCTCGAGGATCTGGCGCGCATCCTTGATCGACCAGGCCTTTATGCGCTTGATCGTGTAGGTATTGTGGCGCGCCAGCTTCTGACGCCGTGTCGTATAGGCCTTCAGCAGGTCGATCAGATTGTCGGTATATTCGACCCTGGTATCGAAGACGAGCTTCTCCGGATCGCCGCGCTCGAACACGTCGCGGCCCAGGCGATCACGCGCCATGAGCTTCGCCGCGGCTTCGCGCATCGCCTGCAGCTTCTGCAGACGGAAAGAGAGCTGGGCGGCAAGATCTTCGGCCGGCACTTCCTCATCGCCGGGTGCGCGCGGCAGCAACAGACGCGATTTGAGATAGGCGAGCCACGCCGCCATTACCAGATAGTCGGCCGCGATTTCGAGCCGGCGCTGGCGCGCCTGCTCGATGAAAGCCAGATACTGCTCGACCAGCGCCAGCATGGAGATCTGGGAAAGATCGATCTTGTGCTGGCGAGCCAGTTCCAGCAGCAAGTCCATAGGGCCTTCGTAGCCCAGGATGTCGATGATGAGGGTCTCCTCATTATCGGGCTCCTGCGCAGCCTCCTGGCGGACCGGGCCTTCTCCGTCCGGCCATTTGGTTTCGGTCGTGTTCTCTTCGCTGGTCATCTTCGTGCAATCGCCTTTAGCCGCTTGTCGCAGAAAGCAGAGGTGATTCGCCCTCTTCCCGACAGATTATCCCCAGATTCCAAGCTTTTCGAGGCAGATCGCGATCAGTTCGGGTCGGCCCGACCTGAGCCAATAGACGCGATCATCGCGCGCCAATCGCGCGGCTTCTTGGCACGCAGGCGGTCCGGCTCGCCGATGTCGAATTCCTGATGGTCCGGCTCAGTTGCCGCGCACGAGACAGTCGCGCTCGCCGGCCGAAATGAGCGATTCGCAGACTTTGGAGGCCTGCGCCTTCGAGGCCATTGGGCCGACGCTCAGGCGATAACGGGGAGCTCCCGCGACGGTCGCTTTTACGATGCGCGGGTTAAGACCGCTCAGCACGCCGCCGTGCTTGGCGCGCAGTCGATCAAATTCAGCCTGCGCCTCCGCTTCGGAGCGGAACGAGGCGAGCTGGGCGGAAAAGCCGCCGGTGCTTGACGGTATGGCCTGCTGCGCCGGTTGTTCAGGCGCCGGCATCGGGATCGGCTGTGGTTCCGGGGCGGGCGCGATGGCCGCGATCTGCTGCGGCGCGGCCTGCTGCGGCTCGGCGCCGGAGGAATCCGCCGCGACAGCGTTCGGGTCGGGGGAATTGGCCCAGTTGCCGGCCACTCCACGGGCCTGGGCATTCTCGGCCGCTTTGCCGGTCAGCTTACGTTTGCCGGTCGGGCCGCTGCCGAAATTGAAGAAAGATCTTGATTTTTCCTCGGTCGCTGCGCTCTCGGTCGTGGGAACGGCGGGAGCCGCCTCCGGCGTCGGTTGGGCGGCGTTCGCAGCGGGCGGCTGCGCGGGAGGAACGAGGACAAGAGGTTCGACGGCACCGCTTTGGGTGGAATCAGGGGCGGCCGCCTCTGCGGCGGCGGTCGTCTTTACCGGCTTCTTCTCTGCAGCTTTCGCTTTAGGCTTGGCCGGCTGCGGTTGGGGCGGAAGCGCTTCGGGTTCGCTCACCACCTGCTCCGCCGTTGGCGGTGGTGCCGCTGCAATCTCTTCTGTGGCCTTGGCCAGTTGGCCTGGTACCGGAGCACCGTCGTCGGCCGAGCTCGTCGAGGCCGGCTCGGGAACCTGCGACGAAGCCGTGGTTTGACCCACGGCTCCGGCGGCAGCAGTCTGCTGGCCAGTACTATTCGACAGAGAACCTTGCTGATCCGTCGCCCCCGGCGGGGGCAGAGGCAGCGGCAATGGCTCGCTGGTATTGTCCTGCGTACCGCTCGACGGCGTGGGGAGAGGCGCGGCACCCTGTCCCTCATTCGTGCCCGTCGGCTCTACGGCCTGCGGCGTCTCCTGGGTGGGCACCACCTGGCTGCCGCTGTTGATCTCGTCATCGCCCAGAATGCGGTCGTAGATCTGCTTGCGCTGGGCGTCAGTCGGCTGGGCGGTTCCCTGCGTGCCGAGCGTCGATCCGCTTGAGCTCTCCGGGGCCGACTTGGGCGACTGATCGGGCGCCTCGATGACCGGCACATTGCCGCCATTCGCTTGCCCTTGCGGCTTCATGTAGGTGAGATAGTAATAGATGATGCCTGCGGTCAGGATGATGCCGCCGAGAAGGATCGCCAGAAGCGCCGGCCATGGGCCACGGCGGCGACGCTCGGTGTCATAGCCTTCCTCGTAGTCGCGATAGGCGCGATTGTAATCCTGAGCCGAAGCGCGGCGACGCTGTGGCCGTGGCGGCTCCTCATCCTCGAAAACCTCGTTGACATCCTCGTCATAGGGCGGCGGCGCTTGCTGGCGCCCTCGCGCCGGAACGGGCGGACGCCGGCGATAATCGGGCAGCGACGGCCCATCATGTCCTTCGCCATAGGCCTGGGTTTGCGCGGCCGGCGGCAGAGCCGGTCCGCGGCGGTAGGAGTCATATTCCCGATTGACCGGAGGCTCGCGGCTGACCGGAGGTTCGCGATTGACCGGAGGCCGTGGCAGAGGAGCGTCGCGGCGCGCCAGCGGATCCTCGCGATAGGCAGCCGTATCGGCGTATGGCCGGGACTTCGGCGTGAAGCCGCCGCTCGGCGGGGGATCGAGTGAGCGGTAGTTGCCGCCGGGAGGCTGCGACGGCCCGTTATAGCGCGGCTGGAAGGCAGGCCCGGCAGGCGGCTGCGCCGCGGGAACCCTTGGCGGCGGCTGCGGCGGTCGCGATAGCGGAGCGGCGGCGGTGCCGCCGAGCGCCGGACGCGGTGGGGTCAGCGGTGGGGGCGCGTTTCCAGTCCCTCCCTTGCCGGCGAAGGACGGATATTCGCGCTCGGGCGGCGAGACTGACGGAGGCGAAGGCGAGGTGGTCTCACGCTTGTCCTTGGCCAGTTCTTCCGGCGAGAAAGTGAATTTGGGCTTTTCCGGCGATGCCGGCCGCTGGCTCTGCGGCGGAGGCGTCGGCTGCGCCGGTGGTGGCGCGACCCGATTGCCGCGCGCTTGTGCAACACGCTGCTCGGCCAACCGCTCAGCGGCTTGGCGCTCGGCGCGCAGGCGGTCACCCAATCCGGCGGCCCCCTTAGGCAGCGGCGTGACCGGACGTCCGGATGGCTGCGGTTGTTGCTGCGCCTGGGGCTGTTGCTGCGCCTGTGGCTGGGCTTGCGGTTTGGCCTGCGCCTGGGGCGGGACACGCGGCGCCATCGGCGCCGGTGTGCGCGGCGCCATGGGGGCCGGCCGGGTTACCGGCTGGTGACCCTGCATCGCTGGCGGCTGCTTTGCCTCGCGCGGCGGGACTGGCTTAGCCGCGTCGGCCGCGGGCTTGAACTCATCTGAAATCTTGGGCATTTCCTTGCTGGCATTTCCCATGCCTAGCCGTTCGCGCCAGCGGGCCTTGCCGGGATTGTTCGTCGTATCCTGATCCATCCACTTGTTCCCGCGTCTACATTTCCTCTACGGGCTTCACGCCAAGGATTCCTAGGCCGTTAGCCAGAACATAGCGAATCACGCGCAATAAAGCGAGGCGTGCAAGGCTAGTTTGCATGTTGGAACCCAAAATAAATCTTAATTGCGGCGACTCTTTGCCCTTGTTCCAGAGGGCGTGGAAATCACTAGCCAGATCATACAGATAAAAAGCTATCCTATGAGGCTCGTGAGCTAGAGCGGCGGCCTCCACCAAGCGCGGATACTCGCCGATCCGGCGCACCAGCTGCAGTTCCGCCTCATCGACGAGTCGTGAAAAATCCGGCTCGGCCGCGCTTTCCGCGAGTTCGCCTGCATTGCGGAAGACCGAGCAGATCCGGGCATGGGCATATTGCACATAAAAAACCGGATTATCCTTCGACTGTTCGGTGACTTTCTTAAAGTCGAAATCTAACGGCGCCTCGTTCTTGCGGTAGAGCATCATGAAGCGCACGACGTCAGAGCCGACTTCCTCGACGACTTCACGCAGGGTGACGAACTCACCTGCCCGCTTCGACATGCGTACCGGCTCGCCATCCCGGAACAGCTTCACCAGCTGACACAGCCGGACGACGACGCTCACCTTGCGGTTGCCGGCATTGGCCGCGCCTATCGCCTCGAGCCGTTTGACATAGCCGGCATGGTCTGCGCCCAGCACATAGACCAGTTCGGTGAAGCCGCGCAGGATCTTGTGGCGCGAATAGGCGATGTCGGAGGCGAAATAGGTATAGGTGCCATCCGACTTGATCAGCGGCCGATCGATATCGTCGCCAAATTGGGTGGCGCGGAACAGCGTCTGCTCGCGATCCTCCCAGTCCTCCGGCAACTCGCCCTTCGGCGGCGGCAGGCGGCCTTCATAGATGAGATCGCGTGCCCGCAAATCCTCGACCGTGCGGTCAACTTCGCCCGATGTATGGAGCGATTTCTCGGAGACGAAGACCTCCTGGCGGATATTGAGCGTCGCCAGATCCGCCCGAATGAGCTCCATCATCATGGCTAGCGCCCTGTCGCGCACGATGGGCAGCCACGCTTCCTCGGGCATGTCGAGCAGCGCCTTGTCATGATCGTAGGCGAGCGCCTGACCCACCGGCTTCAAGTAGTCGCCGGGATACAGCCCCCCGGAATCTCGCCGATGTCCTCACCCAGCGCTTCGCGGTAGCGCAGATAGGCCGAGCGGGCCAGCACATCGACCTGCCCGCCGGCGTCATTGACATAGTATTCGCGAGCGACGGCATAGCCCGCACGGCTCAGCAGTTCGGCCAGCGCGTCGCCGAAGACGGCGCCCCGGCAATGGCCGACATGCAGGGGCCCAGTCGGATTGGCCGAAACATATTCGACATTCACCTTCTCGCCCGCGCCAAGTGTCGAATGGCCGTATTTGTCACCCTGCCCCAAAGCCGCGCGGAGCAGTTTCGGCCAGAAGGAAGCTTTGAGCCTCATATTGATAAAGCCCGGGCCGGCAATGTCGGCGGACTCGATATCGGGGTCGGCGGCCAGTCGCTCGGCCACGAACTGCGCGATGGCCCGCGGCGGCATGCCGGCCGGCTTGGCCAGCACCATCGCCGCATTCGTGGCAAGGTCGCCATGCGCCGAATCGCGCGGCGGCTCGACCATCACACGGCTCAGGTCGAGGCCGTCGGGCAGCTTGCCTTGCCGTGCCAAGGCGTCGATCTCGGCGCGGACGATGTGCTGGAAATGGGCGAAGAGGTTCATTTAACTCAGGACTGATCAAGGCTTTCTGTCCGGCTCTGCCCTACCGGATGCCACTCGGTGCGTCAAACGGTAGGATCGATCGGCGGGACGGATAACGTCCGGTCACCCGCGATCAAGGACGCGTATTCCAAGTCCGATTACCGAGCAACGTGACCGCTCAAAGGCCCGAATATCAGTCCATTAAGCGCAATGATTCCGGCGCTTTGTCATTCGTTTGGTCACTTCGCCTTCACCCCCGACGGCGCCACCGCGGATACCGCTTTCGCGACCTGAGCCGGCGCTTTCACCGGCCGCGTTATCCACACCGGCCTCGGACCGCATACTGCGCGCATTGGCGCGCTACCCGGAGATTCGGTCATCCTGATCAGTACGTGTTGACCAGCGGTTTTTCGGTGGCCGCCAGTCTGCGGATGAATTTGTGCATGTGCCAATGAATGACGCATTTGAGCGCGTAGATCCGCAACAGCGACGGTTCCGGCCGCGCCTTGAGGAAGGACCAGAAGCGCCGGCGGTAGACTTGCCGAAGGCCCCTGTCCGGCACCTTGGCGAGAACCCTGAGCATTAGGCCGATCGATTCGACCCAAAGGCGCAACTCATGTTTGCGGTGCGTCCATGGGTGGTCCGACGCAAAGTCTTTCCACGCCCGGTCGATGACGATGCCGCCGTCGCGATAAAGATCGTCGACACGATCAAAATAGGCTTTGGTCTCATAAAGTCCGGTCATCAGCTGGACATAGCCCCGGCTGAGCGCCTCGCGGCTCATCCCGACGGGAAGCACATTGGTGCCGTGGGCCGGGTCGTCATCCTCATCGAGGCGGCCGGCCGCCTTGAGCCGGTCATAGAGCGGCGTGCGCGGAATAGCCGACAGCATGCCCACCATCGCCGTCGAGATGCGCGCCTCGCGCAGGAAGCGCTCCTGGGCGGCGAATATGTGTTCGTCGTCATGGTCGAAGCCGAGGATCATACCGGCCCAGACCTCCATCCCGCGATCCTGGATGCGGCGCACCTTGTCGACGAGACTTCCTCCCTTGCGCAGGTTCTGCAGCTTCTTTGCCTCTATCAACGCTTCCTCGTTCGGAGTTTCGATGCCGACAAAGACGGCGCCGATATTGGCTTCGACCATGAGCTGCATCAGTTCATCATCATCGGCGAGGTCGATCGAGGCCTCGGTGAAGAACAACAGCGGATAGGCGTTGCGGCGCTGCCAGTCGATGACGCTGCGCAGGACGTCCTTGATCGCCTTTTTGTTGCCGATGAGATTGTCGTCGACAATGAAGACAAGTGACAGCTTCTGGGCCCGCAGCTGATCGAGCTCGGCCAGGACCTGTTCGGATGTCTTGAGACGCGGCCGGCGCCCGAAGATCACGATGATATCGCAGAACTCGCACGTGAAAGGACAGCCGCGCGAGAATTGCACGGAGCCGAAGGCGTAGCGGTTCATCTTGAGCAGGTCGAGGCGCGGCAGCGGTATCCTGGTGATATCGGTCTTGTCCGCCTGCTCGTAGCGCTTCTGCGCGCTGCCCGCCTGCCAGTCGGCGAGGAACTGCGGCCAGGTTTCCTCCGCCTCGCCGACGAAGATCACGTCGGCGAGATCGCCGAAGTAGTCCTCCTTCACCGATATCCACGGGCCGCCCACCACCGTGAAGACCTTGCGGCGCTTCAACTCGGCGAGGATCTCGCGCATGCGATGGCGCTGCACGATCATGCCGGTCAAGGCGACGATGTCGGCCCTGGCGCAAAGATCGAAATCGATTGCCTCGACATTTTCATCGATCAGCGTGATGCGATGCGGCTCCGGCGTAAGGGCGGCGATCAGCGGCAGCGCCGCCACCGGCATGTTGGCGCGCTTGCCCAAAAGCGGCAACGCATGCTCCAGGCCCCAGAAGGAGATCTCGAATTTCGGATTGATGAGGACGATATCGGCCATGCCATCCTCCGCGCTCCCCACGCGAAGCCAGATTAGCGGAATAGCGGGTCGAGATCGAACAGTTTCTTGTGCTGGTCGAGGGCGTAGCGGTCGGTCATGCCGGCGATGAAATCGCAGACCTGACGGGCGAAGCCGCTGCGGTCGTCGGTGAAGGAATCCTCGCGCCAGTCGGGCGGCATCAGCTTGTGGTCGTTCATATAGGCTTCGAAGAGGTCGCGGATCACACGTTGCGCCCGCTCCATGATGGCGATAACCCGTTCATGGCGATACATGCGGTGCGACAGGAAGCTCTGCAGCACGCGGTTCTTTTCTCTCATCTGGGCGCCGAAAGCGATCACTGGCGCGCGCAAGCCTCTGACCTCCTCGACCGAGGTCGGCTTGAAGGCATCCAATCGCCTGTTGCTTTCGGCGAGCACGTCGCTGACCATCGCCGAGATCAGCCGGCGCACCGTCTCATGGATCATGCGCGGGCGCTCGAGCTTGGGATAGGCCTTCAGCACCTGGGCCAGAGCGGCGCCGACCAAGGGGTCGTCGCCCAGATCGATGACGTCGAACAGGCCGGCGCGCAGGCCGTCATCGATGTCATGGGCGTTATAGGCGATGTCATCGGCGATCGCCGCGGCCTGGGCCTCGGCGGAAGCGAAGGAGGCCAGCAGGAGATCATGCGCCTCGGCATAGTCGATGATGGCGGCCGGCAGCCCGGTTTCGCGGTAGTGGCCCAGCGCATGGCCCTCGCCATCGATCAGCGGCCCGTTGTGCTTGACCAGGCCTTCCAGCGTTTCCCAGGTGAGGTTCAGGCCGTCAAAGGCGGCATAGCGGCGCTCCAGCCTGGTAACGATGCGCAGACTCTGAGCATTGTGGTCGAAGCCGCCATGGTCACGCATCAGCCGGTCGAGCTCGCGCTCGCCGGCATGCCCGAAGGGCGTATGGCCGAGGTCATGCGCTAGCGCCAGGGCTTCGGTCAGATCCTCGTCGAGCCGCAGCACCCGGGCGATCGAGCGGGCGATCTGGGCGACCTCGATCGAATGGGTCAGCCGCGTGCGATAGTGATCGCCCTCGTGATAGACGAAGACCTGGGTCTTGTGCTTGAGGCGACGGAAAGCCGAAGAATGGATGATGCGGTCGCGGTCGCGCTCGAAGGGCGTGCGCGGCGGCGCATCGGGTTCCGGCGTCAGCCGGCCCCGGCTCCTGCCCGGATCCGACGCATAGGGAGCCCGCATCTCTCTCAAGCCCCCCCGTTGACAAGCGCGCCCGGGCGCACGACATATGTGACCATGACGGATACGGTTTCGATAACTTCCGCGGCGGCGAGCCGCATCAAGGATATCATGGCCGCCCATCCCGGCTCCGCAGGCTTGCGCGTCGCGGTCGAAGGCGGCGGCTGTTCCGGCTTCCAATATGATTTCAAGCTCGACTCCCAACGCGCCGATGATGATCTGGTCATCGAGAAGGACGGCGCCACCGTTCTGATCGATTCCGTCTCGCTCGTCTATATTACCGGGTCCGAGATCGATTTCGTCGACGACCTGATCGGACGCAGCTTCAAGGTCAACAACCCGCAGGCCACCATGTCGTGCGGCTGCGGCACCAGCTTCTCCATCTGACCATGCAGAAACGCAAGATTGGACGCTCGGATCTGGCGGTTGCGCCGCTGGGCCTTGGCGGCAATGTCTTCGGCTGGAGCGCCGACGAAAAGGCCTCTTTCGCCGTTCTCGACGCCTTCGCGGCCCAGGGCTTCAATCTGATCGACACGGCGGATGTCTATTCGACCTGGGTTCCCGGCCATCACGGGGGTGAATCCGAAACCATCATCGGCAAATGGATGAAGGCTCGCGGCAATCGTGCCGACATCGTGGTCACCACCAAGGTCGGCTCCGAGATGGGCCCCGGTCGGAAGGGCCTGTCGAGCCGTTATATCAAAAGCGCGGTTGAGGCCTCGCTCGGACGCCTCCAGACCGACTATATCGATCTCTATCTCTCCCATTGGGAGGATCCCGAAGCCGATCCGGAAGACACGCTCGGCGCCTATGCCGATCTGGTCAAGGCCGGAAAGGTGCGGGTGATCGGCAATTCGAACCACAGCGCCGAAACGATGCGCAAGATGCTTGCCATCAGCGCCCGGCATGGCTGGCCGCGCTTCGAGAATCTGCAGACCCACTACAATCTCTATGACCGCTCGGGCTACGAAGCCGAGCTCGAAGCCTTCTGCCGCGAGAATGAGATCGGCGTGACCAGCTATTTCTCGCTCGCCAAGGGTTTTCTGTCCGGCAAATACCGCAGCCGCGCCGACTTCTCGAAAAGCGCCGCGCGCGGCGAGGGGATGGACGCCTATCTCAATGACCGGGGCTTGCGTATCCTGGCCGCGCTCGATGCGGTGGCGAAGAGCCGGAGCGCCACGCCGGCACAGGTCGCCATCGCCTGGCTGATCGCCCGGCCGAGCCTTGTCGCCCCCATCGCCAGCGCCACGAGCGTCGAACAGCTACGGGACCTGATCAAGGCGGCGGAACTCCAACTGACCGCGGCAGAGATCGAACACCTCACCCAGGCGAGCATCGGCTAGAGAACTCCCCCTGGGGTTGCATCTCGGCGACACGCGCCGCGCAAATCCTAAACTGTAACAAGCGCGCCCTCTTGTTTGGCGATCACGCAGCTGTGATAGCTTCGCAAGTGAGTCGCCATTGGGGGGGAATCGTGTCCATCATCCTGCACCGCATCGTCGTCCTGTTCGGCATCCTGTTTCTGACGACCCTGGCCGCGCAAGCGCAGGAATGGAACACCGACCGGCCCGGAAACGACATACGCGACTTGGATCTGCGCGCTCCCGACTTCAATCTCTGCCGGCAGGCATGTGAGAAAAACGCCTCGTGCAAGGCATGGACCTATGTCAATCCGGGTGTCCAGGGACCACAGGCGCGCTGCTATCTCAAGTCCCCCGCGCCAGCCAAGGTCGCCAATAATTGTTGCGTGTCAGGCGAAAAGGTCGCCGACACGTCCGACCGCGAGGATATCTGCCGCGACTATTCTGTGCGCGCGGTGCAACAGAATGACGAGAATCTCCGTCTGCGCTGCAACTTCACCGGCTCATCCTGGCAGTCGAACCGCGATGAGCATTTCAACTGGTGCATGAGCGCCAGCAGAGCCGACCGCGAGCGTGAAGATCGCAACCGGATCAATAAGCTGGCCGAGTGCCGATCCTCCGGTGGTGGTGGCGGAGGCGGACGCGAGGACGAATGCCGCGACTATGCCGAGGAGGCGGTGACGGGCGCGCGCGAGGCCCGTGATCTCGGCTGCGGATATACGGGCGCCCGCTGGTCGCAGCGCTATGGCGAGCACTACAACTGGTGCCTCGGCGCCACCCGCGAGCAAGTGCGGGCCGAACGGACCGCCCGGGCGCAGGATCTGCGCTCCTGCCGGGCCGGCAATGACGGCGGCGACCGCGCCGAAGCCTGCCGCGATTATGCCGAGGAGGCGGTGTCCCAGATCGCCGATGCCAAACGCCGCGATTGCCGCTTCACCGGGGCGCGCTGGCAGGGCGGCTACAATGTCCATTACAATTGGTGCATGAGCGCCAGGCGCTCCGAGCGTGAGGCTGAATCGCGCGGACGCGCGGAAGAGCTCAGGCGCTGCCGCTCGGGCGACAGCGAGGGTGATCGCGCCGAGGCCTGCAGAGACTATTCGCGCCTCAGCATGGCGCAGATCCGCGAGGCAAGCCGGCTGGGCTGCGGCTTCGGCGGCGCGCGCTGGCAGGCGAGCAGTGCTGCCCATTACGAATGGTGCATGACGGCGCGGCGCGCCGACCGCGAGGCGGAGCTGCGCGCCCGCGAAGCGAGCCTCGAGCGCTGCCGCGCCGATGCCGGCGGCGGTGGGGAGGACGATGCGGGCTGCGTCGACTTCGCCAACCGCGCGGTGCGCCAGGCGCAGCGTAACCGCGCCCTGCGCTGCGGTTTCGAGGGCCCGCGCTGGCGGCCCGATTTCGACACGCATTACTCATGGTGCCAGTCGGCGCCGCAACAGGCGCGTGTGCGCGAGGATGCAAAACGCCAGGACCTGCTCAACCTATGCGCCGCCAAGCCGGACAAGGCGCAGGAATGCCGGCGCTATTCAAACCTCTCCATCGAGCAGCAGCGCACCAATCTCAGCGAGGGTTGCGGGTTCTCAGGTCCGCGCTGGCACACCAATTACGAAGATCACTTCGTCTGGTGCATGGACGCCTCGGGCGGCAAGCGGCTGGCCGAGATCGCGGCCCGCGTCGGCGCCCTGCTCGTCTGCACGAGGTAACGCCGCGATAGAGCGCCGGGCGTTCTCATGGAATTACCCCGGCGCTCTATCTCGTTGATTTTGTGCATCGGCTTATCCGATAACCGCACGCACTTCTCGGGCCGATGCTCTGGATCACGATGAGTTTGGATTGAGTCAATCCAGCGCATCGCGCGCAATTGTCAGCAGTGAACCTGCGCAAGCCACATCCGTGCTTGCGCAGGTGCTCGATACTTTGCAAACATCGCCCGGTTCTTCATCTTTCGAGTGCTCCCCATGCTGATCGCAACCTGGAACGTCAACAGCGTCAAAGCCCGACTCGACACGGTCACCGCCTGGCTCAAGGAGGCCTCGCCCGACGTCGTGTGCTTTCAGGAACTCAAATGCGAGGACATGGCCTTTCCGCGGCAGGTCTTCGAGGAATTGGGATACAATCTCGCCGTCCATGGCCAGAAGACCTATAATGGCGTGGCCATCCTGTCGAAGCTCCCCTTCGACGAGGTCAATATACGGCTTCCCGGCGATGACGGCGACGAACAGGCCCGTTATGTTGAAGCCGTGATCTCGGGCATCCGCATCGCCTCGATCTACCTGCCCAACGGCAATCCGGTAGCCAGCGAGAAATATGCCTACAAGCTCGGCTGGATGGACCGCCTCATCGCCCACGCACGTGGTCTCCTCGCCTATGAGGAGCCTTTCGTTCTGGCCGGTGACTACAATGTCATCCCGCAGGCGATCGACGCCAAGAATCCAGCGGAGTGGGTGAACGACGCGCTTTTCCTGCCGCCGACGCGCGCGAAATTCCGGGAGCTGATCAATCTCGGCCTGACGGAAGCGGTGCGCACCCTCGATCCGGAACCCGGCCTCTACACGTTCTGGGACTATCAGGCCGGCGCCTGGCAGAAGAACAATGGTATCCGCATCGACCACCTGCTGCTGTCGCCGCAAGCCGCCGACCGCCTGCAGTCGACGCGCATCGACAAGCATGTGCGCGCCTGGGAGAAGCCGTCCGATCACGTGCCGGTCGTCCTGCAGCTGGCGGCATGAAGTGGCGACTCGATCGCACACCCGCGACCGCCCGGCTCCGCGTATAAGCCCGGGCTGACCTATTCGGGGGTCTGGTTGGCCTCGTCGTCCGCCGGATACTGGTCGGCCCAGACGGTGGCGCGCGCTTCCGCCTCCAGTCGTTCGGCTTCGCTCGTCTCGGCCAGCATCTTGTCGAGCTGGTCGTAGATGCCAGGCGCCTCGCCCGGGCGGGTGGTCGAGCGGGCGAGCAGGTACCACATGATGGCGCGGGTACGGTCGCGGTTCACCACCTCGCCAGTCCAGTAGAGATCACCGAGGGCGGCTTCGGCAGGCGCATAGCGCTTCTTGGCCGCCGCTAACAGCCAGCGTAAGCCCTGCTCAGGCTGCTTGCGCATGCCCTGGCCACGCAGCGCCATCATGCCCAACGCATATTGCGAGGCGGGATGACCATATGTTGCCGCCAGGCGGTAGATGCGGTTGGCGCGGTCGAAATTCTGATTGACGCCCGCCTCCTTGCTGCCGG